>JAEUHH010000105.1 GCA_016795505.1 Verrucomicrobiales bacterium | reverse complement strand
TTGCATCTTCCCGTCGAAGAGGAAGAACCAGCGTCCGATCACGGCATCGCTCAGGTTCGGGAGCAAGTCATCGGCGGCGAAAAGGCCGGGCGAGACCTCGCGCCACCGGGCGGGATCGAGCGGGTCCGAGCCCTCCAGGGTTGCTCCGTGGCCGTCGAGCGTGATCGGTTTGCCGGGCTCGCCCTTTTTGCCGTAGAAGCCCGCGTAGTCGCGGTAGACCTTGTTGGGCTCAAGATGGATCGTGTCGCCGGGCAGGGCGACCTTGATGGCGTGGTGAATGGTCGGCACGTCGGGATCGATGCCGACGTGGAGATCGCGGGCGAGGACCGGGTGGGACAAAATCATGAGGGGTGAAATCATGAAGATGAAGAATCGGGTCTCATGGTTTCCCATGATTCCACCCCTCATGATTCTGTCTCCTTCTCCCTTCATGCCGGTGGTGTCATCGTGACCGCGGCCGTGTAAGCCGCCTTCAAGGCCGGATCAGTCTCCGTGTGGCTCCCACGAAAGACGAGGAGAAATCCGAGGCGCGGGTGATCGATCGTGTTCGGCGCGGAATAGTGGATCGTGTCGCAGTGGTGGATCGTGGCGTCGCCGGGCTCGAGCAAGGCGACGAGCAATTCCTCCTCCGTCGCCGTGGGCATCTCGGCGAGACCGATGCTGTTGCCACGCACGCCGGAGGGTTTGGTAGGGAGCGGTCCGAGCCGATGCGATCCTTTTACGTAGGTCACCGGCCCGTTCGCCTCGGTCACCGGGTCGATCGCGATCCAGACGGTGAGCATGTCGGGAGGCGTCTGGCAAAAGTAGGCGTTGTCCTGGTGAGGCGGCACGCCTGAGCCGATCCGGGCCGGCTTGTTGAAGGTCTCGACACCGGCGAGAACCGGCTCGCCCTTCACCAACGGTGCGATGAGGCTTCGCAGATCCTCGCGCGCGGCAAAGTCGCGGAAGAACGCATTGTGCACCTCAAGGCGCCAGAGATTGCGGACCGTCGTTTCATCCGCCTCAAGGGTGCGGGCATCGGTCGGCTTGGAAGCGAGATCTTCGCGGATGTAGCGATCCAGTTCCGCGCGGATCGCCCGGACCTCCTCCGCGGAGAGAAAGCCGCGCACCAAGGCGACGCCATCGCGTTCGTAGTCTGCCAAAATCACTTGAGAATCGAGCGTATTCATCACCATTCGCCTTCGCTGGAAAATTTCGCCCTCAGGTTGTCGCGGAACACGCCGATGGCCGCCTCCATCTTCGCGAGTTTGGCACCGAGGTCATCGTCCTCCGTATCCCTCGCCGCCGGGATGACCGTCTCGCACTCGTTGCGATCCATGAAGATCACGGCGTCGAGGAGGCGCGCCTGCTCCTCCGGCGCGATGACGAGAAAGCCGTGTTTGTCCGCGTGAATGAGATCACCGGGCTTCACCTTCGTTCCGAAAACCTCGACCTCGCAACCCCAGCGCACTGGATGGACAAAGGCGTGTCCCACGCAGAGTCGCCGCGCCAGCGCCTTGAAACCCGCATCGGTCATCTCGTCGATGTCCCGCACCGCCCCGTCGGTGATCGTGCCGACGCAGCCGAGGGCGCGGTGCATCGTGGCGTTCACCTCGCCCCAGTGCGATCCGAGGACGCGCGGTTTGTCGAGATCCTGCACCACGACGATTTTCGGCCCCGGCACGCTTGCGATATAGCGCCGGTATTCCTCGCCCGCGTTCGGATTTGCGGCGCGATGGCCCTGATTTGAAGGCTCGATCATGAGCGTCACCGCGTAGCCGACCATGGGCCCCATCTGCGGCATGAAATCGCGCGTCTCCTCGTGATTGATCCCGTCGAGAGCCGGATTGCGCTTCGTGACCTGCTCCCAGCCATTGTAAATCGTCGGCGTGTTCCAGCGTTTGAGCTGATGGAGGATGCCAGGTTCGAGCAGCCGGTGGGGGAGGGGGAAATCGCTCATCGGGAAATACCACCATTATTCCCCTTGCGGACCGGCGGCGACAAGCCCACGCTGCTGGTCAGTTTCCCTGACCAGATGCCGGAGTCCGACGCCCAGATTGTCTCTTTGCCGCGGCGCCTGTCCCTCGCCTCCGAGACGGCGAGGAGCTTGCGCGAATGCCTCGACCGCGGCCAGTGGCGTGGCCATTTGCCCGGCGAGCGCGAACTCTGCGCCCGCCTGCAAGTGAGCCGGCCCACGCTGCGCGCCGCCCTGGCCGAACTCCAGCGCGAGGGACTGATCGACACCTCCGCCCGACGGCGGCGGTCCATCCTCCATCGTCCGGCTGGTCTGGACAGCGGGAAATCGGCTGAAAAAGTGATCGCCGTGATCGCGCCGCGTCCCCTCACCGCCATGCCGCCATCGGCCGTGGTGGTGGTCGACGACCTCCGCGCCACTCTGGCGGGAGCCGGTATCCGGGTGGAGTGGCTGGTGCAGCCGGCCTGCTTTTCGGAGCGCCCCGAGCGGGCTCTGGAAGCCATCACCACGCGGACGGTCGCCGCGGCCTGGCTGGCATTTGGTTCCCGCGAACCGATGCAGCGCTGGTTCGTGCGCCGGGGGCTGCCCTGCCTGGTGGCCGGGTCCTGCGCGCCGGGTATCGAACTGCCTTCCGTGGATATTGATTACCGGGCCACCTGCCGCCATGCCGGCGGGCTGCTGCGGGCGAAAGGACACCGGCGCATCGCCCTGGTCGTGCCCGAGGGGGCCACCGCCGGCGAGGCGGAAAGCGAGCGCGGCCTGCGCGAGGCCTTTCCTGCCGGCGAGCCGGAAGCCGCCGTCTCCGTGATCTGCCACGATGGCACCGCGGCCCATCTCTGTGGTCTCCTCGACCGGGCCCTGCAAGCCGGCGAGCCACCCACGGCGCTCCTCGTCGCCCGCGCCGTCCATGCCCTCACCGTGGTGACGCATCTGCTGAGACGCGGCCTCCGCCTGCCCAGGGATATGGCCGTCATCTCCCGCGACGACGAGGTCTTCCTGCGGCATGTCATGCCCGAGGTGGCCCGCTATGGCATCGATCCGGGTCGCTTTCCCCGCAGCCTGTCCCGAGCCGCACGTCAGCTCGTCGAGACCGGCGCCCTGCCGCCCCGCGCCATCCGGCTGACACCCGCCTTCATCCCTGGCGAGACGATCTGAAAGCCTGTCCGGTCACCGGCCCTTCAGTTTCCGGTCCAGTACAAACGGGGCAAAAGGCACCAGCGCGCAGAGGAAAACGATGACGCACCATTTGAAAGACAGGCGCCGGTCCAGCAGCGCCGTCAACAGGCACCAGCACAGGGCGATGAAGAGAATGCCGTGCGCCATGCCCACAATCCTCACCGCCAGGGGCATGTCGGCGAGGTATTTCAGCGGCATGGCGATGCCGAGCAGGATCAGGTAGGAGATGCCGTCGAGGATCGAGGCGAGCCGGAGACGGTCGATGGGGTTGGACTTCAGGTCGAGAGACATCGTCGGACAATACGATCCAGAGCGGTCCGGAGTTAGGAAGAAAATGGAGCGAAGCGGTCGCCAAGCCGAAAAATCGGAGCGATAGTTTCCGCCATGATTCGCCCCGGTCACCTCACCCTCATCATCGCGAGCCTGGTCCTCGCCCAGTGCGCCACCCAGCAGGCCCAGACGCCCCAGCCCACTTCGGCGGCCGCCCAGGCCCCCCGCGGAGGGCTCCCGCAGATCATCAATGTCTCCGCCTACGATCCCAAAGAGCGCCAGCGCGAGGGCCGTGGCTACTCCGAGCACGACGTCTCCGCCCTGCGTGCCAATGGCGCCACCGCCCTCATTGCCCGGGCCGGAAAGGGCGGCAATCTCGACACCAAGTGCGCAAATTTCCTCGCCTCGGCTGATCGAGCGGGCCTGCTGCCGGGCGTCTATTACCGGCTGCAAAACCACGTCGATGCCGTCGCCCAGGCCGATCAGTTCGTCGACCGCGCCCAGGCGCTCGCCCGGAGCCGGGACTGGCAGGCGCCCGCGCTGTTGTTGTGCGGCGATTTCGACGCCCAGTCGCGGATGTCCGACATCACCCGCTTCATGGATCGCGTGGAGAGCCGCACCGGCGTGGTGCCAGTCGCGTATCTGGAGAACAGCGGCCACCTCAAAATCCTCCTCAGCGGCGCCGACGAGGCCACCAAGGCCAAGCTGCGCCGCATGCCCTACTGGCTTGCCCTGTATTCGCACGAAAGCGGTGCCGATCCCCGCTATCCGCAGTTTCCTCCGCCTGTGCATCCCCGCGGATTGCTCAATCAATACAACGTCTGGAATAACTGGGCCATCTGGCAGTATGGCGGCGTCGACTGGCAGAACGGCGGCTCGAGGGCCAAAGTCTATCACCATGGCACGCACCGTTTCAGCCCCTACTTTGGCGACATGGACCGGCCCCTGGAGCGGAATGTGTTCAACGGCTCCCACGCCCAGCTCCAAGCCTTCTGGCGGCAGCATGGGCTGGCGCTGTGAAGGCGGGAGGTTCGCCCCCAAGTCCGGTCCGCGACCCCAAGTTTCCGATCAAACAGGGTCTGATCGGCGATGCAACAGGGTCTGATCGGAATGCCCAACCGGCTCACCATGCCGCACTGGTCGTGGGCTCGGTCTGCGTCCGGTAGGGTAGCCAGACGATGCCGACGGACTTGGCGGAGCAGTCCTTTTTCAGTGGCGTCAGGCGCACGGGCTGCAGGGACTCGCGCATGGGGTCCATGGCGGCCTTGAGCTTTTCGATCTCCTTTTCGCAATCGGCCTCGATGGCGACGAGTTCGTCCTCCAGCTTGGTGACTTTCTCCTCGGCGCGTGAGACATCCCGGCTTTCCTTCCAGGCGCGGGAGGCCCCGGACATGGCACCGCGACCGGAGGTGCCGAGGCTGACGCGACGCCCCAGCACGGCTCCGAGGATGCTGGTCCCGATGCTCATCACGGTGGACATCTTGGCGCTGCTGGCCTGGCTCTTCTGGTCATCCAGCTCGTCCATGGCTTTGGTGATCCTGGCCTCGGCGGCCTCGATCTGTTTGGCATACTTCTGCCGCAGCTCCTCCACCTTTTTGTCGCGTGCCTCGTGGGCGCTGTGGACGAGGCGGGCGCGGAAGTCGCCTTCGGTCTCGCCAATCCGGCTGTGCTCTCCGGAAAGGGGGCTGAAATACAGGGTCAGCGCCTCATTCGCGTAGAGCCAGTCGACGAACTCCTTGCCCAGGCCGGTCCAGGCCTTCGACTCGATCAGGTTGAGCGGCAGGTCGGCAAAGCTCGCGCCGGGCAGCGGCTCGAGCGAAAGCTGCTGAGGCGTCATGCCGGCTGGCAGTTCGATTTCGCGATTCCAATCGATCGCGCCGCTTTCCAAATCGATGGGATTGACGTGGACGACCTCGTTGCTGCCGTTGATTCCCTTCTTGGCATCGTTGAAGCGCACTTCGCCAACACGGATCACGGCGGGCGCGTAGTGGATCTCCTCGCCCGGCACGCCGGGACCGGCGGGGACGAAGTATTCGGCGACGCCCTTGGGCAGGCGGGGGCGGAGCGGCTTGGGCTTTTCCAGTTTGGGCGCCGCGGCGGCTTTGGCCGCCTTCTGCTCTGGCGTCTCGACGGGACGCTTCGGGTCCATCAGTTCCTTGATCTGTTTCCGGGCCAGTGGGCCGCGGAGGTAGGTCATCACCCAACGCACATGGAAGACGACGGGGCCGTCCTCGTGGACATTGTTCATCAGAAAGATGCGGTTGCCGAGGCCGGCGAGGAGCTGCTCCATTTTGGCGCGGTTGAAGGCGCCATCGCCGCTCGTGGCCGCGCCCTCCAAGCCATCCAGCACGCGCATCTTGTCGCGCTCGGTCTGGAGACGCCCGAGCCACCAGGTGCCGATGTTCGACAGGGCCTTGTAGTCGAGGTCGACGGGGTTCTGAGTCGCGAGGAGAAGTCCCAGACCGAAGGCGCGGGCTTGTTTGAGCATCGTCATCATCGGCTTTTTCGACGGCGGGTTCGCCGTCGGCGGCAGGTAGCCGAAGATCTCGTCCATGTAGAGCAGCGCCCGCAGGCTGGTGGTGCCGCTCTGGGCGCGCATCCAGCCGAGGGTCTGGTTGAGCAGCAGGGCGACGAAGAACATGCGCTCGGTATCGCTGAGATGGGCGATGGAAAAGATCGAGATGCGTGGCTTGCCCTCGGCGGTGTGGAGCATGCGCTTGATGTCGAGCGGCTCGCCCTGCAGCCAGGTGGAGAAGCCGGGAGAGGCGAGCAGGTTGTTCATTTTCATCGCCAGATCCTGCCGGGCCGACTCGGTGATGACGCGATCGAGCGCCATGACGCCGATTTTATCAAAAGGCGGCGCCTGGATGTGCCGCACCAGGCTTTCGAGGGTGATGCCCTGGCCGGCGCGCCAGGCGTGGCTGAACAAGTTGGACAACAGAATGTGCTGGGGATCCTTGATGGGATCGGCATTGATTCCGACGAGCGAGAGCAGGCTTGAGACGGTGGACTCGATGCGTTCGGCGAGGAGTTCGGCGTCGTCGAGCACCTCGAAGTCGGGGACATCGAGCGAACTGAGGATGGAGACGGGCAGGCCGGCATTCGAGCCCGGCGTGTAGATGGTCAGGTCGACCTTGTCGCGGAAGGAGCGAATGCGCTCCGGCCCCTGGCCCCAGTCGGCGAGGCCCTTGCGCCAGAGATCGGCCTGTTTGGCGGCAAACTCGTCGGGTGTCTGGCCCTTTTTCTGCGCGTCCTCCTCGTTGATCCAGGGGCGGAAGTCGGCTGGCTCGAGGTCGGGAAAGGTGAGCAGCAGATTGGCGATGTCGCCCTTCGGATCGATGATGATGGCGGGGATGTTGTCCATCGCCGCCTCCTCCAGCAGGGCGAGGCAGAGGCCGGTCTTGCCCGAGCCGGTCATGCCCAGCACCACGCCGTGGGTGACGAGGTCCTTGGAATCGTAGAGAACGAGTGAGTCGCCGAGATCCTTCTTTTCCAGATCGTAGCTCCGGCCGAGGTAGAAGGTGCCGAGCTTTTCGTAGTCGTCGGTGCGAATGTCCATGGTGGTGCGGAGGGGGTGGGTGGGGAGTTGGCGTTGGCGGGTCGACGGTCCTCGTTTCTCAGGCGTACCGCATGCGACTGGGAGGGTCAAGGGCGAAACGGTCGAGCCGGCGGGTCTTGCAACCCCGGAGCCAGTTCGCGGGGAGGGGGGGCGGAGAGGCCGGGGGCGGGCAATTTTCTTCGGTTGGCATTGAACGAAATCCGGCCTACGCTGTCTCTCAGATTTGAAGAACAGCAGTTTCCAAAGAGCTGACTGGATTGAGACCGGGGGCGTACTGGTTTCGACTGGTGGTTTGAAGGGCTGGCTGCATGCCGAGGTTGATCAGTTGGCCTCGTAAAAAGCTGATCAAACAAATAAACGCAAACTACGAACCTGAACTTGCTCTGGCTGCCTAATTGAGCGGCCCGTGGCGCGCCCGATGCCTGCTGAGGTGCGCTGCGAACACCAGCGGGCTGGTTCCCCGCCGGGCGTCCGGGCGGAGGAACGAGAGGTTACAGTGGCGATCGGGAGAACGGCATTCTGCCTGTCGAAGGCTGCCTCCCTAAATCAAAAGACCGGCTAAGCATGTAGAGGCTTGCATGGACGATCATTAGGACAGGGGTTCGACTCCCCTCGCCTCCACCAATCCCACTCCCTCCGGCGCGAGCGGGGGCGGGGTGGCTATTTGGTCTCCATCACGTATCGGCCGTCCCAATCGTCGGCGGGAGGATGGATCTGGTAGGCGCGGCAGCGGTCGATCATGACGAGCGAGGGATTGGTGTGGATGTCGAGCGCTCCGCCGGGCTGATTGGGCTCCAGGGCGGCGGCTTTCTCAAAACCGGCGAGGGCTCCGGACCAGTCGCGGGCGAGATAGAGCGCCATGGCGGCGGCGTGGGCCTCGATGCAGCCGGCGGTGCTGGAGGGGAGGTCGGCGAGGTAGCCGAGCACTTCATACATCTCCACCGGCTGGGTGCGGCCTTTGACGACGATCTTGTCGAGGTAGCGAAAGGCGATGTCATCCTTGGCGGCGGCGGCGGCGCGCCGGGTCTCTCCGGTGACCATGGTGTAGACGCCGTAGCTCTTCGAACCGCTTTCGCAGCGGGCGGCCAGGTTCACGTTGTCGCCCATCATGGTGTAGTTGAAGCGGCGGCGGGAGCCCATGTTGCCGATGACGGCCAATCCTGTGTTGAGACCGATGCGGGTCTGCATCTGGTAAACGATGTCGGGCCAGCCGCCCTCGGCACGCCACTTTTCGCGGAGTTCGGCCTGGCGACGCTGGATTTCGATGGCGGCACAGCAGGCCCGATAGGCGTGGTCCGGCACGGGCAGGGGAGCGCCGAACATGCCGACGATGGCGTCGCCGATGTACTTGTCCAGCGAGCCGCCGCGGTACTGGAGGATGTCGGTCATCTCGGAGAGGTAGTCGATCATCAGGGCGACGAGGCGCTCGGCGTCGAGTTTTTCGGAAAAGGTGGAAAAGGCCTGTACGTCGCTGAAAAAGGCGGTGATTTCGCTGGTTTGGCCGCCCAGTTTCGGATCCTCGCCCGAGGCAACCATGCGATCGACGACCTCGGGCGAGACGTAGGTGCCGAAGAGGTTCTTGATGCGGCTCTTGGCCCGGGTTTCTGCGACGAGCCGGTCGACGAGGGCGCTTCCGTGGGCGACGAGGAAACCGAGGGCGGGCAGAAAGAGGGGCAGTTGGACGCTTTCTACCCGGAACAGCCGG
The DNA here is from genome assembly GCA_016795505.1 of Verrucomicrobiales bacterium. Classification (GTDB taxonomy): domain Bacteria; phylum Verrucomicrobiota; class Verrucomicrobiia; order Verrucomicrobiales; family DEV007; genus JAEUHH01. The sequence goes on along the minus strand of JAEUHH010000105.1, from coordinate 166,129 downwards.
TAGGCGAACCAGATGTAGAGTGCGACGAGGACGAGGGGCACGGCGACGCTGAGGGTGACTGAGGATCGTCGTAGCAGCCACAGGGAAGCCCAGGCGAGGGCCAGCCAGCCGACCAGGACGCGCCAGGTCGGGTAGAGGGTCAGGTAGTCCTGCTGGAGGATGTTGTTCAGCGCGACGGCCTGGACCAGCACCAGCGGCTCGCGCGGCTTCAGCGGGGTCGGGCCGAAGTCGGTCAATCCCTCGGCCATCTGGCCGACGATGAGATACTGGCCCTCCACGGGCGGCAGGTCTGCGGGCCATTCGCGGGTCTCAGCGTAGCGCTCCAGCAGGGCCATCAGGGAGGCGTAATCGATCGGCTCGAAGGTGTCGGCGCGTCGGTAGTTGAGCGTCATCATGCCGCGATCGTCGATGGGGATGCGGCGCTCGGGGCGGTCTGGTCCGCGAATGACGACGGCCTCGCCGAGGATGACCTCGACATCGGCGGCGCGGGCCTCGTCGATGCGCATCACGGTCTGGAGGATGAATGAAGGGTAGATCCGGCCGCCGAAGCTCACGACGAGGGGGTTCACCCGGCGCATGCCATCGATCCGGGAGGGCGGGGAGTTCACAAAGCCGGTCCAGGAGGTCTGGGCGATGATCGGGATGGGCAAGGGGCCGTTTGGTGCCTGGATGAGGCGTCGGGTGTCACCGATGACGTTCGTGATCGGCTCGGTGTTGCCGATGGTGGGCTCCGAGTAGGGGGCGGCGTCGGGCCGCGAATCGTCGGCGACGGCGCCGGTGATGGCCCCGGGGTGCAGTTCCAGAGCGAAGGCGAAGGCCTCATCGTGGGCCGGGTCCTTGCTGGGCTCGGAGAAAAAGAAGTCGTAGGCGACGAGGTGGGGTTTTCGCTCGTTCAGGCTGTCGAGGAATCGGCCGTGGATGTCGCGGGTCCATTCTTCCCACCGGCCAATCATTTTCAGCGAAGTCTCGCCGATGCCGACGAGCAGGATGCGGGGGTCGGCGGGCGGATCGCTGGCTTGACGCTTCTTGAAGCGTCGGTCTACCGTCACATTTTCAAGTTGTTGTGACAAATCCGACTGCCCAATGACCAGCATGGCGATCAGCACGACCGGGGGAGCCAGCAGGGGCACCAGATGGCGCGAATTGGCGGCTTTGGGCTTCATCGCCTTGTGTGAATAGAAATTTGCTTCGTTCGTCAGGAATAAATGTTGCTATTTATGAACCTTTTTTCGATCATTCCCGACTTGAGTGGAGCCTCACCAACCTGTTTCGCCATGAGAACCGCACCGAAACTCACCTTGGCCGCGATCGCCGCGTGCGCAATCGTCTGTTTGCATCCGTCCGTCGGATCTGCCCAGAATGCCGCTGCTCCCACGAGTGGAAAAGTCACCGTCGCGGTGGGCGATGTGAAAGTGACGCCTCCGGGCGGTGCCCAGGCCGCCCTGAAAGCCGGGGACACGGTCGCCGTGGGCAGCACGGTGACGACGGGAGCGGGCGCCCGGGCGGTGATCGTGATGACGGCGAAGTCGGCCATCCGGGTCGCCCAGAACAGCCAGGTGACGATCGAGGAGATCGTCGAGGCGGCCACGCCGCCCAAGGTGACGCTGGATCTGAAGGATGGCAGCCTGGGGGCCCTGCTGCGGCCGGGAGCCGGGGCGGAGATGGATTTCAAAATCAAGACGCCGAGCGGCATCGCGGCGGCGCGCGGGACCTACTACGCGGTCGTGGTGGAGAACGGCAAAGGCTTTGCCCAAGTGAAAGAGGGCAAGGTGGAAATCGTGCCAAAGGCCGGGAACTGAGGAGCGGGGATTTCCGCACAGACCCTGTTGGATCGCCGATGCAACAGGGTTTGATCGGAATCCGGAGCCCAACTGGGACCGAACGGAACCAACTGAATGCAACGCCCCCCCACAGACCGGCTGCCGCTTCATCACCGGATGGCGGCGGCGCTCGCGATCGCGGCGCTGGCTTTCTCCCCGGGAGCCGGGGCGAATCCACTCGGCGAAGCGGTGCGGCACGGGGCGGTGACCTTTGAGCGGGTCGACGGCCAGCTGCGAATTTTACAGGCCTCGGACAAGGCGATCATCGACTGGGAGTCGTTCTCGATCGGCGCGGGGGAATTGACGGAATTCCTGCAGCCGGGATCGCGCTCGGCGGCTCTGAACCGGGTGCGGGGCGCGTCGGCATCGACGATCGAGGGGGCGCTACGGGCGAATGGCCGGGTCTATCTGATCAATCCGAACGGCATCCTGGTCGGACCGGGCGGCACGATCGATGTAGGTGGCTTTGTCGGATCGACGCTGGATGTGAGCGACGGTGAGTTTTTGGCCGGCGGCGACCTGAATTTTGCCGGCGGCTCGCAGGCGGGTATCGTCAACCTCGGCTCGATCAGCGCGCTGGATGGCGATGTGATCCTGATCGCGGCGACGGTCGAGAACGCGGGGACAATCCGGGCGCCCCAGGGCACCGCTGCGCTGGCGGCGGGCAACGATGTGCTGCTCGCGGAGTCGGGCGAGGAGCGGGTCTTCGTACGCGGGGCGAGTGGTGGAGCCAAAGCCAACGGGGTGACCAACACGGGCAACATCGAGGCGAACATTGCGGAACTGAAAGCCCACGGAGGTAACATCTACGGCATGGCGGTGAAGAACGAGGGCCGGGTGGCGGCGACCGGGGTGACGCGGGAGGGCGGCCAGATTTTCCTGCGAGCCAACGGTGGCCCGGTGCGGACCACGGGCACGCTGAAGGCTCGTAAAGGCGGTGGCGCGGGTGGCCGGATCACGGTGGATGCGGGCGCGGAAGGCAAAACCGAGGTCGGCGGCCGCGTCGACGCGAAGGGGGAGACGGGCAAGGGGGGGGAGATCGTCGTTTTGGGCAATGAGATCGATGTGATGCCCGGCTCTCTGGTGATCGCCGATGGCGAGACGGGTGGTGGCACGATTCTGATTGGTGGCGGGGTGCGGGGCGAGGACCCGGCCTACCACAATGCGAAACGCGTGACCGTGGGCGAGGGGGCGACGCTGAGCGCGAACGCGATCACGAATGGGAACGGTGGTCAGATCGTGGTTTTTGCCCAGGATTCGCTGACTTTTTTGGGTAATATCTCGGCCACGGGTGGTCGAGAGGGTGGCAATGGCGGTTGGGTCGAGCTTTCCGGCAAGAACTCGGTGACGATCCCGAACCTCGCGGGACGGATCGATCTGTCGGCTTCGAATGGCCAGGGAGGCACGCTGTTGTTCGATCCGATCGACACGACGGTGATCGGCGGTTCTGACGAGGGCCCCATCGGAGGGAGTCCGGTGATTGCCAACACGCTTTACGCCAACGACATCGCGAATTTTCTCAATAATTCGGGTAGTTTGGTCGTGGAGACGGACGATCCCTACGGGGAGGACTTTGGCGACATCACGATACAAAGCAATGTCGCTATTTCATGGACCTCGAACAATTCGCTGACCTTCAACGCGGTGCGGGATTTCAACATGGAATCCTTTTCGTCGATCACGAACACCGGCGCGGGCGGGGTGACGGTGAACGCGGGGCGGTCGATCTTCATGACTGTCGGTTCGAGTATGTCGACCAACTCGGGATCGATCAACCTGAACGCGAACACTGACGGCACGGCGCTCGGCACTGGAACCGGCATCATGCTGAACAATGCGGACGTGACCACCGCCGATGGCGACATCACCATGAATGCGGTCGGCAATGCGGACCCGGTCTCGGGTGATCTAATTGGCGTCCGCGTGCAAAATGGCTCGGTCGTGTCCGCTACGGGAGGTGGGTCGATTTTTCTCAGCGGAAAAGGCGGCGCGGGCGTGGGAACGAACATCGGTGTGTCGGTGAGCGATACTGGGACGCGGGTACAAACGAACACAGGTGACTTAATGATCGAAGGCTTCGGCGCGGATACCGCCTCGGGCGCGAATAATGATGGCATTGAGGTAGCATTCGGTGCGGAGGTGCTCTCCAACGGAGGGAACATCACGCTGCAAGGATCGGCGGGCAGTGGAACGGGTGGGCTGAACGGTGTGGCGCTGCTCTTTTCGGGAACCAAGGTGAAGTCGGTGAACGGATCAGTAGTGATCGAGGGCATCGGCCACGAGTTGGGGAATCTCTCAAACACTGGGGTGATAATGTTTCAGGCGGAGGTCGAGTCCACGAATAATCTGGTGAAGATTGAGGGCCAAGGTGGCGCTGGCGGCGTGGCGATGCAGGGTGCGTCTTCGGTTTTCACGCAGACTGGCAGCATTGACATCAATGGCGAGGCGGTGGCGGGCAATTTCGCGGGTATCACCCTGAATGGTGTTTCGATCCTGGCCGCCGGCGGGGGTGCGATCCATCTGAAGGGAGAAGGAAGCGGAACGGGGCTGGCGATATCGTCGGTTAATGTGGCCAACGTGCTGGGCAATGGAACGGAGGATGTGATTCTCGAATCGCTGGGCGGGGACGTGACGTTTACGAACGCGGTGTCGGCGGATTTGCTTCAATTCCGCGACAGCACTGGGGCGAGCAATGTGAATTTTTCGCTGACGAACGCGGGCAATGATGTGAATGGGATTTCTGGATTTGGCACGGGCACGCTCGGGGCGATCGGCAGCGTGGACTACAAAGACGCCGATGGCTTTGAAGTGGGCGCTTTCTTGGGCGGTGATGGGATCGTGGCCTCAGGCGACGTGACTTTGTTTTCGGCAGGGAGTTTCACCGACAGGATTACCGTGACGAACCAGATTTCATCTCTGGGAGGAGACATTTCGATCACGGGTAACAGCCTCTCTCAGACCAATACGGGGGCCATCACGACGAATGCCGGCGATATCTCCCTCGCAGCCACCGTCGCCGGACTGAACGATCTGCGCGGGACGATCAGTTCACAGGGGGGCCACATTTCGCTGTCCGGCCATGACTTCGCTCTGTTGGGCACCCAGGTTTCCACCAACGGCACCGGGGAGGTGTCGGTGACTGCCGCGCGTTCGATCCAGATCGAGGATGGGGCGAATTTTTCTGTGGTGAATGGGGCGATGAGTTTCTCGGCCAACACGGGCACGCCCGTGAATGGTGATTTCCGAGGTATCGGGACATCTTCCGCGACCTTCACGACGACCGGAGCCGGCGGGATCACCTTCACGGGTGTCGGTGGTGCGAGTGCTTCCTCTGAATCCTTCGGCAATGACGGTGTTTACTTCGGTTTTGGCACCCAGATCAGCTCGCTCGGCACTGGCAGCGGGGCTGGCGGCATCACGGTTCACGGCACGGGCGGCGGCGGTGAGTCCGCAGGCTCCGGGGTGATCATTTGGGGTAGCACGACCTTCATCGAGTCGGAGGTGGGAGCGATCTCGATCACTGGTGAGGGAGGCGACGGTGACTGGGGCAATGCTTCGGGGGTGGGTATCTATGACGATGCGGAGATCCGCTCGCTGGGTGGTGTAAATGGGGCGGCCACGATCACGATCCACGGAACGGGCGGTGGTGTCGGATGGAACAACACCGGGGTGGAGATCATGGGCTGGAGCACCGGCATTCACTCGGCCTACGGGGACATCTCGATCACCGGTATCGGCGGGGGCGACGGAACCGATTCGGACAACCACGGGGTGTTCGTGGAGAATATCTCCGAAACGATCGAATCGACCGGGACAGGACCCAATGCCGCGAAGATCACGATTCACGGCACCGGCGGAATCGGCACCGAGAACAATGACGGTGTGTCGACCAATGGCTATGTGACCGTGACGTCGGTCGACGGGGCCATTTCCATCACTGGGATCGGGGGCACGGGAACGGGCTCCGGCGGCAGCAATCAGGGTGTTTTCATCGGCAATGAAGCCACCATCGCTTCGACCGGATTCGGCGATGTCACGATCGATGGCCAGGGTGGAACCGGTGGCGACAACAACGATGGCGTGCGGCTTTCGGGCGGCGATTCCGTCATCGAAGTGCTGGACGGCGATCTCTCGATCTCCGGGACGGGGGGCGGTGACATTTACTCGCAGAAGAATCGGGGTGTCCGGGTGATCGCTTCCACCGTGCAGGCTCTGGGCGGGGGGGATCTTTCGATCATCGGCCATGGCGGTCAGGGATTCAGCGAGAATGACGGGATCCAGACCGAGAACGGTGGTTCGGTGACGGTGAAGGATGGCTTTCTCTACTTGGAAGGTAGGGCGGGCGGAGATCTGGGCATCGGGGTGAATGCCACGGCCAACAGCGGGCGCTACCGATCCACTGGAAACGGCGCGGTATCGATCCTGGGATCGGGCCGGGGTGGGGCGGCCGGGGTCAATCTGAGCAATCCAGCGGCGCCACTTGGTGGTGCGAACGCCGGCTTTGTCACGGTCGAAGCGGATGGTGGGAATCTGGTCCTCAGCGCCGCAGCCACAGCATCGGGAGATGTGACGCTGTCTTCGCATGGTCTGACTCAGATTGATGCCGCGGTGGAGTCGACCTTTGGCGATCTCTTCATTCAGGGAAACCAGATTCAGGTCAATGCACCCGTCACGGCGAACTACGGGGAGATCACCTTCCAGATCGACGGTCAGGATAGGGGAATCAGCGGCACGGTCTTTGTGAATTCGACGATTTCCTTCGGCACGGATCTGTCGTTCATCGGCGGAGATGGCACGGCCGACTTGGTCACTTTTGACGGGCTGGGCGGTCCGATCAGCTTTCATCTCGACCGCTTGTCGGCGATCGAAAATCTCACCGGCACGCGGTCCAGCGAGGATGTTCTGATCGGGAATAATGCCGCCACGCAGTATCTTTTCTCCGGAGAAGACGTGTTCGACGCGGGTGGTGTGAGGGTCACCTCATTCGAGAACCTGACCGGTGGCGACGGGGATGACCTGTTCCAGTTCGGTGCGGGGTCGAGTCTGAGCGGGCACCTCAATGGCGGGGGCGGGACGCGCAACGAACTCAGCTACATCGGCTTCGACGAGGCTGTCGAGGTGAACCTCGCGAACCAGACGGCGACGGCGATCGGCGATGGCTTTGAAAACATCCAGGACTTCACGGGTTCCCCGCAGATCGACACGGTGATTGGGCCGAACACCGACAGCGTCTATGAGATCACTGGCCCTGACTTCCTGACCGTCGGTGGCACGACCATCGATGGTTTTGAGAACCTCATCGGCGGTTCGGGTTCGGACCGCTTCAAGATTCACACCAATGGCAGCCTATCCGGCTATCTGGACGGAGGCTTCTCGGAGGGATTGACGACCAACACGCTGGATTACTCCTCCCATCTCGGGACCGGCATCGCGGTCGATCTTTCCGGGCAGCCGAAGGCGATGGCAACGGGCATTGGAGAGGGCTTTGAAGGGATCAACGATTTTGTCGGCAGTCCGAGTCTGGCCGATGTCTTCAAGGGGCCTGGGGCCGGCACCACCTACCAGATCACAGGGGCCAACACGTTCCGCACCCCGCTGGTGACGGCGACCGCGTTTGAAAATCTCACCGGTGGTGGCGGCGCGGATACTTTCCAGATGGGCGCGGGCGCGAGCCTGACGGGACGCCTCGATGGCGCCGGCGGCCCGGACACGCTCAACTACACCGGCTTCGGCGGTCCGGTGACGGTGAATCTGGGCTCGGCCACGGCGACCGGCCTCGGGAGCATTGCCGGCTTGGAGAACTTCATCGGCTCGGCCGCTCCGGACACCTTTGCCACCAATGGAGGCAACGATATTTTCAACATCACGGCCAATAACGCGGGTAATGTGAACGGCACCGCGACGTTCACTTCGTTCGAGGTTCTCAATGGTGGCAGCGGCAACGACCGATTCAATTTCCTCAACCAGGCCACCGTGGCCCTGATCGACGGCGGGGCGGGCTCCGACACGCTGTTCCTCAATGACTCGAATCTCGGCGGCAACAACATCTACAACATCACTGCGAACCGCATCACACGGAATCCCACCTACACTTTTGCCGGCATGGAGATCCTCCAACTGGTGCTCGGGCCGGGCAACGACACGGTGAACAGCGGCTTCTTCGGTTTCACCCAGCTCATCGACGGCGGACCGGGAAATGACACCCTCAACCTGCCCGGCGTGGTGTCCCTCGACGAGGGGAATCCCATCGGAAACGTCTTCCACTTCGGCTTTGAGGCGCCCCGGCAGACCGCGGCGATTGATCTTGGGGATATTCTCCAGCTCCAGGTGGATCAGCAGATTGGCAACTTCGATATCGACAATCAGGGCGGCTTCACCTCGGAGAACCGGTTCAATACCTCCTCGCCCAACCTGATGCAGCAGATCACCGGCCTCGGCGGGGCGTTCTCCGCCGCGACGACGGTGCTGGCCGGTCAGGCGCTGGTCATCTCCACCGACACAAATCCCTATCTCATTTTCATCCCCTTCTCGTTGGACGGTTCCGGCCTGACTCCGTCGAACCTCGCCATCGCGGCACTCGCGGAGAATCTCAACATTGCCGCCAACGTCGAACTGGCCCAGGCGCTCGGGCTGGGCGAGGGCCTGCTGCTGGTGATGCCCGACGGTCCGTTTGCCATCGACCTCAGCGGCGTGCCGGCCGATCCCTCAGTGCTCGCCGCGCTCCAGGAGACCCTGGCGATTGCCGCCCTGCGCGAGTTGTTCGATGCTCTCGGAATACCCGTCGCCGTGGGTGTGACCGGTGCCGATGGCCCGCTCTCTGTCGCCCTCGACGGCGTGCCTCCTGGGCAGCCGGTCATCGTGCTGCTTGACGAGCAACTTGGCGATACCTCCTACAACGAATTGAATGCCGCCCTCGGTGGCAACTGACGAACCTGCCCGATCCCTTGCCGCCCTTGACCCCATCTCCCGCCAGATCCCGATCCGCTGCCTGCCTGATATACCGGGCCTGCCGGCTCGTGCTGGGATGTTTGTGCATGGGCTGGGCGTTGAATGTGGGCGCGCCGGCAGCGCTCGCCCAGAGTCGTGCCATCGACAAGGCGGAGTCCCAGCGCGCCCAGGTGGTGCCCGAATCGGCCGAAGCCGAGGCCCCGCAGGCCCAAACGGGGAAGACGGAAGAGGAAGATCCGTCGCAGGATCGCACCCCGCTGGGCATCGACATAGCCGCGGTGCGGCTGATTCCCCATCAGGATCAAGCCGACGCCGATCCGGCCGTCGGTGAGGAAAAAATCGTCGTCGATCCCGCGATCGCCGCGCCGGTGGGGCTCGTCGGGGTGATCGAAGCCTACATCGGCCAGCCCGCTTCCATGGGGCTGCTCGCCGATCTGGCCAAGGACATCATAGAGGCGTGGCGGGACAACGACTTTCCCATCGTCGATGTCTATTTCCCCGAGCAAAACATCACCCAGGGCAAGGTCCAGATCGTCGTGCGCGAGGCTGTGCTCGGCAAGGTGGAGGTCGAGGGAGCCCGCCATTCCGATCCTGCTTATCTGACAAAGAATATTCGCCTTGCTGCCGGAGATCGCATCGACCGGCGCATCGTCGAGTCGGATCTCGACTGGCTGAATGAGAATCCCATCCGCCAGGTGAACCTGATCTATGATCGTGGCGAGGCCGACGGCACCGCGGATGTGGTGCTCCAGACCGTGGAGGAAAACCCGCTGACCGCCTATGCCGGCTTTGCCAATACCGGCGTGCCGCTGACGGGCGAGAACGAATGGTCAGCGGGGGTGAATTGGTCCAATCCCTTCCGCACCGAGCAATCCATCGGCTATCACTTCGGTGCGGATGTCGAATTCGAGACCCTCCAGGCCCATTCGCTGTTTTACCGCGCCTTTTTGCCGTGGCGCCATGAGTTGCGCTTCATCGGCGCCTACGTTCAGACCGACGTGGCGTCCGGCGATGAGTTGTTGCCCATCGACATCGGCGGGGAGAGCATGCAGACCACGGTCGAGTATCGCATGCCCCTACCGCGGCTGGGCCGGGGACGGAAGGTTCGCAGCGCCGTCACCCTGGCGGCGGATTACAAGAGCACGAATACCGACCTGCTCTTCGGCGGGGCCAGCGTGTTTGCCAACGAGATCGCCGTGCTCCAATTCAGGGCCGAATACGAGGCCACCCTGCCCGACCGGTTCGGCCACACCCGCGGACGGATCGGTTCGGTCTGGGCGCCCGGCGATGTCCTGGCCAATAATGACGACGCGAGCTTCGACGCGCTGCGCGAGGGATCGACGGCCGACTATTGGTATGGCTTTGTGGAAATCGAGCGCGCCATCAAACTCCCGGCGGACTTCCAGTTCGTCCTGCGCGGTAATGGACACCTCACCGATGCGCGGCTCACCTCCACCGAGCAGTTGCTGGCCGGCGGCTATCTCACGGTGCGCGGCTTTGACGAAAATCTGGTGCGGGGTGACTCGGGCGGGATTTTGAATGCCGAATTGATCTCACCCTCCTTTTCCCTGATCGGCCATGCCGTGCCGGCGCTAGAGGACAAATGGAACGTGCTCGGCTTCTACGACGGCGCCTTTCTCGACATCACCGACCCGCTGGAGGGCGAGATCGATCCCGTGCTCCAGAGTGCCGGCTTGGGTCTGACCTGCCGGCTGGGTGAGTTCGGCTATGCCCGCGCCGCCTACGGCTGGGTCGTGGATACCCAGGGCGTCGACGAGACGACGCTGGACGATGGCCGCCTCCACTTTGGGGTGACGCTGCGCTATTGATCCTCGCGTCGCGACCCCGTTGGTGGGGGGTGGTTTCCGATCAGACCCTGTTGGATCGGAGATCAGACCCTGTTGGATCGGATTTCGCCGAAAGTTCCGGGTGGCAAAGGGCTTACTTCTTCTCTCCGAAGGTGGACTTCACGTACAGCTCGCGGAGCTGTTTGAAATCGACTTCGGCGGGGCTGGCGGACATGAGATCGATGCCCTTGTTGTTCTTCGGGAAGGCGATGACTTCGCGGATGCTGTCCTCGCGGCAGGCGAGCATGACGAGGCGGTCTAGGCCCAGGGCGATGCCGCCATGGGGCGGGGCGCCAAATTTGAAGGCGGTGAGGATGTGGCCGAACATGGTGGCCTGATCCTCCTCGGACACACCGAGCACACTGAACAGGCGGGCCTGGAGATCGCTCTCGTGGATCCGCAGGCTACCGCCGCCGAGCTCGTAGCCGTTCAGCACCACGTCGTAGGCGACGGCGCGGATCTTGTCCCACTGCGACTCGTCGTCGAGCAGGGGCAGGTCGGCGGTGTGCGGGCGGGTGAAGGGGTGGTGGACGGCATTCCACTTCGACTCCTCGGCATCGTAGGCCAGGAGGGGAAAATCGGTGACCCAGAGGAAGTCGAGCACGTCGTCCATGCCATTGGTCAGGCCGCACATGGAGGAGACTTCGAGGCGCAGGCGCCCGAGCACCTCGCTGCACACGGCCCACTGGTCGCAGCCGAAGAGGACGAGGTCGCCTTCCTCGATGCCGAGGCGCTGGGTGAGGGCGGCTTTTTCGTCATCGGTGAAGAATTTCACGATGGGCGACTTCCACTCGCCACCTTCCACTTTGATGTAAGCCAGACCGCCGGCGCCGGCTTCCTTGGCCACTTCCTCCAGGCGCTTGACCTGGCCGGTGGTGACGGTGGCGAAGCCCTTGGCGTTGATGGCCCGGACTTTGCCGCCCTTTTCGATGGTGCTGGCGAAGACCTTGAAGGCGGAAGCGGCGAAGACATCGGAGAGATCGATGATTTCGGTCCCGAAGCGCCGGTCGGGCTTGTCGCTGCCGTAGCGATCCATCGCCTCCTGGTAGGTGATGCGGGGGAAGGGCGTGGGCACCTCGACGCCTCGCGAGACGCGGAAGGCGGCGGCGAGCACGTCCTCGATGAGGGCGAAGATGTCCTCCTCGGTGATGAAGCTGGCCTCGATATCGACCTGGGTGAACTCGGGCTGGCGGTCGGCGCGCAGGTCTTCGTCACGGAAGCAGCGGGCGATCTGGAAGTATTTTTCCAGGCCGGCGACCATCATCATCTGCTTGTACTGCTGCGGGGCCTGGGGCAGGGCGTAGAATTTGCCGGGGCTGAGCCGGGAGGGCACGAGGAAATCGCGGGCGCCTTCTGGCGTGGACTTGGACAGAATGGGGGTCTCGATCTCGATGTAGCCGGCGGCGTCGAGGCGGTCGCGGATGGCCTTGGCGATCGCGTGGCGCTGGCGCAGGTTCCGCGACATGCGGGGACGGCGCAGGTCGAGGTAGCGGTGTTTCATCCGCAGGTCCTCGTTGCTGAGTTCCTTGTCGAGCTGGAAGGGCAGTACGTCGGCGCGGTTCAGCACGTTCAGCTCGGTGGCGACGAGTTCGATCTCGCCGGTGTCGATGGCGGCATTCACCGTGCTTTTGCCCTCGATCTCGGGGCGGGCGCCGACTTTGCCGGTGACTTGGATGACATCTTCCTGCCGCAGGGTGTGGCTGAGCTCGGCGGCGGCGGCATTTTCCTCCGGACGGAAGACGCACTGGGTGACGCCCTCGCGGTCGCGGATGTCGATGAAGATGACGCCGTGGTGGTCCCGCTTGGTATTGACCCAGCCGACCAGAGTGACCGTTTCACCGGCGTGGGCGGGGCGGAGTTCGTTGCAGTGATGGGTGCGGTACATGAAATCGAGGGGGGAAATGGGTTCAGGGAGCCGTTTTCAGAGTCAGAGGGGCGGAAGGAGGGGCGTTGTCGGCTGAAAGCCGTAGTCTGGGAACAAAAAAACGCCGCCCACGATCGGATCGGGAGCGGCGTTGCGGGACGGGAATCTGACGTTTCAGGGGAACGACGGGGACCGTGCGGCGCCGCGGGAATCAATCTTCATTGCGATCGGCATTCTCCGAGCGCGCGGGGTCGTTGAGGGTGAAACGGAAGCGGTTGCGGGCACGCTTGGCCTTGGCACGAGCCTTGCGCTTGGTGCGCTGATTGGGCGTCTCAAAGGCGCGGAGCCGGCGCATTTCCTCCAGGATGCCTTCGGCTTCCAGCTTGTTCTTCAGCCGCTTCAGGGCGCGGTCGATGGATTCTCCTTTTTTGACGGTCACATCAGGCATGGTCGGCTCTTTCGTTCAGGTTTTGGGAAACAGGGTCTGGTGGGAGGATTTCGGGCGGTTTTCCCCGAAAAAGGTCGCAATTTTAAGAGCGGGGCGCGAATCTGTCAAGTGGGGTGTGGCGGGTAGAGAGGAGGCGGTTGAAAAAGGCATTGCCCAGTCCTTCAGTGGGCGCCAGCGGAGCATGAGGGTATTTTTCATCCAGAACGGCCTGGTCGACCGGGAGACGCACTATTTTGACGAGACGGCGGTCTTTCAAGAGGCCTTCGGGCGGCGCGGTATCGGCTTTCGCCCCTACATCGGGACTCGGGCAGCGGCTGACATCGTGTCGGAGTTGGGCGCGGTGCCTTGTTTCCCGCTCGCGTCGGACGCCACGTTGCCATGCGAGCCCGGGTTGGAGGAATTGCACGAATTTCTGAGGAAAGGGGACGCCTTTGCGATGGCTTGTCGCAGGCTGGAGCAGGACGGTGTGGGGGCGGAGGATCTGGTGATCGTGGCATTTTCATCCGAGGCGGAGATGCATGGGATGGCGGGGTGGCTGCGCACGTTGGCGAAAGGAAAGCGCCCGAGAGTCGCGTTTGTTTTTCATAATCCGGATTTTCGCTGGCCGGTGCGGGATGGACAGGTCGTGGCGGATGGGCGGTATCACCGCTACGCGTGGCTGGAGATGGCTGAGGCGGTCGGCGAAGGCCGGTTCCACGTGTGGGCGACGACGGAGACCCTGGGGAGGGTGCTCGGGAAAATGATGGGGCACCGCTGTGGGTGGCTTCCCCTGGCTAAGGTCTATCCGACTGATGAAGAACTGGATCGCTGGATCGCCGAGACCGGGCCGTGGCCTCGGGTGGACCTGGCCATCATGGGGCAGTACCGGCCGGAAAAAGGCGGCGATCTGATACCGCGGGTCCTGGCGGCGGTGAGCCAGGCGAGGCCGGGGGTGTCGATCGCAATCCAGGTGCGCTCGGAGGAGGACGCGGACACCCTGCGCAAGGTGATGGCTCCGATCGCGGGGCGGCTGGACCTGCGTCTCCATGCAGGATCTCTGGAAAGGCCCGCCTATGTCAGCCTGTTGGCGAGCGCGGATGTGATTCTGTGCCCCTACCGGCCGCGACGGTATGCGATGCGGGCATCGGGGATCTTTGTCGAGGCGCTGGCTTTTGGGAAGCCGGTGGTGGTGCCGAATGGCTCGTGGATGATGGAGCAACTGGCGGCTGGTTTTGGTGCGGGGATCAGCTTTGCGGAATACACGACAGCGTCGGTCGCGCGGGCGGTGGTGGCGGCGCTGGATCAGCGGGAACCGCTTCTCAGGGCCGCAGAAAGCCACCGCCTCCGTTGGCGGAAGCACCAGCATGTCGATGCGGCTCTGGACGAACTGCTCCGGCACTTCGGTGAGGGCTGACCGAGGGGGAGCCCATTCCGGATGGGTGAATTTCACCGGCGTCGGATGCAGCGAAGCGATTCCCTTTTCAAACAACCTTGCCTTTCCTCATATCCATTCGGAGACCGGGCTATGGCTCAATTTGGAGGGAAACCGCAGCCGTGAGTTCGTCGGGAATGTCCGGCGAGGTCCGGTCGAATTCGAGATCGCGCAGCCAATCCTGGGTGCGGTGGAAGTGGGCTGTGGTGCGGTCGATCTCCGCTCCGAGCGTATCCGGATCGCGTCTGGTCATGATGTCGGCTTGAATGAGGCGCACCGCATCGAAGAGTCGCTCGATCTCGGCTTCGGTGAGTGCGAGATCGGCCTCTGCCTTGCGCACGTGATCCAGATGCCGCTCCAGCCCCGCGATCCGGCTGCGCTTGGATTGCAGGATTTTCTCGGTCGCGGCCGCATCCTCCGGTGCACCGCGTTCCTGCGCGGAGCGGGACCGGGTCTCGAGGGCTTCCACTTCGGCCTGTGCCTCCAGGATCTCGCGCTCGATGTCGGGGGATTTCTCCTTCTGGCAAAACTGATGCAGCGTCTCCCGAGTGAGCAGCAGTCTCAGGTATGTCCAGGCGAGCTGACCCAAACGGCCGGCGTGTGGACTGTCCGAGCCGCCGGAACTGGACCGAACCTCCTCTGCGGCGCGGGCGAGTCGATCGTAGGCGCTTTTGCCGGCGGGGGAAAGCTGGGCGTAGGTCTTGGCCCGCTCTTCGTCGAATCGGGCACGAGTCTCTGCCGACGCGGCGGCTCCGGCGGCCTCACTCCGCCGCCGCGCCCACTCACGGAACCAGCGGAGATCGGGCAGAAAGATCCAGCCGAGCGCATAAGCCGCCGCCGCCGCGATCATCCCCGGCACGGAGGCGGACGCGAGGCCGATGCCCAGCGTCAGCAGGGCCAGCCACGCGTGGTGGGGGCTCCGGAGGAAGGCGGCGAACCGTTGGGGAGCGGTCATATCGCTGGGGTGGGCCATCCGGTCATTCGACGGTAAACCACTGCACCTCGACCCGGCGGTTCTGGTCCGAGTCCTTTCCGACCGGCTCCTCCCATCCCCGTCCCACCGTCTCGACGCGGGAGGGATCGAGCTGCGGGTGCAGCGTGAGGAGCTGGCTCTTGACCTCTTCGGCGCGGCGGGTCGACAACTCGATCGCCTTGAGTGCCAGATTGCGGACCAGAGCCTCGCCTCCCTGCTGGCGAAACTCCTCGCGCCGGGCGTCGTCGACATGGCCGCGCAGGAGCACGATGGAGCCCGGACTGACTCCGAGGAGGCGGTTCACGTCGCCCAGCAGGCGGGAGTTTTCCTGATTGGCCATGTCGAGGCGATGGTCGTTGGGCAGGAAAAAGAACCGGATGTCGCGGGTGAGGAGCGGGTCGGCCTCGAGGGGCTCCTGCTGGCTTGTCTTCACCGGCTCGATCGAGGCGACTTGTCCGGACAACCGCCCCGATGCTTCGATCGCCGTCAGTGCCTTGAGATCGGCAAAAAAGCTGGAATCGACCGGTCGCGGGAGCAGTTCGGAGCCATAGGCGAGATTGGCCGACTGGAAGACAGCGGCGAAGGAGCCCGCCTCGGCGATGCCGCCGCGGAAGAAGGACAGGTTTTCGGGCAGGTTGCTCAAATGCACGCGGGAGAGTTCCTCCTTCGCATCGGCTTCGGTCCACTGATAGGCGGCGAAAGCGCGGGCGAGAGCGGCGGCATGGGCGTCGGGGTTTGACCGGATCTCCTGGTTTTTGAGCAGGGTACCCTCGACGATTTTCTCGATGATCTGGGGTTGTTCCGTCGCAAAGGCCTTGTTGAAGAGGAGGACATCGGCGACGACGAGGAGATTGCGATTGTCGATCAACTGATGGGCCCGGCCGCCGGATGCCTCGACGAGTTCGGTGGTCTTGGGAGCCCAGGTCACGCAGCCGGCGATGACGTTGCCGCCGCTTTCCAGTTCAGAGAGGAAGGCGTCGCCGGCTTCGAAGGCATCATTCAGAAAGACGAGATTGATCGACGCGGGATCGGGCGCGACATCGATGCCGTCGAGACGGGTCACCGGCAGCCCGGCTTCCTGGGCCAGGTAGCGGATGAAAAATTCGGCTTCGCTGAAGGGAGCAGTCGCGACCACGCGGCCCCGGAGGTCGTTGATGCGGCGGATCTCCTTTTTCACGATGATCCCGGTGGCTCCGCGGGACCAGCTGACCTGCATGGGCACGGTGGTCTGCCATTGGCGCCCGTAGTTCGCCAGCACGTCCACCGTGGTGGCGGTGCCGGCGATGCGGCCCTGCTGCAGGTCATCCCAACTGTCCTCCTCGCTCAGGGTGATCTTGAGTTTGAAGCCACCATTTTGGGTAAACCATGAGTTGGCGTTCGGTTCGAGGCCGTTGTTCGCGAGGATGATGCCCGCGTAGCCGGCGTATTCCGACAGGTTCAAGACGACGGTGTCATCGGTCATGCGGAAGGGCTGGGCGGCTCCCAGCTTGGGCGCCGGACCGGGCACAACGAAATCGAAGCTGTCAGCCACGGATTCCGTCACGGTGTCGGTTGCCGCAGTGGCTGCCGGATCCGCTCCGGAGACCGGTGCGCGGTTCATCCACCGGTGGATGCCGAAGCCGGCGAGGGAAAGCACGATCAACGTGAAGACGATTTTTCCGAACTTGGTCATGGTGGAACCATAGTCCGAACTTTTCCCGTGGCGATTCCAAAGAAGCGCCTATTTTCACCTCGCATTCCGTGCCGGGCTGGTTCGCCCTACCGGGCTTCGAAGACGAAGTTACCCACCCGATTGTTCCCGAAAAACAGTCCGCGGGCCTGGCTTTGCTTTTGGAAGACCACGCCGGCGGCCGACAAGACCAGCCCCTGCGCGGGATCGCGGTAGACGAAGCTGACCAAGCCGCTCTTGGGCGAGAAGCCGCCTTTGAAACTCTCCGGGCCGTAGTGGACGATCGCGTTCCGGGCGTCCCAAGTCAGCAGCCGGTCGAAGGGCGTGGCCGCGATGTTCCCGCCGGCAAAAGAAAGGCGGGTGTTGAAGAATCCCTCCGGCAGCGAAGTCAGGGCGCGGGTGCCGATCGCCGGCGCTTGGAAGCGGGAGCCAATGAGCCAGCGGGTGAGGTCGAATCCGGCGGGATAGAGCGGGTCGAGCGCGTTGGGTTCCTTCGACCAAGTCATCTGTCCGTCGAAATCGCTGCCGGCCAGGGAGCGGAAGGTCACCCGTCCGCCAAAAAAGCCGGCGGGGATGGATTTGGGATAGACCAGGGCAAAGAGAGGCCATTCGCCGTCGAGGGACAGGGTCGCGGCATTGGCAAAGGCCGTGCCATCGCCCAGCCGGCCGCGGGCCACGATCGCTCCCGTCGGGGAGACGGCGACCGTGGCGTAGCCGTCTCCGGCGGGCTCGGTGTCGGGCGATCCGGGCACAGCGGGGATGAGCAGTGTGTAAAGTCCGGCGTGGAGCGTGGTGAGGGTTTTGGAAAACGACGACCGTTGGGCATCGACATCGACCGTCACCCCGTCGGCGGTCAGGGTGCCCTTGATCTTGTACCCGCCGCCGGTCGTCTGATGCAGTTGGAGATTCACCGCGACATCGCTGCGCCCGGGGCGGGCGATGACTCCGGTGAAGGCGCCGCTGGAGTTGAGGACATTCTTCAGCGACAGCCGCTCGCCGAACGCAAAGATGGGTGCGCTGAACGCGCCCGTGGGTCCGAGGACGAAGGGACCGATGATCCCCCGCGCTGCGGGACCGCCGTTTTCCGTCAGGAGACCGGCGAAACGCCCCGCCGCAGCCGCGAGGGCGCTGGATGGATTGTCCGACGGCACGGTGGCGGCGGCTCCCGGCAGGATGGCATCGACGATCGGTTGCCCGGCCGAACTGGACGGACGGTCGAAGCCCGCACCCGGTTCCACCCGCAGGCTGCCGGATGCGGCTGTGCCGATGAAGGTGCCGGACACGAGTTGCTGCTTTTGGAAAGCCACCCCTCCGAATCGGATCGCGACGGGCACAGTGCGGTCCACATAGATCCCGGAGACGAGACCGTTGGCGCGGTTGACACCCGCGGTCAGGGTTTCCGGCCCGTAGTGGCGGATGACATCGAGCGCATTCCACGACACGGTTTTCATCGTGTCACCGCCGGCGAGATTGCCTCCCACCAGCGAGGTGCGGGCATTGGCCTCCTGATTGGGGAGGCTCGACAGCACCCGATCGCCCGGAGCCGGAGGGGTGTAGATCGAGCCGATCAGGGTGCGGGCCACGGCAAAGCTCCCGGGGTAGACTGTGGCCTTGGCGTTGGCTCCCTTGCTCCAGCGGATGGGGCCGTGAAAGTCACTGACCAGATTCACGTCCTCGAACGCGATCCGGCCGCTCACGAGGCCCGCGATCTTGCCGTAGGGTGCCGCGTAGATCCAGAATTCTCCGTCGGTCGAGAGGAAGGAGGCAAAGGCAAAGGGCTGTCCGTCACCCAGGGCACCCTTGGCCGCGACCGTGCCGGCCGGCGCGATGCCCAGTGACGCGTAGCCGTCGCCGTCGGGCTCGGTGGGCAGCGAACCGGCCGCGTCGGGGATCAGCAGCGTGTAGAGGCCAGCTTTGGCCGTGGGATTGAGCTTCGAGAAGGCCGCGCGCACCAGATCGACGTTGGCCGTCACCCCGCCTACCTCGACACTGCCGCCGATGCGGTAGCCCGGCGTGCCGGTGGTGGTTTGCTTGAGCTGGAGGTTCACCGTGGCCGGGCTGCCACCCACCCGGGGGATGGTGCCGGAGTAGCTTCCGTCGCTGGCCAGCGTGCCGCGCAGGGGGAGGCGTTCGTTACCGAACAGGATCAGTCCCGAAAAGACCCCGTTCGTCGACAGCACGAAGCTGGGAATGGCGCCGGGATGCACCGTGGCATCGACCGGGTCCACCAGCAGGCCGCCGAACCGACCCAGCGCCGCAACATCGAACGTCGCATCTGCCATCGGCGGCACGGCCGGAGCCGCGCCCGGCAGACTGTGGGTCATCGCGGCTGCGTCGTCGTCGTGGATGGTGCCGGTGGCGGTCGCATCGCCGATCACCGTCCCGGACGGCGACGAGAGCGTGACGACAAAGGTCTCGTCGGCTTCGAAGAGGGCATCCTCGCGCAGCGGCACGGACAGCGTCGCAGCATTCTGGCCGGCGGGAATGGTCAGTATCCGCGAGACGGTGGCGAAATCGACTCCGCCGCCGCGGGCGGTGCCGTCGCTGGTGGACGCCGTGACCGAGACATCGACCGGGACCGGAGTGGACAGCGACACGGTGAAAGCCACCGCCGCGGCTCCCTCGCCGGCAGAGGCGTCGGCGATGTCGATCTGGGGTGGCGTGTCGTCATTGGTGATGGTCGCCACGCCCGTGCCGTCGGTGATGACCGCGCCGGGAGAGGCGTTCGACAGGATGAGCTGGAATGTCTCGTCCGACTCGAACACCGCGTCATTGACCAGCGCCACCGGCACTGTCGCCGAAGTCAGGCCGGCCGGGATCGTCGCGGTCCCGGTGGTGGTCGTGTAGTCGTCGCCAGCAGTCGCGGTGACATCGGCGGTGGCGTAGTCCACCGTCACCGCACCGGGCTGGATCTGGGACAGGGTGATGGTAAACGTCGCCGGGCCCGCGGCTTCGCTGACCGACACATCGCCGACACTCAGGGTGACACCGGGGGCCACCGCGCTGGTGAAAAAGACCTCGCCGCCGCCCCAGAAACGACCGCCCAGCTTCGGATTCACGGTCAAAATCCGATTTTCACCGATCGCCCCCGGCGTGTAGGTGAAACTCGTCGCCCCCGAGCCCAGCGTGGATGTCGTCGAGCCGGTGAGGTTCAGGGTGTTCGTCAGCGTGATGTCGTCCAGATAGATGCCGTTGTTGTTGTCCGTCCCGGTGTAGGTGATGTCCGTCGGGTCCATGAGGAAGCGCACCCGGATCACACGGTCCAGGAACTCCGCCGGCACGGGAAAAGCGGCCGACAGAAAGCTGGCGGTGTCCCATTGCGACGAACTGCCGCTCGTGTTGTTGCCACTGATGGTGCCGATCGTCTTGAAGCTCTGGCCGCCGTCGCGGGAGAGCTGCACCCGCAGCTTGGTGTCGGGATACATGAACAGGCGGCGGTATTTGAACTGCACCTGACTGCCCGTCTGCGGCACCAGGTCGCGGTCGATGGTGAAATGCTCGGTCGGATCGAAGCTCGGCGTGCAGAGGTGAAACGCCCGGCTGCCAGTGGCCCGCGTGTGGGTGCTCAGCAGGGCGTAGGCGGCATCCGTGCCATCGATGACGCGCGGCGTCGGGCTCGCCTCCGCGCCTTCCGCCCAGGCCGCACTCGAGTAGCTGCTGATGGCGGCTTCGTACTCGGAAGCGTTCGCGATCGGGGTGAACTGGTAGGTATTCGCCACCCCCGCGCCTGGAGCGGCCGGGCCGGACACGTCCGCCTCGGCATTCAACCGATAGGGATCGATCAGCGTCACCTGATACGTCCGGGAAGTGAGCGGCGCGCCCGAGATGCCCGTGATGTTCACCGTGTAGGTCGTGTCCGCATCGGGCGGCGTGCTGGGGATGCCGCCGGGGCGCCAGACCAGCGTGTTGTCCCCGTAGCCGGAGGCCACGGTTTCCTTCACCACCGGGATGTTGGTGGCGCCCTGCGTCATCGTCACCGTGGCACTGGAAAAATTCGCCCCCGGATAGCTGAACGACCAGCGGGGAAAGGCCGCGCTGCTGTTGGGCACCAGATGATAGGGCACAAAGCCAGCCGGCGGCCACGCGATCTGCGGCGGCGTGGCCGGTGCGGGGAGGAAGTCGCCGATCACCCACAGGCAATTCGCCTGGCGGTAGGGAATGCCGGGCCCCTCTTCGATCGGGATGTCACCCGTGCCCATCTCCTGGGCGCGCGAATAGAGGATCCAGCGGCGGTGACCCACGACCGCATTGTTGCCCCCGTCATCCTCCATCAGCCCGTCGATCGCTCCGGGCCCGTAGCTCCCGAGCGCGAGATTGCCGTTTTCCGCCGCCTCCTGCCCGTCGGCGCTGAGACAGGGATTGGTGGGGAAATCGTTCTGCGGATCGTGGGACAGGGAGGCCTCGTGGGACATGATCAGGGCCGCCTTTTGCGCTTTGGCGCTTTTCGTCGCGTCGAAGGTGATGTTCGCCGGCAGACCCACCATGGCGCGGTAGTAGTTCACCCGCCTCCGCACATCTTCCTTCAGATCGTGGCTCGTGGTGCCTTCGTTGCAGGCTCCCACATTGCCCGTCCAGCCGTGGATCGCCTCGTAGCCCTCCGAGGCCATGTAAACCTCGTGGTAGAGCGCCACCACGGCATTCCGGTCGCTCGTATCGACGGAAAAGCCCGAGACTGGCCCACTGCCCGCGGCGCTTTCCACCGGCGGTGCCTCGGCGGTGGCGGCGGATTTGGCAGCGGGCTTTTCCTCCCCGCTGGCCGGCTGGACCGTCATCGCCTCGATCTCCGCCTCGGTCAGCCGGACCGCGCCGCCGTCCGGGCCAGACTGGGCCCGCGCCGGGGCGGCCAGAGTCAGGCACACGAACAAGCCGGCCATGAGAGCCGGGCCGGAAAGACGGAGCAGGGAGGAGGACATGCCGGTAGGTGGGGGAGCAGAGCAGGGACAGGCGGACGCGGACGCAAAGGTACGCCGCAAAGGCTCGCCGGGTCAAATCCCCCGGGTCCGGTCTGGAGCGGAGTGGAGTGGAGCGTGCCGGAGGGATGCCCGAGACCTGCCGGTGGCGTCGTGGATGGGGAGGAGGCGGGTCAGCACCCCGGGCGGCCGGGTTACGACGGCGGGCCACAGGAGGGGGGAAAAGGGTCCAAAACGGCCGAAAATGGCCAAAAAGTGGGAGAATGGCTTGTTCCAAACGATTTGGGACACGTTCCAAATGGTTTGGGACACGTTCCAAATGGTTTGGGACACGTTCCGAATGGTTTGGGACACGTTCCAAATGGTTTGGGACACGCTCCAAATGGTTTGGGACACGTTCCAAATGGTTTGGGACACGTTCCAAATGATTTGGGACACGTTCCAAATCGCAAAAACAACGCCCTCCGGGGGGGAGTGGTGGGGCGGGTGGAATGCCCTGTTGGTCCCGAAGGTTGGCGATAAGGGTGGCGCGGGACGCAGACCGGTCAACGGCGGGCAGATGCGATCCCGCGGCCGGTTCCGATGGAACAGGGTTTGATCGGAGATGAGACCCTGTTTGATCGAAAATCCGCCCTTTGCGGCCGGTCAGATGTCGGCTCCGGGTTTGTCACCGCAGGGCAGGCGGGGGCGGCACAATCATGGGGGGGAATCATGATGGGATGGGTTGGAAGGATGCGAACGTGGGGAAAAGGTCGATCGGGCGGGATCTGGCTTTGGCATGCTGTTGTCGGCGCGTCTGGGTGAGATTTCCCCTGGTTCCGGGCAGGTTGAGTGCCGGAACGTCCTCGAGACTCCGTGCCCTCCGCGCCTCCGTGGTCGCCCCCAACGAAATGGGCCGAGCGCCGTGCTACTCGACTCGGTCGGTGCCGGACCGGTGAAGCGGGCAGGAGTGCCCGCGCTCCTGGCTACATGCGACGTGCGAGTCGGCGGGATGCCGCGCGAAAGGGATGGGGGGGATCAGGCGGCGGGGGCGGTGCCGGGTCCGGTCACGACTTTGGCGGCTTCGGTGTCGAGGACTTCGCGGCGCAGGTTGGTGCCGGTGCGCTTGACCCACCAGAGCACGATGGGAGAGGCGACGAAGACGGAGGAGTAGGTGCCGATGATGATGCCGATCAGCAGGGTGAAGGCGAAATTTGCCAGCGCCGAGCCGGCGAAAATCAGCAGGGTCAACACCGTGAGCAGCGTGGTGACGCCGGTCAGGATGGTGCGGCCCAGGGTGGCATTGAGGCTGTGGTTCATCACGTCCTTCACATCGCCGCGCTTGGTGGCGAGACCTTCGCGCACGCGGTCGAAGATGACGATGGTGTCATTGATCGAGTAGCCGGCGATGGTCAGCAGGGCGCCGACGGTGATCAGCGAGACTTCCTGTCCGGTCAGGGCCAGCACACCACAGACGATGACGAGGTCGTGAATGAGGGCGGCGATGGCTCCGAGGGCGAAGGCGAACTCGTAGCGCACGGTCACGTAGAGCATGATGGCGAGGAGGCCGAGTCCCAGCGCGATGGCCGAGGTGCGCAGCAGTTCGCTGCCGACAGCCGAGCCGATGGACTCGGTGGTGGTCTCGCCGAGCGGGTGGCCGAGGCCTTTCTCGAGCGACTCAATGACTTTCGGCGCGGTGCCGAACTCGCTGCGGATGGAGAAAAACTCGCCCTCGGCTCCGACCGGGCTCTGGGATTGGATGATGGGGCTGCGTCCGATGTCCGCCTGATCCAGGATACCCTTGATTTTGTCCACCGTCAGACCGGCGGTGTCGTGGATCTCGAGTTTGTCGCCGCCTTTCAGATCGACGCCGCGGGGATCGATGATGGGCACGAGGATCAGGGAGGCGATGACAGCCCCGATGGAGGCCATCAGGCAGACCCGGCTGTAGCCGAGGAAGTCGAAGAAGCGCTTCGGGGTCAGGTCCATGAAGGACAGCTTCTTGGTGAAGCCGGAGTCGATCGCCCAACTGAAGCAGACGCGCGTGACGAGCAGGGCGGAGAACAGCGAGGCCAGGATGCCGATAGTCAGGGTGATGGCGAAACCCTTCACCGTGCCGGTGGCGACGAGGAAGAGGATGACGGCGGTGAAGAGGCTGGTCAGGTTGGAGTCGAGAATGGCGGAGAACGCCTTTTCGTAGGCGGTCTTGATGGCGCCTTCCAGCGACTTGCCGGCGGCGAGTTCCTCGCGGAGTCGCTCGTAGATGAGCACGTTCGCATCGATGGCGACGCCGATGGTCAGGATGATGCCCGCGATGCCCGGCAGGGTGAGGGTGAACTTGAAGAGGGCCATGGCGCCGAAGATCATGACACCGTTGATGGCCAGGCCCAGCAGGGCGACGAGTCCGGAGAAGCGGTAGTAGATCGAGATGAAAATGAGGGTGAGGCAGAGACCGGCGACGCCGGCGAGGACGCCCTGGCGGATGGTCTCCTTGCCCATGGTGGGGGAAATGATGTTGGAGCTCTCGATGCGGATGGGGTTTTCCAGCGGGTTTTCCAGCGCCGAAGCCAGCGCCGAGGCGGTCTCCTGGGTGAAGTTCCCGGTGATGAGACAGCCGCTGGAGAAGGGCTCATTGATGACCGGAGCGGAGAGGATCTCGCCGTCCATGATGATGGCGAGCTGGCGCTGCACATTGGTCTGGGTCAGGGCACCCATGATGCTGGCGCCCTCGGAGTCGAAGCTCACGCTGATCGAGTCACCCTCGGGTCCGTAGAAATAATGGGCGGCGCTGACGTGCTTGCCGGCCATGTCGGGGCGCAGCTTGACGAGTTCGTAGCCGCGGCTGGGCAACTCGTTGCCGTCCTTGTCCACTTCCTTGGCATAGGGCAGGGCGCGCCAGCCGGGCTCGACATGGCTGCCGGACACGACCTGCTGCACGAGGAACTGGTCCTGATGCACGATGGAAAAATCGAGTCGGGCGACCTTCGAGATGATGTCTTCGATCTCCTTGCGGCGTTCCTCGCCCACGCCGGGGATCTCGAGGAAGATGCGGTCCTCACCTTGGGGCGTGATGGCCATTTCCTGGGTGCCCATGGCATCGAGGCGGCGCTGCAAGACCTTGATGGCCTGCTGCTGGGCGGCGGGGGTGACGGCTTTGACTTCGCCTTTCTCGTCCTTGCCGGGATCGATCTTGATGGTCATGGCGATGCCGCCCTGGATCTCAATGCCCTTGCGGATGCCGAGGGAGTCGTAGAACCAGAGGCAGCCGGCCGTCACTGCCACGGCGAGGAAGGAGCCGATGAGGCGCTTCCGCCGGGTCGATTCGGTGGCAAAGTACCACAGAAACAGGGCCATGAGGACGACGCCGATGGTGAAAACCACTTCGGACGGCACCGTGGCCGAGCCTTCCTCCTTGGCCGGGGTCGCTTCGGTGGGCACGGAAATCGTGGCCGTCGGCTCGCCGGCTTTCGGGGCTTCGGTCGGAGCAGCGGGAGCCGGGGCCTGCGTAGTGGCCGGAGCGGCGGCGGGCGCCGGTGTGGCGTCGGCTTTCGGGGCTTCCTTCGGAGCAGCGGGAGCCGGGGCCGGCGTAGTGGCCGGAGCGGCGGCGGGCGCCGGTGTGGCGTCGGCTTTCGGAGCTTCCTTCGGAGCAGCGGGAGCCGGGGGCGGAGTCGGCGTGGCCGGGGCGGAGGCGGGCGCAGGTGCGGCGTCGGCTTTGGGGGCTTCCTTCGGAGCAGCGGGAGCCGGGGCCGGTGTGGCCGGAGCGGCTTCGGGGGCTTTGGCCGGGGTGGAGGGCGGCGCGGTCTGCGCAAGGATGTTCATGGCTCGAAGGGATGGGGGAAAAGGAAAAGTGAAGCGGGGAAAAGGGAGAGGGACGATCCAACAGGGTTCGATGGGCGATCAAACAGGGTTCGATCGGAACGTCGCGCCGCGGGGCGGTCGGGGGATCAGGCGGAGGTGGACTCGGACTCGGGAGTCTCGGGCTCGGAATCGGCCGGCTTTTCCTTGCCGGAGGGGAAGACCTGGCTGATGGCCGATTTCTCGAACTTGATCTTGGTGTTGTCCGCCACTTTGACGGTCACGGTGCGATCGGTCTTGTTGGTGACGCGGCCGTGGATGCCGCCGATGGTGATGACGTCGTCGCCGATCTGCAGGGCGTTGCGCTTGGCCTCCAGTTCCTTCTGCTGCTTCCGCTGCGGGCGGATGAGGATGAAGTAGAAGATGACGAACATCAGGATCATCGGCACCAGCATGCCGCCCATACCGGGCTGGGCGACGGGTGCGGCCGGTGGTGCGTCCTGGGCGAGAATGACGGAAAGAGACGGAAACGACATGGTTTTGGGGATGGGAACGGGGAGAAAACACGGAACGCCGCCCGGATCAAGCGGCGGCGTCGCGGTAGCGCTGGACGAAATCGGCTCGAAATGGGGCAAAAGCGCCGGCTTCAATAGCACGCCGGGCTTGGTTCATCAAGTCTAGATAGAAATGCAGGTTGTGCAGGGTGAGCAGCCGCAGACCGAGGATCTCGTCGTTTTTGATCAGATGGCGCAGGTAGCCGCGGCTGAATCCCTCGCACAGCGGATGGGTCGAGTCGGACAGGGGGCGGTCGTCGCGCTCGTGTTTCTGGTTTTTCAGGTTCAGGGTGCCGTCGGCGGTGTAGGCGGTGCCGTTGCGGGCCACGCGGGTGGGCAGCACGCAGTCGAACAGGTCGACGCCGCGGCCGATGAGCTCCAGCAACTGGTCGGGCTGGCCCAGGCCCATGCAGTAGCGGGGCTTGTGGGTGGGCAGGTGGGGCTCGGCGGCTTCGACGGCGGCGTAGAGTTCGGGATCGCTCTCGCCGACGCTGAGTCCGCCGATGGCGTAGCCGTCGAAGTCGAGGGCGACGAGATCGCGGGCGGCTTTTTCCCGCAGGTCGGCATGGGTCGAGCCCTGCACGATGCCAAAGTAGTGCTGGCCCTCGGGCCGGTGGGCGTGGATCCAGTCGCGGGAGCGCTCGGCCCAGCGCTGGGTCAGGGCGAGGCTTTTTTCGGCATAGTCGCGGCCGCAGCCGGCCGGCGGGCACTCGTCGAGGAGCATGGCGATGTCGCTCCCGATGATTTTTTGGGTCTCGAGGGCGATCTCGGGGCTCAGGAACAGGGCCGCGCCGTCGAGATGGCTGCGGAAATGGACGCCGTCCTCCTGAATCTTGCGCAGTTTGGCCAGAGAAAAGACCTGAAAGCCCCCCGAGTCGGTCAGGATGGCCCGGTCCCAGCGCATGAAGCGGTGCAGGCCGCCGTAGGAGCCGAGGATGTCGGTGCCGGGCCGGATGAAGAGGTGGTAGGTGTTTCCGAGGATGATGCGGGTGTCGAGTGCCGGGTCGGTCAGCTCGGCCGGGTGGACGGACTTCACCGTGCCGCGAGTGCCGACGGGCATGAAGCACGGCGTCTCGACGGTGCCGTGGGCGAGGGCGAGCCGGCCGCGACGGGCCTTGGTCGCGGGATCCTGGGCGAGGAGGGTGAACATGCGGGGGAGTCGGGAGTTTTCTGGCGGCGGGCGGCGGCTTTCAGGCGGTGGGCCGAAAGCCGGGCACTTTCCGCTGAAAACTCCCCGCGACCATCACTTCCTCACATCGAGGCGGTAAATCGTCGTCTGCTTGTAGGTCTCGCCGGGCCGCAGGACGGGTGAGGGGAAGCCTTTTTGATTCGGCGAGTCGGGGAAGGTCTGGGACTCGAGGCAGAAACCGCCGCGGTAGATGTAGGTCTTGCCTTCCTTGCCGGCGAGACCATCCTTCGGCAGGTAGTTGCCGATGTAGAATTGCAGGCCGGGCTCGTCGGTGTGGACTTCGAGGACGCGGCCGGACTTGGGATCGTGGACGGTGGCCACATGGGCCAGTTTGCCGTCGCGGCTGTCTTTCATCACGTAGTTGTGATCGTAGCCGAGGCCGTTTTTGAGCTGCTGGTCGTCCTGATCGACCCGGGCGCCAATGGCGGTGGGCTTGCGGAAATCGAAGGGAGTGCCCTCGACGCTGGCCAGTTGCCCCAGCGGGATGCCGGCATCGTCGGTCGGGACAAAGCGGTCGGCCTTCATTTCAAAGACATGGTCGAGGATGGTGCCCTCCCCGTGGCCGGCGAGGTTGAAATAGGCGTGGTTGGTCAGGTTCAGCACTGTGGGCTTGTCGGTGGTGGCGAGGTAGTCGATCCGCAGGCCGTTGTCGGCCGTGAGGGTGTAGGTCACGGTGCAGCTCAGGTTGCCGGGGTAGCCCTCCTCGCCGTCGGGGCTGGTGTAGGTGAGCTTGAGCGCGGGGCCGTCGGCCGATTCCGACGGCGTGGCGGCCCAGATTTTCTTGTCGAAGCCCTTCAGGCCGCCGTGGAGGGCGTTTTTGCCGTTGTTCTGGGCGAGGGTGTATTCCTTCCCATCGAGGGTGAACTTTCCGCCCGCGATGCGGTTGGCGTAGCGGCCGGTGATGCAGCCGAAGTAGGGGCTGTCCTTCACGTAGCGGTCGATGGTGTCGAAGCCGAGGCAGACATCGCCCATCTTGCCATCCTTGTCGGGGGCGATGAAGGCGGTGACGATGCCGCCGTAGTTGGTGATTTTGGCCTGGACGCCGTTGGCGTTGGTCAGGGTGTAGAGGCGGACGGGCTGGCCGTCGACTTCGCCGAAGGGGGCGTCGGTGATGGAGGCGTTCACGGTGAGGGAAGTGGCTAGGCCGATGCCGACAGCCAGCGCGAGGCCGGCGGCGGCACGGGTGAGGGTGGGGGCGGGTTTCATGGAGGCCAAGGAAACCAGAAAGCCGCGATTTGGGCAAGGGGAATCCGGGGAGAGCTAGCGCAGGCTTTTGTCCGCTGGTTTGGCATCATCCAGCGCCCGCACCGCCATCATCAGCGAGAACTCCAGCGCGTAATGGGTGGCGTCGGGGCCTTTTTCCAGAAAGAAGCCGGAGCTACGTCGTTTCAGCGTGTCGCGCATGGCTTCCAGGGCGGGCCGGGCCGATTCGCCGAGGAGTTCCAGCGAGCGGGCGGCGCGGGAAGCGGCGTATTCGTTGCGACTGTCCAGCTCCCGCGTCAGGAGATCGAGTGCCCGGCCGGTTGAGGCCGTTTCTCCCCGGCGGACGAGGGTTTCGGCGGCGGCAATTCGCACCGAGGCGGCGGAATCGTCGAGGGCGGTCTGAAAAGCCGCGTTATCGTCGCCGGCTTCGTTGCCGAGGGTGCTCAGCCCCACGATCGCCCAATATCGCACCGCCGGGTGGGGATCGGCCAGGGCTTTGAGGAAAGGGTCGCGGGAGATTCCGGCCCGACCGATTCCGTTCGCCACGGCGAGGACGCGTTCCTGCGGATAGTCGGCGCCCGGGCCGGCTTCGACGCGCTCGGGCTCGGGCCACAGGCCGAGATCGCGGTTGGCGAGCATGATCCTTTCCAGTTCACCCAGCAGGTGCGTCAGGCGATCGGCGTGGGCGGGGTCGTCGGCCAGATCGTGCTGGCACCAGGGATCGGTCTCGGTGTCGAACAGTTGCACCGGCGGCCGGTGGTCGCCCCAGAGCCGGGTCTGCGCCTCGGTGAGCTGTCCGGCGGCTTTCAGCGAGCGAATCTCGCGGCACAGTTCGCCGTGGCTGTTGTAGCAGGACAGCAGGGTCTGCTGATCGGCGGGCGGCCGGGGATCGAAGCTCCGGACGAGATGGTAACGGCCGTCGCTGAGCCAGCGCGTGACTTCCAGCGTCTCATCCATCCGGTCGCGGGTGCCGTGGACATGGGTGGGCGGCTCGGGAATGGCAGGGCCGAGGAAAGGCCGACCGTGGAGGTGGCCCGGCAGCGCCACACCCGCGAGGCTGAGCACGGTGGGAGCGAAGTCGACGAAGGACACAAGCCGGTCGCTGACCGTGCCGTTCGCCGCCGGGGCGAGGTGGCGGAATTTTTCCGGTACGTGGACCAGCAGGGGCACATGGAGACCACGCCGGTAAGCCGCCGCTTTGCCGCCGGGTAGCCCGGCCCCGTGATCGGAGAAAAAGAACACGATGGTATCCTGTGCCAGGCCATCGGCCTCCAGATCGGCCAGCGTGTCGCGGACGAAGTGATCGAGGGTCGTGATGCAGTCATAGTAGCGCGCCACGGTGCGCCGGGCGGTCGGCGTGTCGGGGTAGTAGGGCGGCAGGGGAGCCGCAGCCGGATCGTGAATCTCCGCGGCGGTGAGACGGGACTGCACCTTTCCCACGAAGTCGGCGTGATCGTCGCGGCTGCTGCGCGACTGGTGGGTGTCCATGTAGTTCAGCACGCAGAAAAACGGCTTTCCCGCCGGCCGGCCGCGCCAGTGGGCGGTGGCGCTCGATTCGTCCCAGGCATCGCGGATCATGGCCGGCTCGTCGGCGACATTGTAGTCGGTTTTCACATTGTTGGTGCAGTGGTAGCCGGCTTCGCGCAGCAGAGCGGGAAAGCCACGGACCCCGGCGGGGACGGGGTGATTCGACCGCATCGGCGAGGTGCCCAGCGGTCCGGTGTGCATCCCGGTGATGAGAGCGCAGCGGGACGGCGCGCACATGGGCGACTCGGCATAGGCTCGGGTGTAGCGAATGCTCCGCGTGGCGAGGCGGTCGATATGCGGCGTGGTGGCATAGCGATCGCCGTAGCAGCCGAGGTCGGCGCTCATGTCCTCCGCCGTGATCCAGAGGATGTTCGGCCGTGGCTCGGTGGCCCCAGTCGCGGTCGCGAGCGACAGTAGCAGGACGGTGAGGAGGGTGGAGGAAAACAGGCGCATGGCGGACGGGCGGTTGAAGAGGTGGAACGCTCTCAGGGAACCAAATGCCCGGCCCCGCGGCAAGGCCGAAGTGCGATCGCTGGTCGGAGGGGGCGTTTCCGATGAAAGAGGGTAGGATCGCCGATGAGACCCTGTTTGATCGGAATGCCGCGGGCTTGAGTGCCATGGGCGGCTCTGCCCGGTTGCGTTGAATTTCCCGGAGGCTTCTGCTGTTCCCGACGCGGTTTCCCGGTATCTTGTCGGGCCGGTTTGGTTCATCGTTCCTGTGTCTGTGAGTCTGCATCGTTCCATCCTCCTTTTTCTCGGGGCCGCGGCGGTCTGCGGAGCGCAGACTCCGTCGGATGGGGGCGCGATCCATCCGCTGGTGCGGCAGCATTGCAGCGCCTGTCACGAGCCGCCACCACCGGATGCGGCGACGCGGGGGCAATGGCCGGGACACATCGACCGCATGATCCCGTGGATGATTGAAAAGAACCTGCCGGTGCCGCCTCAAGATTTGGCGAAATTGCGGGCCTATTACATCGCGGAGAGCCCGGAGCGTTTTGCCCCGCCCGCCGAGACGTTCGAGCCGGCCGGATGGGCGTTTGAAAAAGTCACGGTGGGGGATGCGCCGCTCTCGGAGCGCCCCATCGTGTCTCATGTCCGGGTGGTAGACCTGCGGGGCACCGGCCGGGCCGGAGTGCTGGTGTGTGATGCGGAGCGGCAGCGCATTTCCCTGGTCGAATTTGCCGAAGGCCGCTGGACCGAGTCGCCGATCGTGGACCTGAAGGCGGCGGTAGCGACGACGGCGCTGGATTTCAATGGCGACGGCCGGCTCGACATCGCGGTGGCCTCGGCCGGGGACATTCTGCCGACGGATGATCCGGAGGGCGAGGCGCATCTGCTGCTGGCGCGGCCTGAGGGTGGCTTTCAACCCTACGCGCTGCTGCGGGGCGAGCCGCGGATCGCGGACATCCAGCCGGGCGATCTGGATGGCGACGGGGACGTGGACTTTGCGGTGGCCCTGTTTGGCTGGCGGCGCACCGGGGGGCTGATCTGGATGGAGCAGGTGGAGCCCGGGGCCTTCCGCCGGCATGAGGTGCTGGGCGTGAACGGGGTGATGCGCCTGCAGGTGATCGATTACGACCGCGACGGCCGGCAGGACATCGTGGCGCTCATTTCCCAGCAACACGAAGCCATCGCGCTGTTTCGCAACGGGGGTGAAAGGGCCTTCGAGAGCCGCATCCTGGTGAAAGCGCCGCATCCGGCCTACGGACTGTCCGGATTTGAGGTGACCGATCTGGACGGGGATGGCGATCCCGACTTGTTGGTTACCAATGGCGACATGATGGACGAGGCCTCGGAGTGGAAGCCCTATCACGGCATCCGCTGGCATGAGAATCTCGGCGACGGCACCCACCGCCTGCACGAACTGGTCCGCCTGCCGGGCGCCTATGCGGCGAGGCTGGTGGATCTGGACGGAGATGGCGACCGGGACATCGTGGCATCGGGGATGAACTTCTTTTGGGGCGAACACGATCAGCCGAGTCTGATCTGGTTGGAAAACCGCGGCGGTGGCGAGTATGTGCGTCGGCAGATCGATCACTCGCCCTCGAATCTCGCGTCGATGGATGTGGGCGATCTCGATGGCGACGGTCGGCCCGACATCGTGGCCGGCGGCATGCACCTGCCCGGCCCGCTGGGCCGCACGGGGCGCCTGACCGTCTGGCTGGGCCGGGGGCCGGCGGCGGCTACACGATGAGCATGCAGTCGCCGTAGCTGAAAAAGCGGTAGCGCTGCTCCACGGCCCGGGCGTAGGCCTCCATGATGAGGTCTTTCCCGGCGAGGGCGCTGACGAGCATGAGCAGCGTCGATTTGGGCAGGTGGAAATTCGTCAGCAGCGCGCCCACGGCGCGGAAGGTATAGGGCGGATAGATGAAAATATCCGTCCCGCCCGAGCGGGGCGCGAGCGGCCGCCCGCCCTCGAGCGCGGCGCAGTGCTCCAGCACGCGGACCACGGTGGTGCCGATGGCGACGACCCGGTGGGCGGCATTGATGGCGTCGGCGGCAATGGGACCGAGGGAGTATTGCTCGCGGTGCATGTGGTGGCTGGCCACATCGTCGACCTGCACCGGCCGGAAGGTCCCGATGCCCACGTGGAGGGTAACGAACGTGTGCGGCAACGATGCGAGCATCTCCGGGGTGAAGTGCAGGCCCGCCGTGGGGGCGGCCACAGCGCCGGTCTCGCGGGCGAAAACCGTCTGGTAGCGGTCGCGGTCGGCCGGTGCGTCGGGGCGTTCGATGTAGGGAGGCAGAGCCAGGTGGCCGTGGATCTCGGCGTCAATTTCCCCGTCGAAATCGATGATGCGTTCGCCGGTTTCGTCCACGATCTCCCGCACGATGCCGGTGACGCCCGCCACTGTGACGGAGTGGCCGGGGCGCATTCGCTTGCCCGGTTTGACGAGGCACTGCCAGCGGGTGGCGCTCAGGGCGCCGGTTTTGAGCAGCTCGATGCGCCCGTCGTCGGAGAAAAACCGGGCCGGTGCGACGCGGGTATCGTTCAACACGAGGAGGTCCCCGGGACGGGTGTAGTCGGGAAAGTCGCGGAACTGGCGATGCTCGATCCGCCCCGAGTCCCGGTGAATCACCAGCATCCGCGAGTCGCCCCGCCGCTCCGGCGGCTGCTGGGCGATCAGCTCCGGCGGCAGGTGATAGTCAAAATCGGCGGTGCGCATGGGTGGAGAACGGATCTGCCCGCGGGTTAGAGCCAGCGAGTTGATTCGGCCAGATTCACACGGGGCGCAGCACGCTCTTCACCACCTCGCCGCGGTGCATTTTCTCAAAGGCTTCGTGCCACTCCGTGATGGGCCAGACGCCGCCGATGATGGGGCGCACGTCGAGCTGGCCGCTGGAAAGCAGGGCGATGACGCGCTCCCAGACCGGCCAGTTGTGGCTGAAACTGCCCTGCAGGGTGATGTTTTTCTGGACCAGGGGGTCGAGATTGAAATTCAGGGGCTGGGGACCCCAACCCACCTTGCTGATCCAGCCGGCGGGGCGCACGAGATCGAGGGCGATTTTGAGTGTGATGCTGGCGCCGGCCGCGTCGATGACGCCATCGCAGCCGAGTCCGTCACGCTGCTGAGCCCACGGCTTGGCATCGCCGATGATGACCTCGCAGCCGTACTGCCGGGCGATGTCGAGCCGGTGGGCATCCTGCTCGAGTCCCACCAGGGCCACCTCGGCACCGCAGAGCCGGGCCATGGCGGCGCAGAGGATGCCGATGGTGCCGGGTCCGAGGACGACGACGCGGTCACCGGGCTCGATGCGGGCGTTTTTGACCACCGCATTGTAAGCCACGCAGCAGGGCTCGGTGAGGCAGGCCTGCTCGAAGGGGAGCTGGTCCGGCACCCGGTGAAGGATGCGGGACGGCACGCGGACATAGCGGGTCATGGCGCCGTTGACCCCGTAGCCGAAGCCCTTGCGGGTGGGGTCGAGGTTGTAAAGACCGCGCTTGGTCATGGGATTGTCGTGGCTGATGATGGCGGCGGTCTCGGACACGACGCGGTCGCCCTCCTGCCAGCCGGTGACAGCCGTGCCGGTCTGGACGATGTGCCCGCCGAATTCGTGGCCGAGCACGACCGGGTAATTGACCGGCCAGGAATGGTCGGCGGTCCACTGGTGCAGGTCGCTGCCACAGACGCCGACATTGGCCACTTCCAGGAGGACATCGTCTGGCCCGATGTCGGGTCGATCGATCTCGCGGATTTCGACGGAGTGTTTTTCCGGGGCGTAGTTGACGACGGCGGCGGATTTCATGGCAACGGGTTTCTCTTTTGGGATTAACTGGTTTGAACAGAACTCGGAACTGGGCTCATCGGGTCACTTCCTGGGCGTGGATCGCGTCGCAGATGAGCCGCAGTGAGGCCTCGAGGTCGCCGTCGGCGGTCTTGAAGGCATCGGCGTCGATGGTCAGCGGGGCGCCAAGCACGACCAGCGGGGCACCGTAGCGGGGGCATTGAATGGCCTGTTCGAGAGACAGCCCGCCGACGGCCTGGACGGGCACGTTCACGGCATGAACGACTTCGCGGAGTTGGTCGAGCGGGCTGGGCATGCGGTGACCTGCGGCGGCGATGCCACGGCGCTCGTCGTAGCCGATGTGGTGGATGATGTAGTCGCAGCCGAGATCTTCGAGGAAGCGCGCGCCTTCCACCATGTCGGGGCAGACCATGTTGTCGCCCATGACCTGGCAGCCGAAGTCGGCCCCGGCTTTGACGACGCACTTGATGGTCTCGGCGTGGGCGCGGGCCATCACGACGACATGGGTGGCGCCGGCCTTGGCCATCATTTCGGCTTCGAGATAGCCACCATCCATCGTTTTCAAGTCGGCCACGATGGGGGTGTCGGGAAAGGCCTGGCGCAGGGCGCGGACCCCGTGCAATCCCTCTGCGAGGATGAGGGGCGTGCCCGCCTCAAGCCAATCCACGCCGGCACGCATCGCCAGCGCGGCGGTCTCGAGGGCCTCGTCGATGTGGGTGAGGTCGAGGGAAATCTGGACGATCGGCTTCATGGGAAAGTGTCCGCCAAGATGGCAGAGGGCGCGCCATCCGTCGCGGGGAAAATGGGGAGCCGATCCGGCAACTCTGAATTTCGCCGAGACCGGCGATTCCGATCAAACAGGGTATGATCGGAGATGAGACAGGGTTGGATCGAAAACGGCCGCCCGAGTGTGGCCGACGCCGTGGCCGGGGATCAGCGATCGTTGGAGTTGTTCAACTCCTGCTCCATGCGCTCGCTGAGCCACTGCTTGATCATGCTCTGGTAGTTCAGGTAGCGGGAGCGGGCGATGCGCTTGATGCGGGCGAGCATCTGGGGATCGAATCGCAGGGTGATGGTGGTGGACTCGCGGACGTTGGGCCGATGGATGGAGGCATTCATCAGGCGCGCCTCGATGGCGTGTTCGGCCCAGTAGGCGGCCTCGGCCTTTTCGTCGTCAAAATCGGGGATCTGGCTCCAGGAGCTGATGGTTTTCATCGGTGTCAGAGCCATTCGGCATTCTTGCGGTCGTAAAAGGTGGTCTCGTCCTCGGTCATGTCGCGGCAGAGGATGACGCGGTAGGTCTTTCCATCGGTCCAGAAGAGGGAAAAGAGGCCGCGGTTGTTGAGGGTCTTGCCGAGATTGAAATACCGCGCCTCGGCGTCGGAGGACTCCTGCTCGGGCAGGAGGCGGATGGCGAAAGGATCCTCGAACGACTCGGCGATCTCGCGCGGGGTCACCTGCTTGAGGTCGAAATGCACGTCGAGCCAGTCGAAATCCATGTGGGCGGGGCGAGGGTTCTGGAAAAATGGGTGGGCAGGAGCCGGGCGATCGGATGACGCGGCGGTTTGTCCGGTAAAGGCGGAAGGTACGGGAGGTTGGCTTTGAAAGCAACCAATCAACCGGAGTGGGGCGGCGTGGGCGAAAGTGTTTCCCGGAGGCATTGACCGCTCGCCAGGGGCGGGCTTTTCGGCTTGATTGGGGTTCGATGGCCTGGCCTTCCCTGTTGCGTTTCGGTATCCGAGGCAAAATCGCCCTGCTGGTGGTGGTGGCGGCGGCGCTGGCGGCGTATCTGGTCGCCCGGCTGCTGGGCCGATCAGCGGAGGAGCTGCTGCGGAGCCATGAACTGGTGGACCTCGGGGATGAGGCGCAGCTGCGTGGCTGGGAAATCGCGGATCAGGTGGATGGGCTGCGGGAAGATGCCCTGGCGCTGGCCTACAGCTCGGAATTTCACGCCGCGCTGATGTCGGGCGGTTCGGAGCGGGAGCTGCGCTCGCTGGTGGAGGCGGTGTGCCGGCGCTACTGGAGCCGGTATCTGTCCGTCGAGGTGATCCCCGGCGGCGGCGGGCCGGTGCGGCAAATTGAGGGGAAGGGCGGGCCGGTCGAGGCGGCGGATGCCTGGCTGCCGGAGCCGATGACCTTCCAGCGCGAGGCGGGGCAGCGCATCCTGATGCTGTCGGAGATCCAGCGGCTGGAAGTCCGGAGGATCGACCCGGCCACGGGGATGGAAATGCGGCGGTGGGAGCCGGTGATCTGGGCCTGTGCGTCGCTGCCGCAGACAGATGTG
This sequence comes from Verrucomicrobiales bacterium, assembly GCA_016795505.1. Taxonomy (GTDB): domain Bacteria; phylum Verrucomicrobiota; class Verrucomicrobiia; order Verrucomicrobiales; family DEV007; genus JAEUHH01. Next base: position 129,460 of record JAEUHH010000105.1, on the reverse strand, counting down.
GCGGGCACCTCGCCGGCGCCGATGCTGCGGGTACTGATGTCGCTGCACGCCGCCGCCTCGCCGCGGCATCTGTTCGCTCTGGTCGGCCCTCGGGGCGAGTGGCTGGTGCGGCCGGAGGAATACGTGCGCGATGGCGATCCGATCAACGACGGTCTGATCATGGCCATCGCGCAGGATGCCGAGGTGCGCGAGGGGCTGTTGCCCTGGCGTCAGCGGTCGGCGCCGGCGTCCGATGTGGACGGGGCCTACCGCGAGGAGCCGCGCGTGGAGCGGGTGAAGCTTTTCGAATATCAGCCGCTGCAGGCGACCTACTGGTTTTTGGAAGGCATCCCGGGCGAGTCCCTGCGGGCGGCATTGACGGAGGCCGGTGAAGTGCCGGTGGGCGCCTTTTTCGACGCGATTCGCGACCGGACCGAGACCGACGGTCGGATCGGCGGGGTGGGCGGCGGCGGGCGGGAGTTGCGTCTGCTGGCCCAGACGCCGGAGAAGCTGGAGCGCCTGCGGCAGGCGGTGGAGCAGGGGCTGCGGGAGCGATTTGGCGAGGCCGTGGGCCGGATCGCGTGGCGGCGACCGGTGATCTGTGATGAGGCTCACGCCTGGGCGATCCGTCTGGCGACCGAGGGTGGCGACCAGCCGGGCTACCTGATCGTCTATGCCGTGCTGGACGATGAGCTGGCCTCCAGCATCCAGCAGGAGATGGACAGCCTGCGCCGCTTCGCCTTTGCGATCGCGGGCCTGGCGGGTCTCATCGCCTTCATGATCTCGCTTTTCTTTGTACGCCCCCTGCAACGGATGACCCTGACAGCCCAGCGGGTTTCGGAAGCGGATCCGGCACGGCTGCCCACGCAACTGAGACGGTTGGTCGATCACCTGCCGGTGGCACGCTCGGACGAGGTCGGCGACATCGCGCGGGCATCGAAGCGGCTGTTCGAGGAAGTGCTGGAGAGCCAGGAACAACTGGAGAACCGGGTCCGCGAGCGCACCGCGAAACTGGCACAGGCCAATCTGGAATTGGAAAGAGCCAATGAGCAGCTCACCAGCCTGAGCCGGGAAAAGGATGCCTTTGTCGCCAAGGTCAGCCATGACCTGAGGCAGCCGCTGAACGCCATATTTCTCCAAGTCGAGGCGCTGAAGCTGTCGCCGCTCGATGATCAGCAGGCACGCGATGTGAAGCGCATCCAGGACCACGCGCTGCGGGAGCTGAACCTGGTGAACGACATCCTGGAGTATCAAAAGATCATCATGGGGGCGGAGACCTTGCGTCGCGATCGGATCGAGATCGACGATCTGGCGCGGGAACTGGAGGAAGCCTACGGGCCGGTCGCGGCGACGAAGGGACTGGCTTTTGCCGTCGAAGTCAGCGAGCCGGGGCTCGTGCTGGAGGCAGACAGGCGCCGGGTGCGGCAGATTTTGGACAATTTATTGGGAAATGCCTGCAAGTTCACCACCTCCGGATCGGTGATGCTCGGGGCGCGCGCGGTGGCCGGGGAAACGGGCTCGTGGATTGACTTCACTGTCACTGACACCGGACGCGGGATGGAGGCCGATGAGCAAGCCAGGGCTTTCGTCCCCTTTGTGTCCAACAAGAAAGGCAACGAGGGCGGCACCGGGCTGGGCCTGTCCATTTGCCGTGAGCTGTGTCACCAGATGAGCGGCCGGATCGAGTTTGTCAGCGAGTCCGGTCGCGGCACCCGTTTCACCGTGTCTCTTCCCGTGGCTGCCGAGGGCGAACGCTATGGCTGAGGCGGAGTGATCAAACAAGCCAGCCCACCAAATCGATTCACCATGCCGCGCATCCTGTTAGTCGAAGACGACCCGGACAACATCAGTCTGATGACGCGCCTGCTCGCGCATCACGGGCACTCCATCTCGGTGGCCGAGCATGTCGCCGCGGCCTGGGACAAGGCGCTCGCCGAGCAGCCGGATCTGATCCTGATGGACCTGGAGCTGCCGGCCGGCCCCGACAGCCAGCCCGATCCCCATGCCGGTCTGGAGGCCACGCGAAGGCTGAAATCCGATCCGCGCACCTCCGGCATCCCGGTCATCGCGCTGACTGCCCACACCATGGCGCAGCACCGGGAGCGCATTGCCGAGGCGGGCTGTGACGATCTCCAGGAGAAGCCGATTTTTCCGTTCCAGCACCTGCTCGACAAGATCAGCCGTCACGCAGGCGCGGCCTGACGGGTTCAGGGGACGGGCTGGCGCTGGTCGCGGTGGGCTTTGACCTCGAGCGCTTCGTCAAGCTTCTGCTCCTGGGTGAAACGGTCCTGCATGGCCTGGAGCGCTTCGTCGTATTTCTTCAAGAGGCCGGCTTCGGCTTCGTGGCGGGTGGCCTCGTGGCGGGCAGCGGTCTCCCGGTAGGTTTTGCGCAGTTCGATGAGGGCGGCAGGCAGGGAGGGATCGTCGGATTCCGGGAGAGGCTGGCCGGCGCGGATGCGTTCGGCTTCGTCCCGCCAGGCCACGGCCTCCTCCAGCAGGCTCGCGGCGGAGGCGGCGGCCATTCGCTCATCGAGGTGGTTCAGGTAAAAGGCGTTCAACTGGCGGAGGGACGCTTCGTGTGGAAGACTGACCTGATCGAGGTAGGCCTGCTCGAATTTCTGCTGCAATTCCTCGATCTGGCGCCCGGCTTCGCTCAATTCGGCCGGCGGGGCTGGTGGGGTCGGTTCCTCCACGGTCGCGGGAGCCGGAGTATCGGATTGGCGCAGCTCGGCGGGGCGATAGGCGAAGAAGACACGCTCCGACACCTCAATGCGCACTTCGCGGGGGAGTTGGCGCAGCATGGCGGGCAGGTTCCCGCGGTGTTTTGGGCCGTGAATGACCAGCCGGCCCTCGCTGTCGCGGGCCACGAGCGCCTCGCCGGTCGCGTCGATGGAAAGGAAGGCGGCTCCGGGCGGTGTGAATTCCTCACCCGAGGCGCCCCATCCGGCCAGACTGCCGTCGGCGAGTCTGGCGAAGGTGTTGGCAAAGCTGGCCGTGACTTCGACGACGCCGGAGAGTGACGGCGCATCGAGTTGGCCGTATTCGTTGGAGCCCCACAGGGCCACGGTTCCGTCCTTTTGGCGCGCCACGGCGTGGGCGAATCCGGCGTCGATCTGGACGACATCAGCCAGACCGGCTGGGACGACCGCCGCGGGACCCGATCCCCACGCGACCACGGTGCCATCAGCTTTCAGGGCCAGGGAAAACGATCCGCCCGCCGCGATCGCCGTGACCCCCGAAAGGCCGGCGGGTAGGGTGGTTTGGCCATCGGTGTTGTCTCCCCAAGCCACTACCTGGCCGTCCCGGCGCAGGGCGAGGGCGTGAACCGGCCCCGCCGCGACCTGAATCACATCCGATTGGGCAGCCTCCGGCACGGTCAGGCGCCCCTCGGCCGGGTCGCCCCAGGCGCGCACCTCGCCGTTGGCCTGAAGGGCGACGGCAAAAGGCTCGGGGCCTTTCCATTTTGGCGGTCCCTGGCCGATGGCGAGCTGGACCACGGGCTTCAGGTCCTTCGGCAGGTTGGCCAGCGGTTGTTCGTCGAGGGGATCGCCCTCCTTGCTCAAGGCGGTCAGGTTGGCACGCTGTCGGCGGAGTTGATCTAGCATGCCTCCGATCGGCTTGCGCGGACCGAGTTTGTCGCGGAAGGCACTCAGATTTGCCGGTCGGGGATCTTCGTCCGTCTGCGCCTGTCGGCGGGTGAAATCGCGGGGCGGCGGTTCGCCGGCCGCGGGACTGGCTTTTCTTGGCTCAGTCGGGGTGGGTGATCCGCTTGTGGCTTCAGGAGGGCTGGAGGTGACCGTGGCGGCGGCGGTGAGGCCGGCTTTGAGCCGCTCGCGCGGGGTGGGCGCGTCGCTTTGATTTCTCAGGATGAAGAGGACCACGCCGGCGAGGACGGAAAGTCCCACGATGCCGGCAACGAGGAGGAGCGGGCTCTTTGGCGGCGTGGTGACTCTTTTGGGGGCCGGTCGGGACGCCGGCTCGGCGGGCGGCCCGGACCAGATCTCGGTGATCCGGTGGGCGATCTCGCTGGCCCGCTGAAAGCGCAGCGCCGGCTCGCTCTGCATGGCCCGCAGCACCACCTCATCGAGCCGGGCATCCAGGCCGGGCAGTCGCTCCGAAGGCAGGGGAAAGGCCCCGCGCGGCAGCCGGCCGGTGAGCATCTGGTACATCACCACGCCGAGCGAGTAGATGTCGGAGCGCCAATCCACCTCGTTGCCGCCTTCGATCTGCTCCGGAGCGGCGTAGTCGGGCGTGCCCATGGAAAGGTCGGACTGGGTCAGCGATGCGCCGGGGTTTTCGGCATTGGTCAGCTTGGCGAGGCCGAAATCGGCGATCTTCACCCGTCCCTCGCGGTCGATCAGGATGTTCGCCGGCTTGATGTCCCGGTGCACGATGCCGTGGTCGTGGGCGTACTGAATCGCATCGCAGACCTGGGGGATCCATCCGTAAAAATGATCGAGAGTGAGCTGGCCACTGGAGATGAGCCGGTGCAGGTCGGCACCCTCGACATACTCCATCACAAAATAGAGCTGGCCGTCCGGTGTCTCCCCAAAGTCATAGACTGCCACGATGTGTGGGTGGCTGAGACGGGCCATCGACTGGGCTTCGCGGGCGAATCGCTCGGCAAATCCGAGGCTGTCGTCGGCGATGGGAGGCAGGATCTTGATGGCCACGTGGCGGTTCAGCCGCGGCTGGCGGGCCTTGTAGACCGCGCCCATCCCGCCGGCACCGATCAGTTCGACGAATTCGTACTGAGGCAGGGCGGCATTCAGCGCCTCGACCGACGGAGGCACGAATCGGGGGCCCGCCGGCGGCGGTGTTGGGGAATCGGGATGGGGGCTGGGGATGCTCACGCGGGGGAGAAAGCGCAACGCCGGTTCTGGCGGGCCGGCGTTGGAGCCGGCGGTACTATCGCCAGTAGAAACCCCGGTGTCACCCAGTGGTTACGGTTCACGGCACCCGGCCGGCGGGGCGGGAGGCGGCTTTCAGGTCCTCCTGATGGGTCCGGCAGAGCTGCGTCAGTTCCTCGATCAGGCCGGCATACTCCGCCTTGGCGTGCAGGCTGGTGCGTTCGCCCGGATCGGTCGGGAGATGATACAGCCGCGGATGGGGGTATTCGACCCGGCCACCCGGGGGATTTCCGGCTGGAGGCGGGGCAACCTCCTGGTATTTGCCCGGCAGAAAGAGCTTCCACTCGCCCCGGCGCACCACCTCGGGGCTGTGGAAAAAGACCTCGCGAGGCGAGGTTTCAGCCTTTCCGGTGAGGTAAGCCGAGACATCCCTGCCGTCGACAGTCCGGTCGGCCGGCAGCGAGGCGCCGGCCAGGGTTGCGGCTGTTGGCAGCAGGTCGATCGTCGACACGATCCCGTCCAGCACTTTGCCCGCCGGGATGCGGCCGGTCCAGCGCATCAGGCAGGGGACGCGGTGGCCGCCCTCGTAGCGGGTGAATTTCCCGTCCCTCAGCGGATCGGCCTTGCCGCCGTGACTGCCCATGCTCAGCCACGGTCCGTTGTCGCTGGTGAAGATGACCAGCGTGTTTTCATCGAGCTTCAACTCGGACAAGGTCGCGAGGATGGCGCCGACACTCCAGTCGAGTTCCTGAATGACATCACCATAGAGGCCATAGCGGGCCTTGCCGGAGAAGGCCTCGCTGACGAACAACGGGATGTGCGGCATGGTGTGCGGCAGATAGAGAAAGAAGGGGCTCGTCGCGTTTTCGCGGATGAACTGGATCGCCCGCTCCGTGTAGCGCCGCGTCAGGTGCCGCTGATCCGGATTCGTCTCCACGATCCAATCGCCCTCCATCAGCGGGATGGGCGGGAAGTCTGCCTTGAAGTCCTTTGGCTTTCCCTCCCACCAGCCCATGTCATTCGAGTAGGGAATGCCGAAGTAGGAGTCAAATCCCTGTCGCGTCGGCAGGAAGTCCGGATGGTCGCCGAGATGCCACTTGCCGATGCAGGTGGTCGCGTAGCCGCGGGACTTCAGCACCTCGGCGATGGTGAGTTCGTCAGGATGCAGGCCGGCCTTGCCCGGCCCGGCCGGCTGACCATCTTTCGCCAGAGTGGGAAAAAAGACGCCCGTCACGCCGACCCGGTCCGGATAGCATCCCGTCATCAGCGCGGCCCGCGAAGCCGAGCAGACCGAGGCGGGCACGTAGAAGTGTGTCAGGCGGGCGCCCTGGGCCGCCATCTTGTCCAGATGCGGCGTGGCGAAATCCGTTGCGCCCTGGCAGCTCAGGTCGGCATAGCCGAGGTCGTCGCAGAAGATGAGCACGATGTTCGGCGGTCGCGTCGCGTCCGCGGCCGCCAACGGAGTGGTGGCGAGGCCGAAAATCAGGACAAGGAGCGGAACGAAGCGGAATGGCGGTAAAAACATGGCAGAACTGGGGCTGATCGAATGGCCCAATCTCCCTTCGACCGGGATAGGTCGCAAGGTCCGCAATGTCCGGGCGGGCACCTTTCGATGAGACCCTGTTGGATCGGAGAGGGAACAGGGTACGATCGGAGACCAAACAGGGTCAGATCGAAACGGTCGGCCCGAAATGAGCCGTGGCGAGAGCCCGGATGGCTTCCGGATCGAGGTCGGGACCGATGCAGACGAGCGAGGAGGGGACATGCTCGATATCGGGGACATCGACGGGCTCAGGCACGGGATGGCGGGCGGTCCGTTCGAAGAGCCAGCGTGCACCGGGGCGTTCGGTCAGACGGGTGAGCAACTTTGCCCGGATGACGACTTCGGGCAGGGCTTCGAGGAACTGGCGCACCTGGTTCTCACGGAACCGGCCGCCGAGTGGCACCTGGACGCCGGTGAAGGCATGGGTGAGGTGTTGGACAGGGTGGCGGTCAGCCTTTTCATCGGCCGGTCGAAAGCGGAACAGGCGATTTTTTCCTGAACTGGCCGGATCCATGCCGATGGCCTGCGTGAGGGCGTCAGCGAGCTGATCCGGATCGGTGCGGGTGGCGTGGGGATTGAGATCGGCGACGGATTGGGCGAGGCTGTCGCACAGGTTATGAGGCAGGCCGGATTCGTGGGTCAACTGCCAGTGGGTCGCGGTCTCGATCTGTCGCCATTCGAGGGGCTCGAGTGAGCCGCGTCGGCCCCAGTGACGGGCATCGACGACACCGATCTGCCAGCGGGGCCACAGGCCGAGCCGGGACTCCAGCAGGGTGAAGGTCTCGAGCAGGGGCAGGGGATCGGCAGTGCCATTCAACTCGATGAGGACGAGATCGCCCCGGCTGTTGCCGGCTGCCTGGCAGAGCTGGAGCAGACCGCCGAGGCTGTCGCAGCAGGCGCAACTGGCCGAGATCGGAGCCAGGCTGGCGAGGCCTTCGCGCAGGGTGGCGGCGTCGATGGCGGCATTCTCGTAGTCGTTGAGGATGACGTCGGCTGCCAGCCCTCGGGCATGCAACCGCTGGAGCAGACCGCGGAGCAGGGTGGTCTTCCCGGCGCCCAGAAAGCCGGTGATGAGCAGGAGTGGCTTCACCTTATTCAAAGGCGATGGGTTGCGTGTCCCAGGCGGGGAAGGGATCGGCGAAGCGGGCCTTCCATTCGTCAGGTTCCCAGGCGAGTTCCTCGTCGGTGAGCAGGGCGCTGTCCAGCATGGCGGTCAGGGATTCGCGGTCCATGCCCGCGCCGATCAGCACGATCTCCTGCCGGCAATCGCCATTGGGGCCGTCCCAGGCCTTGTCGATCTCGGCCCGTTGGGCGGGATCGGTGGGCCAGTGCTCCTTTGGGATGGCGGCCCAGAAGTAACCGAGGCACTGATTCCGGCACATGGCGCCGGCCTGGGACCAGTAGCCGGCCTGCCGCAGGCGGGTGGCCAGCCAGAAGAGCCCCTTTGACCGGATCACGCCCGGCCATTCGTGCTCGAACAGTTGATACAGCCGCTCGGGGTGGAAGGGGATGCGCCGGGTGTAGACGAAGTTGGCGATGCCGTATTCCTCTGTCTCCGGGGTGTGGGAGATGAGGGAATCCAGCCAGCCGGGCGTCTTTTCGGCTTCGGCCATTTGGAAAAGGCCGGTGCCCATCACAGTGTCGAGCGGCACGCGGGACTCGGTGGTTTCGTGGATGCGGGCCTTGGGATTCAGGGCGCGGATCATCGCATGGATGCGGCGGCGCTGCGCCTCATCGACGAGGTCGGTTTTGTTGAGCACAATGACGTTGGCGAATTCCACCTGATCGACGAGGAGGTCGACGATGCTGCGCTCGTCCTCCTCGCCGAGGGCCTGTCCGCGATCGCGAAGATCCTCGATGCTTTCGTAGTCGCGGAGGAAATTGAGGGCATCGACCACGGTGACCATGGTGTCGATCTCGGCGATGTCTCCGAGCGAGTGGCCTTCCTCGTCGCGAAAGGTGAACGTCTCGGCGACGGGCATCGGCTCGCTGACGCCGGTGGACTCGATGACGAGGTGGTCGAAACGCCCTTCGCGGGCCAGCCGGCCGACTTCGACGAGCAGGTCCTCGCGCAGGGTGCAGCAGATGCAGCCGTTGGTCATCTCGATGAGCCGCTCCTCGCGGTGCGACAGCGTGGCATCACCGGACCGGACGAGGGCGGCGTCGATGTTCACCTCGCTCATGTCGTTGACGATGACAGCGACTTTCCTGCCCTCGCGATTGCGGAGGATGTGCTCGAGCAGAGTCGTCTTGCCGGCGCCAAGGAAGCCGGAGAGGACGGTGACGGGGAGTTTGCGGATGGCTTGAGACATGGGGCGGAAAATAGACTACGCGCGGTTTAATGCAAACAAATCGCAATAGCAATGTGGTTTCAAATGTCGCTGAGGCCGGATGCAGGCAGGCGCCAGCCGACGCTGCCCCATTTCGATTTCGTCCGCGGAGAATGGTTCGGGCGTGGCCTGGCGATTGGAACGGAGGTAGATCGAAGCCCGCGGCTGGGGTACGTCTTGGCTGACGATCAGATTTTCCACAGGGAGGCAATGTCATTGATTCAAGGCCGAGATCGACTGCGGCTCGGGGGTCGGCGGCGAGGTCGGGCAACAATCCGGCCGGCGGGCGGCTCCCGGGCGACAGGCCGGCGTGTTACGCGTAGCGATAGGGGACGATCTGCCGGTGGCCCTGCCGGATTTTCTCCCGGGATCGGCTGGCATCCTCGATTGCGGCCCAGAGTTGCCGGGCAGACTCGAAACCTTGGAAGAAAACAGGTCAAAAATGTTGGATTTTGCGGGAGATTGGCCGACACACTTCGGCACCAGTGACTAGCTCCCGTCTCCGACCTCAGCATGCACATCGAGATCCACCCCAACGTCGAAGGCATCGCCGCCGAGAGGCTGCTCGATTTCGCCGCCTCCCTCGCGGCAGACGAGACCTCCGACTCCGCCCGGCTGCCGGCGCTGGTGGAACAGGAAGCCGCCTGGGCCCGGCGGACGCCGCACCTCAACGGCCAGACCAAGGCCTACGAGGCCTCCATGCGCCTGCTGGCTGACCTCCGCGCCCTGAAATGGCGGGTGCGCGCCGACCGCTTCGGCATCGAGCTTGTTTCACCACGCCGGGCGCGGCAGGGGAAAGGAGAAGCCGATTTCGCAGCCGCCGCCAAGAACCGGCTCCGTGATGAACTTCGTCCAGTGCTCGCCAGTCAGTTTGCCGACCGCCACGTGCGCTCCTTCATCGCCGACTGCGAAGATCCGCCTCCCGGCAAAAAGAACCGCCGCAGCATCCGCCTTCTTGTCGCCGATGGCGCGGAACTCGCCGCCCGCCTCGAAGCCGCCGCCCGGACCTCACCTGGCGAACCTGACCCTCTTGCCTCCGCCATCCAACCCTATCTCCAGCTCGTGCCCGGCGAGGGTGAGTCTGACCTGCGGGACGAGTTCACCGGCTTGCGCCTCGGAAAGATCTGGCGCTACTTCCGCTACACGTGGGCCATCCCCCAAACCGCCATCCCCGGCCGCCAACTCTTCTACCTCGTCCGCGACCGCGCCCACCCCTGCCACGCCGTCATCGGCATCGCCGCGCTCGGCAACAGCCCGCTCATCGCCACCGACCGCGACCGCGCCATCGGCTGGACCACCGAGGAGTTCTCCAAACGCCTTCTCGAAGCCGCCGCCGCGAAAGACGCCGCCTTTCTTGGCTGGGCGCACGACCACTTGCTTCGCCTGCTCAACGACGCGCTCGCCGAGGTGGATCCCACCGATCTCGTGGACCCGGCCCATTTCGGCAATCCGCCCCGCGAGGTCATCGCCCGGCTCCAGCGCCGTGCCAGCGAGTTCGCCGCCGAACGTAAGCAGACCCTCAAGGATAGCGCCGAGGCCGACCGCGCTGGCGCACCTCTCATCCTCCAGGAAACCGAGGTCGTCTACGGTGGGGACGCCCCGCATGGCACGCCCCCGGTCTCGCTCGAAGTGCTCAATCTGGAGGGCAGAACCGCCCACGAAGGCACTGGAGAGACCAAGGCCCGCCGCCTCCTTGTCGCGAAAAAACGCGCCTTTGAGCTGGCCCGGCTCCTCAAGGCCAAAGCCGCCCTGCTCGCCGCCCGCGACGCACTCGTCGATCCCGCCGCCCTCGCCGCCGCGCTCCTGCGGGAGGAGAATCGCAGCGCCATTTCCACTGCCTTGCTCTGCGCCAAAAGCGACCGCGTTGGCACCAACATGCTGGAGATTACCACCTGCGGTGCCGTTGCCCCCTACAACCACATCCTTGGGGGCAAGCTCGTCGCCCTGCTTCTGCTCAGCCCGGAGGTCGCCGACGATTACCGCCGCCGCTACGGCGACCGCCCCTCTATCATCAGCTCGCAGCTTAAGAACGCCGGGCGCACCAAGGACTGCACCCTCGCCTGGCTCAACACCACCAGCCTTTACGCCCACGGCAGCAGCCAGTACGAGCGGCTCCGCCTCCCCGCCGGGACGATCGTCCCCGACCAGCCGGAGATCCGCTACCAAAAAATCGGCGACACCGTCGGCTACGGCACCGTCCAGTTCTCCGACGCCACCGTCCGCGCCGTCGAGGCTGCCTGGGAGGAGGCCCACCAATTTAGCGACGTCAACAGCATCTTCGGCGAGGGTTTCAGTCCGAAGTTCCGGAAGATGCGCGACGGGATGAACCTACTCGGCTTCAACCCCACCGTCCTCATGCGGCACGACCAGCTCCGCCGCGTCTATGCCGTGCCCCTGTGGGAAAACGCGTCCGTCTTCCTGCGCGGCGAGTCCGCCAATGCGCCCGATTACATCCGGCACCCCGACCGCTTTCGCGACGCCACCGAACGCATCGCCGCCTTCTGGCGCACCCGGTGGCTTCGCTCACGGCTCCGCCACGCTCCCGCCTTGGAAGCCCTGCGCTCCTCACCCTTCCGCTCCGTCAGCGAGATAGCGAACGAACTCGCCCCCGAGACCGCTCCGGCACCTGAGCGCGATGCGGAGACTCCCGCCGCCGTTGCCGAAATGCCTGTCCAGCCTGCCGCCGTCGTCGTCGGCACCGCCGAGCCGGATCCCGAACTCGAGTTTTGGCGGGACATCGCCCGTGCCGGTCCCGATGCCTGCGCCGACGAGCTCAGCGCCGAGGCGCTGGCCCGCCTCCACGTGCCGCAGCCGCTTGATGATTTCCTGATCGAAAAGGTGCGCGAAGGATTTTCCCTCGTGCTCACCGGCAACGCGGGCGACGGCAAAACCCACCTGCTGCGCCGTCTCGAGCCCGAGCTTTCCCGCATCGGCGCCGTGGTGGAACGCGATGCCACCGCCGCGATGCGGCCGGACGACATCGGCCCCGTCCTCGACGCCTGGAAGCAGGCCCACGCGGCCGGCAAACCCTACTGCCTCGCGGCCAACGAATACCCCTTCCACCTGCTATACCGCGCCGGAAAGGACTTCCCTCCCGTCGCCGAGGCCGCGCGCCAGGCGGCCCACCGCCTGGTCTATGGCGAGGCGGAGTCCGCTCCCGCTGTTTCCGGCCTCAAAGTGCTGGTCGTGGACCTCAGCCTCCGCAATCCGCTGCACCCGGATTTCTCCCTCGCCCTGCTGCGAAAAATACTCGACCAGCCCGCGATTCAAGCGGCCGCCGAGGCCCAGCCGGATTCGGACCTCGCCTGGAACCATCGCCTCCTGTCCGAGCCGCGCGTCCAGGAGCGCCTCGGCTTCCTACTCACCCGCTGCGCCGCCGCCGGGCAGCGCGCGCCCGTGCGCGAGCTGCTCATCTGGTTCGCCCGCATGTTGCTGGGCGATGCCCTGGATGAAGCGCGACCGTCCCGCTCCCCGGGCCGTTGGTATGCCTCCCGCCTCCTGGATCTGGACGACCGGTTCACCCTCAGCTGCATTCTCCGCATCTGGGCTGATCCCGCCGCCTTCAGCCATCCTCGCTGGGATTGGCTGCTGGAGAGCGGCGCTCTCGCGGATGGCTGGACCGCCGATGGCGCGCCCCGGCTCATGGGCGTGAACGAGGAAAACTTCCGCGCCCTCAAACGCCGTTTCTTCTTCGAGCACGACCACGGCAGGGAATGCTTCGATCTCGACCCCGCGCCCGGTGCGGACCTCCTGCGCATCCTCGCCGCCGCCGAAGAGCCCGGGGAAAACTTCAAGCGCTCCCTCATCGAGTCCATCAACCGGGCCTACTGCGCCGACCTTTTCCCGGAGATGACCACGCGCTTGTTCCTGTGGGTCGGCCACCGCTTCCACGAGCAGCCCTCCCGCGCCCACATCGCCAACCGCAGCATTCCCGAAACCGAGCTCGCCCTGCGCGTGCCCCGCATTCCCTCCGAGTTGCGCGGCGCGCTCCCCTACCAGCCCGACCATCTTCTCCTCGCCTGCCAAAGCCCGGAGGGCCGCCCCATCACCCTGATCGTGGACGGCCCCCTGCGCGCCGCCCTCGCCCGACTCGAGGCCGGACTGCCCCGCCAGCTCCTCCCGGATCGCGAACTGTTCCGGCTCGAGCGGTTCATCGAGGCGCTGCGGGGGCACTCAGCGAAGGCAGAATCGGACTCCTACATCTACTCGCAGGATCGAAATATGGCCATGCGACTCAGACCAGACTGGTTTGGCCCCACGCCTGCACGGAAAAAACCTGAATTTACCAGGCGAAGCGAAAGCCTCCGCTCAAACCGGATCGAAAATGAACTTACTGGCCTACTGGAAGCTCTCCAATTACAGGCGTGATCTGGACCAAGGAGCAGGTTTTAACTTCAATTCGAAGCAACTGCGCCTTCACTCTGCGATCAATATCGGTGAAACACTTTGGTTGTTCACCCGAATAATCGACCGGTCGGGTCTGCCTCAGCTCAAAATCGCCGCGAAACTGGTTGTTCGTTCCAAAACCATCAATCCGCCAGGTTACAAATATGGACCTTACCGGCTTTGGGGAAACCTATCCGAATCGGCATACTTCCGTATTGATGAAGACCCGAAATCGGATGCCTTCGATGTCTTGAAGTTTCTGCCTCTCGACTCCGGCACTCTGGCAGGAACTGACCGGACCTCACTTTTGCACGCCTGCCAGACAATTCGCGGGATTTCGCCTGATGGTCACGCGATCCTGGAAGAGTTTACCAAACATCTGGCGCTCGAAATGCGAGCCTACAAGGTCGCAGACGAACTGCGCCTCGAAAAGCTCTACCAGCAGGATCTCCCGCAGTTCGAATCGTTCCTCCGGGAGGAGCACACTGGGGTATCGCCCGAACGGCAGAGAGAGCTGACAAACACCTATTCTCGGAATCGGCAACTGGTTTCTGATCTAATTGAAGTCTATAGCGGTCGATGCCAGTTGTGCGGTTTCGATCCCCCAACTCTCTATTCGGTCCAAGCGGCTGAGGCGCATCACATCGTCTATCGCTCCCGCGGAGGTGAGGATGCTTTGGACAATTTGGTGCTGCTGTGTCCGAACCACCACACAGTCATTCACAAGTGCGACGCGACGTTCGATTACCAACGACTGAACTTCTGCTTTCCAAATGGCCGAGTAGAACCGCTTTGCATCAATCAACATTTGGAACCGAGAAGTGTGGCATGAGCTAACATTGAACTCCCAAACCCTCGCCGCCTGGACGCTGGAGCGCCTGCGCTCGGGAGGCCGTTCGTTTTCGGCCCAGCAGCTCCCGGCGATGGACGTGGAGGCGTTTTTCGAGGCGCTTGCGACCGGCCTCGGGACCGAAGGCGCGCCGCCTGCCGGCGAGCTGTCGCTCGCGCTGGTCGGCTTCGGAGCCGATGAAGCCAGCCTTATCCGAGCCGCCCGCAAGAGCGGTCTCGCCCTTGGCGCGCTGGCCGCCGACTTGCACCAAGCGGCGAGGTGGCGGAACAGGCGCAGCCAGCATCCGGTGATCGTGGCCTTCGCGCACGGGAGGGTTCCCGGCGTGAACACTCTCAAGCATTTCGCCAGTCCGGCGCCGCGCGAGCTGTCCGCGCAGGCGCTCACCCTTGCGCTCGCGGATTCCTGTCGCACCCGCACTCCGGGATCTCGGCAGTTGCTTGAAGCCCTGAAAGGCCTCGTGGAGGGCGGGGGAGAGGACTGCCCATCCTTCGAGCAGTTCCGGCGCTTTCTCGCGGCGTGGGCTCCGGACACGGACCCGCGCCTGCGGCTTCCTCATTTGGGCCTGTTTCCCGACCCGAACCTGTTCACCGAATCGGTCGTCGAGCGCCTCGCGTCGAATCTGGAGCTGGTGCGCTCCCTGCGCGACAAGCGCCAATCCGACATGGCCCGCTTGCGAAAGGATTTCCGACGGGATGCAGACGCGATGCGCGATTTGGACCTTCTCCTTGCCATCCGGCGCGACGCCTCGGTGGAGGCTCTTTCCGCCGTGAGCCTGGACGCTGCAACCCGCCTTCTGAAGGGGCGGCCAGCCCCCGAACCCGAACCGAACGAAGAAGAGGATTACGACGACGAAGGCGAGGACGAGGGCGGCTCCGGCGCGGTCCTCACCGAGAAGCGCCGCAGCCACGTCGCCATCGAGGGCTTGCTCGACGGGCGCGAAGAGGAGCTGCGAGGCAATGCCGAGCGGCTTTCCGAAAGCCTGCGCCATGCCATCGAAGAGGGCGACGGCGACAGCGGCGAGGACGAATGGAGCGCGGAGCTGGAGGTGGACGGGGAGACGGTGACGTTTCGTGGCAAGGTGGACCGCGGTTTCGTCTCGTGGGTGCGGCATTTCTGCTCGGAAGCCGCGATGGGCGGATTGATCGAAACGGGAGAGCCCGACCTTAGGCGAGCGCTCGAGGATTACGACCGTCCCGAGACTCTCGTTTTCGATGGCAGTGAGATCGTCCGCACCAGCGACGACTGGATGGGCCTGCGCGACGCGCTGGCCGCCTGGGACGAAGACCTCGCCGAGGCCGGGCATGGCAGCCCGGGGCTGGTAGAATGCTGGGACCGGTTTCTGGCCCAGCGGTGCGAACTGTTGGCGCACCTCGACGCGCTGGCGCATTTTCCCCTCGATTGGTTCGCGGGCAAACGCGAGGACGCCGATCTGGCGAGCCGCTACCTCGATACTGCCGCCGAACTGATGACCCGCGTGCGGACACATTTCCCCCACATGCTCGGCATCGAGCCAACCATCGCCAAGGACACCCTTCAGGGTTTGCTGGCTGTGGATGTGGTGCAGGTGCGGGTTCCGCTGGAAGACGGCAAGTTTCTCTCCAAAGCCGTCCTGCTGCCGACTCATCCGCTGCATCTCTGGCGCTACTGCCGCCTGAGCCGCCTCCTGGCGAACCTCGGCGCGGAATTGAACGAGGAGGACCGCAAGGCGGTGATCAAGGAGGCCTGCGAGCCGGTCCAGTTCCTCGGCGTGGTCTATGCCAGCCACCTCCCCGGAGGGCGCGGAGCCGGGCAGGTACTGCCGGTGTCCAACGAGATCCACCGCCTTGCCGCTTTCGAGAATCTCTCCAACGCCTACAATGGCCCGGATGGTATCGAGGCGCTGTTTTACGCCGCGCAGCGCTTTGCCTCCACGTGCCGCCGCCACCTCAACCCCATGCGCATCGCCCTGGTGAACCCGCCGGAGTCGGGGCGCATTCTAATGCGGCTGCTCAACCTGCTCGACGCCCGCCGAAGCGGCTTTGTCCCGAAGCTGCTCGTCGAAGTGTATGGCACGCCGCCCCAAAAGGCGCGCCTGCGCAACGCGCTGCGCTTCGACACCAAGGAACGGGAGATCATCGAGGAAAAGATTGCCAATGGGCGGCTCGATCTGCGGGTGCACCGCGCCCCGATGCCGATGGCGGATCTGTTGCAAAGGCTGGAGGACTCGCCCGTGCATCTCGCGGCCATCTTTGACGAAGCGCCAGTAACCGTACGCCGCGGCGGCGTGGGGCTGCGGCTGCCGATGAGTCCTTTCTGCGTTCGGCGAAAGGTGCGCTATCAGAAGCGGCTCAACGAGATGCGCCTGGAGGTCACCGGGGGTGACCCGGCGTTCGTCGAGTTCATGGAGCTGGCGAAACTAGCCGAGGAGCTGGAGGGCGAGGGCACGCCCTATGCCTACAGCGAGGCCGAGGGCCTGCGCGCCGCTGCCGACCGCCTGCTCTGCGGCGAGCGCTTCGGCGCGCATTGGCTGCTGCTGGCAGACCGCGCCCTGCCGGACGAAAGCGGCATGGTTGCCCAGCGACTCCTGCGCCGCCAGGAAGGCCAGCGTCAGGTGCTGCTCGCCTCGCGCGACTACAGCGCGCTGTCCCGTCTGATGCTGCCGGTCTTCTCCACCGATGTGCCGAACCTTCTGCTCGCCCCCGAGGAGTTCGAGCGGATGATCGGGGAGGGCGCTCACCTCATCGGCTCGGGTGTTCTGGAGGTGGTGAAATCCCAGGAAGGTCTCGTTTCCAGCGGCAAGGTGATCGGGCTCACCGGCACGCTCCTCGCCGCGCGGGCCTACCGGAGGGAGCATCGTGACGCGCTGCTGGTATCCACCGACTCGCAGATCGCCCGGACCTGGCTGCGGCTCGGAACCCAAGGCGAGCGGAGCGACCTGCTGGCGCTTCGAACCGACGACGACGGAGCGCTCGTGCTGGAGGCGATCGAGGTAAAGACTGCCAAAGGCGGCCCGCGCCGGTCCGGCGACGCGGAGATCATCAAGGCCGTGACCCAGCTCGATGCAACGCTCGGCGCAGTGGCAGAGGGCGTCGGGGCCTTGCCGCTGTCCGAGGACCCCAGCCTCTGTCTCGCCGCTCCGCGCAACGAGATGCTCAAGGAAGTCCTGGTAGCCGGATGCATGGCGCGCGAAGTGACGAAGGAAAAGCGCGCCTTGTGGGCGGGGTGGCTGGACCGGCTGTTCGGCTCCGAGCCGGAACAGCCGCGCCTCTGCGGCCGCATCTACGACGTGGCTCTCAGCGGCGGCGAGGATCCCAGCCGGGAACAGGTGGCCAAGGAAGGCCATCCCGTCCTTCTGGTTCATCTCACCGAACCGGGCATCGAAGACTTGCTGACCGGAGAAGGCGGGGATGCGGGCGAAGGGGAAGAGGGAGGGCCGCAAGGCAACGAACCGCCGTCTCCTTCCGCGCCGCCCACGTCAACCCAGCCGGAACCAGCGCCCCCGGCGGAGCCGCAACCGGTAGCTGCGACCACTCCGTCGATGTCGCCACCGTCTTCCCCAACCGGCCCAGCGAGCGTGCTGCTCGGTCGAAGGAACAATGGGACCGAGGTTCGCTGGGAGGTGAAGATCGAGCAGAACCCGCACATCATGCTGGTCGGCCAGCCGGGCACAGGCAAGACCACCGCCCTCGTCAACCTCTGCCGCCAGCTCGCCGCGCAGGGCATCGCGCCGATCGTCTTCTCCTATCACGATGACATCGACGAGAAGCTCGAAGACAGCCTGCCCGGCGTCGTTTTCGCCGACGCTCGCAACTTGGGCTTCAATCCGATGGAAGTGCCGGACGGGCGGAACATCACGCACATCGACTGTGCGGGGCAGTTGCGTGACATTTTCCATGCGATTTTTCCAGACCTTGGCGACCTCCAGTTGGGCGCGCTCTACAACGCCTTCAAGGCAGCCTACGAAGCCTGCGGGTGGAGCCGAGACGGCGGACGCGGGACCACGCCGCGCTTCCGCGATTTCCTCGAACAGCTGCGCGAGATCGAACGACCCGATCGCGGCACGCAGACCTTGCTGCTGCGTCTCACCGAACTGGACGACAGGGGCTTCTTCGACAGCGATTCGCCGCAGCCCGGGCACCTCGACGGGGCGCATCCGGTGGTGCTGCAACTGCACACCACGCCCTCCCAGGCGGCCCAAACTGCATTCGCCTCGTTCGCATTCTACCGCATTTACCAAGACATGTTCCGGCGCGGGCGTCCGGAGACTTTAACACACGCCATCGTCTTCGACGAGGCCCATCGCGCCTCGCGACTGAAGCTGATTCCGACCCTGGCAAAGGAATGCCGCAAGTTCGGGCTGTCTCTGATTCTCGCCTCGCAGGAGGCGTCGGACTTCGCGCCAGAACTGTTCGCGGCGGTGGACTCTACCCTTGTGCTGCGCGTCACTGACGCCAGCGCTCGCTGCATCGCCCGGAACAAAGCCAGCGCGGCCGATCAACGCGCTTTGGCCGACCGGATGAAGCAACTTCCCAACTACGAGGCCCTGGCGTTCGGCAGCCAATTCGGGCGGACGGGGATGCAAGTAAGGCTGGGAGTGTAGGCATCGAGTCGGTCAGCCAGTTGATTGCCGCCGTATTGACCTGCCCGGACGCATTCAAAAAAACGGCCAATAATCACGGTTTGCGGCGGTTTGCTCCGGTTGCCATTCCGCCCGCTTGCGACACCGACGTGGCCACCCACCGGCTCACGCAGCCCTCGTTCGCCTGGCTCACGGTGGCGGCGAAATCGGCGAGGTAGCCGCGCTGGTAATGGCGCTTCGGCGGTGCGATTCGTTGGTCTGGCGCGTCGAGGTCGGCCGCGATGTGGATGGTGCCGGCGAGCAGGTCAAAGGCGATGGGATCGCCGTCGCGCACCGCCGCGATCGGTCCACCCACGGCGGCTTCGGGTGCGCAATGGACGCCCACGGCTCCGCTGGAGACGCCGGAGACGCGGCAGTCAGCGAGCAGGGCGACCTTTCCTTTCAACTCCGGCACGGCGAGGGCGGCGCTGGCGACGTGGACCTCGGGCATGCCGGCGGCGACGGGACCGCTGCCGCGGATGACGACGACATGGCCGGGCCGGATACGACCGGCGGCGGCGGCCTCGTGGACTTCGCGCGAATCGTCGAAACAGATCGCGGTGCCTTCGAAGCGCGGGGTGTCGAGCGAGGAGACTTTGAAGACGACGCCATCGGGCGCGACGTTCCCAAAGCAGATCTGGATGTCGGCGTAGGGTTTGAAGGGCGCATCGAGCGGCGCGATGAGTTCCTGATCGCGCGGCACCGGAGGCGTGGCGGCGAGATTTTCCGCCAAGGTCTGACCGGTGACGGTGAGACAGCTCCCGTCGAGCCAGCCGCCGTCGAGGAGGTGGCGCAACAGCATCGAGGTGCCACCGAGGCGGTGGAGATCGTGCATGGTGCCGGTGCCACGCGGGGCGAAGTTGCACAGTACGGGCGTCTTCCGGCAGATCGCCTGGATGTCGTGCAGGGTGAAGGCGACGCCGGCTTCGCGGGCGAGGGCGAGGAGGTGGAGGATGCCGTTGGTCGATCCGCCGATCGCGGCGAGTGTGGTGGTGGCGTTGACGAAAGCCTCGCGGGTGAGGATGTCGCGGGGGCGGATGCCCCGCTCCAGGAGGAGGCGCAGGGCCGCGCCGACGCGGCGGCATTCCTGGCGTTTTTCCTCCGCCACGGCGGGACGCGAGGAGGTGTCGGGCAGGCTGAGACCGATCACCTCCATCGTGATGCCCCAGGTGTTGAACGAGGCGGCGATGCCGCAGCCGCCGGGTCCGGGACAGGCGGTGCGGATGATCTGCTCGGACTCGGCGTAGTCCATCGTGCCGTTCGCGGCTTTGGCAGCGGCGTCGTAGACGTCGAGGATGGTGGTGGCGCGCCCCTGGTGGCAGCCGGGCAGGATGGAGCCGCCGTTGACGATGAGTCCGGGGTAGTTCGTTCGCGCCAGGGCCATGGCGAAGCCGGGGCCGTTCTTGTCGCAGTGGTGCAGGCCGACGATGGCGTCGTAGCAGTGGCCGGTGCAGACCAACTCGGTGCCGTTGGCGATGTGGTTGCGCGAGGGCAGCGACGCGCTGCCTCCCTCGTGTCCCTGGGTGATGTTGTCACTTACCGGTGAGACGCCGAAGGGAAAACCGATCAACCCGGCCTCGGCGCAGCCTTCGCGGATGAGGGTGGCGAGTTCGTGCGCGTGGACGTTGCAGAGATTGCCATCGAGCAGCGGTGTGCCGATGCCGACCTGGGCTTTGGCAAAATCCTCCGGGGAAAATCCGAGGCCCCAGTAAAAGGCGTTGATGCCACGCTGCCAGCCGGAGGTGAGCGAGCGGGAGTTCCAGTTCAGCGGAGTGGGGGCGTTGGGCATGCGGGAGCTTCGGGTGGGATCAGGATGGACGCAATGGATCGCTGCGAGACGTTTTCGTGTCAGATTGTCATAAACAAGAAAATAGAATTGCTTTAAAAGTAATTAAGAACAATTTTATGTCATGCCACGGAGTTCGAGCCATCTCAGTGCGGTTGCCAGAGCGTCCCTCGCGCATTTCGCCATGCTGTTGAGCGTGCGGCGAAAAGAGCGCGATCTGACGCTCGATGACTTGGCAGGGCGATTGGGTATCTCGACACCGACCGTGAGAAAGCTGCTGGAAGGTTCCCCGCAGGTGTCGATTGGCTCCTATTTTGAAGCGGCCCATCTGCTGGGCGTGCCGCTCTTCGACCCGGAGCCGCAGCGTTTTGCCTCGATCGCGGCCAGGACGGCGGAGATCGACGCGCTGTTGCCAAAACGCATCCGAAACCGAACCGAGGCCATCGATGACGATTTCTAACTGCTATGTGTGGCAGTGGTTGCCGGGGGAGACCGAGCCGGTGGTCTCGGGGGAGCTCCGCTTCGATGTGAGGGGGCGGCAGAATTTTTTTTACGGACGCTCCTTTCTGGATCGGGCCGCGGCGGTGCCGATCTACGAAGCGGAATTGCCGCTGCGTCGCGGGCTCCAGGACCCGGTCGCGGGGCTCGGGCATTTTTCCTGCCTGCGTGACGCCGCTCCCGATGCGTGGGGACGACGGGTGATTCTGGCGAGGCTATTTGGGCAATCGCCATTGGATGTCCCATCGATTCTGGACGAAGGCGTGTTTTTCATGCATTCGGGGTCGGATCGGATCGGGGCGCTCGACTTTCAGGCTTCTGCGACCGTCTATGAGCCGCGTGAGAGCGATGCTGCTTCTCTCGATGATCTCAGCCGCGCGGCCGAGTGTCTCGCTGCGGGGCAGCCTTTGTCACCGGATCTCGAAGCGGTCCTGTTACATGGGACCAGCATCGGTGGTGCCCGGCCGAAGGCGAATGTCACGGGTGAGCGGTCCAAATACGTGGCGAAGTTTTCCGTCTCCACCGACACCTTCGCCATCGTCAAAGCCGAATGGGTCGCGATGACTCTCGCCGCGAAGGCGGGCCTCGAGGTGGCGAACGTGTCCCTGACCACTGCAGCCGGGCGGGATGTGCTCCTGGTGGAGCGCTTCGATCGTAAGCTTGCGGGGGCGGGTTGGCGCCGGAGATCTCTCGTATCCGGCCTGACAGTGCTGGGACTGGATGAGCGGTGGGCGCGCGAGGCCTCGTATCCGGATCTGGCGGAAAGAATCCGGGTGAGTGGCGCGGCGTTCAAGAAGGATGCGAGGGAGCTCTTTTCCCGGATGGCTTTCAATGTGTTGATGGGAAACACCGACGATCATGCCCGGAATCACGCGTTTTATGTCGAGGGTCCGGCGATCCGGCTTAGCCCAGCCTATGACCTGACTCCGTTTCCCCGCGCCGGTGGAGAGGCGGGCCATGGGATGAAGATTTACGGTCAAAGTAATCTCTCCCGCATCGCCCTGTGCCTCGATTCGGCCGGGAGTTTCGGCTTGAAGCGTGACCAGGCCCGCCATCTTGTGGAGGATCAGATCGGGATCATCGCGGGCCAGTTCGATGCGCTCTGTGAGGAGGCTGGGATGGACGATGTCACCCGGCGGCTTTTGCGCCGCAGGGCGGTGCTGAATCCGGACATCTTCGCGGGTGGCTGCGAGGACTTGAATCCGTCGGATTGGTGACCGCTGATATGCCGTCCCGGGCTCAATCCGGATCGGCGCCATGCCTCGCTTGGGAGACGGGCTGCGGTCGATCCCTGACGCCTTTTTCGAACGGCCGGCGAATCTCCAAAAGCGGAGGCGCGATGGCGGACCCTAAGAAATTCCCATTCTAAGAGATAATCTGGAGCGTCACCGTCTCCATCGGTCCCGTTTCTGACATCTCATGAACATTTCCCTCCTCCCCATTCGCTCCTGCGGCAGGCTTTCCACGCTGTTGCTGGTCGCCGGTCTGGCTCCCGTGGTGAAAGGGGCGGAGTCTCCGTCGGCCGAGCAACTGGCCTTTTTTGAGACAAAGATCCGGCCGGTATTGGTGGAAAATTGCTACGGCTGCCACTCGGCCGATGCGCAGGCGCAGGGCAAACTGAAGGCCGGGCTTTTCGCCGACAGCAGGGAGGGCCTGCTGACTGGCGGCGAGACGGGGCCGGCGCTGGTGGCGGGAAAGCCGGGGGAGAGCCTCTTGCTCAAGGTGTTGAATCACGAGATCAAGGGCGCCGAAATGCCGCCCAAGGGAAAACTACCGGCGGAAACGATCGCCGACCTGGCCCGCTGGATCGAAATGGGGGCGCCGGACCCGCGTCTGGCCTCTGTCCCGATCGCCAAGGCCCGGCACACCATTGATGTCGAGGCGGGCCGGGACTGGTGGGCCTTTCAGCCGCTCCGCCGCCCGGATGCGCCGGTGGTGAAGCGGGAAGATTGGATTCGGACTCCGGTTGACGCCTTCATTCTGGCCCGGCAGGAGGCTGCGGGAATCACGCCCTCCGATCCCGCCGAGCGCGAGGTGCTGCTGCGTCGGGCGACTTTTGCGCTGACCGGCCTGCCCCCGACGCCGGAGGAGCGCGAGGCTTTCCTCAAGGACGCGTCGCCTGATGCCTACCCGAGATTGATCGACCGCCTGCTGGACAGCGACCGCTACGGGGAGCGCTGGGGGCGGCACTGGCTCGATGTGGTGCGCTACGCAGAGAGTGGCGGCTACGAGTTCGACGGCTTTCGGCCCGGAGCCTTCCACTACCGCGACTGGGTGATCCGGGCGCTGAATGACGACCTGCCCTACGACGAGTTCATCCGCATGCAACTGGCCGGCGACAAGCTGATGCCGGGCGAATACGCGGGAGCGAGCGCCGCGGGATTCCTCGTCGCTGGTCCCTATCCCGGTCAGATCACGGCGAAGACGGTGGAAAAGATCCGCTACGACCAGATCGACGACATGGTCTCCACCATCGGGAGTGGTTTCCTCGGACTGACGATGGCCTGTGTGCGCTGTCACGATCACAAGTACGATCCGCTGCCTCAGCGCGATTACTACGGGATCGCCGCGGCGCTGGCGACGACGGTCCATTCGCCGGCGAAGATCGATCTCTCCTTCGCCGAGACCCAGAAGAAGCTCGCGGTTCACAACGAGGCCGGGGCGCCCCTCATCGCGGCGCTGAGGAATTTTGAAAAGACGGAACTGCCCCGGCGTCTCGACGAGTGGAGGCGGACGGAACTGCCGAAGCTGGCCACGTCGGCACCGTGGCAGATCCTGGACATCCGCCACGCCTCGGCCCAGAAGGCGAGCCTGACGAGCGACCTCGATGGACACGTGATCTACCAGGGGGGCAAGGAGAAGGACGATACCTACACGATCAAGGCGGTGACCTATCAGCAGGGACTGAGGGCCTTCCGTCTCGACGCCCTGGCCGATCCGTCGCTGCCGTCGAAGGGACCGGGCCTCTCGGATAACGGCAATTTTGTCCTCGCCGATGTGAAGATCACGGCCCGTCCGCTCGATCCGGCGGACAAGTCGAAGCCGGTGGCGCTGAAGTTGAAGCCAGTGAAGGCGAGCTTCGAACAGGCCAATTACCCGCTCGAGAAGGCGTTTGACAACAATGGCGGTAGTGGCTGGGCGGTGGCGCCGGAGATGGGCAAGGATCACGCCGCCCAGTTCGCGATCGACGGCGGAACGGTCGGGTTTCCCGGCGGCACCGAGTTGGAGTTCAAGCTTCAGTTCAGCGGTCATTTCGGTCTGGGAAAGATGCGGCTGGCCTTTGCCAGTGGTGCGGCCGATCCCGGTCTGACCGATTCAGCGGAGCATCAGGGAGCCCGGGAGTTGGCCGCCTTTCTGGCGACACAGCCGGATGAGAAGGCGGTGGCGTCCAATCCGGGCCTGGTCCGCTGGTTCAGCCGGCACGATGCGCGGGCCAGGGAACTGGTCGGTGCGGTGGCGGCGCACGAGCGCGGCCGTCCCCAGCCGGTGCTGACGGAGGTCTATACCACGAAGGACGGCGGGCAGGACGTGTATTTCCTGCGGCGGGGCGAGGTGGATCGCAAGGAGGGCAAAGCGAGCCCGAGTTTTCTCCAGGTGTTGATGCCCGGCGGTGACGCGCCGGAGCGGCGCTGGGTGCCGGAGCCGAGTCCCCAGCGGCCGGCGGTGCACCCGCGCATCGCGCTGGCGGATTGGATGACCGACACCGAGGCTGGCGGGGGACCGCTCCTGGCCCGGGTGATCGTGAACCGGATCTGGCGCCAGCATTTCGGGCGCGGGCTCGTTCCCACAACGAATGACTTTGGAACCCAGGGGGAGAAACCCACCCATCCAGAACTGCTCGACTGGCTGGCTGCCGACCTGGTTGAGAATGGCTGGAAGCTGAAGCGGATGCACCGGATCATCCTGCTGAGCTCGACGTGGATGCAGGGCAACCGGGTCCGACCGGAAACCGTTCAGGCGGATCCCGAGAACCGCCTCTGGGCGCAACGTCCGGCCCGGCGCCTCGAGGCCGAGGCGATTCGCGATGCCTTGCTCCAAGTTGGCGGCCGCCTGGACCTGACGATGCACGGTCCCTCCGAGGCCAACTACGAGAGCGGCCGTCGCAGCGTTTACCTGCGGGTCAAGCGCAGCGAACTGATTCCCTTTCTGACCATGTTCGACGCTCCCGAGCCCAACCAGAGCATCGGGGATCGCGGCAATACGACCCTGCCCACCCAGGCCCTTGCGGTCATGAATTCCGGGTTCGTCCGCGACCTCGCTGCCCGGCTGGAGGCCCGCATCGCCGCGACCAAGCCGGCCGGCGTAGAGGAGGCCATTGCCCGCGGCTATGAGATGGCGCTGGCCCGTTCGCCCCGACCCGGGGAAACGGAGATCATGAAGGCTTACATCGCCGAACAGACTGCGATGTTGGGCGGCCGACCCGATGCCCCCACCCAGGCAATGCGGGAGTTCTGCCTCGCGCTGCTGAGTCTGAATGAGTTCATTTTTGTGGATTGAGGCCCGGGGAAACTCCTAAGCCGCCGTGCCACCCGAAGACCAAACGTAACGCCATCCCGTCACCCGATGCCACTCCCCGAATCGCTCCTGCCCGCCCGCCGCCAGTTTCTCAGACAGTCCGGACTGGGTTTTGGCTCCCTTGCCCTCGCGTCCCTGCTCCGTGACCAGCGGGCTTCGGCCGCGCCGGCGACGGTCGATCCGCTGGCCACCAGACCTCCGCTGTATGCGCCAAAGGCGAAGGCGGTGATCTGGCTTTTCATGACCGGTGCGCCGTCGCAGGTCGATACCTGGGACTACAAGCCCGAATTGCAAAAGAGGAACGGCGAGCCGTTGCCCGGGAGCGATTCGAAGACGGGCTTCTTCACCACCAGCGGCAAGATCCTCAAGTCTCCTTTCCAGTGGGCTCAGCACGGGCAGAGCGGCACCTGGGTGCCCGATATTTTTCCGCATCTCTCGCAGCATGTCGATCGGATGGCTTTCATTCATTCGATGTATCTGAAAGCCAACAACCATGCTCCGGCTTCGCTCGAACTGATGTGCGGGCACAGCCAGCCCGGCCACCCCAGCACCGGGGCCTGGCTCACCTATGGGCTCGGTGCGGAAAACCGTAATCTGCCGGCTTATGTCGTGATGCACGAGCGCCGGCCCCGCGGTGATGACCAGATCTGGTCGGCCGGCTATCTGCCGAAATCGTATCAGGCGCTTGCCCTCGACGCCAAACGCAATGGGGTCATCGACAATCTCGCCCGCCAGCCGCAACAGACGGAGGCGCAGCAGCGGGGCACGCTCGATCTGTTGCAGCGGCTGAACCAGCGCCATGCCGAGGAGCGGGCCGGACAGGCGGACCTCGCCGCGCGCATCAATTCCTTCGAGCTGGCCTACCGCATGCAGATGGCTGCGCCCGATGCGCTGGATCTCACTCTGGAGTCGGAGGCGACGAAGAAGCTCTATGGCCTGGACAACAAGCACTGCGAGGTGTTTGCCCGTCAATGCCTGACCGCGAGGCGCCTCGTGGAGCGCGGGGTGCGTTTCATCCAGATTTTCGCCGGCAAGAATGCCAGCGGCGACGGCGCGGTCGACGATGTGCCCTGGGATGGTCACAGCAACATCGAAACCAATCACCGCACCTGTGCCGCGGCGACGGATCAGCCGGCCGCGGCGCTGTTGACCGATCTCGCATCAAGAGGGCTGCTCGAGGACACCTTGGTGGTCTGGGGAGGTGAGTTTGGTCGCACATCCGATTCGCAGGGCAGCGTGGGCCGCGATCACAATCCCAACGGGTTCACTCTCTGGATGGCCGGTGGCGGGGTGAAGGGCGGCTTCCACTATGGAGCGACCGATGAGTTTGGCTACAAGGCGGTGGAAAACCGCGTCCATGTCAACGATCTCCACGCTACCATGCTCCATCTCATGGGCATCGATCATGAGAAGCTGACCTACCGTCACAATGGTCGCGACTTCCGGCTCACCGACGTCGGTGGACATGTGATTCGCGAGATTTTGGCCTGATTTCCGCTCATGAAGTTGCTTCACCTGCCGGTTCTTGGCTTTGTCATGTTGGGCACCGGGCTCGGTGCCGACATTTCGTTCAACCGCGATGTCCGTCCGATTCTCTCGGACAACTGCTTCTTTTGCCACGGTACCGATGCGAAAGAGCGGAAGGCCGGTTTGCGGCTCGATACCTTCGAGGGCGCGACGGCGGAGCAGGATGGGGTCCGGGCCATCGTGCCGGGCGATCCTGCGAAGTCGGCGGCTTGGGAGCGCATCCTCAGTGACGATCCCGATGCGGTGATGCCGCCGCCGAAGTCGCACAAGAAGCTCTCCGCCGCGCAGAAGGACATCCTGAAGCGATGGATTGCCGCGGGGGCGAAATACGAGCCGCATTGGTCGTTTTCACCGATTCAGCCGGTGGCGGTTCCGATTGTGAAGCAGGCGCAGTGGCCGCGTGGCGATCTCGACCGCTTCCTGCTGGCCCGGCTCGAGGCGGAGGGGCTGTCTCCCGCGCCGGAGGCGTCGAAGGAGGCGTTGATCCGACGAGTCACTCTCGACCTTACCGGTCTGCCGCCCACGCCAGCCGAGGTGGAGGCTTTTCTCCGCGATACGTCCGGCACCGCTTACGAGACCGTGGTCGACCGATTGCTGAAGTCGGCCCATTTCGGGGAACGCATGGCGGTGGACTGGCTCGACGCGGCCCGCTATGCCGACACGAACGGCTACCAGGTCGATCGCGACCGCGAACTCTGGCCCTGGCGAGATTGGGTCATCCGCGCCTTCAATGAGAACAAGCCCTTCGACCAATTCACGATCGAGCAACTCGCCGGTGACCTGCTGCCCGGAGCGACGCTGGATCAAAAGGTCGCCACCGGCTTCCACCGCAATCACATGCTGAACGAGGAGGGCGGCGTCATCGCCGACGAGTTCCTCGCGGAGTATACCGCCGACCGGGTCGAGACGACCGCGGCGGTGTGGCTTGGGCAGACCTTCAACTGCGCGCGCTGTCACGATCACAAGTATGATCCCTTCACCCAGCGTGACTTCTATGCGATGAAGGCCTTCTTCCACAACGTGCCCGAGCGCGGGGTGGGTCTCTATAGCAATCCCGTCCGCACCAATGCCCCGCCATTCGTGCGGCTGCCCGCGCCCGAGGTGGAGGCGCGAATCGCCAAACTGAACGAACAGTCCGGCGCCGTTTCCGCCCAGATGGCCGCGCTCGCCAGCGGCACGGCGGCGGGTGTGGACGAGTGGGCTGCCAAGTTGGCCTCAACCTCCGTCGCGTGGCGCGAAATCGAACTGATTGAGGCCAAAGGCGGCGACCAGCCTCCCGTGCTGGAGCCGTCGCGCAAGGCTGTTGCCATCGGACCGCAGGAGACGCGGTCAAATACCATCACCATTCGCGCCAAATTGCCGGCGGGCCGCATTTCAGCCCTGCGTCTCGTCTGCGAAGCCGTCGATGCCTCGGCCAGTGTCCGCTGGAGCGAGTTCAAAGTGGGCAACAAGCCGGCGTTGGGGTTGCGTCCCGTCGTCGCAGGCAATTCCCTCGCCGCTGCCGAGTTGACGAAGGTGCTGGACGGCGATCGCCGCACTGTGGCTGCCATCGGCGCGGCCAAGGATCGGCCGGTGGAGGCCGTCTTCGAACTGGAAACCGCTCGGGAGGCCGCGGAGGGGGAGATGGAGACTGCTTTTGAGATTGGCATCGAAAACGCGGGCGGCGGTTCGCGCTGGCGCTTGTTCCTCACCGATGCCGATCCGTCCTTGCTCGCGCCGACAGCGATCGTGTCGCTGGCGAAAAAGGAGCCCTCGAAACGCAGCCCCGCGGAGTCCAAACAACTCGCCGATTTCCGACTGGCCCAGCAGCCGGAGCACCGCCGCCTGTCCGACGAACTCGCCTCGCTGAAAAAGCAGATCGAGGCGGCCGAACTGGAGATTCCCACCACGCTCGTCATGGAGGAGCTGAAGGAGCCGAGACCGACGCACATCCTCATGCGTGGCGCCTACGACAAGCCGGGCGAGGCTGTCACCGCCGCCACCCCGGTCGTGCTGCCGCCCCTGCGTGAGGGCGATCCTTCGAATCGCCTTGGATTGGCGCGCTGGCTCGTTGATGAGCGGAATCCGCTGACCGCCCGTGTCACCGTGAACCGGGTCTGGCAGGCGATCTTCGGCACCGGACTCGTGCGCACGAGCGAGGACTTCGGATCGCAGGGCGAGGTGCCGAGTCATCCCGAACTGCTGGACTGGCTCGCGTGGCAATTCCGCGAGAGGGGTTGGGACATGAAGGGGCTTGTCCGGCTCATGGTCACCAGTGCCGCCTACCGCCAGCAATCAGCCGCGCCGCCGGCCCTGCGCGAGCGCGATCCGGTGAACCGTCTGCTTGCCCGGGGACCGCGATTCCGGCTTTCCGCAGAGATGATCCGCGATCAGGCGCTCGCTGCGAGCGGCCTGCTGGTGGCGAAAATCGGCGGTCCCTCGGTGAAGCCCTATCATCCGCCTGGTCTCTACGAGCAGGTCGTCGCCCAGCGCGACAATCCGAAGGCGACCTACCAATCGGGACAGGGGGATGATCTTCATCGCCGCAGTCTCTACACCTACTGGAAGCGCAGCGTGCCGCATCCGGCGATGCTCGTCTTCGATGCGCCCTTCCGCGAGACCTGTTCCCTCGCCCGCCAGCGCACCAACACCCCGTTGCAGGCGCTGAACCTGATGAACGACCCGACCTACGTCGAGGCAGCGCGTTTTCTGGCGCAACGGATGGAGCGGGAAGGTGGAGCGACGGCGGAGGCGCGGTTGGAGCATGGGTTCCGCTTGTTGCTCGCCCGGATGCCGAATGGAGAGGAGCTGGCGTTGCTGAAAAGAGCTCTAGATCGGGCGCAGGCTGATTTCGGGAAGGATCCCGAAGCCGCGAAAGCCCTGCTCACCGTGGGTGAAGCGAAACACGAGACCTCCCTCGACCCGGTGGAACTTGCGTCCTACGCGACGGTGGCGATGACCTTGCTGAATCTGGATGAGACGGTGATGAAATGACGTGCGGAGACAAAATCATGGCGGGTGGAATCATGGATTCATTGTTGTGACCTTAGAAACAATGCCAATCCACTGTTCCATTCCCATCGAGCCGATCGATCAAGAAGCGTATCATACGATTGACCGCTTCATGCTTGGGCAGGCCTTTGCGGTTCACAACGAATTTGGGCGATTCGCGAAGGAGAAGCTGTTTCAGGCGGAGCTTTCGAGCCGCTGCCGAGAGCGGGGAATGCGCGTGGACCGTGAAGTCTTGATACGCGTCTCTTTCGAGGGGTTTTCCAAGGATTACTACATTGACCTCCTGTTGGACCAGTCCACCGTTGTCGAGGCAAAGTGTGCCGAGGCGATTACGCCGGCTCATGTCGGGCAAACCCTGAACTACCTGCTGCTCACCGGGACTCAGCACGGTAGTCTCGTCAATTTCCGCGGAGAAAGAGTTGCTCGCCGTTTTGTCTCCACCCGATTGAATGCGGTGGCCCGGCGTGGGTTCGAAGTCAGTCTGGCTTCTTGGCCGAATGAGCCAGCGTTTCGGCGGGTGGAGGAGGCGATGGTCGGGTTGGCAGGGGAGGTGGGGCTCGGACTGGATCTGGCGCTCTATCGGGAGGCGATTGTGGCTCTTTGCGGCGGTTCTTCCGAGGCGCAAGTACCCCTCCATCGAGGAAGACAGTTCCTTGCTGATCACACCATGCCCATGATTTTGCCCGAGATCGGATTGGCCATCACTGCGCTAGCGCGATCCGCAGATACGCGTCACCATCTCCAGCGACTCCTCGACCACACTCCGCTTCGCGGTCTCGTTTGGATCAATCTTCCGCTCGGGCATCTCCATCTGGAGTATCTCCGGCGCCATTTCAAATCTCCATGATTCGACCCTCCATGATTCTGTCTCCCCACCCAGTCACCCGCCGCATCTTTCTGAACCGCAGCGGTTCCCTCCTCGGAACGGCAGCGCTCGCGAGCCTTCTTCAGCCTGGCGCATCACGTGGAGCCAGCCACCCCCACATTGCCCCCAAGGCCAAGCGTGTCATCTGGCTCACCCAGGCCGGGGCTCCGTCGCAGATCGATCTGTTCGATTACAAACCCGGTCTGGCTTCCCAATTTGACAAGGACCTGCCCGATTCCATCCGTGGCGGACAGCGGCTCACCGGCATGACCTCGGGCCAGAAGCGCTTTCCCATCGCGCCCTCGGTTTTCTCCTTCCAGCAGCATGGGCAATCCGGCATGTGGCTGAGCGAACTGCTGCCCCATACCGCAAAATTTGCCGACGAGATCTGCCTGATCCGGTCCCTGCACACCGAGGCGATCAATCACGACCCCGCCATGACCCTGCTCCAGACGGGCCACCAGATCGGCGGGCGCCCGGCCTTCGGCGCGTGGGTTTCCTACGGACTGGGCTCGGAAAACTCTGACCTGCCCGCCTTCGTCGCCCTGATCTCGCGCCCGAGCGGTCCCACCAATGCCCAGCCGCTCCACGAACGCATGTGGGGCGCGGGTTTCCTGCCCTCGCGCTATCAGGGCGTGCGCTTCAGTTCGGGCAACGACCCCGTGCTCTATCTCTCGAATCCGCCCGGCATCGACTCCGGCCGCCGCCGCGCGATGCTCGATGATGTGGCAGCTCTGAACCGGATGAACTTCGCCGGCGAACAGGATCCCGAGATCCTCGCCCGCATCGACCAATACGAGATGGCCTTCCGCATGCAGGCCGCTGTGCCTGAACTGGCCGATCTCTCGAAGGAGCCCGCCGACATTTACGATCGCTACGGTCCCGAGTCGAAAAAGCCCGGCACCTACGCGGCGAACTGCATCCTCGCTCGTCGCCTCGCCGAGCGCGGGGTACGCTTCATCCAGCTCTACCATCGCGGCTGGGACCAGCACAACAACCTGCCCAGCGGCATCCGCAGCCAGTGCCACGACACCGACCAGCCCACCGCCGCGCTGCTCGCGGAGCTGAAGGAGCGCGGCATGCTCGAGGACACCCTCGTGATCTGGGGCGGTGAGTTCGGTCGCACCGTCTATTCTCAGGGCGAACTGACGAAAGCCAACTACGGCCGCGACCATCACCCGCGCTGCTACAGCGTCTGGATGGCCGGCGCCGGTGTGAAGGGCGGTCAGGTCTTTGGGGAGACCGACGAGTTCAGCTACAACATCGTGAAGGACCCCGTCCACATCCACGATCTCAATGCCACCGCGCTGCATCTCCTCGGCATCGACCACGAGCGCCTCACCTACCGGTTCCAGGGCCGCGACTACCGGCTCACCGACATCCACGGCACGGTGGTGAAGGGCGTGCTGGCGTGATGACCGCGCAGACAGGGTCTCGTCTCCGATGCAACAGGGTCTGATCGGAGATGAGACAGGGTTGCATCGAAAACGCGCCCGTCCGGATCACAGCCGTTTGAGTAACTCCGCGGCGCGGGCCTCGAAGAGGGCCTGCCACTCGGGGGCGAGGAGACAGTCGCAGTCTTCCTGGGCATAGCCGGGATTTTTCAACTGCTCGGCGGTGGGGGAGTAGTAAATGTAGCCGTTGGTGTAGCCGGCGACGAAGGTGAGTTCGTGCGGGGAGGCCTGCTTGATGTTCAGCCCGATCGGCACGGTCAGTTCACCGGGGAAGGTGACGAGGCGGAAGTCGCCGACCCGCAGCGCGGCGACTTCGACATCGATGGTGGGGCCGGCGGCTGCGTTGCGTTTCTGGTGCTTTTCCAACAGGGCGAGATTCACCTGGAGGCGGGTCAGCTCTTCCATGGTGCGGATGTTCGCGAGGTAGGCCTCCAGGTTGCGGCGATTGTCGGCATCGAGTTTTTCCCAGTCGCCCCGTTCGATCAATTGGTCCTGAAGGTAGCGATGGGAGTAGTAGGCCGGATGGTCAGGATCGAGGCTGTATTTGACGATGAGAGGCAGGAAGGTCTTGAGGTTCAGGGTCGTGCCCTTGAGCGATTCGAGGCGCCGGTCCACCTCGGCTTCGAGGGCGGCGATGCGCGGGGCGAGGTCGCGGCGGGGCAGGGTGAGCGTCTCGTTGGCCACGGCGAGCGGGGCCTGCGGCGCGGTGGCGATGCCGCGCGCAGCTTTCAGCGTGCTGAGGCCGAGCAGATTGCCGAGCGTCTCGGCGTCACGGGGGCGGTCGACTTCCTTGTAAGTGATGGGATTGATGTCGCCGCCGCAGCCCTGCACGAAGAGGGCGACCGCGTCGCCGCCCAGATTGTCCTCGATGACGCGGGAGGAAAAGCCGGTCAGGTCGGCGGTGTTGCCGCCATTGGGCACTCCCTGGATGGGGTGGACGGCGAAGTTGTAAACCAAAGCGAGCGGCTGGCCCGTGTCGGCCCGGTCCAACCGAAGGATGCCGATCTCGGGATCAATGGGACCGACGGCCGCGACATCGGCATCGGTGGGCATGGAGTAGGCGTGGCGCACGTCGGCCTCGCGCCCGTCCTTGAGCTTGAGCCGGCGGTTTTCCATGATGCGATTTTCCTGACCGGTACCGGCACCGGCCCGGACCGGGGTGAGCCGGGCATGGGCCTGCCTGACGGCCTCGACGGTGCGCTCGGCCACATCGGTGCAAACGATGCCGTGGCAGTGGCTCGCATTGACGATCACGGATGCCGGCGGGATGTTCAGCTCCTTCGTCAGCGCGGCGCGGACTTTGGGCAGGTAATCGCCCTTGATGGGCCCGATTTCCTCGATGGCGACGACATCGAGTGTGATCAGGACGGCGGTGTGTTTCCCGTCCGTCAGGACCAGGGCGCGGGCGTGGAGGGGATCGTTGGCCGGCTGGGCGGCGGGATCGGTGATGTCGATCTTGGCGGCGCCCGCTTTCAGCACCGGCGCCTCGGCGTGAGCTGGCTGAGCCAGGGTGAGTAGGACGAAAAAGGCGCTCAGGCAGAGCGGCAGGCTGACGGGGAGTGACTTCATGGCGTTGAGTGAAGGATGGCGACGTTCGCGCGCCGTGGCGATGCACGCGAACCCGTATGTTGTCGCTGGCCCCGGCGATGGCCAAGCTGAAAGCGACCCGCAACCCCCTGTCGATTCATGAAAACCACTGAGACCACGCCTGCCGCCCCCACTGACACTTCCCTGAGCCGCCGCGAATTGCTGGCCGGCACCGGCCGCGCCGCCGCCGCCTCCGTGCTGGCGGGCATCGCCATCCCGCCGGTTCACGCCGCTGGCAGCGACGGCATCCGCCTCGCCCTGATCGGGTGCGGTGGTCGCGGCAGCGGCGCGGTGGCCAATGCGATGGAAGTCTCCGACGGCGGTGTGACCCTGACGGCCATGGCCGACCTGTTCGAGAACCGCCTGGCCTCCTCCCACGCTGCCTTGACCGCCAACCTGAAGGACCGGGTCGATGTGCCGTCGGCGAATCAGTTCATCGGCTTCGACGCCTTCAAGCGCGCCATCGACACCCTGCGGCCGAACTCCGGCGACGTGGCCATGATCACCGGCTACGCCGGTTTCCGGCCCCAGCAATTGGAGTATGCCGTGTCGCGGGGGGTGAATGTCTTCATGGAGAAATCGTTCGCCGTTGATCCGCCCGGGGTGCGCCGCGTGATCCGCGCCGGGGAGGAAGCCGATGCCAAGGGCGTGAAGATCGCCGCCGGCCTGATGTGTCGGCACTCGGTGAACCGGCAGGAGTTGATCAAGCGCATCCGCGAGGGCGAGATCGGCGAGATTCACAGCATTCGCGCCTACCGGATGGGACCCGCCGGCGGCCTGGGGCCGAAGCCGGACGACAAGACCGACCTGGAGTGGCAGCTGCGGAATTTCACCAAGTTCTTCTGGGTCTCGGGCGGCCTCTGGGCCGAGATGGACATCCACCAGATCGACGAGATCTGCTGGCTGAAAGACGAATACCCCGTCGCCGCCCATGGCCTCGGCGGCCGGGTCTTCAACAGCACCGACCGGAGCCAGAACCTCGACTCCTACTCGGTCGAGTGGACTTTCGCCGACGGGACCAAGGCCTATGACGTGGTGCGCTACATCCCGAAGTGCGAGAGCGAGTTCGCCACCTACGTCCACGGCACGAAGCGCGCGGCCCAGTTCTCTGGGAATGTCCATGCCGGCACGGTGAGCATCTTCAACGACCAGCGCATCGGCAAGGAGCACATCCAGTGGGAGGCGCCCAAGGAAAAACTCACTCCCTGGCAGGCGCAGTGGAAGGACTTCCTCGCCGCGATCCGTGAGAATCAGCCCTTCAACCAGGCCGCCCGCGCCGCGCGGTCAAATCTGGCGGCGATCATGGGGCGTGCCGCCGTGCACATGGGCCGCACCATCACGTGGGACGAGGCGATGGCCTCGGAGTTCCAATTCAATCCCGACACGGACAAGCTGACTTTTGACAGCGAGGCGCCGATCACGGCGGACGAAAACGGCTTCTACCCGGTGCCGGTGCCCGGCGTGTGGAAGGAGATCTGATCCGAGCGGGCGAGCCGGGCTCGGGGGTTTTGCCGCTGAGAGCCCGGCGGCAGTTCGTTTGATCCGCGGAACGGTTTTCCTGTCCCCGGGGATGGGGGAATTGCGGGCGGGGTTGAGATGGTGAAACTGGCTGTTTTTCAGGCAGTTGTGAGAGTGGTGTCTTTTCGGGGAGAGGGAGAAGTCTCACGCAGAGGCGCAGAGGAATGGAGGTGGGAGAGGAAAGTAGCTTGGGCTTCAGCCCAACTCTCCGGACCTGATGGAACCGGGCCAGTTGTGCGCAGGCAGCACTTGGGCTGAAGCCCAAGCTACTTTTTTGCTCGTGGCTCCGCGGGGTTTTTTCCGATGCAACCCTGTTGCCTCTCCGATCCAACCCGGTTTGATCGGCGCAGCGCCATGGTGAGTGCCGCAGTCGGGGAAGGGGGCCGGTGCATTTTTCGCGAAAGAAAACCGATCGAAGGGCGGTCATAGGAGGGTCCGGGTCTGCGAGCGGCGGTGCCGTTTCGCTTGTCGGGACGGCCGCTTGCGGCGAGAATCCGGCCCGTTTTTTTACCTGAAATGAAAACACTCCCCTGCTTCATCTGTGTCGTCGGTCTGCTCCTCGCCTTGCCGGTTCGCGCCCAGCAACCGGCCGAGCAGCCGCCCCATGCGCCGAATGCCGAGCCGCCGGCCGCGACTTCGGCCCGTCCCCAGACTGTCGCGCCGCCGGCGAAAGGGGAGCGCATCGTGCTGATCGGCAACGGATTGGCGGAGCGCGATGTCCATTACAGCCGGCTGGAGACGGAGCTACACCTGCGCTACCCGGAGCACGAGCTGTTTTTCCGCAATTTGGGCCGGGTGGGCGACACGCCGGGCTTCCGGCCGCATCCGGCGCGGAACACGCAGTGGGCTTTTCCCGGGGCGGAGAAATTCCACCCGGAGCTGAATGTCCACACCGGCCAGGGCTTTTTCCCGACGCCGGACCAGTGGCTGACGCACCTGAAGGCGGACACGATCGTGGCCTTTTTCGGCTTCAACGAGTCATTCGATGGTCCGTCGAAGGTGGGGAATTTCGAGGCAGAGCTCGAAGCGTGGGTGAAGCACACGCTGGGAAAGGCCTACAACGGCAAAACGGCCCCCCGGCTGGTGCTGGTGTCGCCGGTGGCATTCCAAGATCTGTCGGCGACGCGCGATCTGCCGGACGGGGAGCGGGAGAATGCGAATCTGATCTTGTATGCCGCCGCCATCGAGACGGTGGCGAGGCGGAATGGGCTGACCTTCATCGACCTGTTCTCCCCGAGCCGGGAGCAATACGCGAAGGCGGGCAAGCCGCTCACCACGGGTGGCTTTGTGCCGAATGACGAGGGCTATCAGTTGCTCGCCGGCGTGCTGGCGGATGGGCTCTACGGCAAGCAGGCTCATGCGTCGAAGGCCTATCCGGAACTGGTCCACGAGGCGGTGAAGGAGAAGGACTGGTTCTGGAACAGCGACTACCACATCCTGAACGGCGTCCACACCCACGGCCGCCGCTACAATCCCTACGGGCCGCAAAACTACCCGGACGAGGTGAAGAAGATCCGCGAGATGGCGGCGCTGCGGGACATGCGCATCCACGAGATCGCGGCGGGGAAAAAGACCGACCTGGCGGTGGACGACAGCCAGACGCACCCACTGCCGGAGGTGCCGACGAACTACCAGATCAGCCCCAAGAACGGCAGCAAGACTTACCTCTATGGGGAGGACGCGGTGAAAACGCTCACCGTGCCCGAGGGCTACCGGGTCGAGCTGTTCGCCAGCGAGAAGGAGTTCCCCAATCTGGCAAATCCGATGCAGCTCAGCTTTGATGACAAGGGCCGGCTCTGGGTGGCGACGATGCCGACCTATCCGCACTGGAAGCCGGGCGATCCGCGGCCGGATGACAAGATCCTGATCTACGAGGATACCGACGGGGACGGCAAGGCGGACAAGGAGACGGTCTTTGCCGACAAACTGCACCTGCCGATCGGCTTCGAGTTCGCGCCGGAGGGCGTCTATGTGTCGCAGGAGCCGAATCTGGTGCTGATTCGGGATGAGAATGGCGATGACAAGGCCGACAGCACGGAGATCGTGATGGGGGGCTTCGACACGCACGA
Source organism: Verrucomicrobiales bacterium (assembly GCA_016795505.1). Lineage (GTDB taxonomy): Bacteria > Verrucomicrobiota > Verrucomicrobiia > Verrucomicrobiales > DEV007 > JAEUHH01. Next base: position 92,115 of record JAEUHH010000105.1, on the reverse strand, counting down.
CACGCATCATGCGATCGGGGCCTACACGGCGGATCCGAGCGGCGCCTTCATTATGTGCGAGGGCGTGTTCCTGCACTCCAACGTGGAGACGCCCTACGGGCCGGTGCGCTGCGTGGATGGCGGCTTTTTCCGCTACAGTCCGCAGCGTGGGCTGCTGGAGCGCACTGCGCAGCTTAGCATTCCGAATCCGTGGGGCGCGGTTTTCGATGCCTGGGGGCAGGATTTCTTCCTCCACACCTCGGGCACGAGCATGAACTGGATGCTGCCCGTGTCGGTGAAGCCGGCCTTCGGCAGCAAGACGCCGTCCACGCCGGACCTGATCCCCGAGAAGCACAAGGTGCGGCCCACCTCGGGCCTGGAGATCGTGTCGTCGCGCCATTTCCCCGACGAGGTGCAGGGCGACATCGTGCTCTGCAATGCGATTGGCTTCCTTGGCATCAAGCAGCATAGCATCACCGATGATGGCACGGGTTGGAAGACGGAGCACCGCCAGGACCTGCTGGTGAGCACGGATGGTAACTTCCGCCCCGTCGATCTGGAGTTCGCCCCCGACGGCTCGCTCTACGTGATCGACTGGCACAATGTGCTGATCGGCCACATGCAGCACAACGCCCGCGATCCCCTGCGCGACCATGTCCACGGCCGCATCTACCGCATCACCTATCCTTCCCGGCCGCTGGTGAAGCCCGCCGCGGTCGAGGGGGCGCCGATCGCCGATCTGCTGGAGAATCTCAAGCTGCCCGAGCTGCGCGCCCGCTACCGCACCCGCCGCGAGTTGCGCGGGCGCGATGTAGCGGAGGTGCTGCCGGCGGTGACCCGCTGGGTGGCCGCCCTCGACCAAGCGGACCCGAACTACGAGCACCACGTGCTGGAGGCCCTCTGGACGACCTGGGGCCTGAATCAGCCCGACGAGACGCTGCTGCGGCAGATGCTCGGAGCGAAGGATTTCCGCGCCCGCTCCGCCGCGGTGCGGGTGCTGCGCTACAACACGCACCGGGTGGCCGATCATGTCGCGCTGCTGGAGAAGGCCGCCGAGGATGAGCATGGCCGGGTGCGGCTGGAGGCGATCGTCGCCGCCTCGTGGCTGCCGGACATCGCCGCCGCGAAGAAGATCGTGGCTTTGGCTTCGGCCAAGCCGCTCGACCAGTGGAGCCAGAATGCCGCCAAGACCGCTGCCGACCGGCTCGCCGGGATCGCGGAAAAGCCGCAGCTCGAATACACCGTGGTGCCGGCGCCCGCGCACCTGTCGGAGCCGGCCAAGGCTCAGTTTGTCGCCGGGCAGGAGGTCTATCATCGCGACGGCGCCTGCATGACCTGTCACCGCGGCGATGGGCGGGGTCTGCCGCCGGCTTTTCCCAGTATCGCGGAAAGCCCGTGGGTCACCCAGGACCGCGACCGACTCATCAAGATCGTGCTGCACGGCCTGATCGGGCCGCTGGAGGTCAACGGGACGAAGTTCGACGGACTGGTGCCGATGACGCCCTTCGGTGGGATGCTGAAGGACGAGGAGATAGCCAACGTGCTGACCTACGTGCGCAATCACTTCGGCAACAAGGCCGATCCCGTGTCACCCGCCGAGGTGAAGGCGGTGCGCGAGGCCACCAAGGGCCGGGTGGGTTTCTACACCGTGGAGGAAATCCTCAAGGAGCACCCGATGAAGTGACGCGGCGGCGGCCGATGCCGAACAGGCTGGTAATCGCAATGCCCAGGCCGCCGACGACGAACAGAGCCGGGAACCACAGCGAGTAGATCGAGGCCTTCGTGTCCCGCTCCAGCACGGCCTGGGCGGGATCGTCGGGATTCACATAGCAGACCGTCTGGCGTCCGGTGGGGAAGCGCGACTCCCAGGAGTCGAGCTTTTTCCGGATGCCGGCGACGACGGGTTTGCTTTTGGCCCGGTCGCCGAGGAGCGTCCGGCCTTCCCATTCGTATCGGTAGGTGACCTGGAACTCGTATTTGGTCTGAAAATGCTGGTCCATGGCCGAGCCGTCGACGGTGGAGGCCACGATTTCGCACGGGGTCTCGGCCCAGTGGTCCATGCGTCCGGCGACGGCGTAGTTTTTCCACAGGAACCAGAAAAAGAACGCGCCGGCAGCCGCCAGCGTCAGGCCCATGCCGGACATCCAGAGGCGTCCGCCCCAGTGGCTGGCGGTGGACCGGGGCGAGGCGGGGCCGGGTGAGGTCATGGGGAAATCGGTGGCGGGTGGGATGGGTGAAAGGCGGACTCGCCAAATGGCGGCGGGGCATTACTATAGGCGCATGAGCGATCTCTCCCACCAAATTACGGAAGACATGAAGCAGGCGATGCGCGACAAGAACGCGGTCGCCCTGAATACCATTCGCATGCTGAAGTCGGCGATCAAGAACGCCGCCATCGAAAAAGGCGGCGCCAGTGCCGAACTCAACGACGCCGAGACGGTGGCGGTGATCCGCAAGGAGCTGAAGAAGCGACAGGACTCCATCGAACAATTCGAAAAAGCCGGCCGGCAGGATCTGGCGGACAAGGAAAAGGAGGAGCTGGCCGTCCTGCAGGGCTATCTGCCGCAGCCGCTGTCGGCCGGGGAGATCGAAAAGCTGATCGACGATGCCATTGCCGAGACCGGAGCCACGTCGAAGAAGGACATGGGCCAGGTGATGAAACTGGTGCAGGAGCGCGCGGCCGGCCGGGCGGATGGCAAGGCGCTGTCGCAGGCGGTGATGGCAAAGCTGCCGTGACCGGGAGCCAGCCGGGGTGACCATCGTGACCAGTGCCGTCATCGTCGCGGCCGGCAGCAGCCGGCGCATGGGATTCGACAAGCTCGCGGTCGAACTGGCCGGGATGCCGGTGCTGACGCGCTCGATCCTGGCGTTTCAACGCTGCGAGGCGATCGATCATCTGGTGGTGGTGACCTCCCGCGAGCGAATCGGTGCGGTCGAGCGGCTGCGTGATGACCTGGAGGTGACGAAGTTGCACCAGGTGGTGGAGGGGGATGCCGAGCGGCATCTCTCGGTCCATCGGGGCCTGGCGGCGGTGCCCGAGGGCACGACCTTGGTGGCCGTTCACGATGGAGCGAGGCCGCTGGTGACTCCCGTGGCGATCAGCCGCTGCGTGGCGGCGGCGCGGGAGCATGGGGCGGTCTCGCTGGCCCATCGCGTGGCCGACACTCTGAAGCGGGCCGATGCCGGACCGACTGTGGTGGAGAGCGTGTCGCGGGAGAATCTGTGGGCGATGGAGACGCCGCAGGTGTTTGCGTTCGATCTGTTGAGGGCCGCTTACGCGTCGGTCATCGGAAGGGGGGACAGCGTGACCGACGAGGTGTCCGCGGTGCAGTCGGTGGGCGGTGCGGTGCGCCTGGTCGAGAATGCCGAGCCCAACCTCAAGATCACGGTGCCGGCCGACATCGTGCTGGCAGAGGCCTTGCTGGCGGCGCGGCGGTGACGGATTTGCGCCCCGATTTTTCTTTCTCTCCGGCGATTATCCGGGGCAAGATGCTGGGTAATCAAACCTGCCATCACCATGAAAAGTTCCCTCGCCTGGGCCGTCACTGGCGCCGCCGCCATCGTCTCACTTTCGCTCGTCATTGCCTCGCCTGATCCAGCTCCGGAGGGATTCACGGCTTTGTTCAATGGGAAAGACCTGACCGGGTGGAAGATCCCTGACGGTGACAATGGCCACTGGAAGGTCGTCGACGGCACCATCGATTACGACGCCCAGTCCGAGGCGAAAGGAGACAAGAACCTCTGGACGACGGAGGAATACGGCGACTTTGAACTGCGGATCGACTGGCGCATCAAGGAGACGACCGGCTTTTACGATGTGCCCTACGTGCTGCCCGACGGGACCACGGTGAAAGGGCCGGACGGCAAAAATCTCACCCATCCGATCAAAAACGCCGACAGCGGCATCTACCTGCGGGGCACCAGCAAGGCGCAACTGAACATCTGGTGCTGGCCGATCGGCTCCGGCGAGGTCTATGGTTACCGCAACGATGAGAAGCAGCCGGCAGAAGTGCGGGCCGGTGTGACGCCGAAGATGAATCCCGACAATCCCGTGGGACAGTGGAACACCTTTCACATCACCATGAAGGGCGATCGCCTCACGGTGGTGTCCAATGGCTACACCATCATCGAAAACGCCCAACTGCCGGAGGTGCCCGCGAAAGGCGCCATCGCCCTCCAGCATCACGGCGGAAAGAAGCCCGACGGCACCTTTTCTCCGGCTTCGAGCCTGGTGCAGTTCCGCAATATCTTCATCAAGCGGCTCGACTGAGAGCTGAGCCGTTTGCCAGGTCAGCCCGCCGCAAGCGCCAGTTCCGCGAAGACGGGGCGGTGATCCGAGGCCATTTCTTCGGGGATGACGCGGGCCTCCGTGACGCGGAAGGCATCGGTCGGCCGATAGAAGATGTAATCGATCCGCGAGGTCGGGTTCACCACCGGCACCGTCGGCGACGGGGGATCGTCGGTGGCATTCGACCAGCGCTCCAGCAGGATGCGGATGGGCTCCTCCTCGGGCTTGGCATTCATGTCGCCGGCGAGGATGGTGCGCAGCGTGTCGCCGTCGTCGGCAAAGAGCGCATTGATGGCTTTCGCTTCGGCGACGCGGTCCTCGGGGACATTGTGCTGGAAGTGGGTGCTGATGAAACGCAGCGGCTTGTCGTCCGGAGCCGTGACGGTGACGGCGATTGCGCCGCGCGGATAGGTCTGGAGTTCCGGCGTGGCCTCGGTGTAGGGCAGGGGGTGGATCTCGACATCGAGGATGGGCAGCCGGGTGAGGACGGCGTTTCCAAAAAGACCGCCCTCGTAGTGCTGGGTGGGGCCGAAGCGGCCGGCCAGGCCGGTCATCTCGGCCAGCATCCGCACCTCATGCATCCGGCTGGAGCGCTTTACGCCGACATCGACCTCCTGCAGGGCCACGAGATCGGGCTTGGCGGCCTTGATCACCTCGGCGACGCGCGCGACATCGTATTTGCCGTCCATGCCGAGAGCCCAATGGATGTTGTAGCACAGCACGCGGAGGGAGGCGGCTTTGCCCTCCTGGGCCGGGGCGGCGACTGGAGAAAGCGGCAGGGTGGCTCCGGCGACCGCGGCGCCTGTGAGCAGGCGTCGGCGGGACAGGGCGGGGTGGTGGGGATTGGTGGATTCGGACATGGCTTTGGCAAGTTGTACCGACTCCGCGCCCGTCGCACAATGGCCGCGAACGCGGGCGCGGGTGGGCGGATCGATCAGCCGCAGGGGAACGCGATCCCATCACACCCCGGCATCGTCGCGGGCGCGGGCGAGCAAGTCGGTCACGCCGATGTCGGTGGCCCAGTGGTCGAGGTAGGCGAAATCGAGGGCCTCGCCCTGGACTTTCAACACGCCGAGGATGTCGTTCCACTGACGATCGGAGACCTCGCCTCCGAGTCGGTACCAGTCGAGCTTGGCGAGGATGGTGTCTTAGGGGCTGGCAAACGAGGCCTGAACTTTGGGTTCCCCTCCCATGATCAGGCTCCGACGGCGCTGTAATTGGGAGTCCGCGAATGGCGTTTTTTTGCTGATGAAAACGTCAAGTTTCACCATGGTGGCCAAGTGAATCACATTGAAGGAACGCTTTAGGATCGTAGCATCGCGTATGCTTTCCTCGTCAACGTAGTAGTCACCCTCCAAGGATTTGGCGAACTGTCTGGCGTGTTCAGGGGACAACTCGGCTACCAAATCCACATCTCGGGTGGCTCGTGGTTCGCCGTATAAACTGCTGGCGACGGAGCCGCCGATCGCATAAGGCACCCCGAGCCTGTCCAACACGGAAATAACCGGGCGAACGGCGTCTATCAGTTCTGTTTCCTCGTTCATTTTTTTCCTTTCGATGAGGAGGTCGATTGAGTGCCGTAGGCCAGATCTGCGAGTGTTTCGCCAAGCAGCAGAGTCGCCAGGCGTCGGTGGAGAAGTTCGGGTGGGTCGAGGGGATGACGTTGTTTTAATCCCAACATAGCCAACTGGCGAACGGAACGACTAGCCTTGGAAACCAGTCGGAGTTTCTCTTCTACGGGCGTCGCCCGCAGCAACTCGATGAGCACGCGCTCGGCTTCGGGACTGGTGTCGGGTGACTGGGTGCGCATGGTGGCGGGTGGGGGAAACGATTTTACCCTAGCCCAAACGCCGGATTCTGCCAAGCGGAGCCGGTGGCCGGGGCCGGAGACCATGGTGCCGCTGTCAGCGCAGGTAGTAGGTCAGCCATTCCGCCATTTTCTCGAACGCGTCCGGCGGGATGGAGTGGCCCTGACCGTGGTTCAGCAGTCCGAGGCGAATGGGGGCGCCGAGAACGCGGTAAACGGGCTGGGCGGCGGCCAGCAGGGGCCAACTGCGGGTGCCGTCGGCGGCGCCCGGTCCAGTTTCGCCGCCGATGACGAGGAGGGCGCGCGGGGCGGTGAGGGCCAGGAGTTCGTGGTGGTTTCGGGTGAAGCCCGGCGTCTTCAATCCCTCGCCAAGATACCATGGCGCGCTCCAGTTGGTCGAGGGAAAGGCAACGCCGCCCTCGCTGGCCACGGCAGCCCGGATGCGCTCGTCGAAGGCCGCCAGATAGAGCACCTCCTTGGCTCCGAGGGAATGGCCCACGGCGCCGAGCCGATCGGGATCGACCGCAGGGACGGTCGTCAGCAGATCGACCGCCCGCTGCGCGTCGAAAAGCATCTTGTGCATACCCAATGAACTGGGATACCTGGCGTGAAAGGCGGTGACAGCCCCGGGCAGGGTGGGGGAATCGACCCAGAGAAAATTTTTCGGGCAGATGACCACGAAGCCGCGACGGGCCAGTTTCAAGCCGATCGCCTGCTGGCCCTCGGGATTCGCCACACCGGCGATTTCATCGATGGTGGCGCCCGTGGTCTGATGAAGGGCCACCAGAGCAGGCAGGGATCGTGGCGCGGCGCGGTCGAGGTCGGCCGGACCGATCAGGTAAGCCTCGAGGGTCTGGCCCGGCTCGTTCTCGTAGCGGATGCGTTGACGCATCAGGTCGCCGACTGGCTCCGAGGACACCACGGTGAAGCCGCCTGCCGGTCGGGGTGGCATGGGGCCGAGGAGGGCTTTCCAGGAAGTCAGCAGCGCGCTCCGTTTTTCCGCCCAGCCTGCCGCCGTGGTGATCGGCTTGCCGTTTCTGTCCTCCAGCAGGGGCGCGAGTCTTCCGGCTTGGGTGACGATTTCGTCGGAAAGGGCCGGTGGAGTCGTGACATCAGCCAGCCAGGGCACTTCCGAGGCGGTGGCTGGGGCCATCATGGCAAGGAGGGCGAGGAATCGGAGGGCTGAGTGCATGGGGTAAGCCGGGCTGGGCAGGAGACAATCAACACAGACCCGGCGGCCGATGCCAGATCTTCCTGAGCGGGAACAGTGGCCCGAATGCGCCACCGCGCCGGGTTGTCAGGAAACAACTGACGCGGGTAAACTCACCTGATTTGTCAGCCATCGCCACAGCCATGTCCCATCTCCGTCGACTGATCACGCTCGTCTCTGTCGGCCTGCTCGTCGGGTCGGTGGATGGCAGCGCGGCGGATGACAAAGCCGGCATTGCCTTCTTCGAGTCGAAGATTCGCCCCGCTCTGGTGAAGCATTGCTACGAATGCCATTCAAAGGATGCGAAGAAACTTGGGGGCAAACTGCGGCTCGACACCCGTGAAGACCTGCGGAAAGGGGGCGAGTCAGGAGCCTCGATCGCGGCGGGAAAGCCCGATGAGTCCCTGCTGATTCATGCCCTGCGCTGGGAGGACAATCTGGAAATGCCGCCGAAGGAGCCGCTGCCCGAGCCGGTGATCGCCGACTTTGCCAAATGGATCGCGATGGGTGCGCCCGATCCGCGGACCGGCCCTCCCGTGCCGGTGGCGCCCCCGGTGGACACTCGCACCACCCACTGGTCCTTCCAGCCGGTGAAAAAGCCCCTCGTCCCCGAGCCGAAAGCCGGCGATTGGGCGCGCGATCCGGTCGATCGGTTCATTCTTGCGGCACTGGAGACCGCCGGTCTCGCTCCCACGGATGATGCCCCACCGGAGACGCTGATCCGACGCCTGACCTTTGACCTCACCGGTCTGGCGCCGACGCCAGGGCAGGTGGCGGCATACGTGGAGGATTTCCGCACGCACGGTCAGCGGGCGGTCGAGCGGCTGGTGGACGATCTGCTGGCTTCACCGCAGTTCGGCGAGCGCTGGGGGCGGCACTGGCTCGATGTGGCGCGCTATGCGGAGTCGAATGGCAACGATGGACTGAGCCGCAATCCGACCTTTCCCCACGCGTGGCGTTACCGGGATTATGTGATCCAGGCGTTCAATGACGACACGCCCTACGACCGGTTCATCACCGAGCAGATTGCCGGCGACCTGATGCCGGCCGAAGACGACGCCCAGCGCGACAGGCAACTCGTCGCCACCGGCTTCCTGGCCATCGGATCGAAGCCGGCCAAGGCGATGAACGAAAATTTCGACATGGACGTGGTCGACGACCAGATCGCCACCGTCGGTTCCGGCATCATGGGTATCAGCGTCGCCTGCGCGCGCTGCCATGATCACAAGCACGACCCCATCCCGACACGCGACTACTACGCCATGGCCGGCATTTTTCAGAGCACCGAAACCCTGTGGGGCATGGCTGCCTACGAGGGGCTCACTGCGCCATCCACCGACCTGCATGTGCTCAAAGTCGCGCAGAACGTGCCGCCACCGGCCGGCTTCGTCGAGACCGTGGTGCCGATCGATTCCAACACAGGCAAACCCCGCGCCATTCCCAAATCAAAATGGCCGGTCGGCACGCCGCTGGCCATGGGGGTGCGGGATCGCAAGGAACCGGCCGATGCACGCATCAACCTGAAGGGTGAGTCGAAGAAACTCGGAGACAGCGTGCCGCGCGGCTTTCTCAGCGCCTGCGTCATGCCCGGCGAAAAGACTGTCACCGATGGCGCCCAGAGCGGACGCCTCGAACTGGCCCGCTGGCTCGCCCGTCCCGATCATCCGCTGACCGCCCGCGTCATGACGAATCGTGTGTGGCTGCATCTCTTCGGCCAGGGGCTGGTGGGCACGCCCGACGACTTCGGCATTTACGGCGACGAGCCCACTCATCCCGCCCTGCTCGACCATCTGGCGGTGCGATTTGCCGGTGAGATGGGCTGGTCGGTGAAATCCCTGATCCGCGCCCTCGTGCTGAGCCGCACCTATCAACTCGACAGCACGGCTGACGGCGCTCTGGTAGAGGCCGATCCCGGTAACAGATGGCATGGCCGCCACCTGCGGCGCCGACTCGATGCGGAGGCGATCCGCGACCGCATCCTCCAGGCCAGCGGCGAACTCGATCTCCGTCCCGGCGACGGCTCCGCCATCCGCCATCGCGACATCATGGTGCAACTCGCCGGGAGCCTTCATCAGCCGAGCAACCACCGCAGTGTCTATCTTTGTTACCTGAGAAATTCGCCCCCGCCCGAGCTGGCACCCTTCGACCTGCCCGATGCCCTCGGCGTTGCCGGCAGACGCGAGACCACCGCGCTGCCCGCGCAGTCGCTGTTCCTCCTCAACAGCCCCTTTGTGGTCGAGCAGTCCCGGATTCTGGCCCGGAGACTACTCGCCGCGGGATCTGCCGTCGAAGAGTCCGCCCTCGCGGCCGAGGCCATCCGCAGCGTCCTCGCCCGCGAGCCGGTAAGTGGCGAGGTCGAGCGGGCTGTCGCCCTGGTGCGGGACGCGGACGCGCAATTGCGATCCCTCCAGCCCGATGCGACCCTACGTCGCGAGTGGGCGTGGGCCGGTGCCTGCCAGGCCCTGCTGGCCACCAATGAGTTCCGCTACGTCGATTGATTTCTCTCCGATCCGTCATGAATCCGCCAGTTTCCCGCCGTCACCTGCTCCGCTCCGCCTCCTGCGGCTTTGGCTACCTCGCCTTCTCGGCCCTCTGCCAGCAGCACGCCCTGGGGGTCGGCGGCGATCTCGGGGACAAAGTCGCGCGCATCCCGGCGCGGGCCAAGCGCGTCATCTTTCTCTGCATGAGCGGCGGGCCGGCCCAGCTCGACACCTTCGACTACAAGCCGCAGACCGGGAATAAGAAGCACCCCGGTTCGGTCTTCCAGTTTTCCCAACATGGTGAGAGCGGCCTCTGGATCTCCGAGCTGATGCCCGAGACGGCCAAACACGCCGACAAGCTGTGCCTGCTCAACGGCATGCATGCCGACACCGGCAACCACGCCCAGAGCTTTCACCAACTCCACACCGGCGACCGGCTGCGCAAGCGTCCGAGCCTCGGCGCCTGGATCAGCTACGGCCTCGGCACGGAAAACCAAAACCTGCCCGGCTTCGTCAGCCTGAACACTGCCAAGCCCCAGGTCTATTCCAGCGCCTTCCTGCCGACCGTCTTTCAGGGCACGCCGGTCGGGGTGAATGGGGAGGACATGTCCAAGGCGACGATTCCCAATATCAGAGGCACCCATCTGCCCGCGTCCCTGCAGCGGCGACAACTGGATCTGGTGCAGGCAATGAATCGCGAGCACCAGTCCCGGCGGGCCGAGGATGCGGCGCTGGAGTCGGTCATCGAATCGATGGAGATGGGCTTCCGCATGCAGGCCGAGGCACCCGGCCTGCTCGATACCAGCACCGAGCCGGCCCACGTGCTGGAGCGCTACCGCGTCGGCCACAGTGTGTCGATGGGCACCTGCAAACCATCCGATTTCGGCCGCCAGTGCCTGCTGGCCCGCCGTTTCATCGAGGCCGGGGTGCGCTTCGTGGAGGTGAACCACGGCAGTTGGGATCAGCATGCCAATCACCGCCGCGATCTGAAGGCGAACTGCGAGGCGACCGATGCCCCCATCGCCGCCCTGTTGGAGGATCTCGACCAGCGCGGCCTGCTCGATGAGACGCTCGTGGTCTGGGGCGGCGAGTTCGGGCGGCCCGGCCTGACGCCCGAGGATGGGAAGAACGAGACCGGTCACAATGCCAACGGCTTCACGTTCTGGCTGGCCGGCGGCGGGGTGAAGGGCGGCCATGTCCATGGCAGGACCGACGAGACCGGTGCCCGTGCGGTGGATGGCAAGGTGCATTTCCGCGACCTCCACGCCACCATCCTGAATCTCATGGGCTTGTCGCCGAATGAATTGACCTACCACTACGAGGGACGCGACCACCGGCTCACCGGTCCCGAGGGCGGCCGGGTGGTGACCGAGATTTTTGCCTGAGACGGGCGGACCGGTCGGCAATGGCTGGCTTTCCAATCAAACAGGGTAGGATCGGAGAAGAGACAGGGTTTGATCGGAAACCCGGCGACGGGTGCCTCAGGCTTTGGGGTTTTGCGGGTAGCGTTGAATTGGCACGCTGAGGTCTTCGGCGATGCGATCCGCGGCACGTCTGGCGGGCAGTTCACGTCAGCGGAGAGACATTGCGATCCGGCGGCGGGTGGCCTACGGTCTGGGCGGTGAGTGAGAGCGACACAGGCGGGCCTTGGCCTGTTGCGGCGAGTCGGGATCTGGCCGGCCACCTGCTGGCCAGGGCCGAGGTGCTGGCTCCCGATGCGTATTACCGGTTGGCCCGGATGGTGGCGCGCGTGTTGCTGAGCCGGCACCTGCGGCAGCGGCGCAAATGGTGCGATCTGGCCCGCGGCCTGGTGGCAAATCCCGGGGTGGAAGACCGGCTGGTGCGGCAGGCGATGGGTTGGTTGGAGGGGCGGAAGAGCGAGGAGGTGGAGTCGTGATTTGGGAGATGCCACAACCGCGGTGGGATACGATGGCGGGTCGTCTGTTGGACCGGTTTCTGGAAGGCGTGGCCGGGGAGATTCCTGATTTCCGGGAACCGGTGACCGTCTTCGGGTCGGCGGCGATTCAATTGTGCTTCGATGACCGCTTCGTTAGCGCGAATGTGGACATCATGGTGTTCCACACAGAGTGTCAGGCTGCGAGAACTGGCGCAACGTCTCGGTGTGGGACGCTCCGGCAAGGTGGGCAGCGATTACGGGCTACAGATTTGCCCTCCGGCCCTGTTTCTTTCCACACCTCATTATCTGCAGCGGGCGTGGATGGGGGAACGTCATGGGCTGAGGGTGGTGGTGCCCCATGTCCGGGACATCTTGATCGGTAAACTTCACCGCTTCCGGGAGGTGGAGCAGGATGGCCTGACTCCGAAGGACCGACGGGCTTTTGAGCGGGTGCGGGAGCTGAAGGGCGGCCGACCGAGTGAGGGGGATCTGCTGGAGGATCTACAGCTTTGTGGGCCGGCGCTGCGGATTCCGGGCGATGGAACGGTGAACAATTTTCGGCTGAATGTATTGGACGTCTTTCGGACGGTTTATGGCCGAGCCTTGGACATCGAGGCCGAGGTGTTGGAGCCGGCGAGAGCCGCTGAGGAAGGCGGCAGGTCGAGCGGATTCGCTGTCCGGGAGGCGCTTGAGGGCTTGTCACCGGATCGGGATTGAGGGTATCTGCCCATCACCGGAAGATGGCATCAATGCCCATCGCGCTTTTGCGGGCGAACTTGGGGATGACGCGGGGGCGCGCCCGTTTGACGAGACCGTAGAGGACCGGGAGGAGACGCAGGAAGATCAGCCGGTCGATGAGGCGGTAGGAATCCTGCTCGCGCACGCACAGGTCGAACAGCCAGCCGAGGGCGCGGGGGCTGAGGCGGAAGGGCTCGAAGTCGAGCTTCACAGCGTAGCGGAACCGGGTGCCGCGGGGATAACGCCTTTTGTAGGCCTTTTTCGCCGCCTTGAGCCGGTCGCGGATCTCGGGGGTGTAGGGGCGGAAGAAGTATTCCCGCGCCAGAGCGAGGAGGCCGTAGGTCATCTCCATGTATTCCAGGTCCTCGACCGGCAGGCCGCAGCGGGTGGCGAGATCCTTCATGCGCGCGATCTTGGCGAGGGCGGCATGGCCGGCGCGGATGCAGGCCTCGCCGTCGGTGACGAAGTGCCGCAGGATGCGCTCGACGGAGTGATTGATGAACAGGGTGTGCCAGTAAACGCCGATGAGGGGCGGGATGCGGACGCGGCGGAAATAGAGCGTCTGGCGGGCGAATTCGGGCACGTACAGCAGCTCGGTGACGACCTCGTGCGAGAGCCGGAGCAGTTCGAGCCAGTCGGCGTGCTGGTCCGCTGAGCAGCCTGGGAAGGTGGCGATGGCGGTCTCGACCGATTCGCCGTGCTTGAACAGGCGCAGGGTGACGTGGGTGTCGATCTCGGTCCAGACGGAGCTGTTTTCCACCCAGGTGAGCCGGCGAAAGGGATGCCAGCCGCCGGTCTGGCACCAGGCCATGATGCCGACGAGGTTCGGTGCGGCGGCGAGATCGCGGGCGATCCGCTCGTAGTCCCACCCCACAAAGCTGGGATACTCGCCGGCGCCCTCATACTCGCGGCGGGTCTGGAGCTCGACGATGGTGGGGATGTCGGTGACGAAGAAATTGCGGTTCAGCGAGAGGTAGCGGAAGAAGTCGGATTCGCCGAATTTCATCGAGAGGACCAGGGCGCGGCTGGCAATGCCGGCGAGGGAGTGCCCTAGGGTGCTGTCCCGCCAGATGAGGTCGCCGACGCTGTGGGCGCCCACGGTCCAGGTGCGGAAGATGCAGGTGCGTCCGTGGGTCTCGAAGACGGGGAGGATGGCGCGGAGGAAGCGGTTCACCATGGCGGGATGCTTCAGGTGCAGCTCACTGCGGAAGTCCTCCTTCACATCGAGGCCATCGGACTCGCCGATGCGGATGATGATGCCGGAGACCTCGGGAAAATCGTGAAAGAAGCGGTCGATGAGGGTGACGAGGAAGTCATTCACGGCCCGTTCGCCGTGGATGGCATCGCGCAGGGCGGGCGTCCACGACATGACATCCATGGTGAGAAATACTTGCAGTCCGGCTGCGCGACAACGGGCGAAGAGGGGGCGGAAGTCAGCGCGGTTGGCGGCGATCTGGGCGCGGATGCCGGGCTCGTAGGCCTCGTGATCGGCGAGGTGGGGGACATCGTCGAGACTCATCGCGGTGTACCCGGTGGCAGCGGCGCTGGCGGCGAAGCGGGCGAGGTCGGCGCCGATCTGGTCAAAGAGGCCGGCCCGCTCTTCAGGGGTGAGTTTCTGAAATCGGCGCCAGGGGATCTTCGACCAATTGATCCGGACGCGATCGTAGCCGCGAAAAAAGGGACCAATGGCGTCGATGAGGTAGAGCGGCTCTCGGGTGGTGGGGGCGGGGGAGGTGGCTGGCATCCGGGCGGGGAAACGAGCCAACCTGTCCGCCAGATCGGGCGGTCGATCCATGCCGGGCGGCGTGACGATTTCGTCACATTGGCCGATCAGCTGCCGGTGGCGGCGCGGGGCTCGGGCACTTCGTCATGCTTGAGCAGGTAGTAGGCGCTCTGCACGACATTGAGGCCGTAGTTGGTGATCAGTTCGAACTGGTTGTTCATGTCGATGGTGATCATCTCGGTCTTCACCGCGTCGGGCGTCTCGGTCATGCGCTTCACGGCGCGTTTGTTGTATTGCTTCCGCAGCTTGTCGGTGGTCTGCTCGATGGCCTCGGCCTGTCGCAGCTTCGCCTCGGTGGCGCCGGTGGCCAGCACGTCGGAGTAGAGGTCGATGAGTTCGAGGATCTTGTCGGCGAATGCGATGACGTTGGCATTGGCTTCGTCCCCGAAGGCGCGTCCCTTGGTGTATTTCCGCTGGGTGATCTGGAGGAGGCGGTAGATGGCGTCGGAGATTTCCTCCAGTTCGGAGACGATGCGCAGCATCCGGGTGACGGAGCGGGCGTTGTCCTGACTGATTTCGGCGGCGGAAGTGCGGACGAGGTACTCGGTGATGTCGTGGGTGAGGACATCGGCGGCGTCTTCGAGGGCCTTGAGCCGTTTGACCTCCTCGCTGAGATCGAGGTCGGGATTTTTGAAGATCTCCAGATAGCCGAGGAACATCTCGCGGGTGATGCCGGCGAGGTCGCGGGTGGAGTTTTCCGCCTCGGGGATGTTGAGTTCGCCGAGGTCGACCATGCCGCCGGAAATGAAACGCAGGCGGTGGGAGGTGGCTGGAGTGGAGCCGGTTTCCTTGACCAACCGGGTGACGAGGGCGGCGAGTTGGTTCACAAAGGGCACCAGCACGAGGATGTTGGTGAAATTGAACAGGGAATGGAAGATGGCGAGATGGAATCCGATGGCGGCGGAGTGGTCTTTGCCGCGAAAACTCTCGGGCAGGTGCTCGCCGAGCCACTGGACAGCCTGGGTGAAGGGATAGAAGGCGGCGAGCATCCAGCAGACACCGATGACATTGAAAAAAAAGTGGGCGCGGGCGGCGCGCTTGGCATTCACCGAGGTGCCGATCGAGGCGAGCCATGCGGTGACAGTGGTGCCAATGTTTTCGCCGAGCACGATGGCGGCGGACTCCTCAAAGCCGATCCAGCCCTGAATGGCCAGGGTCACGGTGATCGCCATGGCTGCCGACGAGGACTGCACGATGAGGGTGAGCAGGATGCCGAGGATGAGAAAGACGAAGATCGAGACGTAGCCTTTGCCACTGAAGGCGGAAATGAACTGCTGAATCTGTTGCGCCTGGGCTTGGGCGGCGGCATCGGCACTGGTGAGCATGCCTTTCACATCCGGCACGGACTCTTTGAGGAGATAGAGCCCGTAGAAGAGGAGACCGAAGCCAATGAGCACCTCGCCGAAGCTTTTCCAGCGGTTGCGTCCGACGAAAAAGAGGGGCAGACCGATGCCGATGATGGGGATGGCGACATCCGAGAGGGAGAATTTGCCGACGAGGGCGATGATCCAGGCGGTGAGGGTGGTGCCAAGATTCGCCCCCATGATGACGCCGATGGACTCGATGAGGGTGAGGAGCCCGGCATTGACGAAACTGACGACCATCACGGTGGTGGCGGACGACGACTGGATGATGCTGGTGATGGCCAGACCGGTCAGGATGCCGGTGAAGCGATTGTGCGTCATGGTGGCCATGACCCGACGCATGCCGTCGCCGGCGGTCCGCTGGATGCCCTCGCTCATGACCTTCATCCCGTAGAGGAAGACGCCGAGCGAGCCGAGGATTTTGAGGATGAATGCGAGGGTGTCCATGCGGAAATCCCTGCGACTGTAGGGATTTCCGCTTGTGTGACAAGAACGTCACACAAGAAAAATGCGTCTGTGCCGGCTGCGGCCGGTCAACTGAATCGCCCGGTGACGTAGTTCTCCGTCGCCTCGCGGCTCGGATTGGAGAAAATCGTGGTGGTCTGGTCGTATTCGATCAGTTCACCGAGATAGAAAAAGGCTGTGTAGTCCGAGACGCGGGTGGCCTGCTGCATGTTGTGGGTGACGATGACCACGGTGTAGCGGCTTTTCAGTTCCAGGATCAGGGATTCGACCTTCAGGGTGGCGATGGGATCGAGTGCGGAGCAGGGCTCGTCCATCAAGAGCACCCGGGGTTTCACCGCGATGGCGCGGGCGATGCAGAGGCGCTGCTGCTGGCCGCCGGAGAGGCCGAAGGCGTTGTCCTGGAGGCGGTCCTTAACCTCGTCCCAGAGGGCGGCACCGCGCAGGCTTTCCTCCACCACCCGGTCGAGCACCTGGCGGCGTTTTTCGCCGGTGATGCGGAGTCCGTAGGCCACGTTTTCGTAAATGGTGGCCGGGAAGGGGTTGGATTTCTGAAAAACCATGCCGACTTCGCGTCGCAGGGCCACGGGATCGACCCGGGGCGAGTGAATGTCGAGCCCCTCGACCTCGATCTGGCCGCGGGTGATGCCGGCGCCGCGGATCTTGTCGTTCATGCGGTTGAAACAGCGCAGCAGGGTCGATTTTCCGCAGCCGGAGGGGCCGATGAAGGCCGTCACCTGATTCCGCGGGATGTCGAAGGATATGTCGGAGAGCGCTTTTTTGTCCCCGTAGTGGAAATCAACCCCCGACACCCGGATGGCCGGGGAATCAAAGGCGGGCTGCTGCCGACCAGCGTGGAGCCGGGCGCGGCGGGGGGCTTCCGTGGTGGCGGTGGCAGCGGGTGGGGGGGCGGTGTCGGACATTCGGAATGGCGAAGCGCCGCGCCTATATGCACGAAGTTGACCGGTGTGGCGAATGGGATTTTTCGGTGATGCCGGACTGAGGTCGGCCGGTGGGCTGCACGGGGAAGGCTGGCAAGTGGCTGGTGGAAAGGGGGTAAGCAATTGTGAAAGAGGCGGCTGGAGAAATGTGAAGAAATCGTCACATGAATGATTTGGATGAAATCGCCGGCCTGAGGCTAGGTCTGGTGTCAGTCGGGGCGCCGATGGTGGGCCGATCCGGTGTTTTTCCGGGTCCCTTGTCGGTGAAACGGCTGAAATCAGCAGGCAACAACCATTCAACTCACTCCCCAATCCACTCAGATGAATACGTATCGACTCACTCTTTCCGCGATCGCGCTCGGTCTGGCTCTTCCGGTCGGCGGGCAGGCCACCGACGTGGACCCCGCCATTCCGGCCTACCAACAAGTCAGCGGTGTCACCGGCAACCTGAACTCCATCGGCTCCGACACGCTCAACAACCTGATGACCCTGTGGGCCGAGGGCTTCAAGGCCAAGTATCCCAACGTCAACGTGCAGGTGGAAGGCAAGGGCTCGGCCACGGCTCCGCCGGCGCTGATCGAAGGCACCGCTCAGCTCGGGCCCATGAGCCGGGCGATGAAACAGGAGGAGATTGACCTTTTCGAAGCAAAGTTTGGCTATAAGCCGCTGGAAATCAAAGTGGCGGTCGATGCCTTGGCTGTTTTCGCCCACAAGGACAATCCGATCAAAGGCCTGACGCTCGCGCAGGTGGACGCCATTTTCTCATCGACCCGCAAGCTGGGTGGTGGCGAAGACATTTCCGACTGGGGTCAGATCGGCCTCGACGCGTGGAAGGGGCGGGCGATCTCGCTTTATGGCCGCAACAGCGCTTCTGGGACCTATGGTTTCTTCAAAGAGCACGCGCTGGGCAAGGGTGACTTCAAAAGCGCGGTGAAAGAGCAGCCCGGCTCCTCGGCTGTGGTGCAGGGCATTTCCACCGACCAGTATGCGCTGGGCTATTCCGGGATCGGCTACATGACCTCCGGCGTGCGGGCGCTGCCGCTGGGTGAGAAGGAAGGCGAGTTCTTCGAGGCGACCTACGAAAACTGCCTGACGGGAGACTATCCGATGGCTCGCTTCCTCTTTATCTACGTGAACAAGAAGCCCGGCCAGCCGATCGACAAGCTCACGGGCGAATTCCTCAAGTTCGTGCTGTCGAAAGAAGGCCAGGAAGTCGTCGTGAAGGACGGCTACTACCCGATGCCCGCCGAAGTGGCGAAGGAGACGGTGGATTCCCTCCAGTGACGGGATCTTCACCATTCCAGATTTTGAGTCGGGGCCCGGAGATTGTTTGACTCTCTCCGGGCCTTTGACTTGAACTCCGGAGACTTCGGGGCTTTCATCCGGCCTCCTAAAATCCGCGCATGGAACCCTCGAAAGAGCCGACCGAAGCCCCGGTCAAGACTCGTCCCGCCCCCCGGCCGGTGCCGGCCCGTTTTTTGGTTTCGAAGCGCACGCTGCATTTCGACCGGTTCATGACGTCCGCCATCGTGTTCGGCGGGCTGGGTATCGTGGTGGCGGTCTTTGGGATCTTCGGCTTCATCCTCAGCCAGATCATCCCCCTGTTCGGCAAGGCCCACATCCGCAAGGCTGCCGAGATCCCCATGGCCTATCAGGAGGGGGGCGTGCTCGGCTTGGATGAGTGGTCGGAGTTGCCCTTTTTCTATGATGGCGGCTCTGAGATTGCCTTTTATCCGATGAGCGGCACCGGCGAGGCCGCCGAGCCTCGCAAGGAGTCGGTCGGGCTGCCGGAAGGCGCCGTGGTCTCCGCCTATCGCTACGATGCCGTCAGCCAGACATTGATTGTCGGGACCGCCGATGGGCGGGCGGGCTTGGTGAAGATCGGCTATTCCGCGGCCGAGGTGGATGGGAAACGGGCCGTGTCCGCCAAGGTCGAGAGCCAGCCCTTTCTCCCGCTGAACGAGGCAACTCCGGCGCCAGTGCGGGCGATCGACTACAAAGACTCGGGTGACCGCAAGCTCTTCGCCGTGATCCAGGGCGACGGCGCCGGGGCGCGGGTCGGTGTGGTGACTCTGCGTCAGCAGCGCTCGCTGCTGGGCAAGGGCACGGTGAAGGTCGAGGGCTACGCCGACCTGACCGACCAATTGGACGGCAGTCAGCCCGTCGACATCCTCGCCGCCGGCACGGCCGACAGCCTGATCGTGCGCACGGAGGCCAATGAGTTGTTCTACCTGTTCCTTTCCGGCGATCAATGGACGGTGCGGCAAAGGTTCACCCCGTTTGAAGGGACGGGAGAGACCGTGGCGGGCCTCGGCTATCTCTTCGGTGACGTGTCGCTGGTCGTTTACAGCACCGGAGGCCGGGTGCGGATCTATTCGCTCTTCATCAAGGAGGGGGAAAAGGCGCGCACCTTTGGCCTGACCAAGGAGCTGCACCCGCTGCGCGACGGCATCACCCATTATTTCGCGAGCCAGCGAAACAAGTCCTTTCTCGTCGCAAACGATCACGAAGTCGCCCTCTGCTATGCCACCACCGAGTCCGTGCGGAAGACGATGGAACTGCCCTTCCGAGCCGGTTCGCTGGCGATGGATGCCAAGGCGGAGCATGCCGGTTTCATTGATCGCGAGGCGGGACGGCTCCATCTTTTTGAGATCGACGATCCGCATCCCGAAGCCGGCTGGCGCGCCTTCTTCGCCGAGATCTGGTATGAAGGGTTTGCCAAGCCCAAATATGAATGGCAGTCGACCAGCGGCACCGACGATTTTGAGCCGAAGCTCTCACTGACGCCGCTGATCATCGGCTCTCTGAAGGGCACGCTCTACGCGATGCTCTTTGCCGTGCCGATCGCGGTGCTGGCGGCGATCTATGTGTCGCAATTCATGCATCCGGATGTGAAGCGCCTCGTCAAGCCGCTCATGGAGATCATGGCGTCGCTGCCGTCGGTGGTGCTGGGATTCCTCGCCGCTCTCTGGCTCGCGCCTCTGATCGAGGCCCGGGTGCCCTCGGTGCTGACCATCATCGTCCTGATTCCTGTTGTGGCTGCGCTCATCGGTTATGCCTGGAGCCATACGCCGGTGAGTTTCCGCAACCGGATGCCGATGGGGGGCGAGTATTTGATTTTGATCCCAGCCGTTCTCGCCGCCGGATGGATCGGGTGGAATCTCGGTCCCGCGGTAGAGCGGCAGCTGTTCGTGGCCACCATGCCGGGTGGTGAACGCATCGCCGATTTTCGGCTCTGGTGGCCGCAATTCTCCGGCCTGCCCTATGACCAGAGAAACTGTCTCGTGGTTGGTTTCATGATGGGGTTCGCTGTCATTCCGGTCATTTTCACCATCGCAGAGGACGCCTTGTCCAACGTGCCGCCCTCCATCATTTCCGCCTCCGAGGCGCTTGGAGCGAGCCGCTGGCAGGTCGTGCGGACCGTGGTGCTGCCGATCGCAGCAGCGGGAATCTTCTCCGCGCTCATGATCGGTCTGGGTCGTGCCGTGGGGGAGACAATGATTGTGGTCATGGCCACCGGAAACACACCAGTCATGGACGAGATGGGGCGCCTGCTTTTTGGCGAAGCCGGGATCGGAAACGGCCAGTTTCCCATCGCCGACCACTGGAACCTGTTCAACGGCATGCGCACGCTGTCGGCCAACATCGCCGTCGAACTGCCCGAGGCCGCCGTCGGCTCCACCCACTACCGCAGCCTGTTCCTGGGTGCCCTGGTGCTGTTCCTCATGACCTTTGTGCTGAACACTGTTGCCGAGGTGCTCCGCCAGCGCCTGCGGGAGAAATTCAAGATCGTCTGACCGCCCCGTGACCGAACCCCAACCCATGAGTCAGGAAGTCCAAGCCACCGCCGCATCCACCCGTCCCAGACGGGCAAAGGGTGAGGTTCAGGTGTGGCTGACCGCCGTGGGATTGAGCACGGGCCTGATCATGATCATTGGCCTGCTGGGCCTGATCCTGTGGAATGGCATCACCGTTTTCTGGCCCAAGCCGGTCGTCGAGTTCGCTCTGCGCGAGGCCGATGGCAAGACCACTGCCGTGGCCGGAGAAGTGGTCAAAACCCGGCTGCGCCCCGCTGATGATGGCTCGGCCGGGAAGGAAGAGATTCAGATCTTCACCGGAAACAAGGATGCCTACGGGCTCGCCTTTCGATTCATCGATGGCGAAGCCGTGACCGGCCGGACTGAGCCGCGAGACCTCATTCTGGCCGAGCGCATGGAGTATGGCGACTCCCTCTTTTACCCGATTGGGCTCGATCTGGCGGATGGCAGCCGGGTCGAGGTGGCCGATGAAAAATTCGACGAGACCTTTTCCCAACTGGTTCGCGAGGCCGGCGAACGGAGACGCGAGATCCTGCACATCGAGAAGAAACAGATCGGCAGGCTCAACGAGCGCATCCGGTCCGAAGAGATGGCCATTCGCCGGCTGGAACGCTCCGGAGGAGGCGATCCGGCGCCCCATCAGGCGGCGATTGAGGCAGCGCAGAAAGAATACGAGGCCCTCGCCGCCGAGGCCCGGCGCCTGCGGGCCGAGCAGGAATCGAATATCCTGCGTTACCGGCTCGCCAGCGGGGAAGAGCGCACCCAGAAGCTGGGCGACTTCGTCCACTATTACCGTCCGAACGACCTGAGCTGGTTCGGCCGGCTGGGCGTGTTCAGCTATCACTTCTTCGAGTTCATCACCGGAGAGCCACGCGAGGCCAATACCGAGGGCGGCATCTTTCCCGCCATCTTCGGCACCTTCGTCATGACCATCCTGATGGCCGTCATGGTGAGCCCGCTCGGGGTCATCGCGGCGATCTACCTGCGCGAGTATGCTGCCCAGGGGCTGATGGTGCGGATTGTTCGCATCTGCGTGAACAATCTCGCCGGGGTTCCGTCGATCGTCTTCGGCGTCTTTGGGCTGGGCTTCTTCGTTTACGGCGTGGGCTCCTTCATCGATGGCGGCACCAAGACACCAATGCCGGCGGTGGCCTGGTGGCTGTCCGGTCTGGCTTTCATCGTCAACGCGGTGGCGGCGATCGTGCTGGCCATGAACTACGGGGGCAGCAATCCCAATTTGCCGAAGCCGAATGCCGTGATCCGCTTTCTCAAGCCCTTCACCGCCGTCTGTGCGGTGCTGTTCGGCATCGCCACGCTGGTGTTCAATCCTTATTTCGATGGCTTTTACTCCGAGTCGCTGCCCACGCCGACATTTGGTACCGGCGGCATCCTTTGGGCTTCGCTGACACTTGCCCTGATGACCCTGCCTGTCGTCATCGTCGCCACCGAGGAAGCCCTCGCCGCTGTGCCGCGCGGGGTGCGCGAGGCGGCCCTCGCGTGCGGGGCGTCAAAATGGCAGATGATCCAGCGCGTGGTCCTGCCCAGTGCCCTGCCCGGGGTGATGACCGGCGTCATCCTCGCCATGGCCCGCGGGGCGGGGGAGGTGGCACCCCTGATGATCACCGGGGTGGTGAAACTGGCGCCTTCGCTGCCCATCGACCTGTCCGCGCCGTTCATCCATGCGGAGCGGAAGTTCATGCACCTTGGATTCCACATTTATGACCTCGGCTTTCAGTCGCCCGACTCTGAAGGCGCCAAACCGATGGTTTTTGCCACCACCCTGTTCCTGATCCTGCTCGTGGTGGTGATGAATCTGACCGCCATCCGCATCCGCACCCAACTGAAGAAAAAATACCAAGCCAGCGCATTCTGATCAAACAGGGTTGTATCTCCGATCATACCCTGTTGCATCGAAACGGCCGATTCTCCATGACACCTGCCTCTCCAGCCGCCGACGAGCTGAATCCCGCCTTCATCGAGGTGGAGCACTTCAGCTTTTGGTATGGAGAGAAGCAGGTGCTGTTTGACATCGACATGGATATTCCGGAGCGGGAGATCTCCGCATTCATCGGACCGTCCGGGTGTGGCAAGACGACGTTGCTCAGAAACCTGAACCGGATGAACGATCTGGTCGACGGCATCCGACATGAGGGCGATATCCTCATCGATTCGCAGAGTCTCTACGATCGCCGGGTCGAGGTGATCTCCCTGCGCAAGCGGGTCGGGATGGTGTTCCAGAAATACAATCCCTTTCCGAAGTCGATTTATGAGAATGTGGCGTTCAGCCTGCGCGTGGCGGGGCGGAACAAGAAATCGGAACTCGATGAAGTGGTGGAACGCGGTCTGCGCGGCGCCGCCCTGTGGGATGAGGTGAAGGACAAACTCCATGAGAGTGCCTACGGCCTTTCCGGAGGCCAGCAGCAGCGGCTTTGCATCGCCCGGGCGATCGCCAACCGGCCCCAGATCCTCCTGATGGACGAGCCCTGCGCCGCTCTCGATCCCGTTGCCACGCTGAAGATCGAGGATCTGATGTTGGAACTGAAAAAGGAGTTCACCATCGTCATCGTCACCCACAATCTGCAACAGGCGACGCGGGTGGCGGATCGGACGGCGTTCTTTTACCTTGGCAAGTTGATCGAGTACGATTTCTCCACCAAGCTCTTCAGCAATCCGTCGAAGCGGGAGACGGAGGACTACATCAGCGGCAAATTCGGCTGAGCCATGTGTGGTATCGGTTTCCGGGTTACGAAATTGATACAAAGCCCGCATTGAGAAAGTTTAACTTTCCTTTACCGATTCGGCGGAAAGCTGAATCATGAGAATCACCTTTGTTACGGACACCTATGCGCCACAGCCCAATGGCGTAGCCACGACCCTGCAGCGTCTGGTTCACGGGCTGCGTGAGCGCGGGCATGAGGTCGATGTGATTCGACCGGCGGTGCTCGATTGCGAGGAGGAAGGGCTGAAGGTGCCCTCGGTGTCGCTGCCCGGCTATCCACAGGTGCGTGTGGGGCTGCCGATGCGCCTCAGATTGCAGGCCCGGTGGTATCGCCGGCGTCCGGATGTCATCTATGTCGCCACGGAGACGCCGCTGGGAGCGTCGGCGATCACGGCCGCACTGGCATTGAAGATCCCGGTGGCATCGGGCTTTCACACCAACTTCCAGCAATACATGGCGCACTATCAGATGCCGATTCTGGAGCGGGCGGCCATGACCTATCTGAGGCGGATTCACAATCGCTCGAACCGGACCTTCGTTCCGTCCCGAGATGTCATCGCCGAGTTGGACCGGCAGGGCTTTGAGAATCTCGAGCTGTTGCCCAAGGGGGTGGACACCAAGCAGTTCTCGCCGAAGCGGCGCGATCCAGCGTTGCGTCGCGCCTGGGGAGCCAGCGATGGGGCGCCGGTGGGGCTCTATGTGGGCCGGATGGCTGCGGAGAAGAATCTGCCGCTTGTTCTGGAGACGTTTTGCGAGTTGCAGCGTCGTTTTCCCGATTTTCGGGGCGTTTTTGTCGGAGATGGCCCGAAACTGGAGGAAATGAAGGCGAGGCATCCCGAGTTTCACTTTGCCGGGGTGCGGTTCGGCGAGGATCTCGCGTGCCACTATGCATCGGCGGATCTGTTTGTTTTCCCGAGCCTGACCGAAACGTTTGGCAATGTGACGCTGGAGGCCATGGCGAGTGGCTTGATGGTGGTCGCCTTCGATTACGCGGCAGCCCGACAACATATCGAGAACCGGGGCAACGGCTTTGTGGTTCCCTTTGGTGATGAGAAAGCTTTCGTCAAAACCGCCCTCGAGGCCGTGCGCCATCCCGATGCCGGGGAGATCCGTTCGGAGGCCCGTGCGAGCGCCCGAAAAGTGCGGTGGAAGAAGGTGGTGAAACGTTTCGAAAAGTGCCTGTTCGACCTGAGCCAGATCGGTCGGGAAGATGATGTCGACGAGGCGCCGACCGAATTTCCGACCGCCCAATGCGCATGAAAGAGAAAACCGAATATCACAGCATCATCATCTCGGACGTGCACCTGGGCACGCGGGACTCGAAAGCCGAGCAACTGATCGCCTTTCTCAAGACCACCCGCTGTCGCAAGCTGATCCTGAACGGCGACATCGTCGACGGCTGGGCGCTGCGGAGCGGGGGACGGTGGACGGATGCTCACACGAAGTTCATCCGCGTGGTGCTGAAGAAGATGGAGAAGGACGACACCGAGGTCATCTATCTGCGGGGCAATCACGACGACATCCTGGAGCGCTTTTTGCCCATTAACTTCGGCAATCTCCGTATCGAGCAGGAATACATCCACGAGACACCACAGGGTGACTACCTGGTGGTGCATGGCGATGGCTTCGATTCCGTGACGACCAGTTGCCGCTTCATTGCTCAGCTCGGCGCCTATGGCTATGCGTTTTTGCTCCGGATCAACCGGCTATACAACCGGTGGCGGTCGTGGCGGGGGCAGGAGTATTTTTCCCTCAGCAAGACAGTGAAGGCGCGGGTGAAGTCGGCGGTCAGCTTCGTGGATCGCTACGAGGACCAGTTGCATCATTTCGCCAAGGGACGCGGCTGTGTCGGGATCATCTGTGGGCACATCCACACGCCAGCGGACAAGATGATCGGCGACGTCCACTATCTGAACAGCGGCGACTGGGTCGAGTCTCTCACGGCGATCGTCGAGCCGGAGCCGGGTGTCTTTCAGATCGTCGATTACGAGGCCATGAGCCTGATCGCGGACCAGCATCTGGCCGAGCCGGATGACAGCGAGGCACTTCCGGCACGCCCGGTGCCGGTGGCAGCCTGATTTTTCGCTCCCGCGGGGGCATTATCTTTTTGAGCTATGGGCCGGGAGACCGTAGTGTTTCCCAGCGCCATGACAGACCCCATCCCAGCCTCAACTTCTCATACTTTGGCCACTTTCGACACGGCGCTGAAAGGACTCCGCAGGCACGTCATCACGATGGCGAGTCTGGCGGCCGAAAACCTGGCCCACGCCATCCAGGGACTCACGGCCCGGAATCTCGATCTCTGCAACGAGGCGATCGCCGCCGACGAGGAGGTGAACACTCTCGAGCGCACCATTGATCGCGAAGGGATGGAGATCTTGATGCGTTATAATCCCGTGGCGGGCGATCTGCGCGAGGTCATTTCCAGCATGAAGGTCGCGGGCGATCTGGAGCGTGTCTCGGACATGGCAGAGAGCATCGCGCGTCGGTCGAGGAAGATCCTCAAGTATCCTGAAGTGCCGGAGGCCTTAATCATCGAGCCGATCTATGACATGGCGGCGACGATGTTTCAGGAAAGCATCCGGGCCTTTTCCGAAGGCGACGTGGCCATCGGCATCGGCTTGTTGGAAAAGGACGAGGCGCTCGACGATGCCCACGACAAGGCCATCAAAGAGCTGCGAAAGTCCATTGAGCGGGATACGACGAACCTGAAGAGCTACCTGCACCTTATTTTCATCGTTCGCTGCCTGGAGCGGGTCGGTGATCACTCGGTGAACATCGCGGAGGATGCCATTTTCGCGAAGAAGGCGACCGACATCCGGCATTTGTCCCGCGAGGAAGCCGCCTCGTTGATCTGATGAGAGCGCGGTCGGTTCCCTGAAATGGGCCGGTTGCGTTTTCCCGCGAAAGCCGGTTCCTTGGCGGTCGCATGCAGATCTTTCTGATCTTTTTCCTCCTCACCCTGCTGCTCACCATGTGGGCGAGGGGGAAATACACCCGTGCCTACGAGGAGGAGCAGAAGAATGTCGTCTCCAACGGTCTCACCGGGGCGGATTTGGCGCGCGCCATCCTCGAGGCCCGCGGCATCGGTGTGGTCGAGGTGGTACGGGGCCGGGGACTTTTCGCCGATTACTACGACCCGGAGCGCAAAGTGCTCTCGCTGGCGCCGCAGCACTACTCCGGCTCGACCTATACGGCCCTCGGCATTGCGGCTCATGAGGCTGGGCATGTCCTGCAGCATCGGGAGGAGCACCAGCCGCTCCATTGGCGCCAGTCGGCCATCCGCGCCACCATGTATCTGAGCCTGCCGCTGGCCTCGCTGGGCCTGTTGATGCTCATAGTGCCCGGACTGGGACGCATCGGCATCCTCATCCTGTCGCTGGGGTGGTCGCTGGTCGCCGCCTGCAACCTGCTCACCCTGACGGTCGAGATGGACGCCACCCAGCGATCTCTGCAGATCATGGATCGCATCCGCATCCTGAGGCCCATCGACGAGCGGCTCGGGGTGGAGCGGGTGATGCGGGCGGCGAGCGCGGCCTATGTGGACGGGATTTTCACCGTGATCTCGTGGCTTGGCTCGTGGGTGCTCACAGCGATGCGCCCCGCCGAGCCGGGCGGGCCGGGTTAGGCGATTTTTCGGCTGGAAAACGGCCCGCTCCGGCTTTATCGCGGTGCGTCCTTCTTCTCTGATTATCTGCATCGACAGCCCATGAGCGACTCTCCCCGCATCCTTGTCACCGGCGGCGCCGGATTCATCGGCAGCGCCATCGTTTGGGCGCTGAATGAGCGTGGCATCGAAGACATCGTCGTCTGTGACCGGCTGAGTCGGGATGAGAAATGGAAGAATCTCGTGCCGCTGCGCTTTTCCGACTACATCGATGCGGACGACCTGAGCGTGCGAATCGACCGTGGCGATGATCTCGGCGGATTCACCCACATCTATCATCTCGGCGCCTGTTCGGCCACGACCGAACTCGATGCCGACTACCTGATGCGGAACAACTACGAGTACACCAAGCGCCTCGCCCATTGGGCGCTGGAGCGCGGCACCCGGTTTGTGTATGCCTCCTCCGCGGCCACCTACGGCGACGGCAGCCAGGGCATGGACGACCGCGATCCGGACCTGGACCGGTTGCGACCGCTCAACATGTATGGGTATTCCAAGCACCTGTTCGACCTCTACGCCCGGCGCCGGGGCATTCTCGACGCCATCGTCGGGCTCAAGTATTTCAACGTTTTTGGTCCGAACGAAGGCCACAAGGGAGACATGCGCAGCGTGGTGCACAAGGCCTTTGCCCAGATCCGCGACACGGGGCGGGTGGGGCTTTTCAAAAGCTATCGGCCCGATTACGACCATGGTCGGCAGCAGCGCGACTTTCTCTACGTGAAGGATGCCGTCGCCATGACCATCCACCTGGCCGAGCATCCCACGGCAGGCGGCTTGTTCAATCTGGGCTCCGGGGTCGCTCATACCTGGGTGGATCTCGCCGAGGCCATTTTCGCCGCGATGGATCGTGAGACGGCCATTGATTTCATCGAGATGCCGGAGGGATTGCGGGAGAAATATCAGTATCACACCTGTGCCGACATCGCGAAGCTGCGCGGCACCGGCTACGACCGACCTGTGATGTCCCTGCGCGATGCCGTGGCCGACTACGTGCGCGGCTATCTCGCGACGGGTCGGGGCTTGGGCGCGTGACGGGGGTTCCGATGAGACCCTGTTTGATCGGAGATGAGACCCTGTTTGATCGGAAAGGCCCGACAGGCTGGGGGGTGCGCGAGGGCCGCTGATTGACCTGCATGCCTCTTGCTCATTGCCCAAGTGGCGATGTCCGCAGGATTGACTTCGGGCGGCATTTCACGATGATGCGGAGCAATGCCTGACGAGGATATTCATCAGCCAAATGACAAGCTTTTCACGGCCACGTTCAGGGTGTCGGCGAATACGGCGGCGCTTCTTCAGGCAAGGCTGCCGGCGGCTCTGGTGGAGGCGATCGACTGGTCGCGGTTGAGCCCATTGCCGGGTTCGTTTGTCGATTCGCAGTATCGGCGGTCTCACACGGATCTGCTCTTTTCGGCGCCAGTGGCCGGTCGGGAGAGCTATCTGTATGTCTTGTTTGAGCATCAAAGCACTCCGGACAGGCGATTGCCGCTCCGTTTGCTTCGCTACATGACCCGCATTTGGGAGGCGCATGGAGAGAGGCATTCCGGCACCGATCGGCTTCCCCCGGTCCTGCCTGTGGTGATCTCCCAGAATGCCGAGTTGTGGGATCTGCCGGTGCGGCTTTCCGATCTGCTGGAGATTCCGCCATCGATACGGGAGGAGATCATGCCGTTCGTTCCGGATTTCACCTATCACGACCTCCAACTGGCCGGGATGACGTTCGAGTCGATACCGGGAACGGCGGCGGGTGTCCTGGTCTTGCGGGCGATGAAAGCCGAGCGGCTGGGAAGATTGCTCGACGAGGTGGTTTGGGATGAGGAGTTGATCCTGAAGGTTCCGCGGGAAATTTTCCAGTTGGTTCTGCGCTTCATTCTGGGAGCTGATCTTGACAGGGAGTCTTTCGAAACTAGGCTGAAGGAGATTCGTGATCCGGAAACTCGAACGAATGCCATGACGCTCGCGCAACGTTACTATCAGGATGGTCGGCAGGAGGGCCGTAAGGAAGGCCGTCAGGAAGGCTTGTTGAGGGGGCGTCAGGAGGATGTGCTGGAGGCTTTAGCGATCCGGTTCGATGAGCTGGCGGACGGGCTTCGCGAGGCGGTGCTGGGGATCTCGGACGAGGAAAAGCTTCGGGAACTCCACCGGGCTGCCATCCGATGCGGGTCGATCGAGGAATTTGCCGCCCATCTGTGAGGCGGGTGCCGTTGACGGTTCAGTTTTCGCCCTTGGGTGGCTGAGCCTGGGTGTTTTTGGAGCGCAGCGACTCGATCTCGGCTTTGGCGTCGCGGACCTGGGCCTCCAGGGTGGCAATTTGGGCGGCGCGCTCGGTCTGGCCTTTGACGCCGGCTTCGACTTGCTTCTGTAATTCGGCGATCTGGGTGGTGAGGGCTTGGTTCTCGACTTCGAGGGTGGCAATTTGCAACTCGAGCCTCAGGGGATTCCGATCGGATTTCATCAGGAGGCGCTCCTGAAGACGGAATCCGAGGAAAAAAGCCCCCACGACGATGCCGCAGAGGAGGCAGATCAGACTGGCGATGCCCACAAGCGCTTTGGTCTTCATGGCCACGGGTAGCGTAGCACTAAACGAGGTCGGTGATCGAGCCAAAATCGGCGTCGAACAGGCGGCGGTAAGTCTGGGCGGCGGCGCTGTCGGTCATGCGGGCGATGGCGTCGCAGACGAGCCGGGCGCGGTCCGCCTGGGTCAAACCGTCGGTAAAGATGCGGCTTTCGACATCGTCGGGCAGGATGCGGAAATGGTCGGAACCGGGTCGGTCGGGCACAATGTAGAGGTCGGCGAGGACCTGGAACAGCCGCGTCAGGATGTAGTCGGCTTTCCGGTCGAGTTGCTGGAGTTGGTGGGAGCGGAAGACGAGATCGTAGGCGAGCCGCTTGTAGAGCCGACACTCGGCATGGATGCCGGGGTCGATGGCGAGACGGTGGCGGTAGCGGTGGCTGAGGTCGGCGAGGAAATGGCCGTCCGGGGTGGTCTCCAGGCTGGCGGCGGCGATGAAGTCGCCGATGCGGCGGTTCATGCGGGCCTCGACCCGATCGCGCCGGATGGCTTTGAACAGGCCGTCGAGGTGTCCGGTCTCGGTGTCGGTCAGGGATCGCGCCTCGGCCCAGCGCTCGATGCGGGCGATGGTGATGAAACCGGCGCCGATGCCGTCGGCGATGTCATTGAGGGAATAGGCGGTGTCATCGGCCCAGTCCATGATCTGGCACTCGATGGCACGGTGGGCATCGCGGGTGTCTCCGGGCGGCAGGCTGGCGGGAAAGTCGCTGCCACCGAGCACGAAACCCAGAGCGTCAGACTGATCGGCGTAGAGGAAGTGGTTCGGGGGATCCTGAAGCTCGGGGTAGAGGGTCTTGTATTTCAACACACCATCCATGAAGGCGCGGGTGGGGTTCATGCCGGCGCGTTCGTTGAAAATGGTGTGGGTCAGGAGGCGGAGAGTCTGGGCATTCCCCTCAAAGCCGCCCCAGGGCTTCATGAGCCGGTGCAGGGTGCGCTCTCCGGTGTGGCCGAATGGGGGGTGACCGATGTCGTGGGCGAGACAGGCGGCTTCGACCAGATCGGGGTCGATGAAATGATCGGCGGCGAGGTCCGGGCTGGTGGCGCGGAGCCGGGTGCAGAGGCTGCGGCCGATCTGGGCGACTTCGATGGAGTGGGTGAGGCGGGTGCGATAAAAATCGTACTCGCCGGAGACAAAGACCTGGGTCTTGCTCTGGAGTCGGCGGAAGGCCGACGTGTGGATGATGCGGTCGCGGTCGATCTGGAAAGGACCGCGGTATTCGGAGCTGTCGCCGCGAGCCCGGTCGTCGGGCAGGCGGGTGGCGGTATCGAAGTCGCCGTAGAAGTGGTTGCGCATCGGGGGCTCGGGTCTCTCTGCGAGGGCCTACCATGTTACGCGGGGCGAGGCAATGGGCAATGACGACGAAGGGCGAACCAGATGGCATTTTGGCCGGGATGCGGCGACTGCCTGAAGCTCTGTAGGTCGCATCACCGGACTACCGGTGGTCCGGAGTATGGGCGCCTGAAAAGGCCGAATTTTCCCCCATTCACCGGCAAAAAGCGCGGATTCTGGCACGGGGGATGCTTTTTAAGAGATCTGTCTGCGGGATTCGTCCCGCAGGCAACCAGAGGGTTGAAACAACACCAGTGCAGCCCGGTTGGCTTTAAAGTTTGGCAGGTTTTATGGGGGTTTTTCCTGCGCTTTGCCAGCCGGGCTGCACGCCCCTCTCAGGGCTGAGAGGGAGATGCGGCAGCCGGTGAGAAACGGGTGACGATTTCGACACTTCAACCGGTGGGCCGGCATGATTGACGAAGCGGGTCGGTCGTGGCAGGATCGCCCCATGAACAATAATCCGGTCGGGTGGTTTGAGATCTATGTCGCCGATATGGCGCGGGCGAAGGCGTTTTACGAGGCGGTCTTTGGCAAGACGCTGAACCCGATTCCGGTGCCGGAAGCCGGCGACTTGGAGATGTGGGCTTTTCCCTGGGTGGAGGGTGGCCCCGGTGCCGCGGGTGCGCTGGTGAAACTGGAGGGTTGTCCTCCCGGAGGTGGTGGCACATTGGTCTATTTCAGTTGTGAGGATTGTGCGGTGGAGGAGGCGAAGGTAGCTCCGGCGGGGGGAAAGATCGCGCGGCCGAAGTTTTCGGTCGGTCAGTGGGGCTACATCTCGCTGGTGGTCGACCCGGAGGGAAACATGATCGGTCTGCATTCGGAGAAGTGATTTCGCGTCAGCGGCTGGACGAGCTTCCCACTATCATGTGCCGCCAAGGATCGGCGTGGCCGATGCCTCCGAGCGCAACTGCGAGCGAAATGGGTTGAACGGCCTTGAGGAGCCGCAGGACCGAGGAGCGAACGAGTTCCCGGTGTGCGGAAGATCAAAGCACTTGACCCCCAGGTCTGTGAGGTTTCATGCTCTGGATCATGTTGAGTCGTCGATCCTGTCTATTCACTCTGCCGGCTCTGGCCGGAGTCCGAAACCTCCTGGCGGCGGCGGGCAGCCCCCGGGCTCGCGTGGGCATCTGCGGGTTTTCCTGTCACCAGCATTGGAAAGCGGTCGGCTCGGGCCATGACGGGGTGAAATTCCACGACACGCCGGGTTTTTATCGCTACGGCCGCTCGCTGGGGGCGGAGGGCGTTCAGGCGGCTCTTCGCGGGATGGATGCCACGACGGCGCGGGCCTTGCGGGCGGCGGTGGAGACGGATGGCGGCTATTTCGAAGCCGATGTGTCCCTGCCGCGGTCGGAAGGCGATGTGGCGGCCTTCGACGCTGCGCTGGGGCTGGCCCGCGAGGCGGGGGCATCGGTCGCGCGGGCGGTGTTCACCGGAGGGAGACGCTATGAACTGTTCAAAACACGCGAGGACTTTCTCCAGTTCCAAGCCGGGGCGGAGCGGTCACTGAAGCTGGCAGAGCCGGTGCTGAGCCGCCACCGAATGACGCTGGCGGTGGAGAATCACAAGGACTTCACCACCGAGGAGCTACTCGATGTGCTGGGACGCATCGAGAGTGAGTGGATCGGGATACTGGTCGACACCGGCAACAACATCGCGCTGCTGGAGGAGCCCCACGCCGTGATCGAGGCGCTCGCGCCACGGGTGCGGAGCATCCACCTGAAGGACATGGCCGTGCAGGCTGCTCCGGACGGCTTTCTCCTCAGCGAGGTGCCGCTGGGCACGGGGCTGATCGATCTACCGCGCGTGCTGGCCGCGCTGACGCGGTCCAGAGCCGATGTGGTGGTGAATCTGGAGATGGCGACGCGCGATCCGCTGCGCATTCCGTGTCTGACCGATGGCTACTGGGCGACTTTTTCCCCCGGTCACCGCGAGAGCCGTCTGGAGACCACGATGGCCTGGGTGAAGGCGCATCCGCCCCGCGAGGCGCCGCCGCAGGTGAGTGGAAAGCCGGTCGAGACGGTGTTGGCGGAGGAGGAAGCCCACAACCGGCACGGCCTCGCCTGGATGGCGGAGCGGATTCACGGCTGATTCGTTTCGGTAGAGGCTGGGTCACCGGGGACGCTCGCGGACGAGGGCCGGCACGCTGCCGAGCCAGGTGCAGGCGGCCACGGCGATGACGGCTGCGGTGATCGACTGATCCGTCCTGCCGGAAAGTTCCGCCGACTCGCCGCGGAAGGCCTCGCCGATGGCAGTGCCGAGTCCGACGAGGTAGACGAATGCGAGGATGCAACCGAACAGCACCCGGCCGCGGGGTGATTCGTTGCCAATGAACAGGCGGGCCGGCACCGCTCCGAGGGCGAGGGCTCCGCCGATCAGTAAACCGGGTAGAAAATCCAACATCAGGCTTACCACGACGAGCAGCAGCCCGAGGATGAAGCCTCCGCCGGCCACGAAGCCGAGCCGGCGCTCGGAGGTCCGAAGAGCGTGGCGGGCCTGTGAGTCGGCCGCGATGAGGAGATTCCCCAATCCGGGTGCGAGCCATGACCACAGCACGAGGCAGGCATAGACGGTGATGAGCGCGGTGCCGGCGAGCGGGTGGAGCAGTTCGAGGAGCCGCCGTCCGAAGTTGACCGCCAGAACGAAGCCGATGAGGATGGCCCACTGGGCGCGGGTGGAAAAGCGCTGCATCTGGAAATTCCACCAAAGATAAGCCCGATAAAGGGGGGATCGGGCGCGGAACGACTCCAGCAGCCCGTCGCGGGCGGGCTCGAAGCCGGCGTCGAGCCGGAGTGCCTCGCGGAAGTGGCTTTCGGCGCGTCGATGGTCGCCGCCCTGGAGGGCTGTCCAGCCGGCGTTGAAATGCGCGTAGGGACTCTCTGGTTCATCGGCCAGCAGGCGGTCGGCGGCGAGCCGGCTCTCGGCGGTTTTTCCCTGTATCCTCAGCAGATGGGCGAGAAGATTTGCAGCCAGATCGTCATCGGCATCGAGAGCGAGGGCCTGACGGCAGGTGGCTTCGGCCTCGGCATAGCGCTCGAGACCGGCCAGGGCGCCGGCTTTCACGGCGAAATACCAGCCCTGATCCGGGTCCATGGCGATGGCGGCATCGGCGGCGTCGAGTGCTTCGCGGTCGCGGTCGAGGCGGGACAGGATCTGCGACCGCAGGGCGTGGAGGTGAGAGTAGCCGGGCTCCAGGGAAATGGCCCGGTCGATGGCGCCGAGGGCTTCGGTGCGCCGTCCGTCCTGTTCCAGCAGGCACTGGGCGAGTTCGGTAAAGGCGAGGGCATCATCCGGCTCGGCCGCGATGGCCTGGCGCAGGCAGGCCTCCGCGTCGGAATGGCGGCCCTGCTGACGAAGCAGCCGGCCTCGGGCGATGAGATCACTCATGCGGAGTGGGGTGGGGGACGGAAGGCCGGCTCCAAGGGGACGGCGGGGGAAAGGCGGTCAGGGTTTGCGGATGCCGAGATAGTTCAGCACATCGTCATAGAAGCCGCTCTGGTTGGCGTAAAGGGCGTAGTTTTTCGCGCTCTCAAACCATTTCCGGGTGCTGGGCTTCACCTGTTTGGCGGTCTGGAGCAGCATTTTCTGCGACACGGGCACGATCTGGCCGGACTTCATCGCCTCGGTGAGCGCTGCCTCGATGGCCTGGTCAAACATGGCCTTGATGTCCGCGCCCGAGTAGTCGTCGATTTTTTTGGCCAAAGCCGGCGCGTCCAGACCGACCACGGGCTTTCCGCGGGCCATGATCTCGATGATCTGGGCGCGGGCGGGGGCGTCCGGCGGGGGCACGAAGATGAGTCGGTCGAAGCGTCCGGGCCGCAGGAAAGCCGAGTCGAGGTGCCACGGGGCATTGGTGGCGCCGAGCACGAGAACGCCGTCATTCTCGGCGATGTTCCCGTCCAGTTCGGCGAGAAACTGATTGATCAGCGTGCGGCCGGCCGAGGTGCGCATGTCCTTGCGATCGGCGGCGAGGGCGTCGACTTCGTCGAAAAACAACACCGCGGGGGCGTGTTTCCGGGCGAATTCGAAGATCTGGTGCAGTTTTTCCTCCGATTTTCCGATCCACATGTCGAGGATCTGATGCAAGCCGACACTGATGAATTTCGCGTCGATCTCGCCGGCGGTGGCCCGGGCGATCAGCGTCTTGCCGCAGCCGGGCGGTCCGTAGAGCAGCACGCCGCCCCCCGCTTTCTTGCCATACGCGGCGAAGAGTGAAGCATTCTGCATCGGGTAGAGGATCTTCATGCGGATGTCCTCCTTGACCGCCTCCATGCCCCCGACCTGGTCGAATTTCACATCCGTGCGTTGCACGATATCGAGCTCCAGATCGTTGGGCGACGACCCGTCGCCGAATGGATCGTCGAAGGGAAAATCGAGGTCGTCATCGTCGGGATCGGCCTCAAAATAGGCGCCCGCCTGCCAGTCTCCGGCTGCCTGGGGCTGGGCGTGCGATTCGGGACCGGTGTGGGACGCGGGCCGGCCGCCAGCTTGTTCGATGCGGCGCAACAAGGCCTCGTCGGCACTTTCGGGCTGCAATGAGACGGCGCGGTCGTAGTGGGCGCGGGCGGCGCGGGCGTCTCCTTCATTGAGCGCCATTTTTGATCGCAGCAGCCAGGCTGGGGCGTAATTCGGCGCCTCGGCGCAGACCTGCTCCAGGCGCAGGATGGCCTCGGAGGTCCGTCCGTTCAGATCGAGGATCTGGGCGACCCCGACGCGGGCATCGACATTCGACGGATCGAGTGCCAGCGCGCGGTCGAAGTGGGCGCGCGCTTCTTCGAGGTGAAAGCCATCGAGGTAGGCGCGGCCCAGCAGCAGGATCAGGGGGACGTTTTCGGGGGAAAAGGCGAGCGCCTGTTTCAGGGATTCGATCGGTGTCATGGCGTAACGCCAGTGGAACCGAGACCGGACCCGGTTTCAAGCGGGAGTATCGACAATTTGGTTTGCCGACCCGCGTGCAGTCCGTGAGGTCGGAAGCCGGACCGGCCCTCAGAAAAGCAGGTCGGCCAGCGCGGCGTCGTCGAGCGCGGCGGGATCGGCCACGGCCATGAGCTGGCCGAGATACTCCAGATTGCCCACTTCGGAGGCCGGATCGTAGTCGGTTTCCGAAGCCAAGACCTCGGCCGGAGCCGGCGTGTCGGCTTCCGCCACCGGGCCTGCGCCGGGAGCCGGGATCCGGGGGAGCAAAGCCACCGCCGACAGGATCAGCGCCACCGCGGCGAGACCGGAGGCCAGCACCAGCGGGCGGCGCAGAAAGGTGAAACGCTCCAGCCACGTGGCGAGCAGACCACACTCGGCTTCAAGCCGTCGGATTTCGCGCACCACGTTGCGGGAGAAAAAGGGGCTCGGCTCGGTGCGGCGCGCCTTTTTCAGCAATTCCCACGTGGGATCATTCTGTTCTTCGGGGAGTGGCATGGTCGTGAAAGTCGGTTCGCCCGACTGTTCATGAAAACCCGCCGCCGCGAGAAAGTTGCGACAAACGGCCTTTTTTCCAGATCGTTCGCCTTTCACTCACTGCTTCGGCATGTCGATGTAGCCTTCGAGGTGACGAATGCGGGTGGGGTGGCGCATTTTCCGCAACGCCTTGGCTTCGATCTGCCGGATGCGCTCGCGGGTGACCTGGAACTGCTTGCCGACCTCCTCCAGCGTGCGGCTGTAGCCATCGAGCAGGCCGAAACGCTGCTCCAGCACCGCGCGCTCGCGCTCGTTCAGGGTGTCGAGCACGTCCTTGATCTTGTCTTTGAGCTGGTTCAGCGAGGTCGTGTCGCTCGGGTCCTCGACCGACTTGTCCTCCAGAAAATCTCCGAAGGCCGTCTCGTCGCTGTCGCCGACGGGGGCATGGATCGAGACCGGCTGCTGGGCCATCTTCAGCACCGCGCGGACCCGCTGGACCGGCAGGTGGATCTCCTCGGCGATTTCCTCCGGGACCGGTTCGCGACCCAGTTCCTGCACGAGTTGCTTCTGCACCCGCATCAGCTTGTTGATCGTCTCGATCATGTGCACCGGGATGCGGATGGTGCGCGCCTGATCGGCGATCGACCGCGTGATGGCCTGGCGGATCCACCAGGTCGCGTAGGTGGAAAACTTGTAGCCGCGCTTGTACTCGAATTTCTCCACCGCCTTCATCAGGCCCATGTTGCCTTCCTGGATCAGGTCGAGGAAGGAAAGGCCGCGATTGGTGTATTTCTTGGCGATGGAAATGACCAGCCGCAGGTTCGCCTCGACCATTTCGTCCTTGGCTTTGCGGGCTTCCTCGATCCAGGCCTTCAGTTCGCCGAAAGCCGTCTCGAAACTCTCCTGGGTCATCCACACCGAGCGTTCGAAAGACGCGCGCGCCCGGGTCGCCTCGGTTTTGGCCTGCGGCGTCGAGGCATCGACTGACATCTGGCGCAGCACCGCGCTCTGTTCGGCAAACCGGTCCGCGATCTCGATGAAGTCGTCGGTGACGCGTTGTTTCAGGAAAAATTTCGCGTAGCTCCGGATCAGGTTCTGCTGCTGGCGCTCCCACTCCTTCTGCTTGTCTTCCCGGTCGGGCAGGGATTTTTTCCGCAGCTCATCGTAGAGGGCCGAGATGATTTCGTGGCTCTCGCGGACCTGTTCGCGCAGTTTGCAAAGACTCTTGAGGAATCGCTCGCGGTTGCCCACCTTCTTGTCCACGATGACCCGGTCGAACCGCTCCAGCCCCTGATCCAGTCGCTCGGCCAGGGTGACGTGGGCTTCCGCCACGAAGCCGAACTGCCCCAGGATCTTTTGGATCATCGACTCGGCTTTCTCGATGCGTTTCGAGATGGCGACCTCCTCCTCGCGGGTCAGCAGTGGCACCTGGCCCATCTGCTTCAGATACATCCGCACCGGGTCGTCGAGGATGTCCAGCTTCGCCTCGCGGTCACTGCTGCTGCTGCTGCCGCCATAGGCTGGCTCGTCCAGATCGTCCTCCTCCTCATCCTTGATCACCTTCGCGCTCGGCGACGGCACGCGGTCCACATCGGAGGCGTCGATGATGTCAAACTCCATCGCCCGGAGCCGCTCGATCAGTTCCTCCAGCACATCGGTATCCGTCGCCTCCTCGGGCAACATCTCGTTGATGTCGTCGTAGGTCAGGTAGTCCTGCTCCTTGGCCAGCTTCACCAGATCCCGCAGCTTTTCCTGCAGGACGGGGCTGCTGTCGATGCGGGAGGGGGGCATTCCGGATGCCGCCACCTTGCCATGGGTCCCGCCGTTCGTCTTTCCGTTCGCCGCGTTTGCGGATGAGGGTTTCTTTCCAGATCGGGAGGTTGAGGGGCGTCCTCGGGTTGCCATGGCAGAGAAATCGACCGGGGGAAAATTGGGGGGAAAATCCCGGCCGAAAGGGAGATTCACCCGCCCGGCGGGGCGAGCGGAGGAGTATCGTTGAGCCGGTTGGTGAGGTCAAGGAGTTCTTTGGTCAGAGCCTCCAACCGGGCGGGCTCCAGCCTCGGATCATTGAGCTGCGCCTTCAGTCCGCGGATGCGGTTTTGCGTCGCCTGACGCCACAGACTGGCCAGACACTCCGGGGCGTAGTTGCCGGCATCGGGAGGCAGGGGCTGGTCCATCAGCCGCGCCACTGCGTCCTGCTCCGGGCGGGAGAGGGAGCCGGTGAAAGCCGCCACGCTGGCAGTCGAGCCCGGGTCGAAGTCGGCCAGCCACAGGCGGGTGAGAAACTCCGTCTCCGGCAGGTCCCGCAGGTAGTCCGGCGGCGGCTGGGCGGTCAGGGTGCGTCTCGCGCTGGCATCGCCGAGGAGGAGTTGGCAGAGCATGCGCACAGATCGATTGGACAGGGTCAGATCGCCGATCATACCCTGTTGCATCGGATCGGCCGACGCACCCGGTGCCCCCGGATGTCCGGATGGGGCGCCGGGAGGCCCGGCGGACTGCTCGGCGCGGCGGATCTCGGCGGCTTCCCGCTTCGAGACGGTGCGCGCCACGCGGTCGGCGGCGCGTTTGGCCTCGGCAACGAGCCGGCGGATGTCGGCTTCGCCTACGCCCAGGCGGGCGGTCACGCGATGGATCAGGGAGTCCTGGAGCATTTTGTCATCGACGAGGGCGATGTTTTCCGCCAACTCACGGGCAAAGGCGAGCCGCTCCCGCAGGCCGTCGAGATTCCGCGTGCCACCATGGCGGTCGATCTGGAAATCGAAGAACTCCGGCGCGTTGGCGAGGATGGCTTTCAGTGCATCGGCGCCTTGTTTCCGGATCAGCGAATCCGGATCCTCACCCGGCGGGAGCGCCGCCACCCGGACCAGCAGGCCCACGGCGGCGAGTTGGCGAAAGGCTTTTACCACGGCGTTGTAGCCCGCCGTGTCGGAGTCGTAGCACAGCACCACCTCGCCGCTGTCACCGGTGTGCCGTTTCAGGATGCGGGCATGCTGGTCGGTGAAAGCCGTGCCCAGCGGGGCCACGATGTTGTCGATCCCGGCTTCGGAGGCGCTGATCAGGTCGATCTGGCCTTCCACCACCACGGCGCGGTTGTCGCGGATGATGGCCCGCTTGCTTCTGTCGAGGCCGAAGAAGGTCTTGCTCTTGTTGAACAGCACCGTCTCCGGCGAGTTCACATACTTGCCGCCCGGCTGATCCTTCGCCAGCACCCGGCCGGAGAAGGCGATGACCTCGCCGAAGTCGTTCGCCACTGGAAACATGAGCCGGTGCCGGAAGCGCGCGTATGCCCCGCGATTGGGCTGATGCTCCTCGCGCCACTGGGCCAGACCGCTGTCCACCAGATGACGTACCGTGAAGCCCTCGCGCTTGGCCCAGTCCACCAGCATGCCACCGGACTCGGGCGCGTAGCCGAGCTGCCAGCGTTTCGCCAGATCGCTGTCAAAGCCCCGGCTTTTCAGGTATTCGCGTGCCGCCTGGGCCTCATGGGCGCGCATCAGGAGATGGTGAAACCACTCCGCCGCCTTGCGATTCAGCGACTGGAGATCGCGGCGCAGCTTGCGGCTGGCTTCCTCCTTCGGATCGAACGCCTCCTCGATCAGATGGATGCCGACCCGCTCGGCCAGTTTCTTAGCGGCGTCGGGAAACAGCAGGTTTTCATACTGCATTACGAAGCGGATCACGTCGCCGCCCGCCCCGCAGCCGAAGCAGTGGAAGATCTGCCGCTGCGGATTCACCCCGAAGCTCGGCGTCCGCTCCGAGTGGAACGGGCACAGCGCCACGTAGCGCGACCCGGCCCGCTTCAGCGGAAAGTACGAGCCGATCACCTCGACGATGTCGTTCTCGTCGATGATGCGTTCGACCGTTTCTCGGGAGATCTGGCCCATGGGGAGGCGGGGAAAAAAGGAGCGGGAAGTGGCGGAAAAAGAGTGACCATCACCCTAGGTGGCCCCCGGTGGGGAGGCAAGGGGCGAGACGATAGCCGGAATGGCCCAGCCGTGGGGCGGTTTTTCTCGTTGCCTCCGGGACGGGCCGTTTTACAGCTTTCCCATGGTCAATCAAGTCTCTCTCTCGCCCGATGGTCCCCTCGTATCCGATGTCATCTACGGCACGTGGCGCCTGCTCGCAGATGAACCGCGCCCCACGGTGGCGGATCTGGCCTCCCGTTTTGAGTTGTGCCTCGAGTTGGGCATCACCACGCTCGACACGGCCGAGATCTACGGCCGCTATACCGTGGAAGCCGCCATCGGAGAAGTTTTCCGGGCGCGGCCGGACTTGCGTGACCGTTTCACCCTCGTCACGAAGTGCGGTATCGACGT
Source organism: Verrucomicrobiales bacterium (assembly GCA_016795505.1). GTDB lineage: Bacteria > Verrucomicrobiota > Verrucomicrobiia > Verrucomicrobiales > DEV007 > JAEUHH01. Next base: position 51,356 of record JAEUHH010000105.1, on the reverse strand, counting down.
GCCGTCGGAGGAGAAAGCCACCGCCCGGCTGCCGCACTACAATGCCTCGGCGGACAACCTCGTCGCCTGCGCGGAGAAGTCCCTGCGTCTCCTACAAGTGGACTGCATCGACGTGCTGCTGGTGCATCGTCCCGACTGGCTGTGCCGCGCCGACGACACCGCCGCGGGACTGAACCGGCTCATCGCGGAGGGAAAAATCCGCCACGCCGGCGTGTCGAACTACACCTGGCACCAGTATGAACTGCTTTCTGCCTGCGTCGATCGCCCGCTGGTCACCAATCAGATCGAGGCGAGCCTGCTCCGCATGGACGCCCTGTATGACGGCACCCTCGCCCAGTGCGAGCAGCGCGGCGTGCGGCCCATGGCTTGGTCGCCCCTCGCCGGAGGCCGGCTGTTCGATCCGCAGAACGAGGCCGCCGTCCGGGTGCGCCGCTGCCTGGACGGGCTGCGCGACAAATACGACGGCGCCGCGGATGACGCCCTCGCCTTTGCCTGGGTGATGGCCCATCCCAGCCGTCCGGTTACCATCATCGGCACCAACCAGCCCGACCGCATCCGCTCCCAGGCGCGGGCGTCGCAGATCCGGCTGGATCGCCAGGACTGGTACGCGCTTTGGGAGGCGGCCCAGGGGCATTCCGTGCCCTGAGGTCAGCCCAGATCGATCCGCGCCACCTCGCGACCGGGAGTGAAGCGCCCGTGAGCCTCGTCCACGCGTCGCACAGCGAGGCCGTCGCCTGACCAATCGACGAAGCGCGCGGGCATCACCGACACAAAGCCGCCGGTATTCACCGCCACCCGGCCGCCGCGGTGCCAGATGCCCGCGAAGTGCGAGTGACCAAAGAGAATCGCCCGCGCCTCCGGCCGGTGTTGGCGGACGAAATCATGCGCCCGGCCGGGTACCGTGAGCCAGGTGCCGAGGATGCGCACCGGGCGGCCCGGCGGCCAGACCAGCCGGGCGGCGCTGCGCAGATTCTTGAATCGGCCTGACTTGAACTCCAGCTCCGTGCCCTCGGCCACGCTGCGGCAACGGTGTGTGTAGTCCAGCACCGTGGATAGGCTGCCGCGCAGGTCGGCCTCGTCGTATTCCCCGCGGATGGCCTCCATCTGCGGGATCGCTTTCCACACCTTCGGGCTCCAAGGCGACAAGTGGCGGAACAGGGCGTCGCCATGCGTCAGGAAAAGCCTCCCCCCGGCGAGGTCCAGCCAGTCGAGAGCGGAGATGCCGGGATCGTGATTGCCGCGCAGGTAGGTGCCTGCGGCTCCGGCCTCGGCCAGCAGGGCCTGGAGATCGCCCAGCAGCCGGGCGCCCGCCGCGGCGAGCGCGGGATGCCGTTGCTCCACCGTGTCGCCATTGAAAATCACCGTGCCGACACCCTCGATCAGCGGGCGCAGAGCTTCCACCGAGCCGATCCGGCAGCCGGGATGGCCCAGATGCAGGTCGGAGAGGATGCGGACCGGACCCTGCACGCGCGTCTCAGCGGATGACGGTAATGGAAACCCGGTCGCCCCAGCCGTGCCACAGGCTCAAGCCGCCAAAGGAGCCGTGCCCGCCGCAGTGGAGCGGGATCACCGGGACATACCACCAGGCATCGCCGTAGTGAACCGCCGGATGACGGTCCACCGGCCGGGCCAGCCGCACCACCCGGCGGACGGGCAGTCCGGAGTCGCGGCGGGAACGGTGGAAATCGCGCCCGCCCTGAAACACATGGCCCATCACGGGCCGGCCCTCGGCATCGGTGCCGAGTTCGCGCTCGACGATTTCCGACCGCGCCGAGTCGGTGGGCACACCGAGCAGCAGGCCGACGGCGAGAAGGGGCAGGAGGCGGGGGATCATGGCAATGCGGAGCGGTGACTGGGAAAGCAAACCACAGATTGGCCCGCGTGTCATCCCATCCCCATCACGCTCACCGCGATGTGCCGCGTGTGCGGCGCCCGGCGGTGCTCGAACAGAAACAGCCCCTGCCAGGTGCCGAGGGCGAGGCGGCCGCCGATCAGCGGGATGTTTTTGTCCACATCGGTCAGCACCATGCGGATGTGCGACGGCATATCGTCGGGACCCTCGCAGGTGTGGACGAAGTAGGGCGCGTCCTCCGGCACCAGGCGGTCGAAATAGGCATGCAGATCGGTCCGGGCCGAGGGATCGGCGTTTTCCATGATGATGAGGCTGCAACTCGTGTGGGAGACGAACACCGTCGTCACGCCGTCCCGGATGCCGCTTTCCCGCACAATGGTGGCGACGCGGTCAGTGATCTCGTAGGTGCCCTTGCCGCGGGTGGAGACGCTGAATCGGGCAGAGTGGACTTTCATCGGCCGTTGGGGGCGGTTGGGATTTCCGATCAAACAGGGTATGATCGGAGATCGAACAGGGTTCGATCGGAACGCTCATCGGGCGATGGCGGCCGTCTCACCCACGACCGGGACGGGCTCGGCTGCGGGAGCCTCTTCGGCAGGGGCGGACTCTCGTTTGTCGCGCAATTTCTCGAGCGCGTCCGGCGGCAGATAGCCGGCGAGGCGGTCGATCTTGAAATTCCACGCGATGATCTCGAAGTCGCGGTTGCCGGCGTGTTTGAAGCTGAGGCGCACCCCGCAGGTCTCGGTGCGGAGGCGCTGGGGCAGGGGATAGCTGATGATGCCGGTCTGCGGATCGTAACGGTGGCTCACGCGCCCGAGACCGCTGACGCGCAGGGCGATGCTATCGGCGGCGACGCCTTCGAGCTTGGACACATCGATCTGGATCTCGGGCAGACGGTCGATGATGACTTGTCCGTCGGCGGGCCAGGTGGTGATGAGCGGGCCGCGCACCTCGCCGGTCTCGGTGCGGGACTCGGTCATGAGTTTGCGCCCGCTGCCGACGGTGCCGCCTCCGCCGAAGTCGAGGGCCACATCGAAGTTGGCGAGGGTGCGGCCATGCACGACGTAACGACCGAGTTCGGCATCGGGGTCCTCCCACTTGGTTTTCTTGCCATTGACGGTAAAACAGGCCTCGTAGCCGAAATCGAGGGCGATCTTCACGGCTTCCTCGCTGTAAATGCCGAAGGGATAGGCGAAGGTCTTGAGCACCTGACCATGGGCGCCGAAATGCTCGTTGAGGTAGTTCCAGGAGTCCTCCAATTCGGTCTTGAGCCAGGCGGTGTGCTCGCTGGCGCTGCGGCCGGAGCGGGAGGCCATGTTTTGGTGGCTCACGCTATGGCTGCCGATGTCGGCGCCGTTGGCCATGAGTTCCTTGACTTCATCATGGCTCAGGGATCGGCCGCCGACGCCGATGTATTTTTTGTAGAGAAAGACGGTGTAGGGGTAGCCGAACTCTCGCAGCACGGGCATGGCGAGGGTGTGGGTGGCTTTCCAGCCGTCGTCGATGGTGATCATGACGCTCTCTGCCGGAATGTCCTTTTCGCCCTTTTTCCAGGCGAGAAAGTCGCTCATGCTGATGACGGGCAGGCCGGAGTCCTTGATGGCCTGCAACTGGGAGCGGAAATCATCGACATTGATGATCATGTCGTTCGTGGAACGACCGTCGGTGAAGTCGTGATAGCCCAGGATGCTGACGCGGGCGTTCTTGTTGATGACGGGCTCCATCTTGACCGGCTCCGGCGGCGGCGGGATGACGGAGTCGGGCTCGTCGGCGAGCAGTTGCTGCGGATCCGGCTGGTCGGCGGCCTTGTCGGCGTGGGCGGCCGGCTTTCGCTTGAGCGCCTCCTCGAGCCGGGTCATGAGGCTGGCTTCTTCCTTTTCGCAGGAGGGGGTCAGCAGGGCGGCGGCGAGGGCGAGTAGCAGGGGCGTGAGCCGGCGAGTCGAGAGGCGGCGGGCAGTCGGGGTCATGGCGGGCCTGGCAGTGCGATACGTTCCGAACAAGCGCTATGATAACCGGGCCGGACGCAGGAACAACGGCCGATTTCCCACGGGGCTGCGGAAAGTGGCCGGCCGATTCGGACCGAGTAGCCCTGGGGAAGAGGGCTGGGGGAAAGAAATCGAGCCAGTGGGCTGATCAGCGGCGGCGATGACCGCCGGGACCACCACCGGGACCGCTGCGGCGCGGTCCGCCGGCACCGCCGGGGCGGGGCGGGCCACCGACTGGTCCGGGACCGGACATGGGGCGGCGGTTGTCGAGTCGATAGACGATGCGGGCCTTCTCGGTGTCGTAGGGAGACATTTCGATCTTCACGCGGTCCCCGGCGACGAGGCGGATGAAACGCTTGCGCATTTTGCCCGAGATGTGGGCGAGGACGAGGTGGCCGTTTTCCAATTCCACCCGGAACATGGTGCCGGGAAGGACGGTGTGGATGGTGCCTTCGAGTTCGACGGTTTTTTCTTGCTTCGGCATAAAGAGAGCGTTGCTCGCGGGACCCGAAATACGGTCGGGGGTGCGATAAGCCGTCAAGATGAACCCGGATCGCTCGCTTGGGAAGCGTTTATTTCTCGATTTCGAGAAACTTTTCTGCCACGGAAGCGGGGCCCGCGGGGAAAATCGGGTGGAAAGCGGCGGTTTTCGCAGCATCATGGCTGGACTATGGGAAGACCGAGACCGCAAAAACGGCGATTTGGCTCCGGGGCTCCGGAAGCTCGCGCGAACCGGCATGCCGGCCCTCCGGGGAGCGGGGTGGCGCGGCTGCTGGAGGAGGATCTCTACCCGATCATCGAGGAGACGCCGGACATCCTGCTGCTGGTGCTCGACGGGGTGCAGGACCCGCACAATCTCGGGGCCTGTCTCCGCACGGCGGACGGCGCCGGGGTCGATGCCGTGGTGATCCCGAAGGACCGCTCGTCGCCGGTGACGGAGACGGTGGTGCGGATCGCCTGTGGCGCGGCGGAATCCGTGCCCGTGGTCGCGGTGACGAATCTGGCCCGCTTTCTGGAGCGCATTCGCGAGGACTACGGGGTCCGGGTGATCGGCACGTCGGACCGGGCGACGGCGGATCTCTATGCCTGCGACCTGACCGGGCCGCTGGCCATCGCGATGGGCTCGGAGGAAAAAGGACTGCGTCGCCTGACCGAGGATCTGTGCGACACGCTGGTCCGCATCCCGATGCTGGGGCAGGTGGAGTGCCTGAACGTGTCGAATGCCACGGCGGTGTGCCTGTTCGAGGCCGTGAGGCAGCGGCTGGCTGCCGGGTGATGCGGTCGGTCAGCGGGAAAACCGCCGCCGGCGCGGGGCGGCGTCGGAATCGTCGGTCCCATCCGGCTCCGCCTCGGCGCGGCCGGTCTCGTAGGCGGTGATGATGCGCTGCACCACGGGGTGGCGGACCACGTCCCGGCGACTGAACTCGGTGAAGGCGATGCCCTCGACATCGCGCAGCAGGCGCATGGCCTCCAGCAGGCCGGACTTGTGGGCTGGGCGCAGGTCGATCTGCGAGGGGTCGCCGGTGACGACGCAGGTGGACTCGTTGCCCAGCCGGGTGAGAAACATCAGCATTTGCTCGCGGCTGGTGTTTTGCGCCTCGTCGAGGATCACGCAGGCGCGGTTCAGCGTCCGGCCGCGCATGTAGGCGAGCGGGGCGATCTCGATGAGGTTTTTCTCGACGTATTTCTGGGATTCGCCGGGCTCGAGCATCTCGTAGAGGGCATCGTAGAGCGGCCGCAGGTAGGGCAGCACTTTTTCCTCCAGCGCGCCGGGCAGGAAGCCGAGGGCTTCACCGGCTTCGACCGCCGGACGGGTCAGGATGATGCGGTCGATCTCGCGATTGCGCAGTTGGTGGAGCGCATGGGCCATGGCGAGGTAGGTCTTGCCGGTGCCCGCCGGGCCGATGCCGAACACCACGGTGTGGCTGCGGAGCGCCCGGAGATAGGCAAACTGCGTCTGGGTGCGCGGGCGGACCGGCTTGCGGGTGGCGGAGCCGAGCAGGCGTATGTCGACCATGGCCTCCAGCTCCTCGCTGCCGCGGCCCTGCTGCACATTCTCGATGGCGAGCTGAAAGGTCTGCGGGGTGATGTCGCCTCCCCGGCGGCGGGCGTTTTCCAGTTGTTCGAACACCTTTTCCACCATCAGGATCGCGTCGGGCGGTCCCTGGATCTTCAGCCAGCCGTCGCGGGTGGCGATGCCGACGCCAAAGGCCTGCTCCAGCGGCTCGAGCAGCCGGTGGTCGTGGGCGAAGAGCGACTGGAGGAAGTGCGGGCTCTCGAACTCTAGCGTCTGGCTTTCCATGGCGGAGGCTGGCAGGGCGGGGGAAACACAGGGGGGATAAGGCCCTCAGCGATAGCCGTAAACGAGCGCCCAGTCGAGTACTGGCTCGCTTTCCTTCGAGGTCACCGTCACCCGCAGGTAGTAGGTGCCGGTCTTTTGCGGCAGCACCCGGACGCCGGCGGTCTGGCCTTTGAAAAAGCTCTCCAGGCCCACCGAGGTGCCCTCGCTGTCGAAGATCTCCACCAGCACCTCGCAGTTCTCAAAGCTCGTGCCCAGCCAGAACCAATATTCGTTGCCCCGGAAAAGCTGGTGGCGCACCAGCTTCGGCTCGCCGGACGGGATCTCGCCGCTCCAACTGTCCTCCCGCACCTCGAAACCCTGTTCCACGTAGGGCACCGCCGCCTCAAAGGCCAGGCTCAGCGCTTCGTCCAGCACCGCCCAGGCCGGCCAGACGACCAGCCAGAGTGCCAGCAGACCCGCGATCGGGAAAAAACGCCACTTCATTCCCTGCGACGGCAACTTGCTCACAAGTCGCGCTTGAACCCGCTCAGGATCGTGCGTATCGGGCAGGGGAGCGGTGCAAAACAGCATGGCGGAACGTTCGGGCCGGTGTCGGTATCTCAGCGTCGGGTCCGCCAGTATGGCAGAGCCTCCGCCCCGTCGCAACGAAAACGCCACCCACCCTTGCTTCGACATGCCTTCCCGCCGGGAACAGCCTATTTCACCGACCTCCGCCGCGTCCGATCGCGTGCTCGGTGTGATCCCGGCGCGCTGGGGCTCCACCCGATTCCCCGGCAAGCCCCTGCACCCCATCGCGGGAAAGGCCCTCATCCACCATGTCTGGGACCAGTGCCGGAAATGTCGCCAGCTCGATGCCGTCGTCGTGGCGACCGACGATGACCGCATCGCCGACGCGGTGCGCGCGTTTGGTGGCGAGGTGGTCATGACCCGGGCCGACCATCCCAGCGGCACCGACCGCATCGCGGAAGTCGCCCGCCGGCGCCCCGGCTACGACATCATCATCAACATCCAGGGCGACGAGCCCCTCATCAGCCCCGCCCTGATCGGCAAGCTCGCCAAGGAGATGGTCAAGGCTCCCGACCTGCCCATGATCACCGCGGCGAATCCCCTCGATCCCACCGCGCCGGAGGTGAACGATCCGAATGTGGTCAAAGTCACCATCGATCGCCACGGTCGGGCGCTGTATTTCTCCCGCAGCCCCATTCCCTATCCCCGCGATCCCAGTGTCGCCGGCCTGCGTTACCTCCGGCACAAGGGCCTCTACGGCTACCGCCGCGCCTTTCTCCTCCAGTTCGTCCGCTGGCGTCCCTCCCTGCTGGAGCGCGTCGAGGGACTCGAGCAACTCCGCGCCATGGAGAATGGCGCCGCCATCAGGATGGTTCTGACCGACGACGACTCGCCCGGCGTTGACACCCCCGAGCAGGCAGCGATACTGGATCGGCTTTTGACCCGTTAAACACGTTCCCATTATGAAGTATCTGTTCGTTACCGGTGGAGTGGTCAGTTCCTTGGGCAAAGGCCTCGCGGCGGCGGCGCTCGGCACGCTGCTCGAGCACCGCGGGCTCAAGGTCGTGCTGCAAAAGTTCGACCCCTATCTGAATGTCGATCCCGGCACCATGAGCCCCTTCCAGCACGGCGAGGTGTATGTGCTCGACGACGGCGCCGAGACCGATCTGGATCTCGGACACTACGAGCGTTTCACCTCCTGCAATCTGTCGAAGCTGAACAACCTCACCAGCGGCCAGGTCTATGAATCCGTGATCCGCAAGGAACGCCACGGCGACTACCTCGGCGCCACCGTGCAGGTCATCCCCCACGTCACCGACGAGATCAAGGGTCGCATCCGCCAGGTCACCAATGAGATGCCCGCCGACGTCCTCATCACCGAGATCGGCGGCACCACCGGCGACATCGAGGGGCTGCCCTTTTTGGAGGCCCTGCGCCAGTTCCAGGATGAGGTGGGCAGCGAGAATGTCGCCTTCATCCACGTCACCCTGGTGCCCTTCATCAAGGCCGCCGGCGAACTCAAGACCAAGCCCACCCAGCAGAGCGTCGCCAAGCTGCGCGAGATCGGCATCGCGCCCAAGATCATCGTCTGCCGCGCCGAGCATCCCGTCGAGGCCGACGTGCGCCACAAGCTCTCCATGTTCTGCAACGTGCCGCGGGAGAATGTGATCCAGTTCCTCGATGTCGAGCACAGCATCTACGAGGCCCCGCTGAAGCTGCATGAGGAAAATTTCGACGGCATCGTCTGCCGCGCCCTCGGTCTCGAGACCCCCGAGCCCGACCTGTCCGACTGGCGTGCCACCGTCGAGCGCATCATCCATCCCACCCACCACACCCGCATCGCCGTGGTGGGCAAATACATCGAGCTGCAGGACGCCTACAAGAGCATCTACGAATCCCTGACCCACGCCGGCGCCGCCAACGACTGCCGCGTGGAGATCGAGAAAATCGACGCCGAGGAGATTGAGCGCGACGGAGCCGAAGCCCATCTCGCCGGCATGGATGGCATTCTGATCCCCGGTGGCTTCGGTGAGCGAGGCATCGAGGGCAAAATCGCCGCCGCCCGCTACGCCCGCGAGCAGGGCATCCCCTATTTCGGCCTCTGCCTCGGCATGCAGATCGCCACCATCGAGTTCGCCCGCCACGTCTGTGGATTGGAAAAAGCCAACAGCGTCGAGTTTGATCCCGATACCCCTGATCCCGTCATCTGCCTGCTCGAGGAGCAGCGCGACGTGACCGACAAGGGCGCCTCCATGCGGCTGGGCACCTGGGAGACCCGCCTCGCCGAGGGCAGCCGGGCCCGCGAACTTTACGGCAAAGCCAGCGTCAACGAACGTCACCGCCACCGCTACGAGTTTAACGACGCCTACAAAGCCCGATTCCGCGAAGCCGGCCTCCTGGTCTCCGGCACCTCGCCTGATGGCACGCTCGCCGAGATCGTCGAGATCCCGGACCATCCCTTCTTCCTCGCGGTGCAGTTCCACCCCGAGTTTCAGTCCCGCCCACGCCAGCCCCACGCCCTGTTCCGGGGCTTCGTGGCCGCCAGTCTGGAACAGGGGCAGCGGAGGCAGGCGTGAGGTTCGGATCGACCGAGCGACGCTCAGACCGCAAGCCGGGCATGATTTTGCCCCGGCATGATTTTGTCTGCAACGCATTGCCCCAGGGCAGCGATTTCGGGCTGAAGCCCGATCTACTTTCTTTTCTTGGCCGGGGTGCTGGTTTCCGATGGAACAGGGTCTGATCGGCGAGGCAACAGGGTCTGATCGGAATCAGAACAGTTCCCGGATCGGCTGTCCTCCGTCGCTGAGGGGGATGGCGACGCCGTCGGGCTTTTCGAGGCGCTGGCTTTCGGGGATGCCGAGCTTGCGATAGATGGTCTCGGCGTAGTCGTAGGGTGTGTAGAGGCGCTCGGTCACGTCGCCGCCGTGCTTGTCAGTGGCGCCGATGACGGCGCCGCCGGGACAGCCGGCTCCGGCAAAGGCGATGGACATGGCCCGGCTCCAGTGGTCGCGACCACCCCAGCGGTTGATCTTCGGCGTGCGGCCCATCTCGGTGACGAAACAGACCAGGGTGTCGTCGAGAAGGCCGCGCTGGTGCATGTCCTCAATGAGGGCGCTGAAGGAGCGGTCGAGGCTGGGCATCATGACGGGGTGGGGCAGGCCGTAGCGCTCCTGGTTGCTGTTGCCCTGCGGGCCGCCGCAGGGACCGTTGTGGTAAATGCCCTCGTGGTGGTCCCAGTTGAGGAAGACCCCTTTGTCCTGTCCGTAGCCGGGGCGGCCGACGTGTTCGGGTGGCTGGATGACGGTGACGGTGACGAAGCGCACGCCGGCCTCGATGAGGCGGCGGCCGAGCAGGTAGCAATGGCCGCGATGGTCCCGGCCGTAACGGTCTCGGGTGGCCTCGGACTCACGGGACAAATCGAAGGCGGCCTGGGCGGTGGGGCTGGTGAGGAGATCGAGCGCGTGGGCGGTATGATCGCGCATGGCCCGGCCGTCGGCGCTGGCGGCCAGTGGCGAGCGGTCCAGAGAGTCGAGCAGGGCCTCGCGCTCGGTGAAGCGGTCGCGGCCCAGACCGCGGGAGGGACGCAGGGATTTTACCTCCCAGCCGGGTTCGGCGAGATTCTCGCCGAGGCTGCGGGTACCGAGCTTCCATGGCGCACGCGCTGCGGGCAGAAAGCCAGTGGAGGACACGGCGTTGGGCATATTGATGCCGGGGCAGAAGATGTAGCCGGGCATCTCGGGCCGTTCGGTGCCGAGGATGTCGGTGACGACCGATCCGATGTCGGGAAAGTCGAAGGGCGAGGTGAAACGGTAGCCTTTGAAGAACTCCTGGCAGCATTCCCGGTGGCCGGCGGTGCTGGCCGAGGTCATGGACCGCACCACGGCGAGGTGGTGGGCCTGACGGGCGGTCAGGGGCATGAGGGAGGAAAAGTGGGTGCCCGGCACGCTGGTGGCGATGGGGCCGAAGGGCGAGCGGTGGTCAGCGAGGGCGCCGGGCTTGGGGTCGAAGGAGTCCATCTGGCTGATGCCGCCTTCCTCGTAGATGACGAGCACCCGGCGCGCCGCGCCGTCGCCGGTGGACAGGGCGGGACCGCTGCCGCTCTTGGCGCGGGCCTCGAGGGCGAGCCACTCGGGCAGGCCGAGGCCGAGGGCGCCGGCGGTGAGGGATTTCAGGAACCGCCGCCGGGCGAGAGGATCGGGGGCGGTGGAGCGATGCCGGGTACGGATCTGCATGATGCTCCGGAGGCTACCACGGATGGTTCGCTCCCGGCTATGCCGCACCTGCGCCACGCGGTGGCATGGGGCCGGGGTTCAGAGAGCGGAGCTGGCGGCGCGGATTTCTCCGAGCAGGTCGCGTCCGCCGATGCGTCCGAGGTGGGCGAGTTCGGCAGAGAGGACTTCCCAGGCGGGTTCGCCTGTTTCGCCGCCTTCCCGCACGCGGCCGCAGGGGGTGCGGCTGGCAAAGCCATCGTAGTCGGGAAAGCGCTGGGGATCGGTCGACGGGTGATGCAGGGTGAGCAGCGGTGGGGAGGTGGGGTCGTCGGATTGATCGATGGACAGGGGATGCAGCCAGCAGGTGGCCGGCTTGAAGTGCCAGGGATGATGGCCGAGGTCGGTCGCCAACTTCTGAAGGGCGCACCGGGCGTCGGGCAGGAGGAAGACGCAGGCGGTGTCGGGAAAGTGGGCGGGGTAATCGGCCACCAGCCGGGAGAGGGGCCGCGGCCGGGTGGCGGTTTTGGGGCCGGAAACGACTCCGCGCCAGTCGCCGGTCACGATGGGCTGGACGGGCAGGTCAGCGCCGAGAGCATCGAGGTCGGTGCGGTGGCGGTCGATGACTTGTGCCAGCCCGGCGACTTCGTCGCGATCGAGGTACACGCCATCATGGCAGCAGGTGCCGTGGCAGCGCGCGAGTTCGCAGCGGCTCAGCGGCTGGCTCAGTGCCCGGTGATCGATGACCAGCCGGCGAACCAGATCCCTCAGCCCGGCCAGGGTCTCGGGAAAGGCGCTGAAGGGAAACGGGCTGATGGCGGGATGGGGCGGGGCAGGTGACCCGGCCGCGGTCAGTTGGTACCGCCGCCTGGAGCCGGAGCTTTGGGAGCGTCAGCCGGAGCGGCCGGAGCTGGAGCTTTGGGAGCGTCGGCGGGTTTGGCTGGAGCCGGGGCAGCAGGGGCCGGCGCTTCGGCTTTGGGAGCTTCGGCTGGTTTGGCCGGAGCCGGGGTTGCCGGAGCAGAAGGAGCCGGAGTCGCGGGTGTGGCCGGGGCAGGAGTGGCGGCTTTGGGAGTGTCGGCGGGTTTGGCCGGAGCCGGAGTCGCAGGCGTGGCCGGAGCCGGAGTGGCAGGCGTGGCCGGAGCGGGAGTCGCAGGCGTGGCCGGAGCGGGAGTGGCAGGCGTGGCCGGAGCGGGAGTGGCAGGCGTGGCCGGAGCGGGAGTCGCGGGCGTGGCTGGAGCGGGAGTCGCAGGGGTGGCCGGAGCGGGAGTCGCGGGCGTGGCTGGAGCGGGAGTCGCAGGCGTGGCTGGAGCGGGAGTCTCGGGTTTCGGCTCGGGCTTGGGGGGAGCGGGGACGACGGGCACATCGCCGACATCGGCAAGGGCGAGACGGGCTTCGGCGATTTCGATGAAGGGGCTGGCGCGGAAGGCGGGACGGGTGATGCTGTCCTCGTAGCGTTTTTTGGCTTCGGCGACTTTGGCATCGGCCTCCTCGGCTTTGCCCTCTTTGCGCAGGGCATCGGCGCGGGCGAGGGCGATGTCTCCCTGGCGGATCTCGAGGAGCGGGCCGAGATCGGTATTGGGATCGGCCTTGGCGGCTTGATCGTAAAAACTGGCGGCCTGGTCGAGATCGCCGGCGACGTGGTGGAGATTGCCGAGGGCATACAGGCCCTGGGCGAGGCGGGGATGGTCCTTGTAGGTATCGACGAAAGTCTGGAAGGTGGCTTTGGCGTCCTCGCTTTTCTCCTGATTGAGCTGGATCTCGGCCTTGCTCAGCAGGGCATTGCCGGCGGGAATGCTGCCGGGGTAGGTGGAGACGACGGCGTCGAGCTTTTCAATCGAGCGCTCTCCGGCGGCTGCTGAAAAGGCTTGGGCGGCTTCGCTCCGTTTCTGACGGCCCAGCTCCCGCATCACCAAGGCGCCGCAAATGACGAGGGCGATACCCACCGTGCCGATCATCACGAAGTTGCGGTGTTTGTCGAGCAACTCGATGGCCTTGAGTCCGGCTTCGCCGGGCACGGGGATCGTGTCGGGGTGGATCTCCGGGGAGGGATTTTGGAGGGGCTTTTTGTTCGACATGACGAAGGAGCGGTGGGGAAAACGGAGGAGGTGGGATGCGGGGAGAGGAAGCGGGTCAGGAACCGGCCAGCATGGCGCGGGCCTCGTCGGCCAGCGGGGTGCTAAGATAGCGCTCTCCAGTGGAGCAGGCCACGGTAACGATGAGCTTTCCGGCATTTTCCGGGCGGCGGGCGATTTCCAGCGCGGCCACGACGTTCGCCCCGGTGCTGATGCCGACGAGGATGCCTTCCTCCTTGGCAAGCCGGCGGGCCATGGCGAAGGCGGCGTCGTTGCTCACTTTGACGGACTCGGTGATCTGGGGCGAGCCGGTGGACGGGTGATTGAGATGCAGGTTTCCGGGCACGAAGCCGGCGCCGGTACCCTGAATCTTGTGGGGTCCGGGCTTGATCTCCTCACCGGCGAGGGTCTGGGAAATGACGGGAGAGTCCTCGGGTTCGACGGTGATGACCTGCACGGAGGGCTTGCGGGCCTTCAGCACTTCCACGCAGCCGGTGGCGGTGCCGCCGGTCCCGACGGCGGCGACCACGATGTCGACGGCACCGGCGGTGTCGGCCCAGATTTCCTCCGCAGTGGTCTGGCGGTGCACCTCGGGATTGGCCGGATTGGAAAATTGCTGCGGGATCCAGCTGTTCGGGGTGGCGGCGGCCAACTCCTCGGCTTTGGCGATGGCGCCTTTCATGCCCTTCGGTCCCTCGGTGAGCACGAGTTCGGCACCGAGCAGGGCGAGCAGGGTGCGGCGCTCCAGGCTCATGGTCTCGGGCATCGTGAGGATAAGCCGGTAGCCGCGCTGGGCGCAGACGAAGGCGAGGGCGATGCCGGTGTTGCCGCTGGTCGGCTCGATGATGACGGTGTCCTTGTTGATGAGGCCGTCGCGCTCGGCGGCTTCGATCATGGCCTTGCCGATGCGGTCCTTGACCGAGCCGAGGGGATTGAAGAACTCGCACTTCAGCGCGACCGTCGCCGGGATGCCGTCGGTGACTTTGTTGAGCTTCACCAGCGGGGTGCTGCCGACGGTTTCGACGATGTTGTTGTAGATCTTTCCGTGAGCCATGGCGGGGGATGGGTTATTCGGTTCAAACAGGGCCCTTTTTCGGCCTCTTTGGAGGCCATCAGGGGCGGGGAGAGGCTATAAGCCATCCAGAAAACGTCCGCAAAGCGAAAATACTGGTGAAAATCCGCGATTTCGGCTGGAAATGGGACTTGCGCGACGCAAAGCCTTCACCTATGCGATAAAGCCCGAAACCCGGATACGACCACACAACGACCAACCACTGACTCACATGTCCGATCTGCTCACAGCTGAAGAAATCAAGAGCCGCATGAAAAAGGCTCCCGAGTGGGAGCTGGAGAAGAATTCCATCGCCCGCTCGCTGGAGTTCGACGACTTCATGGAAGGAATCGACTTCGTCAATGGCGTGGCGGAAATCGCCGAGGAGGCCTCGCATCATCCGGAGATCGACATCCGCTACTGCACGGTCACGCTGCGACTGACGACCCACGACCAGGGCGGGCTCACCGACTCCGATTTTGAGCTGGCTCAGCGGATCGACAATCTGCTGGATTGATTTTCACCCAGATCGACCGATGCCGACCGACTCGTCGCGCGAGTGGTCGGACGGTCGTCGAGGAGATCGGAGGCCTGCCGACCCATCGGCTTCTTCCTGTCTTGGGTTTCGGCCTTGGGCGTCGTCTTGGGGCGGCCGAGGGCCTGTTTTTGGCTGGTGCCCTCAGAGGGTTGAAGCCTTGCGCATTTGCCGGCGGCGACGGAGAAAGAAGAAAATCCCGTCGATCGAGAAAGCGCCGGGACCGCTCAGGACCAGCACGGCGCAGAGCCCCATGAACAGTAGGTAGGTCTGGCCTGATAGCCAGTCCGAAAGGGGCAGCCCCGAGATGAAGAAAAAGCCGGTGGCCAACAGAGTCAGGGCGGCATTGACCCGGGTCAGGAATCCGACCGCCACCCCGATCGGGCAAAACAGCAGGATGAAAATCAGTGAAATCGCGGTGACGCTGGGCTGGGGCAGGGCCATCTCCTCGATCGCCTTGACCAGCGGCCATTCCCGCTTTTCCCAGACAAATCCCCAGGCTTGTGAGGTCTGCGACATCGCCTGGTAAAAAAACATCGGCACCGCCAGCACCAGTCGTAGCAGGAGGCGGTAGAAGTCGACCACGCCCAGTCGCTCGGCGGCGGCGTCGGTCGGTGAGAGGGGGGATGGTCGGAGCAGGGCCATGGCGACGATGACGCGGACGGACAGTGGGACACCATGAGGGGCACGCTTGCAACGAGAAATGGAACCCCTGCGGAGAAGGTCCCTCGGTGTGAGGAGCGTGAGGAATGGAAATCCGAGATCCTAAGCCTTAAATCCGAAGCAATTCCGAATTCGCCAAATCGAAAGGCTCCGAGCCCTGTTGCCCCAGAGACCGGTTACTCAGGGAACGTCACACCCTGACCAGAAATGTCCGGCGTCGTCGACTTTCCGATCACACCTCGCGGCGATTGTCATTAACCGGCGGGCTTGAGCCGGTGTGAATGGCCTCATTCACACCGGGCTCGAGCCGGAGAGAGATCACTCCGCCTTGGCCGCGGCGATGGCGTCCTTGGCCTGGGTGGTCGGATTGGCTTTCAGGTCGCGCCAGATCACCTTGCCGTCGCGGACGAGGAAACTTTGCCGGGAGGCGAAGCCTTTGGGATTGGTCGGCACGCCGAAGGCCTTGATCACCTCGCCGCTCTTGTCGGCCAGCAGGGTGAAGGGGAGGGTGTACTTGTCGGCGAACGCCTTCTGATCCGCGGCGGTGTCGGCGCTGACGCCGAACACTTTGATGCCGGCGGCTTTGACGGCTTCGAACTCGTCGCGCAGGTTACATGCCTGCTTGGTGCAGCCGGGAGTGTCGGCTTTCGGGTAGAAGTAGACCAGCGAGGTGCCGGTGGCGAGTTCCTTGGCGAGGTCGACTTCCTTGCCGTTTTGGTCGGTCGTCTTCAGTTGCGGCGCCGCGTCGCCGACATTGAGCGGCTCGGCGAACACTCCAGAGAGGGAGATGGCGAACACGGTGGCGAGGGACAGAAGGGAGGTGAGCGATTTCATGAGGAGAATGTGGGGGGCTGGCGGCCGATTTGCCAAGGGAATTTGGTGGCACGAACGCGGGGCGGAACAGCGGGCCGGCTGGGCGGGTAAACCGAGGGTGGACGGAGTGATGGAAGTGGCACAGAATTCGCATCATGTTGCGTGAGGCGTGGCTGGCATGGTGTGATCGGGTGGGCTTCGATTCGAAGTCGCAGGACTCCATTTATGAACGGATGGAAGCGGCCTACGCGGAGCCAACCCGCTTTTACCACACGTTTTCGCACATCCGCCACTGCCTGTCGGAGTGGGAGGTCATGCGGAATGATTTTCCAGTAGGTGAGGATAGGTTGGCCATCGAGGCGGCGATTTGGTTCCATGATGTCATCTACCGGCCCGAGGCATCGGACAACGAGTTGCGGAGTGCCGAATGGGCGGCAACTGCGATGGAGGACGGTGGTTTGGAGCCTGATTTCATAGACCAAGTCAAGCGACTGATTCTGGTCACCGATCACCGTCGATTGCCGCGAACGGAGGCAGAGAATTGGATCTGCGACATCGACCTTTCGATCTTGGGGCAGCCGGCATCGGCATACGAGGCCTACGCTGCCGCCATTCGGCAAGAATACCACTTCGTGTCGGCGTCCAGCTACCGGATAGGTCGGGCTGCTGTCCTGCAGTCCTTTTTGGACAGGGAATGGATCTTTGCGACGCCGTATTTCCGAGGTCGGTATGAATCGCTGGCGCGGAGCAATCTTCAGAGCGAGATTTCGCAATGGACGGGCGGGTTCGAAACCGGCACCGCCTGATTTGGAAACGAGGTTGTGCATGAAACTCGCCCGCATGCCGGACGGAGAGCCGGAGATCTTTCACACCCTTCAAGGTGAGGGGCGCGGCATCGGTCTGCCCAGCGTCTTCATCCGCGCGTCGCTTTGCAACCTGCACTGCCGCTGGTGCGACACCGACTACACCTGGAATTGGGTGGGCACGCCTTTTGCCCATGATCGTGACGCGGAGCCGGGCTATGCGAAATACCGGCGGGAGGAGCAGATCGTGGATCTGCCGGTGGGGGCGGTGGCGGATCGGGCTGCGGGCTACGGCTGCCCGAACTTTGTCTTCACCGGCGGCGAGCCGCTGCTGCACGAGTCGGATTGGGTGGCGCTGATGGTGAACTTGAGGGGCCGGTTTGTCGAGTCATGCCATTTCGAGGTCGAAACCAACGGCACCCAGTTGCCCGGAGCGGAGTTCCTGGCCGCCATCGATCAGATCAATGTCTCACCCAAGCTCGGCAACTCAGGCGTGGAGGAAAAACTGCGGCTGCGTCCAACGGTCCTGAGATCGCTGTTGGAAACGGGAAAAGCCGATCTCAAATTTGTCGTGGCGACGGAGGCCGATCTCGCCGAGGTGGATCGGCTGGCGACCGAGCTGGGAGTCGATCCGGGCCGGGTCTTTCTGATGCCCCGCGCCACCAGTGTGGCAGAGCTGGATCGGGCCGGCGGATGGGTGGCGGCCGCCTGTGTGATTCGGGGCTTCCGCTATTCGGATCGCCTGCACCTGCGGCTCTTCGGAGCCAAGCGCGGCGTGTGAGATGGACCCGTCTCCAGCCTGAGGGCGGCGGAAAGACAGGGGCGTGGGTCGATCTGGCTGGCTTTGAGCCGAACGGGACCAAGCGGCCCGGCTTTCTTGGTTTGCCAGGTCATCCCCGGCTGCCGCCATCAGCGGTTCGGGAAGTCAAGGTCGTCGCGCCAGCGGTCGATCAGAGTCCGAGCCCCCACTGGAGTAGAGACTGGGATTCGGTCCAGACCTGGGGTGTCTGGCTGCCGAGAATAACAGTGATGACATTTTTCCCATTGTAGCTGGCACTCGAGACGAGGCAGCGGCCTGCGGCGTTGGTGTATCCGGTTTTCATGCCGGTGCAGTAGGGAAAGGAGCGGAGCACCTTGTTGGTATTGGTGAGGGGAACGGTCCGGCCATCGGAAAATCGAAATGTGGTGGAGGCGGTGCCGACGGCTTCGCGGATCACGGCGTGGCGCATGCAGGCGGCGGCGAGGATGGAAAGGTCGCGGGCGGTGGAATACTGGCCGGGCGGATCGGGGAGGCCGTTGGAATTGGTGAAATAGGAGTTGTTCATTCCCAACTGGCGGGCGCGGCGGGTCATGGCGGCAGCGAAGGCACCATCGCTCCCCGAATGGTCGCGGGCGAGACAGCGCGCGATGTCGTTGCTGCTGCGGATCAGGACGGCGCGGAGCAACTCGGCCCGCGTGTAGGTTTGTCCTGCCTGGATACCCATCTTGGTGGGCTCGCAGTAGGTGTCGCTCTTCTGAACGGTGATGCGCTCGTTGAGTCCGCCGCGCTCGGCAACCAGCAGGGCCAGCAGCAGTTTTTGGGTGCTTGCGGCCGGCATGCGGGAGTCGGCGTTTTTCTGGAACAGCACTTTGCCCGTGTTGGCCTGGACCACGATGGCGGCGCGGGCGGAGACGGCCGGGGGATTTCGTTTGGGGTCGAGGTTTTGGAAGCCGGGATTGGCCGGGTAGCTGGCCAGGGTTGGCTGAGGTTGGCCGTAAGGCCCCTGGGGAGGCTGACCGGGCTGGGTTTGATAGCCGGTCGGCGCCGGAGCGGGTGGCCGGGAGACCGGCGGTGCCTGCCGGCTCTGGCAGGAAGCCAGGGCCAAAAGCGTCATCCAGACCGCGGAACGACCGGCGATCCTGGGGGCGGTGAAGTCAAAGCGAAAGTGGAATACGGACATGGCTGGGAACGAGGCGGACAGATCAGAAAAGGAGGACGAACGCAGTGTCGAAAGAATGGCGAAAGAGATAGCAGGCATCAGTGCAATCGACAGGGAAAAATCGGCTCCATCCCAGATCGGACATCCGGGGGATTTTCCCAGTCCGGTCAGTCACCGAGGTTTGGGAGGTGAATCGCCGGCGGCGGGTGGGTTGCCCGGGCTGGAGGCGGGAGCGGCCGGTCTGGGGGATCCGCCCAATCCCTGGCCCAGGCGAGCAGGTACCGGCGAGGCGGGCGAGCTGACCTGCTTCTCGATCTCCTCATCGGGTGGAGCCCCGAGGTCGATGGCCATGAAATAGTGCCTGCGCGCCAGTTCGATGGCCGGCGGATCCTTTTCCAGATACATGAGCGCGAGGTTGAAATGGGCGTCGGCGTAGGTGGGATCGAGTTGGATGGCCCGCTGCAACTCGATCTCGGCCGCGCTACCCCAGCCGTAATCGTGGATCACGACGGCCATATAGAGATGGGCCCGCGGATCTTTCGGGTCCTGATGCAGGGCGCGGGCGAGTGAGGCGATGGCCAGTTCAAGATTCCTCTCCTGATGATAAACGAGCCCCAGGGTGATCCAGTTCTGTGAAATGGAGGGATTCAATTGCAACGAACGCCGCAGGGCCGTGCGGGCGGCTTCGTAATTCTTGCGGCGGTATTCCACGATGCCCAGGTTGGCGTAGGCGAGGGCATTGCGGGGAGCCAGCGCGATCATTTTCTCGTAGGCGGCGTGAGCTTTCTCCCAATTCTGATCGGCCGAGGCGAGGGCGCCCTCCTTGGCGAGCGACTCCAATTCAGCGGGAAGCCCCTGATTGTCCACCGCCTCGTCCAACACGCCGATGGCCAGACCGGTGGGATTCTGCTGGGCGCCAAACTGGGAGGGCTTGTTGGCACCGGCGGTGGGATCGGCATCCGGTTCGGCATCGCTTTTCGGGGCCACTTCCGGTTCCGGCCGCGGAACGGCGGGGCGCTCGGGCGATGGGGCCTGTCCCCAGACCGACCCCGTCGCCAAAATCAGCGCCACCCCCCAGCTGGGAAGGCGGGGAATCAGGCGAAATGGGGAAAGAAAGGCCATCAGGGAGGGAAGGAGGACGGCTGAAAAGAGCCCGGGGAGGCGGCTCGTTGTTTCAGTTCTGTGAAATAAAACGCAATTTCCACTTGCGAACCACCGAAAAATCCCGATCTGTTCCCGAGAACACTGTTCCTATGAAACTGACCAATCGACAGCAAGAGCTACTGGACTATCTGAAAGAGGAGCATGCCCGCTCGGGCATTATGCCTTCGACGCGGGAGATTCAGGAGCATTTTGGGTTTGCCAGCCAGACTGCAGCGGTGAGCCATATCCGCGCCCTGGAGCGCAAGGGAGCCATCAAGCGCCTGCCCAACAAGGCGCGCGCCCTGATGGTGGAGGATGGCCTGGATCGCGAGCCGATCGTGGACATTCCCATTTACGGCATGATTCCGGCCGGCTACGGCGAGGCAGGGCCTCCGGAGCCAGAGGGTTGCCTCTCCGTGGATACCCGGTCTATCGGGGTCAAGCCGAGCGCGAAGACCTTCGCCTTGCGGGTGAGGGGGGATTCCATGATCGGAGCGCATATCCTGAGTGGCGACCACGTGATTCTGGAACAACGCGAGCCCCGCAATCAGGACATCGTCGCCGCCCTGATCGACGGTGAGACGACGCTGAAGCGCTACGTGATGGAGCAGCGCAAGCCGTATCTCCGAGCCGAGAATCCGGCGTTTCCAGATCTCATTCCCGCCCGTGAACTGATGATTCAGGGCGTGATGGTCGGTCTGGTGAGGGCTGGCGGACGCTGCTGAAGTTCCAGAGCCGGAAAGTAGGGAGAAAACCCTGATTTCCGGCCATGCTCAAACCATAAGAAGAGCTCGGCGGCGCGCGCCCGGCGGCCGGGGGCACTGCGTACCCCTTCCTGTCGACGGCGATTTGCCGCCGGTTGGATGTAGTCGTTGGTTCGAACATCGATCCTTGTGAGGGGTTCTGGTCGAAAAAACAGCCTCTTTCGCGTCCTGAAGTTGGCGGCGGATCTCGTAAATGGCGGAGTTCGTTTCCCAGGATTCCGCGTTCCGTTGAGGCGATTTTTTCGCGCAATGGCGCCGGTTTCGGTCGATGGTGGCCCGAAGGATTCTTTGCGAAGACGACATGGACATGGCTCAAAAGACGGAAATTCAGGAAAGCGTCTCCCGATGGAGGCGGAGCTTGGTGCTGGGTGGATTCGCCGCTGGACTGTTGGCACCGATGGGTGTCTGGGCGGCGGAATCGGCGGCATTTCCTCCCGAGCAGATTGAGTTTTTCGAAAACAAGATCCGTCCCGTGCTCGCGGAGTCCTGTCTTGATTGTCATACGGGGATCAAGGCCAAGAACGGGCTGCGGCTCGACAGTCGGGCCGGGATTATGAAGGGGAGCGACTATCGCAAGGTCGTGAATCTCGAAAAGCCGGCGGAAAGCGCCCTGATCCTGGCGGTGAAACACGTCGGTGGCGCGGCAAAGATCCCCAGCATGCCTGAAAAAGGCGCCAAGCTTTCCGCCGAAGCGGTGGCTGATCTGGAGCAGTGGATCGGCATGGGTTTGCCGTGGCCGGCCGACAAGGCAGGCGATTTGACCGGTGGCGGCGGCGACACCGCCTCAAAGCACTGGGCCTTCCAGCCGGTGGTGAAGCCCGCCTTGCCGGAGGGCTACACCGGCAACCCGATAGATTTCTTCATCAATCGCCAGTTGTCGGCGGCCGGACTTGAACCGGCTCCAACTGCGGACCGGGCCACGCTGTATCGGCGCGCGCACTTCAGTTTGCTGGGATTGCCGCCCACCTTTGCGGATCAGAGCGGCTTCGTCGGGGATTCGAAGCCGGATGCCGAAGCCTGGGGCGGCGTGTTGGATCGTCTGCTGGCGTCGCCCCACTACGGCGAGCGCTGGGCGCGGCACTGGATGGATGTGGCCCGCTACTCCGATACCAAGGGATACGAGGCCGGAGGTCGGGAGCGGCGCTTCATCTTCAGCTACACGTATCGCGACTGGCTGATCCGTGCTTTCAACGAGGATCTGCCCTACGATCAGTTCTTGCTCTACCAATTGGCCGCCGAGCAACTCGTCGACCGTAACGACGCGGCGAAGCGCGGCCATCTCGCGGCTCTGGGATTCCTGACTCTGAGCAAAAATGGGGCGCAGGAGGAGATTTTCGCGGATCGCATCGACACCACGTTTCGCGGTCTCCAGGCGCTCACGGTCGGGTGTGCGCGCTGTCACGATCACAAGTCCGATCCCATCGGCACCAAGGAATACTACGGCTTTTACGGTATTTTTCTCAACTCCGTGGAGCCGGAATCCGCACCGGAGATCGGCCAGCCCCGCAAAGGACCCGAGTATGATGCCTACCTGAAGCAACTCGCTGAAAAGCAGAAGGTGGTCGACGATTTCCTCCAGCCGAAGCTCGCGGAGTTGGGCAAGCAGCATCCTGAGATCGCCAACCGTCCGGCCGCGCTGATCGGCAAACTGCCCCGGGAGGACCGCCGGAAATTGGACGATCTGGAAAAGGTCGTGGACAAGTTCGTCGCCGACTCCGGGATGGAACCGGATCGCGCCCTGATCTTGGAGGACCGGGAAAAGCCGATTTCCCAAGACGTCTTCATCCGGGGCAACTCGGGCCGCCGTGGCGAGTTGGCTCCTCGGAAGTTCCTCGATATTCTCACAGGAGGGGCGGCTCCCGAATACCAGAAAGGCAGCGGACGTCTCGAACTTGCACGCTCCATCGCCGATCCGGCGAATCCCCTAACGGCCCGCGTCATCGTGAATCGCGTGTGGTCTTGGCATTTCGGCGAAGGCCTGGTCCGCACGGTCAGCGACTTCGGCATCGAGGGCGACAGGCCCAGTCATCCCGAGTTGTTGGACTGGCTCGCCTCGTGGTTCGTGGAAAATGGCTGGTCGATCAAAAAGCTGCACCGTCTGATCCTGACCTCCGAGACGTGGCGGAGAGCGTCGGCGCATCCGGCGGCCTCGGATCCCGAGCGGGCGGCTCGCTTTGCTTCTGTCGATCCTGAGAATCGCCTCTATTGGCGTCAAAACCGCCAGCGTCTCGATTTTGAGCAAATGCACGACAGCCTGCTCCAAGTCGCTGGTAACCTGAAGGGCGACCTGTATGGCCGCTCAGTGACCCTGTTGCAGCCACCGTTCGCGAATCGCCGTGCGGTGTATGCCTACATCGACCGGCAGAATGTCGATCCGACTTTCCGGAACTTCGACTTCTCCAATCCCCAGGAGCACACTGGTAAACGCCCCCGCACCTCCATTCCCATGCAGGCGCTTTTCCTGCTGAATGGTCCCTTCGTCCAGGAGCAGGCCGATCGTCTATTGAAACGGCCGGAGATCGTCTCATCTGCCACGCCAGAGGACAAAGTGGCCGCGTTGTATCGCGCCGCGTTGTCCCGCGAGCCGGATGCCGAGGAGGCTCGGCTGGCCTTGGGCTTTATCCGTCAAGCCGGTGAGACGCTGGGATCGATCGGTGACCGCCAGACGATGACGGAGTGGGAGTATGGCTATGGCGGGATCGATCCCGAGAGCGCGGCGGTGAGTTTTCAGCGTTACCCGGTCTTTGACGGAGAGGGCTGGCAGGTGGCGGGCAACTACCCAGGTCCTGATGGCCCGGCGAAGTACTTGAGAGTGCGCCGGGATGGCTCGGGTCACACCGGATCCGATGCCCGTCATGCCTGGATCCTCCGCTGGACGGCGCCCCGCGACACCACGATCCAGATCACCGGCAGCCTCACTCGTGGTCAGGGCAATGTGGGCAAGGGGGATGGCGTCGTCGCCCGGATCGTCCAGTCCGGCAAGGGCGTGGTTCTGAGCCGCGACGTGCCGGCTGCCTCGACCGGTGAATCGATTGCCCTGCCATCGCTGGCGGTTCGTGCGGGCGATCGTTTGGACTTTGTAGTCGAACCGGGAGCGAACGGCAGTTTCGACAGCTTTTCGTGGTCACCCGAGATTCGTGATGCGTCCAATTCCGCCATTCGGTGGAACTTCACCTCCCAGTTTGGCGGACCAGCCGAACTGTCCGATGCGTGGGAGAATCTGGCACAGGCGCTGCTGGGGACCAATGAGTTCCTGTTCGTGGATTGAGCCTTCCCAAACGGAATGGTTCCAACGGAGGTGAGCACCTTCGACGCCGGCCTTCAGCCCATCAGTGCCGCGATCGGAGTGCCCTGATCGGTGATCGGCACGGGACGATCACCGTCGAAGAGTTCCTTGCGGGGTTGAATTCCCAAATCGGCGAGGATGGTGGCGAACAGGTCCGGCACGCCGACGGGATTCTCCACCGGGAGCTTGCATTCGTCATCCGTGATGCCCCAGGCACCTGAGTGCTTCAGCCCGCCGCCCGCCAGCACCACGCTGAAAGCCGTGCCCTGGTGACCCCGGCCGCCGCCGCCATCGAAGGCCGCGGGACGACCAAACTCGGTGTTCACGACGATCAATGTCTTGTCGAGCAGTTGGTGGGCTTCGAGATCGGTGATCAGCGTGGACAGCGCCCGGTCGAGTTCCTGAATCAGGATATGCTGGTTGAGCTGGCCCTGGTTGTGGGTGTCCCATCCGGTTCCATTCACAAAATTGAGGTTATGAGAAACCTCGATGAAACGCACGCCCCGCTGGATGAGTCGCCGCGCGAGCAGGCAACGTTGACCAAACTCATCGCCGTAAGCGGTGCGCAGGTCACCTTTCTCTGATTTGAGGTCGAAAACCTCCATGAACTTCGGGCCGGCGAGGGCGAGGCTGTCCGCCAGTGCCGCATCGTAGCCTCCCACGACTTCCGTGGGGCGAAATTGACGGGCGCTCTCGCGCATCGCGGCGAGTAACTCCTCGCGGCGAGCCTGGCGGGCATCGGTGACATGCTCGGGTCGCTTGAGACCGGCCGGACCGGCCTCGGTGTCGAGCAGGTAGAGGAAGCCGGCCTTTGCCCCAAGGAATCCGGGGCCGCGGGAGAAATTTGGATAGCCGATGACCACGTAGGCCGGCACGCCCTCGGCGGCGGCTCCGCGTTCGTGGGCCACGATGGAACCGATCGAGGGATAGACGGTGGTGCCGCTGACATTGCGTCCGGTGTGCATGCGGTTCGAGGCGGCCGCGTGCTCGTCGATCACATCGTGATTCACGGTTCGGACGGCGGTGATCCGGTCCATCATCTGGGCGCAACGGGACAAGTGTTCGCAGACCTGCACCCCCGGCACGTTGGTTTCGATCGACGGGTAGTAGCTGCCGGCTTTCTTGGCCTTGGCGTCTCCCAGTGCCTTGGGATCCCAGGTGTCGATCTGGGCGGCGCCTCCGCCGAGCCAGATGTGGATGCAGTGTTCCGCCTTTCCGAGGGGAAACTCGGCGACTGGCGTGGTAGAGGCAGAGAGACCGAACGGACGGCCCAGAACGAGACTGCCGGCCCCGGCAAATTGGAAAAAGCGGCGGCGTTTCATGATATGCAGTGTTTGGAAAAAGGGGAAGGCGGGATGATTCGCTGGTTCAGGGGAGGTAAACAAACTCGGGCGAGTTCATCACCGCCCAGACCATGTCCTCGAGGCGTTCGCGCCAGTCGCTGCTTAGCGCCACCGTGGGCGGCTCGCCCTCGCGGGCGCGCTTTTCCATCTCAATCTTGATGCGGTTGGCTTCGGCGGACAGGTGGTTCGACCAGGAAACGTGCTTCAGCGGTTCGCGTTTGATTGCCGGGGGGCGCTTGTCGGGCGGAAGGATGCGACTGGCAAAGCCTTCGCTGAGCAGTTCGGCATAACGAATGCGCTCATCGTCGGTCGGCTTGCGTGTCAGGAGGCGCAGGAAGACGCTCTCGACCAACTCATCCTGGGACAGGTCCGGTCGCAGGGCGAGTTGGGTGAGGTCGCTGCGGTCACTCAGTGTCGTCACCCAGCGTCCCAGCGATCCATTGGCCAGGATGGCGGGCTGGCGCAGATTCGGCTCGCTTTCCCGGTCGGTCTTGGGCTCCTGACGCGAGGAACGCCAGCCGAAATTCTCCAGCACATCGACGATGGCCTGGGCCTTGGGGATGGCGAGGCTCGGGCGGTCGCGCTCGTTCGAAAGGGACGTGAATTCCCAGGCCCGCCGCGGAATGCCGAGGCTGATCATGGTGCTCTCGACCTGCGTGCCATCGATGTCCATCGAGATCTCCTCCGAGTCCAGATCCTTGCCGACCGAGGAGAACAGCGAGTCCACGACCTGCTCCGCGGTCATCCGGCGCTGCACCGGTGCGGAGAAATCGGGGGCCTCGCCGGGAGGGAGGGGGCGTGCCACGCGTTGGTAAGCCTCGGAATTCAGGATCAGCCGGGCCAGATGCTTCACGCTGTAGCCGTGGGCGGTCAATTCCTGGCCGAGCCAATTGAGCAGGTCGGGGTGGGTCGGCTTGGACGACTCCCAGTCGCCGGCATTTTCCACGATGCCGTGCCCCATGAGTTGTTTCCAGATTCGGTTGGCGATCACCTGCGCGAAGCGTTCATTGCGGGGCGACGTGATGAGGGCGGCGAATCGCTCCCGGCTGTCGTCCGGCTTCCGCACCAGCGACTCATCGATGCCGTCGACGAACTGGCGGGCAAACAACTCCGGCCATCCCGGCTCGACCGTCTCGCCCGGCTTCAGGGTGATCTCGATCAGCGGCTTGCGTCCGGCAAAGGTGGTCAGCGGGACGGAGGAGGTTTCCGGCAGCTTGATCGGTTCGCGGTTCAGCAGGGCAGCCATCGCAAAGAGATCCCGCTGCTTCGTTTCATGGTAAGGCGAGTCGTGGCAGCGGGCACACTGCATCTCCACGCCAAGGAAGGCCGTCCCGAGAATGTGGGCCTTGGCCGCCATGGGCACGTCATTTTGTGCCGCCATGGCGAACCCGGCCGGACCGCCGCCCAGTTTGCTGCCCTCCATCATCACCAGTTCGGTGACGAAGCGGTCCATCGGCAGATCGTCCCGCAGCGCCTCATGGATCCAGAAGCGGAAGGGGCCGGTATTGTTCAGGCTCGGCTTGAGAATGTTGGGATTTTCCGCCAGTACGTCCTGCCAGTAGGCGGTCCAGTGATCCGCCCAACGCGGGTCGTCGAGCAACCGGTCGATCGCTGTGGCGCGCCGGGTTTTGGCATCTTCAGCGAGAAAGGCCGCGATCTCATCCGCGGAGGGGATCACCCCCACGGTATCGAGGGTGACGCGCCGCAGAAAGTCCAGGTCCGTAGTCAGCGGAGCCGGCTCGATCTTCTTGCCGGCGCTGGCATAGGAGGCGCCCTGCCGGATCCACTCGGCGATTTTTTGGCGATCCGCTTCGGGTAGCGGGTCGCCCTTCGGCGGCATGATGTCGTCGCCGGCATCGGGGTGAATCAGCGTCAGCAGCAGGCTCTCGTCGGGTTTTCCCGGCACCAATGCCGGCTCACCCGAGTCGCCGCCGGTCAGTGCTGCCTCGCGATCGCTCAGGCGCAGGCCGCCTTTGGCTTTGTCCTCGTGACAGCGGTAGCAATGCTCCGCGAGGATGGGCTTGATCTCCCGGCCGAAATCAATCCCGCCGACCGCGCCAGCCGATGCGGCGTTGGCTCCCTCCCAAGAGGCGGCGAGAAAGGCGTCGATGCTCTCGTGCGCCGGCTTGGGAAGGGAAGCGACATGGTTCCGCGCGAATTCGTGGCGTTTCTCCCAGAAATCCGCCTCGCCGGCCCTCAGCGCGAGCCGTTGATTGCGATTGACGGTGTCGAGATGGGCGGTGCGTTCCTTGCGGTAGGCCTCCCAGCCGGCGTCAGTCAGGGGGACATCGCGGCCGCCTGGTGCGATCAGGGCGAATCGCCCGTCGGGACGCAACAGACTCACGCTGGTCTCACCCAGCGTGGCCCGCACCCGGCCGTTGCCCGCGATCATCTCGAGGACGAGCACATGCTCCCGGCCATCGCCGGTCACGGAGATCAGCCTTTCGCGGTCGCCCGGTCCGAGATAGCGCAGTTCCTGCCCATTCACCTCGGCCAGCTCGCCGACTTCGTTGTGGCCGCCGCCGCCGAGATTGCCATAGTCGAGATCGGCGATGATCTTTCCGTCGAGCCAGACCCGGCTCTTTCCTCGCGCCCGGATCAACAGCTTCTGCTCGCCGACGGGCAACTGGATCTTGGACAGGGCGCGGAGCAAATAGGGATTGGTCCAGTCGCCGCGAATGCCCGAGCCGATGTACTTTTGGGGGATCTGAAAAAAGCCGAACGCCTCCTCCTCATAGACCAAGGTGGGCTCGGCAAAGCGATTCGGCCACTTGCCAGTCTTGCCCAGTTCCTCGACGATCTCCATCCGCACTTTGCCGGTGGTCAGACCGCCTTCCGGAAGCTTCGGCGTGTAGGGCTCGACCGGAAACCGCGCCGTGAGCTGCTCGGCGGTGAGCGCGCGCCGATACAGTGCCACCTCGTCCAGCGAGCCCTGAAAGCTCGTGCTGGCATTGAGACCGCCGGAGGTGCCCACCCAGATTTCGTCGTTGTCGATCACCGGCGGTCGCTTCGTTGCCCCCGCGTAGGATTTGCTCCAGACGCCGTCGACAGCCTCCCCATCGATGTAACCGCGCACACTCTCCGGTTCCCCGAAGACATAGACGATCGCCACGTGATGCCAGCCGGTGCCGGCCTTGAATCCCGTCGAACTGTCCCACCGATGCCAGTCTCCGGCCGAGTCGCCGTCGTCCCGGCTGCGGAACAGCCAGCTCAGGTTCAGGTAGCCCCCGCTCTCGAACAGCCGGAAACCGTAGTTCTGGTTGTTCGCCGCCTCTCCCGGATTGCCCGTGCGCCCCTTGCCGAGGACGTACATGTTCGCCCCCTTCGCCACCGAGGCATCGACATTCACCCACGCTTCGATCGTGATCGGGTCGCCATTGTCGAAATCGAACTGACTGCCCGCACCCACGTCCTCCAGGCGGATGAATCCCGCCGCCTTGCCGTCCTTCACCGAAAAGCCGGCCGCCCGGTTGGTGTCCGGGAACGTCTTGAAATCCTTCGCGCCGGGACCCGGAACCCCCAGCTTCACCTCGCCGCTGATCTCGCCCAGATCCGGCCGCTTCGCGTCGTCAAAACTCCACCAGGCCACCGGGAGTAGCTGACGAATCTGCTCACCATAGCCAGCCGATGGAGGAGCGTCCGGTGCCGCCGTCAGCAGAGCGGGAGACAGCAGGCAAAGGGAGAGGAGGGGTAGGGCTCGGCGCAGGAGTGACATGGTCGCGGGCATGGGGGAGAATCACGTGCTGGAATCTTATTCCCCGCGACTGGCTGACTCCAGCATTTCTCCCTGCCGGTGGAGGCGCGTTCGCGTCCATCTCAGATCGGCTTGACCCCGAGTCGCTCGCAGGCGGCGGACAGATACACATCGTCGATCTCGTAGCCGATGAAATGCGCCACCTCCAGTTCGGCTGCTGCGACGGCCGCGTGGCCGATGCCGAGGAACGGATCGAGCATCGTCACCTCCTCCGGTGCCTTGCCGATCAGGCGCACGCAGTAGTCAGCCAGCTTCACCGGAAACGTGGCCGGATGCGGCCGATCCTTTGATCGTTCCTTGATTGTCTCGTAGGGGACGAACCAGGCATTGCCACGACAGCGCCGGTCGCGACCCGCGGTGTGCTGCCAGCGGGCGATGTTGCTCTTGTCCGCGTAGGGCACGCCGATGGCGAGCCGGTCCACCGGCACGTCGCCGTACTTGGTGAAGTGATAGACGTACTCATGGCAGTCGTTCAGATAACGCTTCGAGTTGATCGGCTTGAAGTGACCAACCGACACCGGCTCGGCATCGCCCGACTCGATGGTGATCGATTTGATCCAGTGAATCGTGTTCTGCAGCACCAGCGTATCGCGCAGGGCCAGCGGCACCAGCAGGGGGAGCCAGGGCTGCTTGGCGCTGCCTCCGATGTTGAGAAAGAGGGAGCCGTCCGCCCGGAGCACCCGCTTCACGCCCTCCACCCAGCGCAGCGTCCAGTCGAGGTAGGCCGATTCCGACAGGTCGTCCTGATAGGTGCCGTAGTCGATGCCGAGATTGTAGGGCGGCGAAGTCACCACCACGTTCACCGACTCCGCCGGCAGTCGCTCCATCCCCGCGATGCAGTCGCCCCGATGCAGGTCGAATCGAGTCTTGAGCGGTGGCTTTGGCAGTTCAAAGCCGGGGAGCAGATTGCTGCTGTCGGAGGGGGGCATCAGAAAAAAGTTCGGACGAAGCACGCGGGACGAGACGGAGAGAACGCCCGGGCTTTCCGATCAGACAGGGTATCATCGGAGATGAAACAGGGTTGCATCGGAAAGCCCGCCACATTGGCCTCGCTGCCTCTGACCTTCAAGCCGGGAACGTGGGAACTTTCCGCGGACGGGAGGAAATCAGAAAATTTTCGGGTGAATGAGAAAAAAGCACTTTACAGACAAGTCTGTCTGTTTATGATTGAGGCATGATCAAACGATCCAGCGCCCGCGATCGCATTCTGGAAACCGCTTCGCAGCTTTTCCAGGAGCGCGGCTATTCCGAGGTCGGGATCAACGAGATCATCGACAAGGCCGATACGGCCAAGGCGACTTTCTACCAGCATTTTCCGTCGAAGGAGTCGCTGTGCACGGAATGGCTGAAGGCGGTGCACGAACGCTCGGAGCGCGTCCGGCAGGAGATTCTGGATTCGGATCTGGCTCCGGCCGAAAAGATCGACCGGTATTTTGTGGGTTTGGGCCAGTTTCTGGAAGAGAACGACTTCCGCGGATGCCCCTACACGAATACCGGGGCGGTGATCGACGAGGAGTGCGCCTGCATCCGGGAGAAAATCGAAAGTCACAAGCTCGCGATCCGGGCATTTTTCCACAAACTCACCGCGGAACTGTGTCCGACGGGGCGACGCGCCAAGGCGTTGGGTGACACCCTGTTCCTGTTGTTTTCCGGCGCGACGGTGGAGGGACAGAACCTGCGGTCGCTCTGGCCGGTCGAGGCAGCCCGCGCGGCGGCCGGTGAATTGTGCGCCCGCGAGTCGGATCCCACTGCCAGCTAAAAAAATTTCACTCCAATCAGACAGAACGGTCTGTTTAATCTCTCATTCAACACGCTGAAATCATGAATGCCATGTCCTTGTCTCTCACCGCCAACGCCCGTCATGCCCTCGATCCCGCACGCTGGAGCGAGTTGCACGGGGACTACCTGCTGCGGTTCGCGCTGTCGCGGGTGAAAGATCACGGAACTGCCGAGGATCTCGTTCAGGACACATTTCTGTCCGCTTGGAATGCGCGGGCTTCGTTTCGGGGCGACTGCGCGGAGCGCACCTGGCTGACCGGTGTGCTGCGCAACAAGATCGTCGACCACTGGCGCCGGGTGGCGCGGCGTCCGCTGACCCTGGCGGGCGATTTCGACGAAGAGCGCGAGGAGAGCGGCGGCACACCCTGGTTGGAAAACCGGGCAGATCACCGCGACACCTTCGATCCCGACACGGCGGCCGATCGCGCCGAGATGCTGGCCCTGTTGGACGAGGCGGTGGAACGGCTGCCCGGCACGATGGGCCGGGCCTTCCGGATGCGCGAGATCCAGGGTCGGACCACCGAGGAGATCACCCGGGCGCTGAATATCTCCAAAGCGAACCTCTGGGTGTTGATCCATCGGGCCAAGCAGGTCCTGCGCGACCAACTGGGGCCGATCTGGCTCGGCGAGGAAGCCGGCGCCGCGCGGGCGACGCGTTTGGCGGCTTAGTGCGATCGGCTTTCGGCCACGCGGCGCTGGCGCAGTTGATCGAGCCTCCGGTCCAGCGTCGTTTCCAGGGTCCAGGCGAGCAGCGTGGACAGGGCGACGGCCCCGAGGGGGAATGCGGGGTGTTTGAAAAAATCTCCCAACACCGGGACCTCAGCCGGCACGAGCCGGTGCAGGGCCATGATGACCACCGCGTGGACCAGGTAGAGCGGGTAGGAAAGATCGCCGATGCGTCGATCCCACCGCAGGCGGCTGGTGCGGGCGAAGAGGATGGGCAGGGCGAGGGTGCCTAGGAGGAGGAGCGACCAGAGCCCGAGCTTGTGGCTGATGGCGGCGATCTGGTTGAAGCCGATCACGGCGACCGCCAGACCGGCGATGAGGAGTGTCCCGACCGGACCCTTTTCCAGTCGGGCGTCGTGTCTGGCATAGAGACGATACGCCAGCAGGCCGGCGGCGAAGAATCCGAGCTGCAGCGGGGCGAAGGAGTCGGTGGCGACCTCGGCCAGCGCGGGATCGATCCAGTGGGGAAGCAATCGGGCAATCACGATGTTTCCGCCCACGATGCCGGCGAGGGCGGCCGTCGGGAGGCGGTTGAGCCAGGGCACCAGCGCGTAGAAGAACAGCTCGCAGGCCAGCGTCCAGGTGTGCGGCATGAGGAGAAAGCGCCATCCGCGCACGGTCTCCGCTCCGGACGGGGTGGCGGCGTGCCAGTCGAATCCGGAGCCGGCCTGCCAATTGAGCAACGACACGATCTCCGTGCCGAGCAAGGTGAATTGGGAAACCACGAGGGCGGCCAAAGCTCCGTATTGCCCCTCGTCGATCAGGGAGGCATTGAGGGCCAGCCAGGGATCTCCGGCATCGGAAAGGCGGTGAAAGGCGATCGCGACGACCAGTTCGATGGCCAGAACGAGCCAGAAGATGGGGAAGATGCGGAGGAGGCGATTTGAGTAGAAAAGGCGCAGGCCACCGGGGAGCGGCTGATATTTCTCCGTCAGGATCAGGCCCATGTAGAAGCCCGATACGATGAAAAAGAGCTTCACCGCCAGGCCTCCGCCGACGAGCGGGAGGCCGGGAATGGGGGCGGAGTGGCCGATGACCACCGCGGCTGCCAGCAGGTATCGGTAAAGCCCCATCGCAGGTGTGGCTCAGGCCGGGCGGGCACCGTGGAAGTGTTGCAGGGTGTCGCCGCGAAGGCCGAGGCGCAGGGTTTCCAGCGGGATGATGTCGCGGGCGGCGATGTTGCCAAGATTCACGTTGGGGCCGAATTTTTTGATGAACCAGGCCTGCTGATGCTTCTGCGGCGCCTCCCAGAGCAGGCTTTCCTGGGGAATGTTTTCCACGATTTCGTCGACGAGGCCGGTTCTCAGCTCGCTGGTGTCACGGTACATGCCCGCGGTGCCGGACTCGCGGCCCTCGGCGATGGATTTCCAGGCGCCGGCCTCCAGTTCGGCCTTCATGTTTCGTACCCACTTGCTGGGCGCATGGACTACGGCGACATCCTTGCTGCCGAATTCGGACAGGACGCGGAAATCGCGCGCGAATCGCTCGATCTGGCGCAGCTTTTCCTCGGCGGGCATCTCGATGCTGCCGTCGGAGATCTCCATCATGGTGATGCCGAGGTCCTTGGCGAAGGCGATGTAGTCGTCGACCTTGCCCTGGAGGTAGGCGATCTCAAAGAAGGTGCCGCCGAAACACACCGGCACGCCGTGGCGGGAGTAGACTTCGAGCTTTTCCCGCAGCAGCGGTGTCACCACGGCGGTGCCCCAGCCGAGCTTCACGTAATCGACGAGCCCGCGACCGTTGGCGAGCAGGCCATCGATCTCGGCGGGCACGAGGCCGCTGTCGATGACCATGCTGATGCCGGTTTCGCGGGGCTGCGGGGTGCGCTCGGGGAGATTGAGGAAGGTGACGGTTTGCATGGGATCTGGATTCAGGATTGGGAAAGTCGGGTGGCTTCGGCCAGGAGTTCGGCCTTGCTGCTGGCGGTCTGGGTGAGGAGCCGCGCGGCTTCGTGGCGGGCGGCGTCGAAGTGGCTACGCGCGTCGGCGATCATGTCGCGCACCCGGTCGGGCGCGGCCCCGCCGATGCCCTCGCGGCTGGCGACGATGCTATCCGGCGCCGTGATGGTGGCCAGGGCGTCGTCAGTGAGGCCGGGGCGCCCGATGCCGAGCGCGTCGGCGGCCCGGTCGAGGTGGGCGCCTGTGAGCGGTCCCGCATGACTCTCATCAATGGCGAGCCGGATGGCCCGTCCGACGAGATGGTGCGCGGTGCGGTAGTCCATCTCCTGCGCCAGCATGAGGTGGTCGGCGAGATCGGTGGCCTCGGGATAGCCCTCGTCGAGGCCGCGCCGCATGCGGGGCAAATGGGGGGTGAATCCCGTGATCACCGCGGCGAACAGGTTCACCGCCTCGGCGACGCGGTCCAGCGAGCGCGGCAACTCGCCGTAGATGAAGACCCGGCTGTCGGGATTGCCGGAAAAGGTCTTGCCCACGGCGGCGAAGCTGGCCGTTTTTCCCAGGAGATGCCCGGTCAGACCACGAATGTAAGCCAGCGGATAGGGGTTCTTTTTCTGCGGCATGATCACGCTGGAGCGTGACAGGGAATCGGGCAGGTCGGCGAAGTCGAATTCCGCCGTGCCCCAGATCTGCAATTCCTCGGCGAAGCGGTCGAGATTCACCATCAGGGTCACGGCTGCCGAGATGCACTCGATCGGCACATCGGGCTGCCACATGGCGTCGCGGGTGTGAATGGCCACCGAGGAAAAGCCAAGCCGGCTGGCGAGGCGCGCCCGGTCGATCGGCAGGCGGGTGCCGTTGACGCTGCCGGAGCCGGCGGGGCTGGCATTGACCCGCGCGTGGACGGCGGAGAGCCGGTCGAGGTCGCGCCGCATCGGCTGGGCATAGGTGAGGAGGTAGTGGCCGAGGCTGGTGGGGTGCGCGTGGTGGAGATAGGTGAAGTCCGGCATCAGGGTGCCGATGTGCTCCTCCGCCCGATCGGTGAACGCGAAGCCGAGTGCCGCGTGCGATTGCATGAGGCGGGCGATGCGGTCGCGCACGGCAATGAGGTAGCCGATATTCACCGCCTCCCGCCGCGGCCGACCGGCATGGAGCCAGCCGGAGTCGTGGCCGATGCGCTCCTTGAGCAGGGCTTCGCGGCTGTTGTAGACATCGCCCAGTTCGGGACGGATGGGAAATTCCGCGATGGGGATGGCGTGCAGTTCCAGCAATCCGCGGAGCAGCCGGGGGGCCACTGTCGCAGGGATGGCGCCGCACTCGATCAGGGCGAGTGCGTGGGCGAGATCGGCGAGGCTGACTCCCTCGAGCAATACATCGGCATCAGCACAGTCGTGTCGGTAGGCTGAGGCGACCAGGGCATCGGCGGCGGACTGGGACAGCCGGCCATCGGCACCGTAGGTATCGGAAAAGGTCTGGGATTGGGGGGAGTGGGAGTCCATTACGAAAGCTGCAGGGCGGCGCGGGCCGCGGCCTGGCCGGCGATGCGCCCGAAAACGAAGATGTCGAGCAGGGAGTTGCCCATCAGGCGTTCCATGCCATGCACGCCCCAGGTCGTTTCCCCCGCGGCGTACAGGCCGGGCACGGCGGTCTGGGCATGCTCGTCTATCTCCACGCCGCCCAAGGTATAATGTAAAATCGGGAAAACCAGCACAGGTTCGGTGCTGAGGTCATGTCCCTCGGCCAGAAAGAGCTCGTGGAAGGTGGGAAAATGCTCGCGCAGGTAGCCGGGGCCGTGAATCTGGTCGATGCGCGGGGTGTCGAGCCAGACACCCTGGCGTCCGTCATCGGTCTCGATGCCCTTGCCGCGCCGGCACTCCTCAATGATGGCCTGGGTCAGGTCGTTGCGGGTGAGCAGGGGATCGACGAACTCCTCGCCGTCGCGATTGAGGAAACGGGCGCCGCAGCCGCGCATGGTCTCCGGGAGGCGTTTGCGGCGCAGCGATTTGGGTAGCACGATGCCGGTGGGGTGATACTGGACCAGATCGGGCATCACGACGCGGGCGCCGAGGCGCTCCGCCAGGGCGAGCCCGTCCGGGGCGCCGGGCACGCCCTCCTCGACGAGGCCGGCGCCTTTTTCCGCCGGCATGGTGCCGCCGGTGGCGAGGATCACGGTGCGAGCAGACAGGGTCTGATCTCCGATCATACCCTGTTTGATCAGAAACAGGCGGAAGCCGTCGGCGGTTTTCTCCAGATTCATCACCCCGGTGCCGTGCCAGACCGGGATGCCGAGGTCCTCGACGCGGCGGAGCACGGCTCCGGCGATGCCGCGGCCAGCGGCGTCGCCACTGGTATGGACGCGGGGAGCGCTCAGGCCCGCGGCGGACAGGCGTCGGTAGTCGTCGCCGTCGCGGTCGAAAGCCACACCGAGTTCTTCGAGCCAGCGGATGGTGTCGGGCGCCTTCTCGGCGAGCAGACGGACGAGCGGCTCGCTGGCCTGGCGCTTGCCGGCTTCCCAGGTGTCCTGGAAATGCCGCTCGACGGAATCGCCGGGGCCGGTGGCGGCCTGGATGCCTCCCTGGGCGCGGGCGGTCTTTGAGTCAAAGGGATCTGACTTGGTCAGGATCAGGACACGGGCGCCGAGCAAGCTGGCTTCGATCGCGGCGGCGCAGCCGGCCCCGCCGGAGCCGATCACGACCACGTCCCAGTCTGTTGTGTCCCGATTTGCCGCTGCGGTCATGATGGATGGGTATTCAGCAGAATGTTTTCGTCGCCTCCAGGCGTCGCCGCAAGCGGGGATCAAAGCGGTCGTCCCAACCGCGCAGCATGCGGTCGGCGATGTCGAGGTCCTCGCCGTGGCCGGGCAGGGCCTTGCGGGGCAGGGTCCAGACGCGGTCGCGGTCGGATGGCGACAGGCAGCGGGGGATGGTGGTGGTGCCGGTTTCAAAGCCGGCCTCGCGGGCGAGTTGGGCAATGCCGGGTGGCATGTCGCGCTCGCTGCCATGGGGATAGGCGACGTGGCGGACGGGACGGCCGATTTCCTGCTCCAAGCGCTCGCGGGAGCCGCGCAACTCGGCCACGATGCCGGCCGGGTCGAGCCAGATCAGGCGTGGATGAGTCAGGGTGTGGGCTCCGATGGTGGCGAGGGGGTGGGCGGCGAGGTCGCGGAGTTCATCCCAGGTCAGGAACAGTCCTGGTGCAGCGGGTGGTGGGGCATCGAGGCCATTGGCGCGCCAGATGGCTTCGAGAACGGCGAGGCGGCCGGCTCCGGCATCGACGACCTGTCGGTAGAGCGCGCGGTAGGCCGCCTCGCGGTCCGCGGGCGTGTCGCAGGGGAGTGATGTCGGCGGGGAACCGGGCAGGATCGCTGTTTGGCGACCCAGCAACAGGGTTTGCAGGGAATACCACCAGGGATCGACGGTGCCGTCGAGCAGACCGGGGGTGATATAGACGGTGAAAGGGACCCCGAATCGCTCGAAAAGGGGCAGAGCCACGGTGAGATTGTCCCGGTAGCCGTCGTCGAGCGTCACGGCGATGAGACGGCGGCGCCCGGCTTGGGACAACCGGTCGGTCAGGCCGTCGAGGGGCACGAACTCGCAACCCTGGCGGCTGAGCATGTCGAGCACGCTGGCGAAATGTCCGGTGGAGAGTTCGAGGTCGCGTGGCACGCTAATCGGCGATTTTTCCGACTCGGGCAGCACGCGGTGCTGGCACAGGATGGCGCCGCGTCCGTGGGTGAGCGGTCCCGCGAGGCGGCGTAGCCGGCGAAAGACGGCTTGTTTGACGCGATGGACGACGCTCATGGGCTGGCTAACCGGTTCAGTCTGCCGAGCGCGCGCCCGTCAACCGGCGCACGCGGCGACCGAGGCCGGCGAGGGGGCGGGTCAGTTCGGTAAACCAATAGTGGAGGGCCGGCTTCGGGTCGCGCCATTCGAAGCGGGATTCCACAAAGCGCTCATAGCCGTCGAACAGGTAGGTGAGCGGCCAGTGGTCGCGGTGGCGCCACGAGTAGCGGATGTCATCGTAGAGGCCGAACCAGACGGTCCGCTGGGGTCGCTGCGAGGCGAACTCGGGCGCCTTGCCGAAGGCATCGAGGTAGTGATGCAGCGCGAGATTGACCCCCACGGCTTCGGCGATAGCCACCCAGGCCCAGGTGCGGGGATTGATCTCCATGAGCTTGAACTGGTCGTCGCGGGCGTCGTATTTGAACTCAACCTGCGACACGCCGAAAAAGTGAAAGCGCCGCAGCAGACGGATGCCGAGATCGACGATGCGGGGCTCGTCGAAGCTCTCGCCGGTGCGGCAGATGCCGTACTTCGGCGGCATCTGGCGCAGCTTGCGGCCGGTGAAGATGCCGGTGACCTCACCGGATTTCGACAGGGCGGTGCCGAGGGTGTAAAGCTGGTCGTCGCCGCCGGGGATGATCTCCTGGAGCACGTATTCGACATCGTGCTCGTCGGCTTTGGCCTCCACAGCGGTCAGGGCCTCGCGGTCGAAGAGTTCGATGCGGCGGAAGAGCCGGTTCAAAGCCGGATCGGGCAGGACGGCGCTGGCCTTGAGCAGCAGAGGAAAGGCCAGGCTGCCCTCGTCGAGGCGCCGGTGCAGGTCGGCACGGCTCGCGCGAGTCCAGGTGCGTGGGTAGGGGATGCCGTCGATCTCGCATTCCTGGTATTGCTCGTCCTTGCTCAGGATGCGCTCGATCAGGTCGGCGGGAGGCAGGTGGATGGTGTAGTGGTCGGCAAGGGCGTCGCGGTTTTCCGAGAGGAAACTGACGTAGCGATCGCTGGTGGGAAACAGCATCGGCCGGGGATCGCCAGCGTTGGCTTGGGCGGCCCGGTCGAGCAATGCCCGGACCAGCACGGCCGGGTCGGCCACCGGGTCGCCATGGTGGAGCCGCTCCCGGGTGTGGCGGGAGTGAAAGCCGAGGGCTTTCGGGTCTGGACTGGCCGCGATGACCGGCACGCCGCCGCGGCTGAGGGCGCGGATCACGGCGAGGGCATTGAAATCCTCGGCTCCCAGAACGATGGCAGGAGGGGGCGACGAATCGGGGAAATGGCGGTGAGCGGTCTGCGGGGCGTGAGACGACATGCGGTGCGAGGCGCCAGCTTCCGGCGCGGCGCCCCATGGTCGCCCTGTTTGTCCGGGAATCAACGGGGACTTGGCCCGCTGCGGTGACACTTCTTTCACGCCGGGCAAGGCAGAAACGTGAATGCCCTTCCGGCACGACTCAGCCCGGAGGCCACTGCATCGGGCGACCGGCGAGGAGATGGATGTGCAGGTGCGGCACCGCTTCGCCGCCGGCGGCGCCATGGTTGATGACGAGGCGGAAGCCTTTGTCGATGGAGCGGATGCGCAGGTCCTCGGCCACGCGGCCGGCGACGAGCAGGAGATGACCGAGCACGGCTTCGTCATCCGGGCTGGCTTCGCCGACGCGGGGGATCGGCTTTTTGGGCACGATCAGGAGATGGATGGGAGCCTGGGGATTGATGTCGCGGAAGACAATGCAACGCGCGTCCTCGTGGACGATGTCGGCCGGGATCTCCCGGGCGATGATTTTCTCGAACAGGGTCATGGGCGTCTCAGTCGATGGAGAGGGTCAGTTCGGGCAGGTGATCGGCCAGACGGCTGTGTTCGTGCGCGAGGAAAGCCATGATCTCGGTCTCCAAACGGCCGCAGCGGACGGTCCACTTCGTCGCGGTGGCGAGCTGCTTCACGCAGGGGCGCAGGCCGTAGCAGATCAGCCGGCGCGCACCACCGTCGGCGGCTTCGCGGAAGCGGTTTTTGAGCAATTCGAAGAACAGCAGCTCGAATCCCGGGCCCGCCCGCCGGGCCAGGTCGGGCAGCGAAATGCGCACGGGGGGCGCGGCTTCGTTGACTTGGGCGGCAAAGTCGCCTAGTCCGAGCTGGCCGAGGGTCCTCTTGATGCGGACGAAGAGATCGGGCAGATCGATGACGGTGCCGGGGTAGTGGTTTTTCAGGTAGGATTCGATGCCCTTGCACACGTCGTCGGCCAGCCAGTCCGGCACATCGGCGGCTTTGGCGGCGGCTTTGAGCATGTCCCGGAGCCACTGGGGCTCACATAGGGCGAGATTTTCCCGACTGATGCGGATCAGGGGCATGTCGGCTGGCAGGGCGATCATGTAGGGCAGGTGAGAGCGAGGAGTTGGCAGGTGGGTGGGTAAAAAATGGGGGGAAAAGGCAGCTCAGCGGGCGCCGGACTCGAACAGCTCCGGCTGGAGCCCGGAATCGACCGGCTGGCGCTCCAGCGACTGGATCTCGTCGATGAATTCGCCCACATCCTGGAACTGGCGATAGACCGAGGCGTAGCGCACGAATGCCACCGGATCGATCTCCTGGAGTTTGGCCATGACCTTCGGCCCAATGATTCGGGTGGGCACCTCCTTGAGCCCTTCGCAGGCGACATCATTGACGACCTCGTCGGCGGCGGCTTCGAGAGTGTGGATGGAGACGGCCCGCTTCTCACAGGCCCGGACCATGCCGGCGAGGATTTTCTCGCGGCGGAAGGGCTCGCGGGTGCCGTCGCGCTTGATGACCCGCAGGTCGGTGTGCTCCAGTTGCTCGTAGGTGGTGAAGCGATGGCCGCAGTCGAGGCACTCCCGGCGGCGGCGGATGGAAATGCCATCCTTGCTCATCCGGGAGTCAATGACCTTGTCTTCTAGGCTGTTACACTTGATGCAGCGCATTTTTGCGTCTCAATCGGGAGACTTACAACAAGATATTGGGGTGTCAAAGGCGAAAATGCCACAAGATGTGGTTTTCCGGGCGGATTTTCGGCCGGCTTCATCCCGCGATCGGGGTGGCTCGGGGGCGATTTTTCGCTTCGCGCTTTCTGGATTTCGGTTTTTGATTCCAGACGCTCTCCACTGGGAGATTTTGAGCCTCAACCGATCCGACCCTAGCCATGCCCCGCAAACTCAGCCACATCGCCCCCGACTGGTGGGACTACACCACCCTCGAAAACGACCTGATCAATGACGCCGCCCGCCTGACGGAGCGCGATCTGGCGCAGTTGTCGCGCCCCGGCTTCACGGTGAAGTTTTACGACACCTTGGAGGATTTCTACCTGGCCGAGGCTCTCGAGTACATCGCCGCGTGGCGCCAGGCGACGGCCGACAATCCCGTGGGCATCTGCGGCCCGATCGGACCGACGGAGCAACTGCCTCTGGTGGCGCGCCTCGTCAATGAACTGGGCCTGAACCTCGGTGCGGCCCATTTCTGGGGCATGGACGAGTGGCTCGGCGACGATGGCCGGGAAGTTTCGCAGTCCCACCCCCTGAGTTTCGAGAAAGCCGATCGCCAGCTCTGTTTTGACCGCATTGACCCCCGGCTGGCCATTCCCGAGGCCCATCTGCATTTCCCCAAAGCCGACGTCTCCGAGTATGTGAAAAGCTGGGACGGCGTGCGCTGCGCGGTGATGCAGGGCGGCCAGGGCGACATCAAGCACTGGGCTTTCAACGATCCGCTGAAGCGAGAGGGCGCCTACGCCGACGCACCGCCGAGCCCGGAGGAATATCGCCGCCTCGGCACCCGCATCGTCGAGCTGCACCCTGTGACGCTGGCGCAGAATGCCCGCACCTCGGGCGGGGGAAACATCACCCTCGTGCCGGCCAAGGCGATCACCGTCGGTCCGGTCGAGACCTGGAAGGCGGAGAAAGTCAGCATCTGGCAGGCGGGCACCCACGACAATCCTCTCGGCCAGCGGCTCACCGCGCTCATGATTTCCAAGGGGCTCGCCGACTCCGCCGTGCCCATGTCCCTGCTGGCTGACCATCCGAACGTGCAGTTCAACTACTTCCGCGGCGGCCTGGGCAGTTGCGAGGTGGAGATGCACTGAGGACGGCGGACCTCGGAGCAAAACGCCGTCTTTGCGGGGCATTTCGTATCAAAGAAATTGCCCTCGGGATCGTTTTCCTGATAAAAGGGCGCCTTTTCGGGCCGCCTCCTCAGGAATAGGAGGCGTTTGTCCGCTTGCTGGTTTGGAGGAATCGTGGAATTTATGAAATATTGAATTTTTGTGAATGAGTAAGATCAACGATTCCGAAGGAAGAGACGCGCCAGACGATCAGCGCGGAGCAGATCCAGTATTTCTCGACTCCGATGGCGATGCCGGGTGGCTGAGCCGCCAACTGGGCTGTCGGCAGGCCAATGCCTCCGAGCCCGACGGCGCCAACCGCCGCCGGCCGCGCGTGGGGGTGTTTCGCTGGTGCAAGCGGCTCGTCGTCGGCAGCATGTTGATGGTGCTGTTTCTCGCCGCCGCCCTGATCGTGGCGGTGTGGTTTTCCCGTGGCTGGCTGCGGATGGAGGGCGAAAAGCTGCTCACCGCGGAGTTGGCCCGGCAGCGCATTCACATGGACTACGGCTCGGCTTCCTACGTGTTCACCCGCGGCCTGGTACTGAACGATGTGAGGCTCTACGAGACAGCGGAGAAAGACCGGCTCCTGCTCACCTGCTCGGAGATCGGCTTCAGCTTCGACCTGGTCGGCTTGATCCAAAAACGGCTCACGGGCGGCCTGACGACCTCATTCACCACCCGCGACGCCACCCTGGTCTGCTACGAGAGCGGTGGGGTGGTGGCGACGATCGAGGACTTCCGCCTCTCGGTGATCGGGCGGCCGAACGACGTACTGGTCGAGCAATTCCGCGGACGCATCGGCGATCTCGACTTCAACCTGGAGGGCCAGATCCTGTCCACCCGCGACCAACGGCGCAAACGCGATCAGAAAGAGAAGGATGCCGCGCTGGCCGGCAAACCGAAGACGAAAAAAGTGGCCGACTTTGCCTTTTTCAAGGCGCTGATGCCCTGGCTGGATGTGACGAGCCGCGAGGAAGGCGTCCGGCCCGAGTTGCAGGCCCGCTTTGTCGTCGATCATTCGGCCGAGGCTCCCGTTACCGTACAGGGCCGCTTCATGGGGCGGCAATTCAACTGGCGAAAAGTGCCGCTGGATTCTGCGTCGGTCGAGTTTGCCTTTGCCGAGGGCGATGAGCGGCTGGAACTGCCGGCGTTCAATCTCGTCTATCAGGGCGGGCTCATCACCGGCGCGGCCGTGTGGGACTCGGGCACGAATATCGCCACGGTGGAGCGGTTCCAATCCTCCGCCCATATCCTCGGCCTGCTGCGCGACATCAATCCTAAGATCGCCCCCTTCGCCGCCACCCTGAAACAGGACGAGCCGCCGCTGCTGAATGCCTCGGGCACCCTGCGGATCAAAGATTTCTGGAACAGCGACCTCGACGTGCACTACCGCCACCAGACCGGCATGACCGTGATGATCGGCCAGCGACCGCTCCTCATCGAGGGCATCAATGGACGGGTGCGCGTGGGCGATGGTGGCTTTCAGACCGAGTCCCTGCAGGCCAACATCCTGGGAGGAGCCTTCACCTATCGGGGCAAAGCCGACCTGGAGACAGCCGACCGCACCTTTCAGGGCACCGTCGACCTCGCCGGGTTGCCCCTGCAGGCGATCGTGAATCACCTCGGCGGCAGCGCCGAGCTACCCGGCGTGCTCACCGGTCACTTCGAGGGCGGCGGCGGCTTCTCCCTTGCGACCATGCGGGGGCAGGGAAGTCTGCGGCTCGATGCCGCCAAGCTCTACAAAGTGCCCGTCATCGGTCCCGTGCAGAACCTGATGGGCAGCGTGGTGCCCGTCTTCGGCGATGCGGACAAGCGCAGCGAACTGACCGCGACCTTCACCATCGGCGATGGACGTCTGGAGACCCGCGATCTCGTCATCCTGGCCGATGGCACCCGCGTCGAAGTCGGCGGCACCCTGAATCTGACCAACTGGCAGACCCAGTTCGAAGCCCAGGGCAACCTCGTCGGCGCCCTGGGGCTGGTCACGGGGCTGCTCTCGAAGGCGCTCGTCGTCGAAGGCAGCGGCCGGGTGGACAATCTCGACCTGAAGCTGAAGCATGTGCCTGCCGAATTCGCCTCGGATGCCGTGCGCGGCGTGTTCGACGTGGCCAAGGGTGGCATCGAGGGCGCCCACCAAGCCGCCTCCGGGGCGATCAAGGCGACCGGCAATGTGCTGGGCGAGGGCGCCGACGTGGTCACCGGCGGGGTGAAAGCCGTCGGCGACGGTCTCGGCGACGGCGCCCGCATGGTCGGCGAAGGCGCGAAGAAGCTGGGCGAAGGCCTGCTGAAGATCATTCCCCGCGGCGGCAAAGGCCGCGACTCCGCGCCACCCGAGCCGTCCGCTCCCCAGCCCCAGCCGGGTAACGAATGAACCGGGTCGGCTTTCCGATGAAACAGGGTTGCCTCTCCGATGAGACCCTGTCCTCTCGGAGAGGAGACAGGGTCTGATCGGAATGCCCCAAGATGAAGGCGGCGGGTCGGTTGTCCAACTGAAGCGGATTGCACACGACCCCGCGGCGTCGCAGCCGCGCGCATGGAAGGGCACACGCTGGTCGCTG
The DNA here is from genome assembly GCA_016795505.1 of Verrucomicrobiales bacterium. Taxonomy (GTDB): domain Bacteria; phylum Verrucomicrobiota; class Verrucomicrobiia; order Verrucomicrobiales; family DEV007; genus JAEUHH01. Next base: position 7,528 of record JAEUHH010000105.1, on the reverse strand, counting down.
GCATTCCTCGGGGATGCGTGTCGATTTCGTCCCCGGTTCCGGTGGTATCGCTTCGCTCAACCACCGGCTTCGATGCCTCCGGCATCGAATTTCTACCCGTAGGACAGCTTTGCTTTTCGGCCGAATCGCTCAGTGTTTGTGTCGAGAATCGCCTCCTCTCTCCGTAGTTCCCGATGATGAAACGACTTGTCCTCATCCCCCTGCTCACGCTGGCCGTTTTCACTGCCCGCGCCATTGAGTATCCCCACGTCACCGACGAACCGCAGAAGACCGGCTGGCCGCTCACGGCGGAGGAGCGCGCCTACGTCGTCGACAAAGCCGAACACGAGCGCCGTCCCGGTCGCGAGCTTGGGAAACACCTGCCGCAACTCTGGCCTGTCGTCCCGACCGCCGGTCATTTCGGGGGCGACGCGTGGTTGAAGCTGCACGAGGCCCATGTCAGGACGGTGCAGGCCAACGCGGGGCCGGTCGATGTGCTCCTCGTCGGCGACAGCATCACGATCCAGTGGGGCGACTCTTGGGCGAAGCATTTCCCTGACAAGAAGGCCGTCAACATCGGCATCGGCGGTGACAAGACCCAGAACCTGCTCTGGCGTCTCGACCACGGCGGGGTCGAGGGACTCCAGCCGAAGGCCATCGTCCTCATGATCGGGAACAACAACATGTTCTTCACCCCCGAGACCGGGATCGAGGCGGCGGCGAAGGGAATCGAAATGTGCGTGAAGAACTTGCGCGAGAAGTTTCCCGACACGCCCCTCATCGTCGCGAAAATCCTTCCCGCCCACGCGCCGGGGAACCGCTTTTACGAGGATATCAAGCTCACCAACGTCGCCCTCGATCTCCTCAATCTCGAGGGCGATCCGAAGGTCCGCGTTCTCAATATGACGACCGATTTTATGAACGCTGACGGCACCTTGAAAAAGGAACTCTTCACTCTCGACCACATCCATCTCTCGCCCGCGGGATATGCGGTGTATGCGGAGCGGCTGAAGCCCTTGTTGGAGGGGGAGTAAAGGCGGCTAATATGGCGCTTGCTTCTGAGAGAAGCGGATTCACCACCGTCACGCCGTCGTAGTCCTGGCCGTGGTTGAGTTCTTCGCTGGGGAGTTGCCGGCAGCGGGCGGCCTTGGCGGCGGGCGTGGGTGGCCTGAACGTAGAACTCCTGGAGCACCTGCACGAAGAGCCGATGTCGGTGCTGGTTAGGATCTCCTGCGCGATGGCGGTCTTCCCTGGCTGGAATGGCTCCAGATCGAGCGCGTAGATGAGGATATTCGTGTCAACGAAGCGCATGACGATCGTGGAGTTCGTCGCGGGAAAGGTTGTGCTGGGGCTTCAGGCCAAGCCGACGGGCACGGAGTTCTGCGCGCAATTCCTGCTCCTCGTGGGCAAGCGCGTTATCCCTCAGTCGAACGGATTCCACACCCTCTCAAACCCAAACCCCTCGAAATCCTTCTTATTCACCGTCGCAAATTCGGTGACGCCTTGTTCGAGGAGCGAGAGGGCGAGTCGCCAATCGAAGGATCGGCGGCGGGCAAAGTTGGGAGAGCGGAGTCGGGGCCAGAAGGCGTCGTGAAAGGAGCGGCTCTCGGGCGGGAAGCCGAGGGTCTGCCAGACGGGGTGCTGCCGGAAGGCCTCGCAGATCTCGACCGCGGCAGATGCTCCCAGTGGCCGGGTCATGACCGCGGGGTTGCGGAGGAGATTGTAGAGTTCCAGCAGAACGAATTCGCTGATGGCGACATCACTGTGTTTGTATAGGGATTCGGAAAACACCAAGGCTTCCCCGTGCCGCGGATGGTCTTCTACGACGAGGGGAAAGAGGATGTTCGTGTCGATGGAAATCATCGAGGTCCTTGTCATCGGGACTCCTCATCATCCCTAACGACATCCTTGAGGTTCTCCAAGGGCACTTTGACACCACCGCTGCGGACCAGGGGTGGTTTCCACTCTTTCTGTGCCGAGCCAGGTTCGGGGAAGCGGGCAAGAAAGGTTTCCAATCCGCGCCGGGTGAGCTCCGCCAGGGAGATCTCGCGCTCGGCCGCAAAGGCTTTGGCCCGCTGATAGAGCTCGTCGGGGAGTTGGATCTGGGTGCGCGTCATGATGTCATTTTTACATCACTTCGAAGGTGCGTCAATCTTGCGAATGGGCCAACGGGATTGGGTCGCGGCGAACTTCGTGACGAAGGAGTTCAGGGATTCCTTTCCTCTTCACCCCGCTTGCCAGATGCCGCTTACCAACAAACTCGTCGGCAACTCCGGCACACCGAACTCGCCGCGCTGGAGCTGGCTGATGAGCTGATCGGCGGCGGCGGCTCCCATGAGGTGGGCGTCCTGGTAGATGCCCGGGGTGGGATCGTCGCGGTCGATGAGGTTCAGGCTCACGTGGCGCTGTTTCCGGGGCAGCTCGAAGAACTGCGGCTCGCCGGGTTGGCGCGGGTAGAGGACGCCTCCGATGACCACGACCTCGGGTCGTTCGGCGCGGAGCCATTTCCGGACGTTGGCGGTCGTGAGGTGCTCGGGATGATGAATCGGGATCCGGTCGCCCGGTTCCAACCCCTCTTGGAAATGCAGAAACGCGGCTGACCAGAGGTGATGGGTTTTCACATCCGAATGCCGGGGCAAAAGCAGGCCGATGCGACGGTGTCCCGCCGCGAGCAGCTCGGCGCACACCGTCTGCATGGAGTGGTAATAATCATGCACGACGCGGTTGAAGGCGGGCTGGATCAGATTGTAGCCCAGCTCCACCACCGAGAAACGCTGCCAGTCGAGATCGATGCGGTTGGCCGGGCCGAAGTGCGGCGCGATGAGGAGGCCGTGGATGTTCCGCGCGGCGAGAATGCGCGCAAAGCGCTCGCCCTGGAGTTTCGGTTCGCCGAGCCAGAAGGGGCTGAGCAGGTAACCCCGTCGCATCGCCCGGTCGCGCGCGCCGCGGAACATCATGCCGTAGGTCGAGTCCGTGTCGGGCCAGCCGCGCGGCACTTCCGGGTCCACGCTGACGAAGGCGAGGGTGGCCTGGTGCTTCGGTTCGCGACGGCTCACGCGCGAGCTCATCAAGGCCGAGACGAGGGGATTCGGCCTGTAGCCGAGCTCTTCGGCGATGCGCTGGATTTCCTCGCGCCGCGCTACGGGCAGTCGCGGACTGTCGCGCAATGCCAGGGAAACGGTCGTGCGGTGGACCCCAGCCGCGGCGGCGACGTCCTGCATGCTGGGTGGTTTTCGGCCTTTCATGCTACGATGAGCACAAAAGCGCGGTTCCCGTTCCCGGACAAGCCGCTTATCCTGTCCGCGAGCAAAACCCAAGTCGATTCCATGACTCCCCCAGCCACCACCGACCGCCGCCGTTTCCTCGGATCCCTCGCCACCGCCTCCGGGGTCTTGTCGTCCCCCGCGCTCCTCGCCGCCGAAGGCACTACGTCCACCGGCTTTCTCGAGGCGGCCCGCGATCTTCCCGTCAATACTGATGCCGATGTCATCGTCTGCGGCGCGGGGCCCGCCGGCGTCACCGCGGCGATCACGGCGGCGCGGGCCGGAGCGAAGGTGCGGCTCTTCGAGGTGCACGGCTCGCTCGGCGGCGTGTGGACTTCCTCGCTCCTCGGTTACCTGCTCGATTTCGACAAACCGGGTTTCAACGTCGAACTGGTGCGCCGTCTCCGCGAGCGCGAGGCCATCAACGGCGGCGGCATGAACGGGCTCAGCTACCAGCCCGAGGAGATGAAGCTCCTCCTCGAGGAACTCTGCGCCGCGGCCGGCGTTCAAGTGCAGCTCCACACCCGTGTCGCCGCCGCCTATCGCGAGGGGCGCTCGCTCCGCACCATCGTGACGGAGTCCAAGAGCGGTCGTCAGGCCTGGCGTGCTCCTGTCTTCATCGACACCACCGGCGACGGCGACCTCGGGGCGCAGGCGGGCTGCGAATTCGAGATCGGCCGCGACAACGACTGTCCCTGCCAGCCCATGACGATGTATGCCCTGCTCGTGGTGAAGGATGTGTCACAGATCGCGGGTTTCATCCACGCGGTCGGTGACAACGGCCGGCATGTCGGGCCTCCGGCTTTTCGCGATGAACTGAAGCGGGCGGGCGTCACTCCGAGCTACGGTTCGGCCTGCCTCTTTCCCATCCAGCGAAATCTCGTCCTGCTCATGGCGAACCACGAGTATGGCATCAACGCCACCAATGCCGCCCAGGTCACCGAGGCGACGATGCGCGCCCGTGGCGAGATTCATCAACTCGTGCGCGGCCTGCGCAAGCTCGGCGGTCCGTGGGATGGCCTGCAAGTCGCCGCCACGCCCGAACAGATCGGCATCCGCGACGGCCGCCGCATCCGCGGGCGTTACCTCATGACGAGCGAGGACCTCGTCCAGGGCGCGGTGCAGGAAGACGCCGTCGTCCGTGTCACCTTCCCCGTCGACATCCACGCCCTCACCGCCGAGGACAACAAGAAAGCCGCCTACCACAACGCGGGCGTGAAGATGAAACCCTACGACATTCCCCTCCGCGCCCTCATCGCCCGTGATGTCGACGGTCTCCTGATGGCGGGGCGCTGCATCAGCGGCGACTTCATTTCCCACGCCAGCTATCGCGTCACCGGCAACGCCGTCGCCATGGGCGAGGCCGCCGGAGCCGCCGCCGCCGTCGCCGTGAAGAACAAGACCGCGCCCCATGAAGTGCCGTGGAGCGAGGTACGGCCGGTGATTGAGAAGGCGCGGGAGGTGGGGTGAAAAATCACGTCCTCGGTGCCAATCAGGCTTCGACTTTAGCCGAAGCCTCTCGGTGAACTGTGGCAAAAGTCGTGGTTACAATTACCATGAAAATTGAAAGCGGCGTTTTCGATTTTCATGGAAACCCCTGGCAATATCAGCGGCGTCGGCTTCATCACCTGAATCGGCGGTGTCGCCGTGTTTGAACGGGCGTTGCGCGCGGAGGAACGGCGAAATCAGGCAAAACTTCGGAAGTAGTGAGCTTGGGTGCGGGTGGTGACGCCCGAAGTCGTCAATCACGTGTGGCGATTTGAGTCATCGAAACCTTTTTTCGGCAAATGAGGCCGGAGACTGTGACTTTAAGAGTGAGAGATCACCATGCCGACGCCGCTCGATCCCCGACACGACCAGTTTCTCCGCCTCTACGCGGAGCACGAGCAGGCGTTGCATGGCTATGTGCGGTCGATGCTGCCGGACCGGCATGAGACCTCGGAAGTCATGCAGGAGGTGATCGTGACACTGTGGCAGAAGTTCGAGAGCGCGGAGGACTTTCGCCGCTGGGCCTTCGGTGTGGCGCGCCTGAAGGTGCTGCAGCATTATCAGCGTCGGAAGCGCGACCGGCATGTCTTTGGCGAGGACTTGATGCAGCGGCTGGCGGACCGTCAGTCGGAGCTGGAGGAGCGGCACGCCACGCAACGCGAGGCTCTGGAGCAGTGTTTGGAGAAACTGCCGCTGACGCAGCGCGAATTGGTCCTCACCGCCTACACGAAGGGCACGCGCATGGACGATTTGGCGGCGCAACGTGGCGAGACCGCGATGGCGCTTTACAAGAAACTGCACCGCATCCGGCAGGCGCTGCTGGAGTGCGTGCGACGCTCACTGGCACAGGAGGAAGGGGTATGAACACGAACTGGCACGATCTCATTCAGCGCTATCTCTCCGGCACGATATCGGACGCGGAGGCACGATCGCTGGAGCAGCAGATCACCGCGGATCCGGCGTTACGCGACTGGTATCTCGACGCGCTCAATCTCGATTCCGCGCTCGAATCGACCGCGGAGTCCGCACAGACGGCGCTGAGCCTGCCAGTACCGCTTTCGCACCGGGCGCTGTCATCGGCGCATCACGGTTCCGCACGTTGGCTCTCCTGGCGCTCGCTCACGGCGTCGGCGGCGGGGATTCTGTTTGGAATGCTGTGCACGTCGGTGGTTTTTGGTTTTGTAGGACAGCGTCATGGGGAGGAGCGGACTCCGCTGGCTGTGATGGAGCCAAGTTTCGAGGATGCGCAGATGCCTTTGGCGAAGGGTTTTCCTCCTGGTGCATCGCTTTGGACCGGCGATGTGGCGAAGGTGGTGCCTGCGGAGAATGGGGTGACGCCGAAGGATGGTCATCACATGCTCAGACTGGAGACCACGACCTATGGAGCCCCCGTTCTGTTTCCACGGCTGTATCAAATCATCGCTTTGCCGCCCTCGGGCACCGATCTGCGCGAGATCGAAGTCAATGCTTCCTTCGCCAGCGCTGACCCTGGCAGCTTGCCTTCCTACACGATCCGGGCTTATGCCGTCAACGAGGCACCGGACCGGCTTGGCCCCGATTGGTTTACCCGACATTGGTTTGTTGAGCGGGACGAAACCATCGCGTCAGCCGTGACAAGCTTCGACAACCCGCCCAGCTCCACAGGCTGGCAATCCTTTGGCCTGCGCATCCAAGCCCCCGGCAAGGCTCGATGCCTTGTCTTGTTCTTCGGCGTCAAGAATCAGGCCAGTTCCCCGGCCAAGCTGCCGCATTACCTGGATGCCGTGCAGGTGTCCTTCATCGAATCACCAACCCTCCCTTGATTCATTCTCATGCGCCCACTCATCGTCTCAATTATGGTCGCCTCGGCCTGCACTCACCTGCAGGCGGCGGATACCGTCCTCATCGAAAACGGCCAGCCTCTCGCAGAGATTGTCATCGCCGAAAAACCGGCGCGGATGACCAAACTGGCCGCGAAGGAGTTGCAGGGCACGCTATTGAAAATGACGGGAGCCACCCTGCCCATCGTCCATGAGCGCACGGCGGGCAAAGTGGCGGTTTTTGTCGGCAAGAGCCGGTTCACGGAGGAACTGGGGCTATCGACGAAGGAATTGAAGCATGGGGCCTTCCGCATGGCTTCCGGCAAGGATTGGCTGGCGCTGCTGGGCGCGGACAGGGACTTTGTGCCCGTTGAGCCCTGGGGGCGCGTTCGCTCGCTGGATGAACTGAAGCGGGTCAATACGGAGTGGGACAAGATCACAGGCGACACCTTCACCAACACCGCCGCCTTTCTGTATCAGCAATATCATGCGGATCTGGACGTCTGGGAAATGGATGACGCGGGCACCTTCAACGCGGTGAATGAGTTCCTGCGCGGTCTCGGCTGCCGCTGGTTTGCACCCGGAGAGATCGGCGAGGTGGTGCCGCAGGTGCCGACGATTGCTCTGTCTCAGTTGAACCGAACCGTGGTGCCGGACTTCAGCCTCCGGCGCTTCGTTTACTACACGCAGCACACGGGCATCGGCGAGCGGGCGCTGTGGAACCTGCGGCTCGGTTTGAACTTTGGCGCGGACATCGTGGGTTTCCCGCAGATGTGCCACGGGATGAAGTTTGTCATCAATCGTGAGGAGATGAAGCAGAAGCACCCGGAACTGTATTTGCTGACGGATGGGAAAAGGGTGACGGGCGGTGAAGGGATGCCCAACCTGCTCTCGCCGCTGCTGTTTGAGAAACAGGTGAAACATATCCGTGCGATGTTCGATCACTTCCAGGAGCCGATGCACAACATCGATCTCACCGACGGCTACAGTGGCCGCACC
>JAEUHH010000101.1 GCA_016795505.1 Verrucomicrobiales bacterium | reverse complement strand
CCTCTCCGATCGAACCCTCTTTCATCGCCGATCGAACCCTCTTTCATCGGAAACCCGGCCCTTCCGCGCCGGTCCAGACGGGTCCGCGGGGCGGAGGGTCACTGGGGCGGCTTGGCGGGGGCGATGAGGTGCTCGGGGAACACCGGCGGGGTGGGCTGATCGGCGGGGTGTTTCAGGGTGCGGCCCTCGGGGTAGGACAGCCATTGGAAGGTGTTGCGGAGGTGCACGGTGGGCTCGGTGGGGGCGGAATTTCCAATTTTCCCGTGAAACTTTGGCAAAGCCGGAGACCACTGACTCGACTTTGTGGATCGATCCAGGTCTTCCAGTCGTCGCCTTGGCTCCTCAATCCCAGCGAAGACGGGCACCGCTTCCGGCCGAAAGAGATTGGCGGCATCGGCGGATTCTGTAGATGGAGGGAAAAGACGGATCGTTTGAGCCTCCTCCTCCCAGCCAAAAGCCAGCCTTTTCGCGCGATCCCGTCCTCGCAATTCCCTCGTCCCTCGCGACTTTTCTCCATCACTCCCATCATCATCATGAACGCCCCCATCTCCCCTGCTCCGTCCCGCCGCGACTTCGTGAAAGCCGCAGCCGCCGTGTCCTCCGTCCTGGCTGCTCCGGCCATCGTGCGCGGCCAGAACCTCAATTCGAAGCTCCAACTGGCCGCCATCGGCTGCGACGGCAAGGGCTGGTCCGACACCTCCGAGATGGCCACGCACGACAAGATCGAGCACGTCGCCTTTTGCGACATCGACACCAACCGCATGGTCAATGTCAAGAAGCTCAAGCCCGAGGCGCCCCAGTTTCAGGACTTCCGCGAGATGCTCACCCAGCTCGGCGACAAGATCGACGCCGTCACCGTCTCCACCCCCGACCACATGCACGCCTACTGCTCCCTGTGGGCCATGCGGATGGGCAAGCACGTCTATTGCCAGAAGCCACTGACCCACAATGTCTGGGAAAGCCGCCAGGTGAAGCTCCAGGCCGCCAAGTCCGGCGTCATCACCCGCCTCGGCAATCAGATCCACTCCCACGAGCACTACCGCACCGCCGTCCAGACCATCCAGGCCGGCAAGATCGGCAAGATCCTGCGCGTCCACTCCTGGGTCGGCACCACCGGCCATGGCAAGTCCGGCTTCATCGACCGGCCCAAGGACACGCCGGCCGTGCCCCCGACGATCGCGTGGGACAACTGGATCGGGGTCGCGCCCATGCGCCCCTACGCCGACTCCAAGCTGCGCTGCTACCACCCCTGGGGCTGGCGCGATTTCCAGGACTTCGGCAATGGCGCCCTGGGCGACTTCGGCTGCCACATCCTCGACCCCGTCTATACCGCCCTCGCCATCGCCGGCCCATCGGATGACATCCAGTGCAGCGATCACACCGGCATGAATGACGAAGTCTGGCCCGCCCAGGAGGTCATCCACTTCACCGTGCCCGGCACCCAGTATACCAGCGGCGACCGGCTCAAGATCACCTGGTACGACGGCGGTCTGCAGCCCGGCGTGAGCGGCTCCCACGTGCCCGCCTATCGCGCCCTGCCGAAGAGCGGCTCCCTGTTCATCGGCGAGACCGGCTCCCTGGTGCTCGCCCACGTCGGTGCGCCACAGGTTTACTTGGAGGGCAAGGAAGAGCCCGATCCCAGCGCTTTGGTCAAAGCCGACAACCAGAACCACTATCACGGCTGGGTGGACGGCTGCCTCAACGGCAAGCAGCCCACCGATGGCTTCGACTACGGCGCCATGCTCACCGAAGCCGTCCTGCTCGGCAACATCGCCATCCGCTTCAAGGGCCAGACCCTCAAGTGGGATTCCGCCAACCTCAAGGTGACCAACATCGCCGAGGCCAACCAGTGGGTGACCCGGAAATACCGCGAAGGCTGGGAGATCAAGCCCGTCGCCTGAGCGATTTCACGGAACGTATTTCCGATCAAACAGGGTAGCATCGCCGATCCAACAGGGTCTGTGCGGAAAGCCTCGTGATCCCGTCCGGCTTTCCCCGGGAGATCCGGGGCTGCTTCCTCGGTCCCTATCGGTTTGGGGAGTCGCCGCGCTCGCCAGAGTGCGGTTCGGCGCCTTGGGTCACCGCCTGGCGACCGAGGCGACTTCTCGTTTCATCTCGAAGCAGGCAGCCGGTCAGGCGGGCAGGGCGAGGCTTTCTGCCAGCGCCTCGGGTTTCACCGGCAAGCCGACGAATCGATTCACCCCACGGGCTTTGAGTTGATCCATCGCCGACAGGGCGCCGGGTGTGAGGATCCCAATGCGAATGGGACGCACCCCGGCGGCGGCGGTGTCGTCCGCACCTGCGACCCGGCTCCAGACGTCGGCTTCGGCGATCACGAAGTCGTAGTCTGACGATGGCGGCCAGACCAGCTCGGTTTCGGACTCCACCGTATGCCCCAGTCGGCGGAGCAGCGCGCAAACGAGTCCCCGGTGAATCTCATCGCGGATGGCGACAACTCCCCGGAGCGATGCCTCGCCGGGTGGTCTCAGCGGAATGGCAAACCGGAAGACACTGCCCCGCCCCACTTCACTCTGGCAACTCATCTCCCCGCCCATCGCTGCCACCAGCGACTTGCAAATGGCCAGGCCCAGCCCGGTCCCCTCGCGTCGGGCATCGGACTCGCCAAACTGGGTGAACGGCTCGAAAAGCCGCCCGATATCCCCGGCTTCGATGCCGCAACCGGTGTCGATGACTTCGAAGTTCAGCATCGGAGCGCCCGGGGCATTCGCTATGCGGACCGTCACGCCGCCTTGATCGGTGAATTTCAGGGCATTGTTGATCAAATTCAGCAGGATCTGACGCAGCCGGCCGGCATCGGCCCGAATCTGGCGAGGCACGGCTCGGTCAATTTCGACGGTTAGGATCAGCCCCTTGGCAGCCGCCTTCGCCTCGAGGATGCGGGCGGCATCACGGATGCACTCGATGGGATCCAGGGCGACCGGCTCCAGCTCTAGCCGCCCCTGCTCGATGCGGGAGAGGTCGAGGATGTCGTTGATAATGCCGAGCAGGACTTCGCCGCTGGCCCGGATGGTATGCAGGTACTGGCGCTGCCGGGCGTCGAGATCGGTGCCCTCAAGGATCTCGGTAAAGCCGATGATGCCATTCATGGGCGTGCGGATCTCGTGGCTCATGGTCGCGAGGAACACCGATTTCGCGGCATTGGCCCGCTCCGCATCCTCTTTGGCCCTGGCCAGAGCGGCGGCGGCCTCCCGGCTTTCGATTTCGAGGCGCCGGCGTTTGGTGATGTCTCGGATGGCGCCCTGGATGAGTGTCTGGTCGCCGATCTGGAAGCGGCTGCTGGATACCTCAGCCACGAAGGGCAGGCCGTTCTTTGGCATGAACTCGACCACGGTGCGATCGCGGCCATTATCGACGACCCGGCGGTGGCTTTCCCGCCAGCCATCGACCCAGCGGTCGGGCAGCAGATCCCTGAGCGACATGGTGCACAAGATCGCCCGGCGGTAACCCATCAACTCGGCCACCCTGCGGTTCGCATCGAGAATGCGGCCGTTCGCGTCGTATACGAGGATGCCGTCCATGGATCCCTCGAACACGGCTGAAAAGCGCCGCTCCTGGGCCTCCAGATTGGCGCGGGTGTGGTCCCGCTCGGCATCCATCGCGATGGCGGTGGCGATCATTTCCAGCACTTGCTCGCGGAAGGGATCGAGCGTCGTTCCCTCTCCAAAGAAGACACTCAGGACACCGACGATCCGGCTCCGGTTGACCACGGCAAAGCCGGCGAAACTCTGAAACGGCACCCGGAAGCCATCCGGCAGCCGTCCCTGGAGATGCTCCTCGATGTTCGGCACGTGGATGACCCGTCCCTGCCAGGTCTCCAGAACCTCGTGACACAAGGCACAGTTCTTATGGGGCAGGGTACCGGGTCGGGCCTCCCAGACGCTCGCCGCCGACAGATCATTTCCGTCGCCCACGCGGCTGAAGATCACCGCATCGGCCATGAGAATGATGCCGCAGGTCTCCACCAGTGAGGAGAGATTCGCATCGGTATCCAAACCCAGGCCGATGAGCGCGCGGTTCAGCGTGACGAGCCCTTCCTGGTTTTCCGCCAGCCGGTGGGTGCGTTCGGAGACGCAGGACTCGAGCGTCCTCGCATCCTCCAACAGCCGCTGGTTGGCCGCGTAGAGATCGCGGCTCTTTTCCTCCAGCAACCGCTCGGCCTCTTTGCGCGCCGCTCGCTCGCGCTCAAAGCGCCGCTGCCACTTTTCCGATTCCTCGTTCATCATCAGGGGAGGATCAAACCGCCGCCGCGTCTGCCGCGAGCCGGACGCGGAACAGCACCCCGCCATCGGCCGAGTCGCCGGGAATGCGCGTCACTTCGGCCGTCTCGTTGAAGTGCTCCAGGCAACCCAGGATGAGTCCCTCGGCGACATCTTCGAAGTGCTTGTTCGAGTGGTAAACCATCTCCAGTTCGCGGTCCGTGACCCAGTGATTTTCAAACCGGGGCAGTTCTGCATTGGGATACAGCTTGAGGACTTCGCGGTGGATGTGGGTCTCCACCCGGTCAAGAAAGCCAAGGGCACTCGACTCGCCGGCGATCATATCCGGGTAGATCTTCGCAAAGCGGTGGAACAAATGGGTGCCGAAGGCCTTGAGCAAAGCCGGCACTTCCATGCCGGTCGCGGCGCTGAGCTGGATGACCAGCGACACCATCTCGCCGTGGTCGTAGGTGCCCACTGCGGTGTATTGTCCACCGGACGGCAGGTTGGCGCGCTCGATGATCGTATCCAGCGTATCGAAGCCGAAGACGCTTTCCACCATTTCGGTGAATTCGGTGAAGATGATTCCTTTCATTCTGTGAACGTCTCGATTATGGTTTCTGGATATTGTGAGATAGACCGATGTCGTACACCAACCTCCGCGTACTGATCGCCGAAGACAACGAGATCAACCTCGAAGTCTGCCGGCACTTTCTGAGCCAGATCGGGATCGAAGACACCGCCGCGGCACCCAATGGCGTCGAGGTGCTGCGGCTGCTCGAGCCGGATCCGAAGGCGTTCGACCTGATCCTGATGGATGTGCGCATGCCCGAGTTGGACGGCATCGCGACGACCCGGGAAATCCTGGCGCGCTGGCCCGCGCCCGATGACCGACCGAAGATCGTCGCCCTGACGGCGCACGCCTTCGTCGAGGAGACGCGGCGCTGCCTCGAAGCCGGCATGGATGCCTGCCTGAGCAAGCCGCTGCGGCGCCAGGATCTCGACATCACCCTCAGTCAGGCGCTGGCACGCCCCATGATGCCGGCAGATTTCGACAGCCCGTCCCAGATGGAGAGGGCACCCCAAAAGCCTCTGATCGACTGGAAACAGTTCGACATGATCGTCGATGCGCCGGACTCGCCCTGCGTGGAGATTTTTCACCGGTTTCTCGAGACCACCCCCGGCTTGTTGATGGATGTCGCGGAGGCGGCCGGCGCGGGCCATCTGGTGCGGGCGGCGGAACTCTGCCACCAGTTGAAAGGAACCAGCAGTTCCTTCGGCCTGGCGGCATTTGCCGATGCGATGAAGACCGCCGAATACGCGCTGCGGTCCGATCTTTCGCCGGCTTTGCCTGACGGAGACGACTGGCTCTCCCACCGTCTCACACAGCTCACCCGAAGCCGGGACGAGATCCGGGCGCAACGGGGGATCTGACGGCATTCGCCTGGATCGGGACTGGGGTGACATGAATGCGATGGGTCCGGTCAGGCCATGCCGAACCGTTTGAGTTTGTTGTAAACGGACTTTTCCGTCACGCCCAGGCGACGGGCGGCCTCGGCCTTGTTGCCATCGGCAGCTCGGAGGGTCTGGAGGAGCGCGGCTCTCTCCAGGTCGCGCAGGGGAATGTTGGCAAGATTCAGTTTTTCCGAGCCATCGTCCCCGGTCGCCGCGCCATCGTCGCGCACCTCGCCGGGCAGGTCGGCCAGGTCGATGACCTGATCGTCGCAGAAGGCCGACGCTCGCTCGAGCACATTCTCCAACTGCCGGATATTGCCCGGCCAATCGTAACGCTGCATCACACGCAGAGCCTCATCGGTCAGGCGAATGGGTTTCGACAAGCCGCGGCTCTTGGCCACCCTGCCCAGGAAATGGGCCGACAATTGCTTCAGGTCATCGATGCGATGGCGCAGAGGCGGCACCTCGAGCGGGATCACGTTGAGTCGGTAGTAGAGATCCTCGCGGAATTCGCGGTTCTTCACCTGATCCTCGAGATCGACATTGGTCGCGGCGATGACCCGGATGTCCGTTCGAATCGTCTGCGTGCCGCCCACCCGCTGGAACTCCCGGTCCTGCAGCACGTTCAGCAACTTCGGCTGGAGATCGAGAGGCAGGTCGCCAATCTCATCGAGAAACAGCGTGCCTCCCGCCGCGGTCTCGATCTTTCCGATCCGCCGCTGATGCGCACCGGTGAAAGCGCCCTTCTCATGACCAAATAGCTCCGACTCAAGCAACTCGCGAGGCAGGGCCGGACAACTGACCGTGACAAAAGGCCCCGAAGCCCGGCTGCTCGCGTAATGGATGGTACGCGCAATGAGCCCCTTCCCCACGCCGCTTTCGCCTTTCAACAGCACCGTGCTGTCGATGGAGCTGATCTTGGCGATGCGAGCGACCAACTCGCGGGTTGTCTCGCCCTCCCCCACCAGGCCATTGACCGGCCGGGAGACGCCGATCGACTCCTTCAACTCCCGGTTTTCCCGGCGCAGCCGCGACAGTTCGATGGCCTGGCGGAGCACATGGAAGACTTCATCGAGGTCGAAGGGCTTGGTCAGGTAATCGATCGCGCCCGCCTTCATGGCGGTCACGGCATCCTGCACTTCATCGGCGGACGAGAGCACCACCGCCGGCAGGTCCGGCCATTTCGCGGCGAGGAATTTCAGGCAGTCGAATCCGCTCCCCGGCGGCATGTTCAGGTCGAGCAAGGCCACGTCGTAGCTGTCGTCGACCATCTCCATGAACGCCTCGCCGCACGACGCCAGCACCGGCTCGAACCCGCGCTTCTGCGAGTGATACTCCAGCAGATTGCGCACCGTCTCATCATCGTCTGCGATGAGCACTCTGATGCGCTGGGTTCCGGAGGACATTTCAGTAAAAACGCGATAATTATATTAATTATACGTTTACTTTCAAGCCTGTCCAAGGCCGGATGCAGGTTTTTTTCCGAATCTCAAGCCGCCTCCCTCGCTTTCAGGTCGAGAATCTCCAGAGAATCCCTCGCCAGATCACTCAGATTCTCAAAGACCAATTGCCTCCCCAACCCATTCGCGCGCCGCTTGAACGCAGCGAGACGTTCGGCCGCCAGCCGGTTCACGCTGCCAACGGAGCGGAAATCCACCCGCAACACCGCCGGAGCCGGCTGCCAGACTGGCTTGAGCAGTTCCTCGATCGCCCGCTCGAAGGCCACTCCGCGCCGCTCGCAGTCGGCGCCCGAAAGGGGCAACGCAGCCTCCCCCAACCAGGTCGCCAGAGCCGCCGGCGTCTCAAAATGAGGCCACACCTCGAGCAGCCCAAAGTCGCGAAGCCACGACAGCAGGCGCGGTCCGGCGCCAAAGATGGCAAAGCGACGGCCACCCTCGCGGGCCGTACGAGCCGACGCGGCGAGGGTCTCGACGAGCCCCTCCTCCATCGCCTCGACCGTGGACACATCGAAGATCACCGCCGCCTGACCACTGTCGGATGGGTCGGCGATCCGCTGACCACTCTCCCACCGGATCACCCGCGCACCGGCCAGCCGCAGACCATTGATCAGCGCCTGTCCCACGCCCGGCCTCGGCTTCCACACCGGCAGGTGGTTCAGCAGCGTCGCCCGCAATTGCCGCCCGATGACCCGCGCCAACACCCGACCGTCATACAGGTAGCGCCCCGTCAACCGCTTCGGATCCGTGGCCAGGCGCCAGATCCACTCCAGCCCCGAGACCTGCATCCAGCGCGGCGCCCGCACCTGCTTTCCGGCGATGAAATCGAGGCTCGCCCCGACGCCGATCATCAGCGGCACCTCGAACTGATGGCGATAGCGTCGGATCCACTCATCCTGCTTCGGAAAGCCGACCGCCACCATCAGCACATCCGGCTTGGCCGCCCGGATCGCGTCGACGTAGGCGTCGTTGTCCCACGATTCGATCGGCCCCACGGGCGGACTCACCGCACCGACGATCCTCAGCGCGGGCAGCTCACGACCCAGCTTTTCAGTCAGGCGGCCGAGCGTCTCCGCATCGGAGCCGAGGAAAAAGACCGAGCGTCCTTCTGCCGCCAGACGATCCAGCAGGCGCGGCACTAGGTCCGAGCCGGTGACGCGCTCCGGCAGACCACGACCGGGGCGTTCGAACAACCGGGAAGCCCAGACCAGCGGCATGCCATCGCAGTACACTTCGTCAGCCTCGAACATCAGGCGCCGCACCTCGGGATCGGACTCCGCCTTGGCGAGGAAATCGGTGTTCGCGGTGATGACGTGCCGCGGCACCCGCTGGTGCATGATGTCCAGACACTGCTGGACCGCGCCGCGGGCCGAGATCGAGGTGAAGGGCATGCCGAGGACGAGCTTTCGCCCGGGATTCGGCTTCGCTGACTGCAGGAATCGTTTCGTTTGCATGATTTCGTTGGAGTTGATGGTTTCAGAGATTTTTCCAAAAAGACTCAGAGCACTTTGCGGAATCGCACGAGCGTCGGATCGATCGATCGATGCAGCAGGCGCTTGCGGTGATTGAAGACGAGCCCCCGCGCGATGGTATGACCGTCGAAAGTGAGCCCCTCGGCGAGGTCCGCTCCCTCCCCGATGTGGGTGTCGTCCAGCCGGACGCCGGCACGGACCCGCACCCCGCGTCCCACCACCGCGAACGGCCCCACCTGGGCACCGGCATCGATCTCCGCGCGATCACCGATCCAGTAGGGCTCTATTAGTACTGCATCCGGGTGGATGTAGGCGCCCTGTCCCTGGACGAGAAAGGGATAGCGAGGCTGCAGGTGCGTCCAGACGTAGTTCAGACGGCGACGGCTCAACTCGGCATGACGCGAGAGCATGTCCTCGACGGAAGTGAGGCCGATCGACTCCTCCAGCGGATCGGTGGGCAGCCGGTCTACTGGATGCCAGTCCGCCGCCTCCACCGGCACCTCGTCGCAAAGTCCGATATCGATGGGCCACAGCGTCGCATCAGCCAGGGCCGACTCGATGATCGACCGGATCGCCTGCGGACAGGCGACCGCCACCCGCTCGTAGCCCTCATCGATCGCATAGTCGAACCAGTGATGCAGCAACGGCTGGTCCACGACATCCCAGAGGACGAAGGGCAGCGCATTGCCACCGGTCACGGAACAATCCGGCGAGGCTTCAGGCAGGGAGAGATAGAGTGTTTTCATGATGTTGGGAAAATCGGCGGGAGTGAAAGGAAGTCGGCTTTGATCCATCCATCAGTAGGCTCCTCTGGCCGCCAGCACCGCGGGAACGGTCTTGGCGAGAATGATGAGATCGTTCATCAGGTGGGCGGAGTGGATGTATTCCAGGTCCAGTTTCACCTGACCGGCGAAATCGATGTCGGCGCGGCCGGCGATCTGCCACAGGCAGGACAGGCCCGGCTTCACCCGCAGGCGGCGCAGCTCGATGCTGCGGTACTTTGCCACCTCGGCCGGCACCGGAGGGCGCGGGCCGATCAGGGCCATCTCGCCCCGCAGCACATTGATGAGCTGGGGCAGTTCATCGATGGAAAACTTGCGGATCACGCGACCGACCCGGGTGATGCGCGGATCGTTCTTCATCTTGAAGGTCACCGCCACCGCATGCTGATTCTGCTCTGCCAGGGCCGCTTTCCGCGCCTCCGCATCGCGATACATGGAGCGAAACTTCCACATCGCGAAATGCCGGCCATTCAGCCCGACCCGGTTCTGCCGAAAGAAGATCGGCCCGCGGTCCTCCAGCCAGATCGCCAGGGCAGTCACGGCAAACAGCGGCGACAGGGCAATCAGCGCCCCCAGGCTCACGACGACATCGAGGATGCGCTTGGTCGGCTCCGTCACCCGGATCTGCGTCCGCCAGAAACGGGTCCGGCGCAGCGCATGCAGACGGCTCACCGGCTTGGTCAGCCCCTCCCAGACTTTGGCCGCCGTCACCACGCCCTCGGCATCACGCGGCGTGCGGTTCCACCCGCCACCGGCACCATTGCCCCCCCCATCCCGGGGACCGCGGAGCCTGTCGCGCAGCAGGCGCAGATAGAAGCCGATCTTCCACAGCACAAAGAGCGGCATCTTAGCCAGCGCCACCCAGCAGGCCCGCGAAGCGCCGACCATAAGCATCGCCTGCACCGTGACCAGCGCCATGTAGAGGCAGCCGATGCACAACGCGAGCGCCAGGTCGTAGTAGCCGACGGCGAAATTCACCAGGCCCGATACCGCCAGCAGCGACGTGTAACCCACCAGAGGAGGGGTCACGAGATCGAGCAGCGTATCCGCCGCTGCCGCGCGGTGATCGGGTTTCAACAACAACCTCAGCAATCTGGGCACATAACGACGCAAGAGATCCGCCCGGCCACCCTCCCAGCGCCGGCGTTGCGCCTCGGCCGCCCCGGCGCTGCTGGCCATCTCGCCACGGACCACGGCACCCGGCAGGTAACGGACCCGGATGCCCTCCTCCAGCAGCACGATGCTCTGCTCCAGGTCCTCGACCAGCGACTCCGCCTTCCAGCCGTCGCGCAGCAGGCGCTCGGAGCGGAAGACCATGCCATTGCCCTTCAGTCCGGCCGTGGAGCCGATGGCGTTGCGTCCCAGCGCGCGAAGATGATGGGAAACGGACAGCGCCACCTCTGACAGAGCCGCGCGCCAACTGGCGTCCACGTTCGACGCGCCGTAATAAGCCTGCGCCACCTCCACATCCGGATCTACCATCGCGGCACAGACTTCGCGGAAGAACGGCTGCTCCACCACCGAATCGGCATCCAGCAGGGCGATGAGATCAAAACCGGCCAATTCTTCCTGATATCGGTCGAAGAACCAGCGCAGGGCAAAGGGCTTGCCTCGCCCTTCCTCGATGCCATGGCGCTCCGCCACGGTGGCTCCGGCCTCGCGGGCGATCGCCGCAGTGGCATCGGTGCAATTGTCCGCGATCACGAAGACACCCACCTCCACCCCCTCGCAGCGGGCCGCTTCGAGCGAACGTAGCGCGGCGGGGAGCAGTGCCTGCTCATTGTGAGCGGGGATCACCACGGCGATACGGGTGACGTCGACAGGAGCCTGCGAGCGGACTTTGACCGTCCGGCGGATGACAGACGCCACCGCCAGGATCACGAGGTAGGCGGCCGGCACCAGGAGGATAACGGTGACGACCAGAGCGGAGATGAACAGGGTCTCTTTCATGATTAAACAGGGTTGGATCGGAGATCAAACAGGGTTGGATCGGAGATCAAACAGGGTTGGATCGGAAAACGGATGACCGGCTTCAGTGGAGTTCACATGTCGCGAGGTAGTCTCGGGCTTCGTCCCGGCGGCGGCGACGCTCCAGGCGCCCCAGCAGACGACGAAAGACCGGTCGCCGGTCGCGCAGCGGTCCGTGCCCGCGCACCCACTCGGCCACATCGGGCCGATGGACGGACAGCAGGGCCACGAACCCGTCAAAGGCATCCGGCCACAGCGAGCCGAAGTAATGGACAATCTTCGCGTCCGCGATGGCTTCGGCGCCGACGCGTCCCGCCACCACCGGATTGACCATCAGGTTGCAGCTCTGCGGGAGCACACGATGCCGCAGCCCCCGGTCGTGAACGGCCAGAGCCAGCCCAAGCTGCTCGGTGAAGTAAGCCCCGCACACCCGCGATGCGAGCCTCGCTGAGATGAGACGGTTGCTGAAGTCGAAATGCGCCCGTCCCAACTGGCTCGACCGACAGTAGGCGAAGACACCGCCCTGCCAGTACATCCGTACCTCGCGATCCTCGCCGGGATGACCAGAGATGGAGGGAAAATCGCACTCGGAGATGTCCAGGGAGGCCAGCATGGCCCGCCAGAAGGACTCGTGTTCATTGTCCCCGTCGGAAGCCATGTCGTGGAGCCGGCTGCCGGGCAGTGCGGCGAATCCCTCGCCGTCATTGAGTTCCAGTTCGGAAGGCTCGGCGATGACGATCACGTCGGAGTCAATCCACACCACGGTGCCGGTGGTCGCGAGTGCATCGGCCCGGTCGAGCGCCGCCGGCTTGTTCATCGGCCCATACCAACCGGCGTCATGCCGGGCCTCAAAGCCGTGCCAGGAGACGCCGAGTCGGTCAAAGGCGGTCCGGGTGCCGCGGGTCAGGGCGGCGCCCCGGCGCGGTGTGATCGCCAGCACCGGACATTCGGCGAAGCGGCCACCCCAGCGGCGCAGGGATTCCACAGCCATCACCGTCTGGGTCTCCAGCGGACCGGATTCCACGCAGAGGACGAAGGTGGCATCGACCGGAGAGCTTGCAGACGGGGCTTTCATCGGCACGGTACGCACAGGAATATTGAGTAGGGAAGGATTCATGTCTGGATCAGATCAGGATTGGCCACCGAGGTGGGATTCGAACAGACGCACCATGGCCCGGCCATTGCGCTCGAGGTCGTAGTCGGTCAGGACGCGCTCGCGGCCGCGGCGGCCATACGACCTCCATTTCTCGGGATGCAGAAGGTAATCGCCGATCGCACCGACGAGGGCATCGGCCGAGGCGGGCGGCACCAGGGCGCCGGACTTTCCATGCTCAACCAATTCGGGAATTCCCGCCACCGGCGTGGTGATGACCGGGATTTCCATGGCCATGGCCTCCATCAGCACGACGGGGATGCCTTCGGCAAAGCTGGGCAGCACAAACAGGTCGGCCTGGGCGAACTGCTTCCGCACTTCCTCGGGCGGCAGACCGCCGGTGAAGGTCACCCA
Source organism: Verrucomicrobiales bacterium (assembly GCA_016795505.1). Taxonomy (GTDB): domain Bacteria; phylum Verrucomicrobiota; class Verrucomicrobiia; order Verrucomicrobiales; family DEV007; genus JAEUHH01. The sequence goes on along the minus strand of JAEUHH010000101.1, from coordinate 17,229 downwards.
TTCCGCAATACCCAGCCGGGCGGCCCGCTCACGAAGCTCGGCTTCGTCCGGACCGGTGCCGACGAAGGTCAGGTGGTGAAGCAGGCCGCGGTCGAGCAGCCGGGCACTGGCCTCCAGAAGGATGTGCTGTCCCTTGGCCGGAACCAGTCGCCCCACACACAGGATGCGGGCAAATGCGGCCGTCTCTGACGACCGGTGCCGGGGGTGATAAGCCTCCGGGTCAACCCCGCAGCGAACGATCTCGATGCGGCGCCAGGCGACGCGATCGGTGAGCAGGCAGAGCTGGCTGCGGGAGAAATGGCTGATGCAGCGGGTGAAGCGGGAGCGCTCGACTTTGAGCGCGAGCATTTCCTCGCCGATGTGGTTGAAGACATCCGGACCGTGGACGCTGAGGCTGAAGTCCACCGATCCAGTCTCCCCGGCCAGCAGGGCGACAAAGCCGGCTGCATTCCCGAAGTGATTGTGCACGTGGCTGAGACGCTGGGACCGCATCCAATCGGCGAGCACGAGCGCCTGAGCGAGCCACGCGCCCACTGCATGAGGGCGGTGCGAGAGGCGCAGAGCGATGCGGACCGCCAGGCCGACGGCACGACAGACGCCGAGCGGATTCGTGAGCGCCATCCGGAGGAAAGCCAGCGGCAGACGGCGCGGCACTTCGCGAAGCAGGTAGAAGGTCCGGCGGTGCTCCTCGGCGTAGTCGCCGGTGGTGGCGGCGGCATTCTTCGGCAGGCGCACGGACACCCGCTCCACGGTGTGTCCGTTCTTCTCCAACTCCGCGATCTCGCGGGTGATGAAGGTGTGCGACAAGGCCGGATACTCGCTGACCAGATAGGCCAGTCGGAGGCGGCGGGGAGCGGCTGGCTTGCCGTGTGCGGGCACATCGGCATGGGCGGCGTCTTTCGGTCGGGTGTTTTTCAGGATGGCATTCATGTTGACACCCTATAAAGGCATGGCCCGTGCCAACTCGCCCCAACCAGCCGCTTACGCATTCAATATAAACGGGTTACATTTTCTCCATCCGCCGGGCCAGATCTGAAACACGGTAGAAAATCCGCCTTTTCAGGAACGCTGGGCGGTAAGATTTACCGTCTTTTCCCGACCGATCTCCGGCATCGGGGAAACGGTGTCGTAAACCCAGGAGATCGTCTCCATAACCACTGTTTTAAGCCCATCGCTGGTGCTCCACCACTGGCGCGGGTCGTAATCCTCTGGCGGCAGCGCCTGGGCTCGGATCTCGACCGCCCCCCCAAAGACCCGCTGATACAAAAGCCGGGTGCGCCGGGTATGAACGCCGGTCGAAAAAATCTGCATCCGCGCCGGCTCGATCGACTGGCGCTCGAGCGTGCGATGCAATTCCAAGATGTCATTGAGCGTGCGCCGTCGATCCACGCCCGCCGGCTCGGAAACCACGATCCGATCCCGCGGCACGCCCCGCTGCTCCAGCCGGTAGGCGCCCAACGCGGCGTAGGTGGAAAATCCAATCAGCTTTTCCCGGCTCTGAGTCGGCCCGCCGGTGACCGCGACCCGGCGGACCTGGCCACTCCGATAAGCCTCGGCCACTGCATCGATCGCCGATTCGGACGACCAGCCCTCCACGCATAGCAGATCGACAGGATCGCCCTGCGCCGGAAAGCCTTCCTCGACGGCCAGAAACGGGTGCCAGGCTCCCGCCGCCACCCACATCCCGATCCCCACCATGCCGGCAAATGCCAGCAGGCTTCGCCAGGTGGGCAGCATGACGGTGCGCGGGGCAAACCAACGCTGGGATTGCGATGCCTTCACAGAAATCGGGGGGCCACATAGTCCCGGACATATTCACGCACCGACTGACGCCAGTCGGGTAGCGTTCGTCCAGTGAGGGCGGTGTATTTCTCCGTGGAGAACAGCGTATGCCGGGGACGGTTGGCCTTGTCTCCGAAGACTTCCTGCAGGGTGACGCCACCGGCATAGCGCGTCTTCACCTCCACGCCACACTCGACGGCAGAGTCGATGCAGAACTGCCCCCATTCGAGCCAGGTGCAGGAACCGCCGTTCGACAAATGGAGAATGCCGGTGGCGGCTTCGTTGAACAGGAGCGGCAGCAACGCATCGGCTATGTCGCGGGTGTAGCTCGGCGCGCCCACTTTGTCAGCCACGATGGTCAGCCGTTCCAGCTCCACCGCGCCCTGTACGGACCAGTCGGGCGTCGCACTGGGTTTGCCGGGACCGAACAGCCAGCACAGGCGCACCACGAGATTCCGATCAGAGGCCTCCATGGTGGCGTATTCGCCATCGAGCTTGGAACGGCCATATTGGCTGAGGGGATTCACTGGATCATCTTCGCGATAGAGCGTCTCTTTCTCCCCGTCGAAGACATAGTCGGTGCTGAAATTGATCAGCCGCACATCACGCTCGGCACACCACTCGGCGATGTGGGCCACGGCATGACAATTCGCCTGCCACGCGGCTTCGGGATCGCGCTCACAGTGGTCAACGTTGGTATTGCCGGCGGTGAGCAGCATCACGTCCGTTTCCAGTCCGGCGAGGGCTTCGCGGATGCGGGCGCGCGACCAGGCCAGGTCGAGATAGTGACGGGTCATGCCGACGGTTTCGTGATGTTGATTGCACAGGTCGAGCACGGCGCGACCGAGACGGCCATTGGCACCGACGATGGAGACACGTTGTTGTTTCGGATTCATTTGAATGAGTTCGATGGATGCTTGGATTGTATTGTTTGTTTGTTTAAATCAGGTGAAGATCACAGCACGCGCGGCAGCGCGATCCGCGGCAGCAGGGAGCCGCCGGACAGCGCACCCGCCTCGGACCGGACCGGTACCGTGGCGGTCGCCAGTCCGATCAGCGCCCCGGCGATCAGGGTGTAGAGAGGGCTTTTCATGTCGTTGACGGTGCTGTCGATGAAATACATGGCCAGCAGCGCCGCCAGGGGCACCGCCCGCGCCACGGCGATGTCGTTCCAGGTCCGCGGTGGATAGCGTCGCAGGAATGCCACCACCGGCACGCCGATGATGCCCGCAAACGCGATCAACCCGACGATGCCCGTCTCGCCAAAAATGATGATCCAATAGGAATCGGTGACGGAGATGTCCTTGCCCTCCATGTCATAAATCCGCGAGCGCCCCCAGCCGCCCCAGCCAAAGACGGGACGTTGGTTGGCCTTGTCGACGAGCATCACTTCGTTGATCACGCGGAACTCGAACGATGCGGCCCGCTCCTCGCTGATGCGGGCAACGAGATTCACGATCCCCTGCCCGGTTCCGGAGCCGGTGATCTTCATCGTGACGGCGAAAACCGGCACCATGACGAGGATGAGGAGCGGCAACACGCGGCCGCGCCGGCGACCGTGGGCGATCGCGGCATAGGCGAGGATGGTCAGCGCCAGTGCCCCCATCGACTGGCAGGCCACAAAGGTGCCGACGACAAACCAGACGAGGTATTTCATCTGAATGCCCCGAACATGCGTCACGCCGCCGTCCCAACGCCATAAGATCAGCCCCGCCAGCGAGCCGCCGGCCATCCACATGCCCACCATCAGACCATGCTGCATGAAAACAGTGGGCCGGTAGCCGATCGCCCGCACTGTCTGGAGGAAATCGTGGGCATGGTAGCCATAGACCCAGTGATGGAGTTGCGGGCTCATCACCATTTCGATCCAGCACATCGGAGCATAGATCAGCGCGCCAAGGAACACGCCCCAGAGCAGTTCCCGCACGCCCGCGCCGTCATTGAAGTAGATCCGACCGATGAGCCAGGGCGCGAACCAGGCGGTCAGGTAATTCTTCACGCTGGAGAGCCCGTCGTAGAGGCCCAGTCCGTTCGTTACGGAGGCAAACAGCGGCGTGAAACACCAGAAGATCATCAGCGCATCTCCGAACGTGAACCGAAAATCGGACAATCGCTTTGAGTCCTTGAGAAAGGTCGCCAAGAGCACCGCAAGCGAGGCCGCGAAGGTCTTGTTGTAGTCCGGCATGCCGGGAAACGAGTAGGTGAAGTTCGGCAGGAACATCCAGGCCGACAGGAACGCCACCAAGGCCGCGCGCCGCGGAGCCATCTGGTCGTAAAGCCAGAGGACAAAGGGAATGAACCCGAACATCGTGATGGGAATCAGGAAGCTCATGGTTCGGGTTCGTAGCGTCGTTTCCAAAAAAGGGCCGGCCAGCCAGGCCTCATGCGGCCAGAGGAAGCGCCCGGGCGGCAATGGCTTCGGTGACGATCTCCAGCAGGCGCTCCACTTTCGCTTCCCAGGAAAACTCGAGGGCACGCGCGCGGGCTTTTTCCGCCATGTGCTGCTGGAGTTCCGGACGGGTGGCCAGCTCGCAGATCGCCTCGGTCAGTCCGGCCACGATGGCTTCCCGCGACGAGGCGGGAATTTTGTAGCCGGTGTCGGGAGTCACGTATTCGCCGAGGCCGCCATGATCGACCACCACACTGGGCAGGCCGCTGGCCATCGCCTCCAACGCCACGGCGCCTCCAAACTCGCGGATGGAGGGAAACACAAACACATCCGATCCGGCGAACTGGGCCGGCATCTGATCCGGCGTCACCAGTCCGGTGAATGAAACGCGGTCTGCGATGCCCCGGTCGCGACTGCGCAACTCCAGCAGGGGCCTCTCGGGACCGTCGCCCACCACGCTCAGCTCCAGGCGCCGGCCCACACGGCGTTGCGCGGCAGCGAGGGCATCGATCACCATGTCGCAGCCCTTGTAGGGCACCAGCCTGCCCGCGAAGATGAGCCGCAGCGGCCGGGACGCATCGGCCGACGGCAGGTCGTGTTCGAAAAAGCGCTTCGAGACGCCATTCTCGGCCAGCAACTCCAGCCGCTCGGCCGGTATGCCCATGGCGTCGCGAATCCAGTCCCGCGTATGCACCGATCCCGCGATGATACGGTCAGCCCGGCGATAGGTCTCGAAGTAGTCGGGCAGCAGACGACCCAGCAGGCGCAGGAAGTTGAAGCCGGCAAACTCTTTTTTCGCCACCGACTCGAATCCCTTCGGAAAAGGCAGGCCGCCATTCACCGGGCCGAGGATGAACGGCACGCCGGCCTCGGCGCAGGCCTTGGAGATGGCATAGGGATAGCGCGGCAGGATGGGCGTGGCGGCGATGACGGCATCGTATTCGCCCTCCAGCACCGCCCGGCGATACCGCCGATGCACCTGACGATTGAACTCGGCATAGACGGGATAGCCCAGCGCGTGTTGCAAAGGCCAGTTCGTCCCGCCCTTCGACGTCACCGCATGCACGGCACGATACCAGCCGGCCACCGCCGGTGATTCACCGATGTAGTCGATGCGACCGTCGGCGACGCGGGCACGCAGATCTGTGGCGTTCCGTTCGTGAGTCACCAGGGTCACGTCCGCGAGTTTGCGGAGACGATCATAGAGATTAAAGGCCACCAGCGGCACGGACGGCCAGGCGGGATTGCACTGCTCCATCACGAGCAGCAGTCGGAGTCTTCCAGTGCGGTATTTCATGGGATGGGAATGGTTTGGTGTTCTTGGTTGAAAGAGGATCTCAGGAAAGGCCCTGCTCGATGGCACGGCGGAGTTGCCCGGCAGTCGCCCGGTAGTCGAATTTCGCCACCGCAGTCTCGCGCGCCGCCCGTCCGATGGTCTCGCGGCAGGCGGTATCGGCGAGCACGCGCCGCAGGGCCGAGGCCAGGGCGGCCGGATCCCGCTGCGGCGTCAGAAAGCCGTCCACGCCGTCGGTGATCATGTCCGCCGTGCCGCCGATGCGGGAGCAGACGACCGCCAGACCGCAGGCCATCGCCTCCATCACGCAGACAGGCGCCGCCTCGCCGAGACCGTAGCTCGACAGCAGCAGCACATCTGATTCCGCCAGCAGATCTCGCACCGCGTCCTCGCCGAGGCGACCGGCGAAAGTCACCTCCTTGGTCAACCCAAGACGGCTGACTTCAACCTCGAGAGACTCCCGCTCCGGACCGTCGCCGGCGATGGTGTAGTGAAAGGGCACGCCCTCCGCCGCCAGTTGCGCCAGCGCGAGCAAGGCATCGTGATGTCCCTTTTGGGGGATGAGCCGGGCGACTGTGGCCAGATGCGGCACTGCCCTCTGAACGCGATGCCCGGCTGGCCGGAACCGGTCGACATCCACACCCATCGTGATGACCGGCACGCGGTCGGAAGGCAGACCGGCGGCTTCGATGACCTGGGCATGCAGGGGACGGGTGACGGTCGAGACAAAGCGAGCCTTTTCCATCTTCCGGGCGTGGTCCCGTCCGTAAACGGGCAGATCGCCGTGCAGCGTGAGGCTGTAGCTCACCCCGCCGAGCCGGTGAGCCAGGGCACCGAGATGCGCCGCGTTGGCGCAACTGTGGATATGGATGTGTTCCAGGCTGGCTTTTCGCACGAGGCGGCAGAGGTTCGCCGCCGCCGGCACCATGGCCAGGGCGAGGACCCGGTCCCGCCAGCCGCTCTCGGAGAGGCTCAGGGCATACGCCACCGCCCGCAGCGTCGCCAGGGGCCGGACCAGCAGCCATCCCAGAGCACTGGGAATCGCCCGATCCAGATAACAGGTCTCACGACGCGCCCCCGCGGCAAAGGGATGCTCGTCTCCCCCTTGCGGCACACCGGGCTGGCGGGTCGAGATGAGCATCACCTCCACGCCGTCCGCCCGCAGCGCCGACACCTCGCGCCAGAAAAAGGCGTGGGTCATGTCGGGAAACTTCGGCACCAGATAGCCAATCCGGCGCACCGTCCGGCCCGGCGCGATCGCCCGCTCGCACTGCTCGCCCCAGGAGAGCGTTCCCGCGCCGGGATTCTCAGCAAGTCCCTTCGCGGCGGCCACCGCGAGGGCATAACTGGCCGGTTGTTCCGCCAGATCGCGCAACGCGCCGGCCAGCGCCGCCGGAGAGTCCGGCTCGATCGACCGGACCGCACCGGGAAACAGGGAGGCGGAGGGACAAACCGACGTCGCCACGACCGGACGGCCCGCCAGCACCCCTTCGGCGATCACCTTGTTGAAGCCTTCGAGAAAACGGCTCGTCGTCGGCACGACCACCGCGTGGGCGGCACCAAGAAAGGAAGTCATCTCCGCGGCCGTGCAGTGCCCGTGCAGGACGACGCGATCCGACAGCCCAAGGTCAGCAATCCGTTGGCTCAATGACTCCAGGGCATCGCCGTCGCCACAGCAGTCCAGCCGAAACGTCACGCAACTTTCCCGCTTCAGCATTGCCATGGCCTCGATCAATTCGAAGACGCCCTTGTCAGCCTCCACCCGGCCGGCGAACAACAGGCGAAACTCGCTGCGGGGCGTCTCCACCGCCGGCACCGCCGCAAAACGCTCCTTGCGATAGCTGGGGAAGAAGAGCCTCGCCACCTGGCCAGGAGCGAGCTGCGCGGCGATGTCGGAGGACACCGCGAGGCATTCCGGAGCCAGCAAACTCAGCGCGCGGCGCTCCACCGCCTCCTGCATCCGTCGCAACCGGCCCGATCGGCCGTCCTTCCGGCCCAACAGGCAGTGCATCGTCGGCACGATGCGGAATCCCAACCAGCGCAACGGCAACAACAGCGTCCAGAAGGTGGTGCCTTCGGCCACGATCGCCGTCGACGGACGGAACCGCAGCAGGTCACCCCACAAGCGAACCGCCGCAACCGCCTGCCTGCCATAGTAACCCGCCCTGCCCTGCCAGGCGGGAAGCGGACGGTTCCGCACCTCGATGCCGCTCCCCGCGGCGTGATCGACGGCTCCCGCATAGGAGACCGCCAGCGCCACCGCCCCGCGGTTCCGGGCCAAATCGAAGAACTGGCCACTGTAGGTGCGGGCAAACTCGCGCGGATCATCCTCGCCCTGCAACCAGTGGCGAAAGGTCGTGACGATGTCCCCGGGACCGGCCGCGTAATAAAGCCGGCAAAGCTTTTCGCCACTCCGCTCGACTTCGGCGAGCCCCTTGTCGCACTGGCTTGCCCACGAGTGATCCTCGGAAAAGAACTCATCGCCCAGCCCATCGGCCAGCGGCGGGATCGACGCGACATCGCGCACCGCCGCGACAATCTCGGCCACCGAATCCGGCTGAATCACCCGCACGGCCTTCCCAAAAAGATGGGCCGCCGGACACACCGATGTCGCGATCACCGGACGACCGGCCAGCACGCCCTCGACGATCACTTGATTGAATCCCTCCACGAACCGGCTCGTGGTCGGCACGACGATGGCGTGGCAGCGACCCAGGCATTCGCGGAGTTTTCCGATCGAACAGTGTCCCATCGGAGACACAACCCTGTTCAATCGGAATTCGGCGATGCAGCCGGCCAGCCGGTCCATCGCCGAGCCGGTGCCGCACATTTCCAACTTTACCACCCGGTCTCCGGAGCGATTCAGTTCCGCGACGGCTTCGACCAGTTGAAAGACGCCCTTGTCCTCCTCAATGCGGCCGACGTAGAGCAGACGCAGCGGATCACTCGGCGCGGTCACCGGGGCGGGAAGTGAATCGAAGCGCTCCCGGCGATACGTGGGCCAGAACCGGCGCACCTTTTGACCGGCCGCCAACTGGGCCTCGATCTCTGCCGAAGCGGTCAGGCAGACCGGCGCGAGCCGATTCAGGGACCAGCGTTCGATCGCATCCTTGGCGCGCTGCAGCCAGGACCGACGACCCAGTAGCGGATGCGGCACGCAGTGAATGGTCGGCAGAAAGCGGAACCCAATCCAGCGCAGCGGCAACAGCAGCGTCCAGAACGTGGTCCCCTCGGCGATCACCGACACATCGGGACGAAAGCGCAACAAATCGCCCCAGATCCGGAGGCCCGACACGATTTGCCGGGGCAGCCAGCACCCGGACCGGCACCAGCCCGGCAGGGGCCGGTTCACCGCCGTGATGCGGCCATCGCTTTCCCGGTCCGCCCGATCAGAAGTCGACACCACCAGCGCCTCGCCACCGCGGCGACGGACCACGTCGTAGAATTGACCACTGTAGGTCAGCGCGAACTGGGTGGGATCGTCCTCGCCAGCGATCCAGTGGCGGAAGGTCGTGACCACGTCACCGGGACCGGCGGCGTAGTAGTAGCGTTTGTCGGAAGATTTCGGTTTCATGTCTGTCGGAAAGGCCAATGATTGAAAGTCTGTGAGTCTCAGCCAGCAATGATGACGGGGGCGTGGAGGGTCCAGCCGATGATCGCGAGGCACAGCACAGCCGTCAGGTAGGCGAGATCGTCGCGCCGGTGCCAGAGACCGTGACGATGCAGCAAAACGGCGGCCGGAATGAGGGTGAGGAATTGCCCCACCACGTAACCGGCCACGAACCCGCCGAAGCCTCCCATCACCCCGCCGGTCAGACCGCTGCCCAACACCAGCAGCGCCTCGCAGATGCCCAGAATCATGCGCGAGAACGAGTCGCCCCGCGCCAGCAACACTGGCTCGGCCATGACCCGCAGTGTCGCCGCCGCCGTTCCGAGCGCCAGCCATTGCAACAGTGAGCCGGCCGCGAGATAGCGGTCATCATAGAGACACTCGATCACCAGCGGTCCCCCGATCAGAAACAGGCCCAGAGGAATCAAGGCGCCGCCCAGCAACACGAGACGGTAACGGCTTTGCTTGGGATCGCCAGGCTCGAGGCGTGAGAAAATGGGAAACAGGGTGCGATAGGAAAGCCCCATCACGAACGAAGTCACCGACTGGGCGAAGAAGAAGGCCACCGTGTAGATGCCCAGTTCGGTCAGGGTGAGGAATTTGCCCAGCAACAGTCGGTCGCCATGACCGGCGAGGAAAGTGAACACCGTGGCCACAAAGATCCACCGGCCGAAGGCGACCAGTTCCTTCCGGCTTTCAGCCGACCAGCGGAACTTCATCGGAACCTGACCGGGCAGGCGCCAACTCAGCGAGAGGCTGAGCAGCGATGCCACGATGCCACCACCCACCAGCGCCCATACCGAACGAAACAGGGCTGCCAGGGCGATGGAAACGACCAGACCCGCCACCGCGCTGATCAGATCGAGCTTCGTCAACGCGCCGTGCCGGAGATGCCGCGCGCACAAGTGAATGGCCGGTGATTTGAAACCACAGATGGCGAGATTCAGCGCCGCCACCGGCAGCAGCCAGTGCAACTGCGGTTCGGCATACCACACCGCCAGGGGCCATGACGCGAGCGAAGCGATGAGCCACAAGGTCAGCCCGCGCAGCGCCTGGATCGTCCACGCCGTTTGGAGAAACTCGACGCCCGGTTCTTCCTTGCGCTGCACCAGAGAGGCCCCCACCCCAAAGTCGGAGAACATCTCCAGACCGATGAGGAAGACGCTGACCAACGCCATCAGCCCGAAGACCTCGGGAAACAGCAGGCGGGTGAGGATCAGGTTCCCCGCCAGCCGGATCAGCTGGGCGCCACCCGTGTTCAAACCATTGGCGACCAGCGAACGCATGAATCCACCCGAAACGAGGACGCGGAGTCGCGCGATCGGATTCAAGGATGCAGAGTATTCGCAAGTGGTGGTGCTCATGATGGAAGTGAAGTTCGTGACGGATTCTGGTGTGTTTCCCCTTCTAAAGGCAGTCGCCGTGCCAATTGAATTCGAATCGTCGTAACCGTTTGTTTTCCAACAATTTAAAAAATTTCCCTCTTTTGGCAGAAGAATCCCATCCGGTAAATTTTTCCGGCAGTGGAGGGCCCGAACTGAACGATTTCCGGTCCCCTTTTTGGCGGGATTTCACCCCGAATAGGGCCTCACGCCAAAGCCCGGCGTGCCCGCTGGATCGCTCCGCCGAGCGTGGCGCCACCAGGAAGCCTGCGGGTGGCGGATTCGATCCACTCCAACCAGCGCCCCTCGTTGACCCAGCGCATCAGGCCTTCGCGCCATTTCAGCAACTGATCGACCGGCGACGCCGCAGAGCCCACCAGCACCGCCGTAAAGGCCGGAATGGCGCTCTGATAGAGAAACTCGACGCCGCCGCGGAGCCTGGCATAGGGCGTCTCGCAATGCCGCGCCACCATGACCGTCACCTCGACCTGATGCACCAGATACTGCGTCAGATCGCTGTCGAGCAACGGATCGGCATCGATGACGATGGCTTGGAAATACTCAGACGCGCGCCGGATCAATGCCATGAAGCGGGCCCGGCTCTCGAGGACCGGATCGGAGGCATCCAGCTCCAGCGTGGCGACACGGCTGCCGAAATCGATGCGCTCCAGCCCGTTCTGCACGATCTCGGCATCCGTCCGCGACGTTTGACCAGACTCAGGCCGATTCGACAGTCGCGACGACGTGCCAGTCACTCGCACGAAGAAGACGCGGTCGAGGTATTGCGTCAGCGCCGCGGCCGTATTGTGAGCCAACAGAGCGGAATCGCGACCACTCGACGCCCCGGTGAACAGGAACAGCCGGCCACCATGACGATCACGTTCCCGGTTCAGCCGCACCGCCAGCTTCCGGATCGCGACCGAGGACGCGTGGTCAGGGTGCCGGTAAACGCAGAGATCCGCATCGGTGCGCTCGCCTGAAACTCGGGGAAAATCCGCAATCGCATCCGGCGCGGGCGCTCCGAGGGCGGACTGGAGATCACGCAGACCACGCACCCGTCCGTCGAGCAATTCCAGCCCCACGGCCACCGCGCCAGGCAGGGCAAAGGCCGCGACAAAGATCATGGCGAGATACTTCACCAGATTGTCACTCGCCACCCCGTCGGGCGACAGGGCCTTCTCCTCGATCGACACGTGAGTGGGCGCCTTGGCATCGAGGGAGACATCGCGAATGCTCTCCTCGACCAGAGACAGCCGGCTCCGGAGCAGTTCGATGTCCTTGTCGATCTCCTGCCCTTCGGCGATCAGTTCCGTGCTGCGTTGGTAAGCCTCCGTGGCACGGTCCATCGCCTCGCGCAGTTTCGTCGTCAGCTCCGACGACGCATCGTGGGAACTGCGGGCGCGGGCCTCGGCTTCGTCGAATTCGAGGGCACGCTTCTCGGTGAGAATGCGGTGAAAGTCCGCGTGGAGCTGCTTTTTGAAGTTCACCAGATACTCATCCATCGCCTTCATCCGCTCCTCGACGTAGATGCGGTCCGGATTCTCGGGCGTCAGACCGTCGATCTTGCTGCGCAGCTCCTGCAGCTTCTGATAGGTCCAGTTGTCGATGAGATAGACCGCCTCGTTCCTCGATACGGAGTCTTCGGCGAGAATGTCGAGGTCCAACTGGGAGAGCAGCTCCTCCTCGCGGTTGGTCCGGTCCAGTTCCGCCCCCTGCTGCATCTCGCGGGCCTGGGCGAGGATGTATTGCTCCTGGAGGGAGAGCACGCTCTCATAGTAGGGATTGTTCAGTTCGTTGAAAGTCCGGCTCTTCAGTTCCTGGGACAGCTCGGACTGCCGCGTCTTCAGGCCGGAGATCTCATCCAGGATCGCCTTTTTTTCCCCAGTCAGGTAATCAAGCCGCCGCTGGCTCTGCAGTTCCTGCTCGGACTCCAGCTTGCCAATGTAGGCTCCCATCACGGCATTCACCGTCTCGGCGAGTCCCTCGGGCCGCTCTCCGGAGATGCCGACGAACAGCAGGTAGCTGCGCGCCACCGGAGAGGTCTGGATGCGGCTCCGCAGCACTTTGGCGGCTTCCGCCGCTCCCTCGCAGTGGCGCAGGAAAACGGGCCATGACTCCCGCGGCAGCGTCTCCAGTGCCATCGCCAGCACTTCATTCGTCATCAGCCGCTGGGCCTGGGTGTCCGCGAAGTCCTGAAAGCTGCCGTGAATGATGTTGTCCTGACGGCTCACCACCTGCTGCACCTTCGGGGACACCAGCAGACTGCCGCCCGTGTGGTAGTAGGGTGCCCGTTTCAGGAAAGCCAGCGGCGCGCCGATCACAAACAGCAGGGCGCCCACCGCGAGCACCGCCAGGCCGCGCCCGAGCACCAGATTGCCCACATCGAAGGGACGACGGCGCTTTCCGGGAAGGGTCGATGGATCGTGGGGCGGGTTCATGGCTCGGGTGGAATGGGTAGTCGGTTCAATTCATCCTTAGAGGAATCACAGACCGGCCGCGGCCAGTGCGGCCAGGTTCAGATAGCTCACCGATGGCGACAGCGAGGAAATGATATAGTTGATATCCGCCAATGGCCGCTCGCTCACATAGACGATGTCCCCATCGCGGAGCAGATAGTCCTGGCGCAGGTCGCCCTGCTTCACGAAGCGCTCCAGGTCGATCGGTTGCACCAGACCACGGCCGTTTTCGTAGCGGATCAGGTAGGTTTTCGCGACTTTCGCGTCCTTGGTCGGTCCGCCGCTGGCCATCACCGCGTCGAGGATCGACAGTTCACTCTTCAGCTTCACCGCACCGGGGCTCTTCACCTCGCCCATCACGTAGACGAGTTCGTCGTCGCTCTCGGGGATGAACACAATGTCGTTGTTCCGGAGCTTCGGATTCATGCCCACATTGCCATTTTGCAGCAGTTCGCGCAGGTCCACCCAGATCACCTCCTCGCGACCACGGAAGATCATGGCGCGGGAGAGGAACGCCTCCTCGGCCACTGTCGGGAGTCCGCCGGCGAGCGCGAGCGCCTCCAGCAGCGTGCCCGTGCCGCCGAATTTCACCAGCCCCGGATTGGCGATGCGGCCCAGCACGTAGACCTTGTTGTTCTGGTAGTCGTGCACGTGCACGGTCACCTCGGGTTCCTCGTAAAACTGCGAAAGCTTTGACGAAATCACCGTGGTCAGATCGGTCGTCGTCTGTCCGCGCACATCAAGGATGCCCACCTGCGGCACCGAGATGGTGCCATCCGGCGACACCGTGGTCTCCTTGACGCTGATATCCGGGCGTTCGCGGACCAGGATTTCCAGCACGTCGCCCGGACCGATCAGGTAAGCCTCGGGAACCGACGCCGAGAAGACACTGAGTTGCTCCTCACTCGCCAGGGTGCGATCGGCCTTCACCGCCTGCGCCACGAAGGCATTGTCCACATTGAAATGCTTGTCCGCCGCGCCGCTCTTGCGGGCGCTCATCGCGGCAAAATCATTGATCCCTTTCTGGTATCCCCCATCGGTCACACAGCCCGTCATGGCAAACGCCACCAACACCGCGCCCATCGAAGCCGCCAGCCGAGGCTGCGGCCGGCGGTTGCGCAGCGGCTTTCGGATCAGTTTGCCCCACCAGTAGCGCACGGCGCCGATAAACTCCGGCAGTACCACCAGCGTGCAATGCCACGCATAACGACGCGCCTCTTCCAGCCCCAGGTTCTTCGCCCGACCAAAAGCCGCCACCCGGAAGACCCGCGGATAGAACAGCAGCCCCAAGCCCAGCGCCACCAGAGCCAGCAGGCTCGGGTGCACCAGCGCCGCCAGCAGCGCCCCGATCACGGCGAGGATCGGCCCCACCCCGCCGCGGATCACGATGCGCACCAACTCACGCATCCAGAAATCGGCCAGACCCGAGCCATGACGGTCCACCACCGCGGCGAATCCATACCCGGTCCGGTAAGCCCGGCGACAATACTGCCCCACCGTCTTCATCCCGAGATCGTGCAGCGTCATCGCGTCATCCAGTTGCAGGATGCGCCATCCCGCCGCCCTGACCCGCTGACTCAGCTCGGGATCCTCACCGCCGACCAATTCCGGGTCGTAGCCACCGGTGGCCTCCAGCGCCTCCCGACGAATCAGCACATCGCCGCCGAAATCAGCGCACTCCCCCGGCTGGGCGTTCCATTCCTGATCCGCGATCCAGTTGAAGACACTCGCACCCGGATGGCGCTCCACCCGCCGGCCACGCACCGCGCCCACCTGGCTTCCCAGCATAGCGGTCAAAGCCTCACTCAGCCACTCCGGATCGAGCACCGTGTCGGAATCGAGAAATTGCACCAGCGGCGCCGAGCCCGCCCGCCAACCGGCATTGCGACCGGCTCCGGGGCTCGGATGCTCGCGATCGAGGGTGATCACCCGCACCCCGGCAAAGCCGGCGGCCAACTCGCGGCTGCCGTCCGTGGAGCCACCGTCCACATAGGTGATGGTGACACTGCCCGCGTCGTAGCGCGAAGCCAGCACACTTTCGATACAGGCGCCCAGCGTCTTCGCCGCATTCAGGCCGATGATGACAACATCGATGTTCATGGAATCGAGATGATTGGAAGTGAATTCAGGATTTTTTGAATGAAATCAGCCGCGTTTTTCGATGATTCTCGCCGGAATGCCGACCGCCACCGCGCCGGCCGGCACATCGCGCAGCACCACGGCATTGGCTCCGATCGAAGCGCCGTCGCCTACCGTGATCGGTCCCAGCAGCTTGGCGCCGGCACCGATGTCCACCCGGTCGCCGATGCGCGGGGCCACCGGCTCATCGACATGTCTCAGTCCGATCGTCACGCCCTGGCGAATTACGCAGCCTTCGCCGATCTCCGCGTAGCCACTGACCACGATGCCGCCGAAATGATCGATGCGGCAGCCGCGACCGACCCGTGCCTCGCAGGGCAGCTCGATACCCGCCACGATCTGCACCGCCTTGTAGAGGAACTTGTAGAGGAACGACGCCACCTTGCGGACCGGCGCAAAGCCGATCCCATAACGCCAGGCGCCGAATCGATGCACCGCCAGCGCCCAGAATCCCTGCGCCGTCCAATCCCCGCCGTAAGTGGCGAGATCGTCCCGAATGTTGCGGATCAACGTGCTCATGTCGTTTGGTAAATTGGCTCGATTCCCGGTTCAACGATTTCTCACCACGGCTTCGGAGGGCACACCAGGCCGAACGAAGTCGCCCGCACCGCATCCTCGATGTCCCGGACCAGCAGACGCGAGTAGCGGCGCTTCGCCGCCGCCATCGTGCCCGGGCGGAAATTCACCACCCGGCGCAGTTGGTGCCACGCCCACTCGAAGCCCACGATGGACAATACCGAGAGCAGCCCACCGTTCTTGCGATGATACAGACACTCCGCCCGGAGCCGGAAGGGCCGCACCTGCGAGCCGGCCTCGTCGAACGTGTATTGCTTCACCTTGCGGCTGCTGGCGCCACCGCTGTGGTGCACCACCGCGTCCGGAATGAACCGCACCGCCCAGCCAAATTCCTTGGCCCGGCGGCACAGATCCGTTTCCTCATAGTAGAGGTAGTATCGCTCGTCGAAAAAGCCGATCTGCTCGACCAGTTCCCGCCGGATCGCCGTGAAGGCCCCCGGCACCCAGTCCACATCGAGCGCCTGACGATGATCGTGCCAGCGATAGTCCGCGCCACCGAGCACCTTCGACCGGGGAAAGCGGTCCGCGATGCCCGATTGCGTCAGCACCTTGCGCATCAGCGTGGGAAAGCGTCGCGCCGACGGAGCCCGCGCGCCATCGTCGTCGAGCAGCAGCCCGCCCACCAGGCCGCACTCCGGATGAGCCTCCAGATAGTCGATCGCCCCCTGTAACGCACCCGGCTCCAGCACCGAATCAGGATTCACCAGGAAGAGGTAATCGCCCCGGCTGATCTCCCACGCCTGATTGTTCGCCGCCGCGAAGCCGCGGTTGTCATGATTGGCGATGAGAGCCGCGTCCGGGAACTCCCGTCGCACCAGATCGGCCGAGCCATCCGAGGAGGCATTGTCCACCACGATCACCTCGACCGAGCCTCCGGTGACGGATTGTTTCAGGATCGATTCCAGACAGGCGGACAGTCGATCGGCGGACTCATAGGTCACGACGAAGACAGAGGCACGAACATTAGTTTGAGTGGTGTTTTGAATCATTTTGGCAGTTGGTTTGGTGACCCCCTGTAAAGGCAGCCCCCATGCCAACCATCACTCTCACAACCACAATTCGTTTACAGACAACGCATAAGAAATTTTCAACTCATCCACCCGAAATGCCGGACCCGGAAAAATTTTCCGGATATCTCCCCCGTAACCCGAAAAAATTCCCGTCTCGTTTCGCCCCGATTCTGGCGGAAAAAGTCCAATTTTCCGATCCAACAGGGTCTCATCGCCGATCCAACAGGGTCTCCTCAGAAGACTCAGACTCGGAAACTTTGAACATTCCCTGCACAGCCGTCCCACAGCAGGGACGCGATTGAGGCTGAAAAGCGGGCTGGCGCCCTTCGTTCCCCTGCCACTCGGTAGGGGGCTATGAACAAAAAACCGCCAGCCCGATCCAACGTTACCGTCCTCCAGCAATTGCTCAACCTCATTCCCCGGCGGCTCATTGGTCTGCACGCGAGGGAATCGGGAGCGGAGGCCAAGGCCCGCAATTTCTGCGTCCGCAGCCATCTCGCCGCGATGCTCTTCGCGCAGCTCGCCCACGCCATCGGGCTCAATGACGTGTGCGACTGGCTGCGCCTCAAGCGCGCCGCCCTCTCCCGCTTC
>JAEUHH010000073.1 GCA_016795505.1 Verrucomicrobiales bacterium | reverse complement strand
ATCCGCGTAGTCGGGCGTCGCGAGCAGGGTCTCGATGGCCTGGTCGCGCTTCTTCGGATCGGTGCTGGCGAGGAAGGCCTTCGTCTCGTCGATCGTGGGAAGCCGTCCGGCGATGTCGAGCGAAACGCGGCGGAGGAAGGTCGCGTCATCGATCACCGGCGAGGGCGGGATGCCGATCTCCTTCAGGTTCGCGAAGACGAGGTCGTCGATGAAGTTTTTCGATGGCGGCACCGACTCGACCGGCGCGCCGAGTGGAATGGAGATGTTCGACACCGAGACAAGGCCCGAGTAGCGCACCATCACCGCAACTTTGCCGGGCAGGTCGAGGGTCTTGACGAGTCCGTGGTGATCGGCCTCGGCCATGCTCCGGTCGTTCGCCTCGTAGAGCGCCATCCCGGTGACGTCGCGGGTGCTGCCGTCGGAGTATCGGGCGGTGACCTTGAGCTGCTGGCTCGTGCCCGGCTTCATGATGTGATGGGCGGGCTCGACCTCGAGGGCGGCGATCTTCGGATCGGTCTCGGTGCCGTAGGGCATGCCCTCGCTGATCCAGCGGACGAGGGTCTGGTAGCCCTCGGAACCCGGATCGAGTTTTTTTCCGCCACCATGGGGGACGATGTTCGCCGCCTTCAACAGCAGCAGGCTCTGCTCCGGCGCCGGGGGAAAGACGCGGCGGCCGCGGCCTTCCTTGACGATGTGCTCGTAGTCCTCCTCCGGTTCGAAGCCCAGCAGGGAAAGGCGGAAGCCGCGCTGGCCCGTGATCGCCTTGGCGTGGCAGCCGCCCGTGTTGCAATCGGCCTTCGTCAAGATGGGGATGATGTCGTTGACGAAGTGAAGAGGCTTCGCGGCGGGCGCGGGAGTCGGCTCGGCACCGGCAGCAATCTGGCTACCCATGGCAAACACGGCAGCCAGACCGGGCAGTTGGCGGAAAAGAGAAATCATCGGATCGTTTCTTGGAGAGGAAAGTCGCCTCAACGCTACGTCCGAATCCCCGCGGGCCAATTCGCAGCATCGCGCCATCGAAAGAAGCCCCTCGGGATCAACCGCCCAGCACCTGCGCCCCGATATCCAGGCCCACCCGTTTACTCCATGCGTCCAGGAGGGCGCGGAACCGCGGTCCCGGCCGGCCGTCGCCAATCGGCATGCCATTGATCCGGGTGCAGGGCGCGAGGCAGTAGGGCGTGGTCGTCAACCAGGCTTCGTCGGCGTTGACCACATCAAAGGGCTGAAAATCCCGCTCCTCGAAGGTCATTCCCACCGACGAGGCCAATTCCCGCACCGTTTCCAGACTCACCCCCCAGAGGATGTTGCGGCGGGTTGGCGACACGATCGCGTCACCCCGCACGAGGACGAAATTCGAGCCGGCGCACTCCGTGACATTACCGTCGAGATCGAGCAGCAGCGGGATGGCCCGCGGATCGACCGTCCGGGCCTCGCGGTCAGCGAGGAACCAGTGCAACCGGCTGCGATTTTTCATCTTCGGCTCCAGACACTGCGGCGGGATATGGCGGGTCGACGGCGTCACCACATGAGCGCCGTCCGTGAACAGGTGCCGCCACAGCTCGAAGCGGAGCGGAAAGGAATGGATGCAGATCGTCGGCATCATCGGCCTGCTTCCACCGGCACTGCCGGCATAGAGCGCATTTTCCCCCGGGGTGACGAAATGGACAATGCCGAGATCCTCATCTGGCCCGATGAGACGGGCGTTGGATTCGGCCAGTTCGAGCGTTTTTGCCAGCATTTCCTCCCGCGTCAGAGGCACCGCGATGCCGGCGTATTTCAGGGACCGGTAGAGCCGCGCCACATGGTCTTCAGCCCGCCACGGTCGATGGTGGAAGGTCCGCGTCATCTCCGTCAGCGTCGCGCCGAGCACGATGCCAAGGTCGTAGATGTTGAGCTTCGCTTCCGAGGCCGGAAGGCACCGGCCATTGAGAAAAACGAGGGGTTCGGACATGGCGGCGGGGTTGTCAGTTACAAAATCGGGGCCGGATTCTCTTGGTTCCCTCCGGATTGGGGCCTACAGTCCCCTCCATGATCGAACTCAATATCGGAGGCAAGACCGTAAAGCTGCCCCTCCCGGGCGGAAAGACCATTCTGGGCATCGCTGCCGCCTGCCTGCTCTTCCTCGGACTGATGTCGTCCTTTTACACCGTCCGCACCGAGGAGGAGGCCATCGTCACCCGTTTCGGACGCTACATCAAAACCGAGCAACCCGGCCTGCGCTTCCGGCTCCCCTTCGGAATCGACCAGGTCAAGGTCCTCGCGGTCAAACGCCAGTTGAAGCAGGAATTCGGCTTCAGCACGCCCGGAGCCACCAATCCCTACCAAGCCAGCTCACCTAACGAGCAGGCCATGGAAAAGGAAATGGTCACCGGTGACTTGAACTCAGCCCTCGTCGAATGGGTCATCCAGTATCGCATCACCGATCCGGCCGCCTTCGAGTTTCAGGTGCGCGATCCCGACACCACCCTGCGCCACGCCTCCGAATCCGTGATGCGCGAGGTCGTCGGCGACCGCACCGTGGACGAGGTCATCACCGTCGGCCGCCAGGAGATCGAAATCGAGTCCCAGAAGCTGCTGCAGGATCTGGTCAAACTCTACAACATGGGTATCACCATCGATCAGGTGCAGCTCAAGAACGTGAATCCGCCCCGACCCGTTCAGGCGTCCTTCAATGAGGTGAACCAGGCCCAGCAGGAGCGCGAGAAGTCCATCAACGTGGCCAACGGCCAGTACAATCGCGAGATCCCGAAGGCCCGCGGTGAAGCTGAACAGAAAATCAGCGAGGCCCAGGGCTACGCCACCCAGCGGGTGAACGAAGCCGAGGGCGACGTGGCGAAATTCACCGCCCTCTTTGCCGAATACCAGAAAGCTCCGGAAGTCACCAAGCGCCGCATCTATCTGGAGACGATCCAGAGCGTGCTGCCCCAGATCGGCAAAAAAGTCATCATCGACGAGGACGCCCAGCAGATCCTGCCCCTGCTCCAGTTGGGCGATAAGAGCGGCCAGTGACCCCGATTGTCCACCCCTTACCCCCACCCATTCCATGACCAACAAAGCCAAAGCCTCCGGCTGTGTCGTCGCCCTCGCCGCCTTTGCCGGCCTGCTCGTCGTCAGCGGCGCCGTGTTCACCGTCCATGAGACGGAGCAGGTGGTGCTGACCCAATTCGGCAACCCCGTCGGCGATCCGATCAATGCAGCAACAGCCCAAAAGAACGAAGCCGGACTGCATTTCAAAATCCCCTTCATCTGGGACGTGAACCGCTTCGAAAAGCGCATTCTCGAGTGGGATGGCCGCACCGAGGAGATGCCCACCAAGGACAAGACCTACATCAGCGTCGACACCTTCGGCCGCTGGCGCATCTCCGATCCGCTGGAATTCTTCCGCCTCTTCCGCGACGAACGCACCGCCCTGTCCCGGCTCGACGACATCCTCGGCTCCGAGACCCGCAACACTATCGCCAAACATGAACTGATCGAGGTGATCCGCACCACCAAGGACCGCCAGCCCCTCCGCGCCGAGGAACTGGTCGAGGCCGACATGACCGGCACCGTTGGCAAACTGCTCCCCATCCGCCAGGGCCAGACCCAGCTCGAAAAGGAAATCTTCGACAAAAGCAAAGCCAAGCTCGCCAAGTCCGGCATCGAGCTGCTCGACGTGCGCTTCAAGCGGGTCAACTACAACGAAAGCGTCAAAGAACGCATCTATGAGCGGATGATCTCCGAACGCCAGCAGATCGCCGAGCGCTTCCGCTCCGAGGGTGCCGGCGAGGCGGCCAAGATCCTCGGCAACATGGAGAAAGAGCTGCGCGAGATCGAATCCGGCGCCTACAAAGAGGTCGAGACCATCAAGGGTCAGGCCGACGCCAAAGCCACCGAGATCTATTCCAAAGCCTTCAACCAGGGCCCCGAAGCCGCCGAATTCTACCAGTTCAACCGCACCATGGAGCTCTACCTCGAGATGCTCGCCGGCGACAGCACCGTCATCCTGTCCACTGATAGCGATATCTTCCAGTACCTGAAGCGGATCGAGCCCAAAGCCGGCGCCCCGGCCCTGCCCACGGCGCCTTGAACAGCCGGACCGCTCAGGCCTTTTCCAGCGTCACCACGCACTCCAGGTGCCTGGTCTGCGGGAACAGGTCGAACGGCTGCACGTCGACCAGGCGGTAGGCCGGCACCAGATGCCCGAGGTCGCGCATCTGGGTGGCCGGATCACAGGAGACATAGACCACCCGCGCCGGCCCGAAGTCCAGCAGCTGATTGAGGAACTCCGGCGTGCTGCCGCGACGCGGCGGATCGATCACCACCGCCGTCAGGGCCGGATCGAAATCGCCCCGCACCGTGTCGAAGATCGCGTGGGCCTCGCCCGCCTGGAAACGGCAGTTGTCGATGCCATTGCGCTCCGCGTTGCGCCGCGCCCAGTCGATCGCGGCCTCGCTGATCTCGATGCCGGCCGCCTGCCTGAAATGACGGGCCGCCGTCAGGCAGAACAGGCCCGAGCCGCAGTAGGCATCGACCAGATAGGCACAGGCACCGCCCGCGGCCGCCTGCCGCGCGACATGAGCCGCGAAATCGGGCAGGATGTGCGGATTGTTCTGAAAAAACTCCCCGGCTGGAAATTCAAACCGCACCCCGCCCACCTCCGCCTCGCAGACATCCGTCGGCTCGGTGCAGACCGACCCATCGGCCGACTCGCGCAGCAACAGCGTGGCGCCCCGCTTGTAGGTGGCGGCCCGATCATGCACCGCCTTGCGCACCCGGGGCAGCGCGGCATTGATCGCCTCCGACGCGATCGGGCACTGCGGCACATCGATGAGCTGCTGCCGCCGCCCGTGCCGCAGGAAGCCGATCTCGTCGATCGTTCCCTTGCGCGGCTTTTGAAAATGCGGCGTGATCTTGGACCGGTAGTGATCCTGCCGCGGCGAGGGCACCACCGGATTCACCGGAAAACTCAGTCCCGCCAGATGCAGCAGCAGTTCCTCCACCTGGCGCCGCTTCCACTCCAGTTGCGCCGGGTAGGCAAAATGCTGGTACTGACATCCCCCGCAGTCGCCGAACAGCCGGCAAAACGGCTCCACCCGGTCGGGCGACGGCACGAGCACCTCGACCAGATCGGCCTCGGAATAATTCGGCGAATTCCGATAAATACGCGCTCTGACCCGCTCGCCCGGCAGCGCGTAGGCGACGAAGACCACCCAGTCGCCCGCCGCACGGCCCACCCCGTGGCCGAGATTGCTGAGCGAGTCGATGGTCAGCTCGATGATCTCGTGCCAGGCGTAGGGATGGGGATGGAAATTCCGCGAAGGTTGGTCGGACATGCGACGCCTACAGGAACCGCGAACCGCCGCGAATCAACGCGGAATTCCACCCCCCACAGGCTTGAGATGCCCGGCACCGGCGCTACCGTGGCCGTCACCATGATGACCCGACCAGAAAACATCCAACTCATCGGCCAGGAAGTCGCGATCCGCTGGGCCGATGGCGTGGAGGACTACCTGCCGATGGACCGGCTTCGCGCCCTCTCGCCCAGCGCCGAGACGGCAGGCGAGCGCGACCTGCTCGGCAACCTGATCGGCGGCGGCGAGCCAGGCCGCGATTTCACCGGCGTCACCGTGGTCGGCTACGCGCCCATCGGCGGCTACGCGATCCAGTTCCAATTCAGCGACGGGCATCGTACCGGCATTTATTCCTTCAATTATCTGCGCCAGATCGGCGAAACGATCCGCTCCGGTCAGGGGTGAGTTTTGATCGGCCCCCACGCTCGCGGGTCCAACCGAGAGCCGCGCCCGCTATTTCCCGCGACGTAGCACATCGCCCCAGCGCGATTTTGTCATGGCGGGAGGGCAGCCCGCCCTTAAAGAACGACACGTGCGCGCGTCCCCGCCAACCCCGCTGGTCTTGCTGACCGTTTGCGCACAGCCAAGCCTCCAAGAATCAAGCCGTCGGTAATTGATTTCGTAATTTTTTCCGAAAACGTAATCGCTATCGGAAAAAAATCGGAAATCAGCTGTTTTTATAGCTGTCTCGGCGGAATGTAATGAGATTTTCTCAGAAGGCCTATTTTGTAATTCATTCCGCAGAAATGTAATCGATTTCGCATGGATATCCCTGAAAACAAGCCTCTCGGATACGCCTGGTTGGCGGAACGCTTCGATCTGGTCACGATGCCTCATTGGAAGGAGAGCCGATTGCTCTCGAAAGGGGCACGCCGAGTCCTCGATCGGGAAGGCCGGGTGATCGAGTACCTGCCCACCGCCCAAGGACCCGGCGACGATGTCTTTGAACAATTGGAATTCGCCATCCGTCGCGAGGGCCTTCACCTCGAACTGCTCAGAAAGCTCCTGAATCAGAAACTCGACCCCCTTGAGTTGACGAAATACATAAGAACGCGTCCGACAGGCCGATACGCGAGGATTCTTTGGTATCTCTTCGAAGAGTTCACCGGAGAGCGATTGGATCTTCCGAACCTGAAGCAGGGGAACTACGTCGACCTGCTCGATCCGGAAATCTACGTCACAGGCCCGATCCGGAGGGAACAGCGCCAGCGAATCAACGTCAACCTCCTCGGCACGGGGCACTTCTCACCCCTCGTGCGGTGGAAGGGACTTCCGCAGTGGGATGAGTCCGCGATGAAGGAACAATGCGCTTCCATCATCGGAGATTACCCACCGGCGCTCTTCGCCCGGGCTGTTCGATACCTTTACGCTAAGGAAAGCAAGAGCAGCCACGAAATCGAGCGTGAAACCCCGAGCCAAAAGCGGGCCGAGTCGTTCATCACACTTCTCGAACAGGCGTGGCACAGGACGTTTCTGAACAAGGACGCCCTCGTCGAGCTCCAACAGGCCATTGTGGACTCCCGATTCGCGAATCATGGATGGCGTAGCAAGATCGGCGAACAGATCTACGTCGGCGAGAGTCTCGCCCCTGATGTCGAACGGGTCCATTTCGCAGGACCGAAGCCAGACGATCTGGACGAACTGATGAAGGAGTTCTTAAAGATGGCAAACCTCCTCATCAATCAGTTCGATCAGGAAAATTTTCGCGGAAAGGACTTCCCCTCGCGGACACCCGAGGGAGTTTCTTCCCTGGTCACTGCGGCAGTCATCTCCTTCGCCTTCAACTTCCTCCATCCCTTCAGCAACGGCAACGGCCGCATCCACCGGTTCCTGATTCATCACGTCCTCGCGCACAACCATTTCGGTCCCGACGGCATCATTCTGCCCGTCTCCGCCGTGATCCTCAACCGTCCGCGAGAATACGACCAGGCGCTCGAGAGCTTTTCAAAACCCCTCATGGAGCGGGTCGATTACACTCTCGACGACCGCATGCGGATGACCGTGACCAATGACACGGCGGACTTCTATCGCTACATCGACCTCACCGAGCCGACGCGGATCACGATCGAGTTCATCCGGGAAACGATCGAGACCGAGTTGCCGGCCGAGCTGCGCTTCCTGACGGCGTACGATGAAATCCGGCGGGAGATGCGCAACGTCGTCGAGTTGCCCGATCGGATCGCCGATCTCTTCGTGAAGCTTTGCCGGCAAAATGGAGGAACGCTCTCGAAGCGAAAGCGAGAACTGCCGGAGTTTTCCCCTCTCACAGACACCGAAATCGCTGCTCTCGAGGAAGTCGTCCGGAAGGGACTGATTTTCGAAGCATGAAACAGCCACCACCCGGAACCTTGATCTATCACTTCCCTTTTGACTTCATTCCCGAACCAGATCGGCAAAACGATCCGCTCCGGTCGAGGGTGAGATCCGATCGGACCCTGTTTCATCTCCGATCCTACCCTGTTTGATCGGAAATCACCCGCCAGCCACCGGACCGGCGCGATGCGGTACTGCGGGCTTCGGGACGTGATTTCGGCGGGGGATTGCGATAGCGTCGAGACCGTGAAGACTCCCCTGCTTTCCCTCGCAGTCCTGCTGGCTTGGCCGGCTTTCCTGCCTGCCCAGTCCGGCCTGTCGCTCTACGATTCCGTGGTCCAGGAGGCAAAGGCCGTCTCGGGCCAGTCGCTGGCGCGCCCGCTGGCTCCCGATGTCTGGCGCGAGACGCTGCCGGACCGGCGCCGTCAGTGGCTGGAAATGCTGGGGCTCTGGCCGCTGCCGGAGCGCACACCGATGCAGGCCACCGTCACCGGCACGCTGGAACGCGGCGACTATGTGGTGGAAAAGATCCATTTCCAGAGCCTGCCGGGCGCGCACGTGGCGGGCAATCTCTACCGGCCGGCCAAGATCGAGGGTCGTCTGCCCGCGGTTCTGTACCTCTGCGGCCACACCAAGGGCAAGGTCGCGCCCGGCTATCAGGCGCATCCCCGCTGGTTTGCCCAGCACGGCTATGTGGCGCTGGTGCTGGATCCGGTGCAACTCGGGGAGTGTCAGGGCTTTCACCACGGCACCTACCGCGAGGAGCGCTGGGACTGGCAGAGCCGCGGCTACACCCCCGCGGGCACGGAAGTGTGGAATGCGATGCGCGCGCTCGACTATCTGGAGTCCCGGCCCGATGTCGACAGCGGGCGTCTCGGCGTGACGGGTCTGAGCGGCGGCGGGGCGATGTCGTGGTTCCTCGGCGCAGCGGACGAGCGGGTGAAGGCGGTCGCGCCCGTCTGCCAGAGCGGCAACATCGCCGGCATGGCGGCCGACCGGGCCACGGATGGCCACTGCGACTGTGCCTTTTGGGTGAATTACCACCGCTGGTGCTGGTCGGACGTGGGAGCGCTGATCGCTCCGCGTGCCTTTCTCATCGCCTCGGGCAGTGAGGACGTGCTGTGGCGACCCACCGGCTACCGCGATGTGGCCAACCGCATCCGGCACCAGTTCACCACCCTCGGCGTGCCGGAGAAGTTCGATCTGGTCGAGGATCTGGCGCCCCACGGCTACACGCCGAAACTGCGGCAGGCGATCTTCACCTTTTTCAACACCCACCTGAAAGGCGATCCGACCCCGGTGACCGACGATGTGACCGACTACGTCGAACCGGAGGAAAACCTGCTCGTTTTCGGGGGGCAACTGCCCCGGAACGACGCCATGGCACGGATCGAGGAGCAACTGGTGCGTTATGCCCCGGTGCCGTCGATCCCGGCGACGGAATCGGACTGGCTGGCGCACCGCGAGCGCACTCTGGCGAGGCTGCGGGAGCTGACCTTCCGCCACGTGCCGGCCGATCCCACGCCGCGCGCGCGGGAGAGCGTCTACGACGGCGCGGTGCGGGACGGCGATGCCTACGGGACGCGGCAGTTCGACACGGTCGACGGGCTGACACTGTCGGTGAAAACGCGGCACCCCCAGACGACGCCGGGCCGGGTGCCGCTGGTGCTTTTTGCGATGCAGCCGGACGGCCGCTCGACCTTCAGTGGCGGTGGTTCGTCGCGGCCGGCACTGCCAGCAGGGGTGGCTTCGGCAGCGGTGGAGGTGCGCAACACCGGCACTCACTCGGTCGGTCCCGGCTACCTGTGGACGCTGCGACGGGTCTATCCGCTGCTGGGCCAGACGCTGGCCGAGCGCCAGACCTGCGATCTGCTGGCAGCCACGGCGCTGCTGCGGCGCGATCCAAATACGGGGCCAGTGACGCTCTACGGCCGGGGCGATACCGCCGCGCTGGCGATCTACGCGGCGGTCCTCGATCCGGAGGTGAGCGAGCTGATCGTCGAAGCGCCGCCGGAGACGCACCGGGATCCGCTGGGGACGGCGACGTTTCCCGGCATTTTGCAGATCGGCGATCTGCCCCAGCACCTCGCGCTGCTCTATCCGAGGCCGATCACATTCATCGGGCAAATGCCGCCGGCTTACGCGTGGACAAAGCAGGTCTACGAGGCCCTCGGGGCGGGTGACAAGATCCGGACGATCGCCTCGGCGGGCGAGTGGCGGCCGGGCGGGTCTTGAGAGGCGCTCCCCGTTGCCGGTTGCATTCGGACCCGGCGAGGGCTTTCATACCGGCCCGTCGGCGGCTGGGATGGTCCGCGACCGCGGCGGGGCTCTTTTTCATTGTCCGCACCCGTGTCCGAAACCGACCCCACTCCGCCTGAAGAGGCTCTCCAGGAGGCCGGCGCCGAGGAAGCCCTCGCCGCCGACCGGATGGAGGCGTCCGACGGCCCATCCCTGGACGAGGTCACGCTGGAGTTCGAGGAACCCGGCGAGACGGCGGTGGCACCGCCGGACTACGACTACAAGGTGCAGCTGGAGATTTTCGAAGGCCCGCTGGACCTGCTGCTCTACCTGATCAAGCGCGAGGAGGTCGACGTCTATGACATCTCGATCGAGAAGATCACGAAGCAGTACATGGCCTTCATCGAGTCCTTCCGGATGCTGAACATCGGCTTGGCGGGCGAGTTCCTGGTGATGGCGGCGAATCTCTGCTACATCAAAAGCCGGACGCTGCTGCCCAAGCACCACCAGCCGCCCGAGGAAGACGCCGAGGAGGAGGATCCGCGCTGGGATTTGATCCGCCAGCTCATCGAGTACAAGAAATTCAAGGACGCGGCGACCTTCCTGCAGCGGCGCGAGGCGAACCAACTCGATACCTTCCGCCACGTGCCGGAAAAGATCGAGCCAGGCAAGACGGAGGAGCGTCCGCTGGCGGAAGTCAGCATTTTCGACCTGATCCGGGCGTTCCAGTCGGTCATTTCCCGCTTCGACGACGAGGATGCCTTCCGCGAGATCGTGGACGAGCGCTGGACGGTGAGCGACAAGATCGCGCTGCTGCTGAAGACGGTGCCACCGGGTCAATCGGTGAGGTTTTCCACACTCTTCGAGACCGCCAGCGGCAAGGTCGAGGTCATCGTGACCTTCCTGGCGGTGCTGGAGTTGATGAAGCTGAACCATTTCCGCGTGCGGCAGGACTCGCTGCTGGGTGAAATCGAGTTGCACCGGACCGAGAATACGTGAAACAAGCCCGACGCGGGATGGCATCGCCCGAACGAGATGAACAGCATTGACAGGACCGGTTTTGACGAGTTTTTGAGGCTCCCGCGCCAGACGCCGGGCGAGTCGGCCCTTTTCCCCAGCGCCCACTGATGCACCTGACCCAAATCATAGAAGCCCTGATTTTCACGGCTCCGGACCCGATCTCGACGGCGGAGATCCTGAAGGCGGTGCGCCGGGGAGCCGAAGACCACGCCGGTCCTGAGGCCTCAGAGTGGCAACGGATCACCCAGGAGGAGGTGGAGGCGGCGATCGACGAGTTGGGCGAGATCTACGCCGAGTCGGGCCGCGCCATGCAACTGATCGAGGGGGCGGTAGGCTGGCGTTTTGTCTCGCGACCGGAGTTTGCGGATTTCATCCGGGCGTTGCTGCCGGGGATGCGGCCCGAGCGGCTCAGTCCGCCGGCTTTGGAGACGCTGGCGATCATCGCCTACCGCCAGCCGATCACGAAGGCCGACATCGAGGCGGTGCGTGGCGTCGCCGTCGACGGGGTGCTGCAAAAGGTGATCGAGCGCGGGCTGGTGAAGATCGGCGGACGGGCCGACCTGCCAGGGCGTCCGCTGCTCTATGAGACGACGGATCTTTTCCTCGAGCATTTCGGGGTGAAGTCTCTGGATGACCTGCCGAATGCCGGCGAATTGCGCAAAATGCCGCTGCCAACCGCCAAGCCAGCCGAGGAGCCGCCGCGCGAGGTGCAGCTCCCGCTGGCCGACAAAGAGGGACGCGTGCTCGGCGAGGGTGGCAGCGCAGCCGACGAGCCAGCGCCCGCGGAAGAAGAAGCCCCAGCCGATGACGAAGCTCCAGCCGAAGAAGCGGCGTCAGAAGACGAACCGGCCACTGAAGCAGAGTCAGAAATGGAAGACGCGGAGGAGGACACCCCCGAAAGCGAGGCCCGGTCGGAGGAAGAGTAGGACGGAGTTGGAAAACGGGTTTAAGTGTCCGCCAGAATCCCGGCACCATAGTCTTTTTCCCCAGTCCCCATGACATTAGAAGAACTGCGCAAGAAGATCGATGCGATCGACTCGGAATTGCTCCGGCTGCTCAACGAGCGGGCCGATGTGGTGCATGAGGTCGGTGTGCTGAAGAAGCGGGAAGGACTGGCGATCTACGCTCCCGAGCGGGAAGACGCGCTGCTGAAGAGCCTCATCGCCAAGAGCCAGGGGCGCCTGCCGGAGAAGTCGATCCGGGCCATCTACCGGGAAATCATGTCAGCGGCCCTGGCGCTGGAAGAGGACCTGAAAATCGCCTATCTGGGGCCTCCCGGCACGTGGACGCACCAGGCCTCGATCAGCAAGTTCGGCCACAGCGTCGCCTACCTGCCGCAGCCGAACCTGGCCGACGTTTTCGATCAGGTGACCCGCGGGCTCGCCGACTATGGCGTGGTGCCGATCGAGAATTCGACCGAGGGAGCGGCGAGGGACATTTTCCAATTGTTTCACCGGCATCCACTCAAGATCTGCGCCGATATTCCCCTGCCGATCGAGATCTGCCTGATGTCGCAGGGGCCACTCGAGGAGATCGAACGGGTCTATGGGCACCCGTCGATACTGGGAGCCGTGCGTCGGTGGCTGTCGGATTATCTGGACTCTGCGAAGCTGGTCGAAGTGGCGAGCACACCAGCCGCTGCGCAGCGGGCGCTGGAGGATCCTGTCGGATCGGCGGTCGGGAGCGTGCTGGCGGCCGAAATCAGCGGCCTGCATCCGGTAGCCCGACAGATCCAGGATGAGACCCCCGTAGCCCGGTTTTCCGTAGTCGGGCGCGCAGCCTGCCCCCCCACCGGGAACGACCTGACTCTGATGACCGTAAGCGGGGGAGACATGGGCAAGTGCCTCGTCGAGATGCTGGCTATGTTCCATGAAAAAGGTATCGAAGCGATCCGCGTAGACGGCCACGAACCCCTCCCGGAGGCAGCCGAATCGCACGCCTTGGTGCGTGTGGAGGTGATTGGCCATGCCGACACCGAGCCCTTGAGCACCTCGATCACCGAGCTACGCCAGCGTGGCCGGGTGGTTTCGGTCCTCGGCAGCTATCCGCATCCGTGATTCCTGTCGGTTCGAAGTTGCCGGTTGGAAAACCCTGAGTTCCTGCGATCTTCCCGGTTTTCAGGCCCCGGCAGGCGGACTGCACCAACAAGGAAGGTGTCGTAACCGGCTTGCTTTCGCGCTTGATCTTGCCGGATGCCCCATGGTAAATCCGAAAAACCGTTTCGCCGTCCCTTTCCCCATACCATCATGATCGCTGCGGAAAATCCCCCGACCCGGCTTCGCGTCGCCTATCTGGGCCCGGAAGGCAGTTTTGCCCATCTCGTCGCCCGGAAACGCTTCGGTGATCAGGAATTGATTCCCCACAGCTCCGTGGACGACGTTTTCAATTACTTGGAGACAGCTCCGGACAGCTTGGCGGTGGTGCCGATCGAAAATTCCTCCGGCGGCATCATCACCGCGACGGTCGACCGAATGATCGAGGAAGGCACCCCATTTCACATCCAGGAAGAAATCTCGCTGAATGTGAAGCTCGCCCTGCTGGGCCGGGAAGGGGAGAAAATCTCGAAACTGTATTCCCATTTCGCCCCGTTTCACCACTGCACCAAGTGGCTGAAGGCCAATTACCCCGATGCCGAACAGGTGGTGACTCCGAGCACGACGCTGGCCGCCATCGCCGCCTCTCAGGAGACCGGCTCGGCGGCCCTCGGATCCCGCGAGAGCGCCGAGCGCTACGGTTTGGACGTGATCCACTATCCCGTCCAGGCGGATGTGCCCAATATCACCGAGTTTTTCGTCGTCGCACACCAGGCCAACCCGGATTCGCCAAACAACTCGCGCACCAGCCTCGCGGTGGAGTTGCCCGACGCGGCAGGCAGTCTGTTCCGCTTCCTCGAGCCGCTCGCGCGCAACGAGATCAACCTCAAGCGCATCGAGTCGCGGCCGATCAAGGGGAAGCCCCACCAATACCGGTTCTTCATTGAGATCCAAGGGAACTCCGCCACCCCTCTGGTGGCAAAAACGCTGGAGGAAGCCAAATCCCATTGCCTGAGCCTGCGGAATTTCGGATCCTATCCGACGGATTGTAAGCTGGAATCGTGATTCCCACACGCATCGTTGACGATCGGCGCTTTTCCGCTACAATCCCCGCCCCCAGCCGTCCAAAATCCCGCCGCAGCCGGTCGTTACCGGGCAGCGGGTTGTGACCGACCGGGGATTTCTTTCCGTCGCCCCGCCTGTCTGCCCGGTCGCCATCCGGGTGGAACTGTCGGCTCCGCTCCGGGAGGAAGGGATTCTGAAGCGTTTTTTGTGAGGCGACTCGGTATGAAATTGGCTTTGCGACGAAAACGGCGCGGCGTTTGCCCTGCAAACGCCCGAAACTCACGTATTGCCTGAGAGCCGGACATCCCCGGACCGGCAATGGCCAGGCTTCACCGCCCCCTCCTTCTTTCGAAACACCCTTTCCCACTTTCTCCCTCAATGACTTCCTATCTTCACATCCCCGCTGAAAGCCACGGCAGCCTGCACCGCCCGGAACTGGAGCGCGACTCGTGCGGCGTCGGCGTGGTCGCCCACATCCGGGGCGAGCGGAGCCGCCGCATCCTCGATCTCGGCCTGACGTCGGTCTGCAATGTCACCCACCGTGGCGCGCTGAATGCGGACAAAAAGACCGGCGACGGCGCCGGGGTGATGACCCATCTGCCCTACGCCCTCCTGCTCCCGGAGGCGGAACGGCTCGGCACCAAGCTCGACCGGCCGGAGGACCTCGCCGTCGGTGTCTTTTTCCTGCCCGTCCACGGCAGCGCGGAAAACCTGAAAGCCCGCATCCTCGCCGAGGGCGTGCTGCGAAACCGCGGCGTCGGCGTCATCGGCTGGCGACTCGTCCCGGTGGACTCCAGCGCCCTGGGCGACCAGGCCCTCGACACCGAGCCGGAGATCCAGCACCTCCTGCTCAAGCGACCCGCCGGCATGGATGACGCCACCTTCGAGCGGACGCTCTTCCTCGCTCGGCGCGAGATCGAGATCCGCGCGACCGAGGAGGAAATCAGCGGCTTTTACATTCCCTCGCTGAGCCATTCGCAGATCGTTTACAAGGGCTTCATGGTCGCCTCGGCCCTGCCGAAGTATTTCATCGATCTGAACAATCCCGCCTACGAGACCGGCATCTGCCTCTATCACCAACGGTTCTCGACAAACACCTTCCCCACCTGGGCGCTGTCCCATCCGTTTCGGATGCTGGCGCACAATGGCGAAATCAACACTTTGCGCGGCAACCGCAACTGGCTGAATTCCCGCATCGCCCAATTCGAGAGCCCCCTCTGGGCCGATCACATGCCGCTGCTGAGGAATCTCTTCGACCCGAAGGCATCCGACTCCGCCAGCCTCGATCAGGCGCTGGAACTGCTCGTCCTCTCCGGACGCTCCGTCCCCCACGCCATGGCCATGCTCGTGCCGCCGGCCTGGCGCATCGACCCCTTCACGCCCCAGTCGGTGGCCGATTTCTACAAGTATCACAGCTGCTTCTGCGAGCCGTGGGACGGTCCCGCCGCTCTCGCCTTCACCGATGGCAAGACCGTTGCCGCCTGCCTCGACCGCAACGGCCTGCGTCCCGCCCGCTACAAGGTCACTGACGACGGCATCTTCAGTCTCGGCTCCGAGGTCGGCACCTGCCATCTCCCCGATGAGACCGTGGTGGAAAAAGGCCGCCTCGGACCCGGGGAAATGATCGTCGTCGATACCGATCGCGGCGAGTTGCTCCGCGACCGGGAGATCAAGCAGCGCCTCGCCGACCAGCAGCCCTACGGCCAGTGGCTGGCGGAAAACCGCATCAGCTTCAACGACCGCGTCTCCCCCAACCCGCCCGCGCCGGCGGACGATCTCGACAGCCTCACCCTGTCCCAGCACCAGGTCACCCACGACTACAACCAGGAGGAGATGGACATGATCCTCTCCCCCATGATCAAGACCGGTCAGGAGGCCATCTACTCCATGGGCGACGATGCCGCCCTCTCCGTGCTGTCGCTGAAGCCGAAGGTCCTGTTCACCTATTTCAAACAGCTCTTCGCCCAGGTCACCAATCCGCCCATCGACCCCATCCGGGAGCATCTCGTGATGTCCGTCGAGGCCGACATCGGACCGGAGCGCAACCTGCTCACGGAGACCCCCGAGCACGCCCAGGTCATCCATCTGGAGTCGCCCTTTCTCTTCGAGCACCAACTCCGCGCCCTCGAGTCGCTCGACCCCGATTTTCCGCCCCAGACCATCGACATGACCTGGGCCGTGTCCGAAGGCACCGCCGGCCTCGCGCCCGCCATCGACCGCCTTTGCCGCGAAGCCGAGCAGGCAGTCGACAACGGAGCGAAGATCCTCATTCTGTCCGACCGTGCCACCGACCACGCGAGGGCGCCCATTCCCTCCTTGCTCGCCGTCGGCGCGGTCCACCACCACCTCACCCGCTCGCAGAAGCGGATGAAGACCAGCCTCATCATCGAGACCGGCGAGGCCCGCGACGTCCACCACATGGCCTGCCTGATCGGCTTCGGCGTCACCGCGATCTGCCCCTACCTCGCCCACCAGTCCGTGCGCGAGCTCCTCGAGACCGACAAGAAGGGCAACTTCGCCGGCATCGATCTGCCCAAAGCCCTCATCCAGTACCACAAGGCGCTCGAGAAAGGTCTGCTCAAGATCATGTCCAAAATGGGCATCTCCGTGCTGAACAGCTACCAGGGAGCGCAGATCTTCGAAGCTGTCGGCATCGGCGACGCCGTCGTGGCCAAATGCTTCGCCGGCACCCCGTCGCAGATCGGCGGCATCGGCTTTGCCGAGATCGCCGCCGAGACCCTGCAGCGCCACACCGCCGCCTGGGGACAGGCCGTGCCCGGTGGCGCCGACGAAAGCGCCCACGAGTCCCTCAAGCTCGACGACCCCGGCTACCTGCGGCCCCGCCGCGGCGGCGAAGTCCATGCCGTCAGCGGCCCGGTCATCAAAAATTTCCACACCTTCGTCAAGACCGGCTCCCCCGAGGATTACCAGGCCTACCTCGAAGAATGGAAAAAGAACCGGCCCAACGCCCTGCACGACCTCTTTGAGCTGGTGCCCGCCGCCTCCGGCCCCATCCCCATTGATGAGGTCGAGCCCATCGAGGACATCCGCCGCCGCTTCACCACCGCCGCCATGTCCCTCGGCGCCCTCAGTCCTGAAGCCCACGAGACCCTCGCGATCGCCATGAACCGCATCGGCGGCAAATCCGACTCCGGCGAGGGCGGCGAAGACTCCGTCCGTTTCAAGCCCTATCCCAACGGCGATTGGGCAAACTCCAAGATCAAGCAGGTCGCCTCCGGCCGCTTCGGCGTCCATGCCGAGTACCTGATGAGTGCCGAGGAGATCGAGATCAAGATGGCCCAGGGAGCCAAGCCCGGCGAGGGCGGCCAACTCCCCGGCCACAAGGTCGATGCCCTCATCGCCCGCCTCCGGCATACCCAGCCCGGCATCACCCTCATCTCCCCGCCGCCCCATCACGACATTTACTCCATCGAGGATCTCGCCCAGCTCATCCACGACCTCAAGGAGATCAATCCCCGCGCCAAGGTCTGCGTCAAACTCGTCGCCGAGACCGGTGTCGGCACCATCGCCGCCGGCGTCGCCAAAGCCAGCGCCGACGTCATCCTCGTCTCCGGTCACGACGGCGGTACCGGTGCCTCGCCCATCAGTTCCATCAAGCACGCCGGCCTGCCTTGGGAGATCGGCATCGCCGAGACCCAGCAGGTCCTCATGCTCAACGGCCTCCGCGAGCGCGTCACCCTGCGCACCGACGGCGGACTGCGCACCGGCATCGACATCATCCACGCCGCCGCCCTCGGCGCCGAGGAGTACAACTTCGGCACCATCGCCCTCATCGCCATGGGCTGCGTCTACGTGCGCCAGTGCCACCTGAACACCTGCCCGGTCGGCATCGCCACCCAGGACCCCGCCCGCCGCGAGAAATTCAAGGGCACCCCCGAGATGGTCGTCAATTTCTTCAACTCCGTCTCCCAGGAAGTCCGCGAGCACCTCGCCGCCCTCGGCCTGCGCAAACTCGACGACCTCATCGGCCGCCCCGAGTTCCTCCGCCAGCGCGAAGTGCCCGGCCATCCCAAGGCCAACCTCATCGACCTCAGCCGCCTGCTCCGCGACGTGGCCAAGGAGAGCAAGCGCAGCCTCGCCCGCATCCGGCTCCAGGATCGCAACGACGGCCTCCACGCCGCCCCCCTCGATGACAAGATCATCCAGGACGCGCGCAACTCCATCCGCGACAAGGAGCCCATCAAGCTCAGCTACAAGGTCAAGAATACCAACCGCAACGTCGGCACCAAACTCAGCGGTGTCGTCGCCGATCACCACGGCAACAATGGCCTGCCCGAGGGCACCATCGACATCGCCCTCGAGGGCAGCGCCGGCCAGAGCTTCGGCACCTTCCTCTGCGGCGGCATCCGCCTCACCCTCACCGGCGAAGCGAACGACTATGTCGGCAAGGGCATGTGCGGCGGCGAGATCGTCCTCAAGGCGCCCGCCAAACGGAAATTCGCCCCCCATCTCAATTCCATCGCCGGCAACACCGTCATGTATGGCGCCACCGGCGGCCGTCTCTTCGCCAACGGCCGCGCCGGCGAGCGCTTCGCCGTCCGCAACTCCGGCGGCACCGCCGTCGTCGAAGGCATCGGCGACCACGGCTGCGAATACATGACCAATGGCTTCGTCGTCATCCTCGGCAGCACCGGACGCAACTTCGGCGCCGGTATGAGCGGTGGTCTCGCCTTCGTGCTCGACCTCGACGACCGCTTCGAAAAGCTCTACAACCCCGAGATGGTCCAGGTCTCCCCCCTCGACGATCCCGAGGATATTCACGCCGTGCAGCACCTCATCTCCCAGCACGCCGAGCGCACCGACAGCGAACACGCCCGGGCCATCCTTGCCGATTGGGAAACCCACCGCGCCAAGTTCCGCAAAGTCCATCCCAAGACCGACCTGGCCGATCCCAAGGCCGCTGCCGCCGCCCCCGCGACCGCTGCTGCCAAAGCCGAAGCCAAGTAAGCCCCACCACCGGCCGCCCGGCGATGTGAAAGCCATCCTCCTCGTCGCCTTCGGCGGAGCCGCCGGCGCCCTTGCCCGCTGGGCCATGGCCGGCGGCATCGACCAGTGGGCCCGTGGCAGCCGCTTTCCCTGGGGCACCGTCGCCGTCAATGCGGTCGGCTGCCTGATCATCGGCCTCCTCTACGGCCTCGCCGAGACCCGAGCCTGGCTCACCGATGCGACCCGCTGGCTGTTGTTCGTCGGATTCCTCGGCAGCTTCACCACCTTTTCCACCTTCAGTTGGCAGAGCTTCGACCTGCTGCGCCAGGGCCATGCCGGCCTCGCCTTTGCCAACCTCCTCGGCAGCGTCGCCCTGGGGCTGGCTTGCGTCTGGTTGGGATACTGGGCCGGAAAGTAGGTGGAGCCGCGATCCGGACGCCGGACCATTCCGATCAAACAGGGTCTCATCTCCGATCCTACCCTGTATGATCGACAATCGCCGGTCACGCGGGATGGAGAATTTCCCCGCCGATCCCCTGCGCAGGAGCGGGCTCGAGGCGTTTCGCGCCGTTCACCCGTATCCTATTCAACCGCCAATGCGGGATTGGACACCCGGCCCCGTGTCCCGGAAAATGGCTTCTAACATCTCATGAAATCCGCCTCCTCCCTCCCGTCGATCTTCGCGCTGCCCCTGATCACCGCCTTCGCCTGCGCCGTTCCCGCCGGAGCCAGTCCCTGGCCAGCGTGGCGCGGCGATGCGGCCGGCTCCGGCCATACGACAGCGACCGACCTGCCGCTGGAGTGGGGCAAGGACCGCAATGTCCGCTGGCGCGTCGCGCTGCCCGAGGCGGGGAATTCCACCCCCATCGTCCATGGGGACAAGATTTTCGTCACCCAGCCGGTGACGGCGGAAAAATGGCGCGGCCTGATGTGCTATGACCTCCGGGACGGCCGGCTGTTGTGGAAGAACGGCCTGACCTACGACCAGCCCGAGCGCACCCACGCCACCAATCCGTATTGCTCGGCCTCGGCCGCCACGGACGGGACCCTGGTGGTGGCAGTGTACGGATCGGCCGGCGCGGCGGCCTACGACTTCGAGGGCCGGGAACTCTGGCGGCGCGACCTGGGCAAGATCGACCACGAATGGGGCAGTTCCAGCTCGCCGGTCCTCCACGGCGACCTCTGCTACATCTACCACGGACCCGGCACCGGCGCGGCCCTGCACGCACTGGACAAACGCACCGGAAAAACGGTGTGGAAGTGGGATGAGCCGGTCTGGCAACCGGGCGAGCGCACCGACGGCTTCGCCGGCAAGTCAGACGGCATCATCGGGGCCTTCAGCACGCCAATCGTGGTGAAGGCGGGCGAGCGGGAGGAGTTGGTGATGAGTTTTCCGATGGAGATGAAGGGTTTCGACCTGAAGACAGGCGAAGTGTTGTGGACCTGCAGCGGCCTGAACCCGCTGGTTTACTCCTCCCCGGTCGTGGCGGGCGACATCGTCATCGCCATGGGTGGGTACAACGGCAACTCCATCGCCGTAAAAGCCGGCGGCACGGGCGACGTGACCACGTCGCACCGGCTCTGGCACGAAGTGCGGCACAATGGCGGCATCGGCACCGGAGTGGTAGTGGGCGATTATTACTACTACGGCGGCAGCGTCGTCAGCTGCATGGAGATCAAAACCGGCAAGGAAATCTGGAAAGCCCGCCTCCCCGAAGCCGGAGGTTCGTGGGGATCCTACCTGCTCGCCGGTGATCGCATCTATGCCCTGAGCCAGAAGGGCAGCACGGCCGTTTTTCGGGCCAATCCCGAGAAGCTCGAAGTGCTCGCCCAGAGCGACCTCGGGGAGCATACGAATTCATCTCCCGTCCCCGCCGGAAAGGCGATCATCATTCGCACCCACGAAGCGCTCTGGTGCCTGGGGCCGAAGGAGTGAGGTCGCACCCCCGATCTTTTCCAGGCGAGATAACCCAGAAATCGGTCACTTCCCTTTCTCGCTTCGGCTTCACCCAATCACTTTGGGTCCGGCAGCCGCGCGCTGAAATCGTCGAACAGCACGCCCGTGCCCTGCACCACGAGCCGGTAGCCGGTTTTCGGGGAAGTCAGGGCGGAGTGCCGTCCAGAGACGACCTCCTTTCCATCGATCAGGAGGGAGATCCGGTCGCCGGACGTTTCGCAGGTGAGGGTGTGAGTCTCGCCCTGCCTGGTGAGCAGCCCCGTCTTGCCGATCACTTCGGATACCGAGGCGGGATCCTTTTTGTCCTTGTCGGTGCGCACGGAGACCTCCTTCTCGGTCACGATGACGCGAAAGAGGTGGCCTTTCGCATGATTGAAGCTGAGGTGGAATCCGGTGCTGCCGGCGAGTTGGGACGTGAACGTCACCTTCGAGTCCGTGTGTGGCGCGGCATAGGTCGCCACGGCAGCGTGCTTGTCGGCATCCAATTCGACGCCCTTGAGCTTGCCCTCCGAGAGGGTCCAGGAGCCCTTGGCGACGTTCCACTTTCCGGAAAGTTGGGAACCGGAGAAATCGTCAGAAACGACTGTTTCGGCGGCCAGTATCCCGACCGAGATGGAAAGGGCGGACGAGGCCACGAGAATGGCCCGAAATGGTGACAGGGGATTGCGGGTTTTCATGGGACGAGGATAGCCCCGATCTCCAGCGGGTCAAAAGGCGAAAGCGGCCCGACGGGGCACCCCTGCATCACTCCTCCAGATCGTAAACAGCGGTCTGCCGCCGCGCCAGAAGTCATGGGTGGTGTTTCTCGATCTTTCTCAAAATCTTACCAGCCAGTTCATCGAAATCCCGGCGCGCGTCCTGAACAGCACCCGCGTGACTGCCAATCGCTCCGTCCGCGGATGTTAATTTGAAGATCGGCTTACGATGTTCCTGAGCCATCGGTATCAAACTGCGGTAATGTTTGATCGTTGCGAGGCAGTGCGGGTCTAGCTCAGGCGTCACGGATGCGTATTCCGACTCGTTGAGAACGGCCTCGCGATAGACCTGCGGAATACGTTTGACCCATTTGTCGTAAGCCTTGACCGGACGGTCCAGTCGGACGCCGTGTTGTTGGCAAAGGTAGCCAATGGCCTCCATCGAACCCTGGGGCAACCTAAAATCCGCATGCTCTCCCGCCTCCCGACTGGCACGCCAATTGTCGAGACGTTTGGTCCAGAGACTCTTCCAACTGCGGAGTGTCGGGCCAAGGTTCTTGAGACCCTGAAGCGAAAACAAGTCCGCTCCGAGCGGAATGACGACGAAGTCCGTTGCGATCAGAACCGATCGGTTGATGGCGCCGAGGTTGGGTCCGATGTCCACAAGGATGATGTCCGCGTGAATCTGGTCGGCCCCTTTTCTCAGGACCTGCCAGAAGGCACTGAGAATGCGCATCGGCCGGTAGAGATTGCTGTCCCCCATGCTTCCCGGCCACTCGGAGGAGAGCGTGTCTTCGAAGCTGGATAGTTCCACATCGCCCGGGATCAAATGGAGACGGGGGGTGATCCGCTGCAGTCGCGGTTCGGCGATGTCACCGACGGCTGTAAGCGGCTTAACTGCCCGAAACATCGTGGCCCCGGGTTGCGGATCCTCCCACAGGCGTTCGATTTCTTCCTCATCAAGGAATGCCGCCGTGAGATTGGCCTGGGGATCGAGGTCGGCGATCAGGACGCTTTTTCCCATGTCGGCGAAGGTCCAGGCGAGGTGGTAGATCAACGAAGTCTTGCCAACTCCACCCTTGTTGTTGAAGAAAGTCAGGACCGGCGCGCTCATGGCTTTGCTTTCAGGATGGCGACGACGGCACTGGGAGAAACAGTGAAGTTTAGCTGAGGATTGCCGTTCTTTTCAAGTTCGCGGCGGGCAATGGCGATTCCACGACCAAATGCCTGGATGTAGCCGAAAGTTTTGAGGACATCCCCGACATTTGGATTGCGGTAGTCGGTGATTCCGGGTGTACCAAAATTCTCCGCTGTCACATTGCCATAAGGCCCCCCTGGACTGTGGATCTCGATGCGATCATTGAACCAATAGACCCGAATCGGCGCGTTGGTGCCTTCGTAGGTGCGGTGGAGCACTGCGTTATAGAGGATCTGCTGGATGGCAGCCTGGGGATAGGGAGATTCCCGCTTGTGGGTGGGACTCGAAACGGCATCAAGCGCGGAACGGTTGTGGGCGCGCAATTTTTCCTCGGCCCTTCGGAGCATGTCGGAAACCGACCCACTAAACGCTTCCTCGTCGATGACGGAGTCGGCGAGTTCCGTTCCATCGATGCGCAGAAACTGGATGTAGGCACCTTCCAAGAAGTCCTGAGGGCTCTTTCCGATGGCCAACAGGCCGGCGACCGTCGGCGTCGTATCAGTGGGCGAGACCACCATCCGGCATGAAGCCAGTCGCTCTTCGTAGGTGCGGTGATTTTCCTCCAGAACGTCGGAAGCAAATGCCGCGGGCAGATATTCGTTCAGGAATACGGTCTTGGACAAGTCGCCAATCGAGGCGTTGGGGATCGGGAACAGATCGAAGGGCAAATTCTTGTAGCGGCGCTTTTCAACCAGGATTCGCTCTTCCTGATCATTCGCGATCGATCGGCGGGGACCCGTGCGAATCCAGATGCGACCGGCATATTTCACCGGCGGCATATCCGATGGTTCGACGGTTACTACGGCCATCTCGGCTCCCTTGAGGAATCGCTTTTCGACAGTCAACGCGGGCATGGGCTGGATGTTGCCATCGGAGCGCATGTCGGAGAGAGAGAGTAGAAGATCGTCGGTGATGGGCTCGTGCGAGGGGCTCCCATCGTCGCAAGCCCCTATGAAGAGTACTCCTGCCTTGTTATGATTGGGCAGATCATTGGCAAAGGCGCACACAACCTGACGCGCGCGCGTAGTCACATCGCCGCGGAGTGACTGTTTTCGCTCGGCGAGATCCGACTCGGTGTCATTGAGCAGGGTTTCAAGCTCCTGATCTGAGTATCTCGTCATGTGGTATCGGGATCTCGGCACAGCAACTGGCAACATACACCGCCACTTTTCACTCTTCCAGATTCGGCGCCAGCCACTTTTCCGCCTCGGCGACGCTGATTCCCTTTCGCTTCGCATAGGCATCCAACTGGTCGCGCCCGATCCTGCCGACATTGAAGTAGCGGGCGGCTTGGTTGAAGAAATACAGGCCGCTCACGCTCGACGGCGGGAACATGGCGTAGCTGCTGGTCAGTTCGATGCCGACCTGCGCCTTCACGTCGAGCAGATCCCAAAGGATAGCCTTTTCCGTGTGGTCGGGACAGGCGGGATAGCCAGCGGCGGGACGGATGCCGCGATAGCGTTCGGCGATCAGGTCATCGACGCTGAGGTTTTCGCCAATCCCGAAGCCCATGAAGCGTCGCGCCCGCCGGTGGAACAGCTCGGCCAGCCCTTCGGCGAATCGATCGGCGAGGGCCTGGATGATGATGGCGGTGTAATCGTCGTGTTTGTCCCGGAAGCTCCGGGCATACTCCTCGACTTCGTTGCCGGCGGTGACGGCAAATGCGCCCAGGTAGTCGGCCCGGCCGCTCCCGCGTGGAGCGACGAAGTCGGCGAGGCTCTGGAAGGGAGTGCCGGACTTCACCTTTTCCTTCTGCTGGCGCAGGAAATGAAAGGTGGCAAGGACCTCGGCGCGGGTCTCGTCACGATAAAGCTCGATGTCCTCACCGGTGGAATGAGCCGGCCAGACGCCCCAGACGCCGCGGGCGTGGACGCGATCATTCGCGACCAGTTCATCAAGGATGCGACGGGCGTCGTCATGGAGCTTGCGCGCCTCGGCACCATGCTCGGGGTGGTCGAGGATCTTCGGGAAGACGCCACGCAGTTCCCAAGCGTGGAAAAACGGGCTCCAGTCGAAGACCTCCACGATGTCGGCCAGCGTCACGGGGTCCTCAAGGTGGGCGCCGATGGCCTCGGGCGTGGCGATGTCGGCCGTGGCCCAGTCGACGGCGAATTTCTGCCGGCAGGCCTCCTCATAGGGAATGTAAACGGCGCTGGTGCCGCGGCCGGCGAAAAGGTCGCGCTCGCGGATTTCTTGGGCGCGGTGCTCGGCGAGGAAAGTGTCGCGCAGGTTCTCGGAGAGGAGGGAATTGCACACGCCGACGACGAGCGAGGCATCGCCGACATGGACCACGGGCTGCGAATAGTGCGGGGCGATCTTGATGGCAGTGTGGGCGCGGGAGGTGGTGGCGCCACCGATGAGGAGCGGCACAGTCCACTGGTGTTTCTCGAACTCCTTCGCGTTGGCGATCATCTCGTCGAGCGATGGGGTGATGAGGCCGCTGAGTCCGACGATGTCGGCACGGTGCTCCCGCGCGGCCGCCATGATGCGCTCGCAGTCGACCATCACGCCGAGGTCGACGACCTTGTAGCCGTTGCAGCCGAGCACGACGCCGACGATGTTCTTCCCAATGTCATGGACGTCGCCCTTCACCGTGGCGATCACGAAAACAGGCGCGTTGGTTTCGTCATCTTCGCGCTTCTCGGCCAGCATGTAGGGCTCGAGGTAGGCGACGGCCTTTTTCATGACGCGGGCGCTCTTCACCACCTGGGGCAGGAACATCTTGCCGGCGCCAAACAGCTCGCCGACGACGCGCATGCCATCCATGAGGGGACCCTCGATGACATTGAGCGGCTTGCCGAGAGCCTGGCGGGCTTCCTCGGTGTCCTTTTCGATGTAGTCGTCGATGCCCTTCACCAGGGCATGGGCGATGCGATCGCCATAGCTGCCCTGGCGCCAGGCGAGATCGGGTCCGGACGATTTGTCGCGGCCCTTGGCCCCCTGGCTTTTCAGCTCCTCGGCGTGGGCGATGAGGGCTTCGGTGGCACCGGGATGGCGGTTCAGCAGCACATCCTCGACCAGTTGGAGCAGCTTCGGCTCGACCTCGTCATACACCTCGAGCATGCCGGGATTGACGATGCCCATGTCCATCCCCGCCCGACCCGCGTGGTAGAGGAAGGCGGCGTGCATGGCTTCGCGCACGACGTTGTTTCCGCGGAAGGAGAAGGAAATGTTCGACACGCCGCCGCTGACCCTGGCGCCAGGCAGGTTCGCCTTGATCCAGCGGGTGGCCTCGATGAAATCGACCGCATAGTTGTTGTGCTCATCCATCCCGGTCGCGACGGTGAGGATGTTGGGATCGAAGATGATGTCGCAGGGGTTGAAGCCGACCTCATCGACGAGAATGCGGTAGGCGCGCTCGCAGATGCGGATCTTGCTCTCGTAGCTGTCGGCCTGCCCCTTTTCATCGAAAGCCATTACGACCACGGCGGCGCCGTATTTCATGATCTGGCGGGCCTGCTCCCGGAATTTCTCCTCGCCTTCCTTCAGCGAGATGGAATTGACGATGCCTTTCCCCTGGAGACATTTCAGGCCGGCCTCAATGATCTCCCACTTCGAGGAGTCCACCATGGTGGGCACCGCGGCCACGTCGGGCTCGGCGGCGGTGAGATGGAGGAAGCGCGACATGGTGGCGACGCCATCGATCATGCCCTCGTCCATGCAGACGTCGATGACCGGCGCGCCACTCTCCACCTGCTGGCGGGCGATGGTGACGGCGTCCTCCAGTTTGCCCTCCTTGACGAGCTTGGCGAATTTCGGCGAGCCGGCGATGTTGGTCCGCTCGCCGATCATGAGGAAATTTTTCTCAGACGTCAGGTTATACGCCTCCGAGCCGCTGAGGCGCAGGGTGGGCGGCAGGTGGGGCACGGGACGGGGCGCGTGGCGCTCCGCCGCCCGCGCGATGGCGGCGACGTGGTCGGGGGTGTTGCCGCAGCAGCCGCCGATGAGATTGACCAGTCCCTGGGCCGCAAAGCCTTCGAGAAAACGCTCCATGTCGGGCGGGTGCAGGTCAAAACCCGTCGGGGCCAGCGGATTGGGCATGCCGGCATTGGGATAGGCGCTGACGAAGGTCTCGGCGACCTGCGAGAGGGCCTTCAGGTGCGGCTCCATCAGGTCGGGACCGAGCGAGCAATTCAGACCCACGGCGAGGGGTTTCGCGTGGGCGACGGCGTTCCACAGCGCCTCGACCTTCTGCGCAGAGATCATGGTCTCTCCACCCAATCCGACAGCGGCGGACACAATGATGGGCAGTTCGATGCCGTCTTCGTCATAGACTTCGCGCAGCGCGACGAGCGCAGCCTTGGCATTGAGCGAGTCGAAGATGGTCTCCACCATCATGATGTCGGCTCCGCCGGCGATGAGGGCGCGGATCTGGTGGCGGTAGGCATCGCGCACCTGGTCGAAGGTGACGACGCGGAAGCCGGGGTCCTCGGCGTCGGGCGAATTCGTCAGCGATACCGTCATCGGCCCGATGGCGCCAGCCACGTAGCGTTTTCGCCCTGTATCGGAACCGATGGCGTCGGCCCATTTCCGGCATAGCCGGGCGGACTCGTAGTTGATTT
Source organism: Verrucomicrobiales bacterium (assembly GCA_016795505.1). GTDB lineage: Bacteria > Verrucomicrobiota > Verrucomicrobiia > Verrucomicrobiales > DEV007 > JAEUHH01. Next base: position 11,419 of record JAEUHH010000073.1, on the reverse strand, counting down.
CCCAGGCGAGGTCCTTGAGGAAGGCGTTTTCACAGACTTTGGCCTGGAAAAACTCGGGATCCTTGCGTCCGAGCCCCCTTTCCCGCGGATCCTCGACGAAAAACTCGCTCTGGGCCAGGGTGGTGGCGGAAAAGGTGTTCGTTTCGATGATGTCCGACCCGGCTTCGAGGAAGCGGCGGTGGATGTCGCCGATCACATCCGGCCGCGTCAGCGACAGGATGTCGCCGTTGTTCAACAGATCCTTCTCATTGTTGGCAAAACGCTCCCCCCGCGCATCAGCCTCGCTCAGGCCGTAGGTGCGGATGGTCGTGCCCATCGCCCCGTCGAGGACGAGGATGCGCTGGTTCAGGGCGGCGGTGAGTTCGGCTTTCAGGTCGGTCATGGGACAGCGGATAAAGCTCAGAACAAATTAAAATATCGTGATTCTTTGATACGTTCTTTGCCGTGCAGGGTCAAGGCGGTTTTTGGGGAGCTCCACCGTAGTGCGAAGAGCCAAAATCATCCCCGCTCCGCGTCAGCGCAGGCACGGAGAGCGGACGGCCACCGCACCTGGCCAGTCATCAGGCCGCCTGGCCTTCCGGACGCGGCATCAGTGGGGCGACGGCGGCGCGAACCGGCGCCCAGAAGAACAACGGCGCCGCCAGGACACACCAGACCGAGTCCCCGATCAGGGAGCGCACCAGAAACACCCAGGCTTGGGGCTGGAACTGGGGCAACCCGGTGGTCTGGCTTTGCCACCAGCCAGCCAGGCTCTTGTCATACAGCGGCGAGACCAACCACACGTAGCTGTTTGCCACCGCGTAAAACAACAGGCTCGACACCAGAGTGCCGCCCAGCATTGCCGCCCACCGGACGCCGGGGCGGCCGTTTCCGAGTCGGCTGCCCGTAGCCGCCCCAACCGCGGCGGCGAGGGTGTAGACGACGCCGCTGAACAGGGTGTAGCCGCCGATCCCAGTGCCATGCGCGAGACCCAGAAAAAGATCGCCGATCACCAACAACACCGCAGGCACCCACGCATAGCGCCAGCCAAGCAGCAGGCCGCCGCCAAAACACGCCGCCATCAGAGGCGATGTGTTCATCAGGTCCGTCGAACCAGCCGTCGCCAGCCGATAGCCCGCCGTGAGGACGATCAGGGCAGCGATCCACGTGACCCGTGGCCACCGTGAGGCTGGGGAGGACTGGGAAATTGGCGACATGGTCTTCAGCGGATCGCACCCGGCTGCCGGAGGACCGGCGAACCGGACCCACGGCGGCCGTGGCGTGGGGAAATCCCCCCTCAGAGGGCCTTCAATTTCTGGATCAGTGCATCCTTGGGCGTGCCGGCCCCGACGACCTGATCCTTGATCTCGCCGTCCTTGAAGAACAGCAGCAGAGGGATCGAACGCACGCCGTATTTGGCGGCCAGCATCTGATTGTGGTCCACATTGACCTTGCCGATCTTCGCCGTGTCACCGATTTCCGCCGCCACCTGATCGAGCACCGGACCAATCATGCGGCACGGGCCGCACCATTCCGCCCAGAAGTCGACCAGCACCGGGACGCTGCTCTGGAGCACTTCGGACTCAAAATTGTCTTCATTGAGGGTGACGATGGATTCGTGGGCCATGGGAATGACGGTGGATGAGGTGAGATGACTGAATGGTTTGGCGCGACAGCGCGCCGACTAGGGACAAATGGACGATCCTGCCACCGGGAAGCTTACGAAAACGCGAAAAATGCGCCCCGCACCGCTCGCCCGCGGCGGAATGACCGTGACAAAGCCGGAAGTGTCCAGCACCTGCCCCGCCTGTCAAGTGCGCGGCGAGTCATCGGCGAACACCGGCAGCCATAGTCCAAGGCGCACCGGAAATCCGGACACATGCACGGTCCTGAGAGGGCCTCCGAAGCGGGTCACTTCCCCGCCGACATCGTGAGGAACTCGATGACGAGCACGGCGACGGCGAAAAGCAGAACGAGAATGGCGAAGGGCATGGGATCAGGGAGGGATCGGTCGATGATCGGGCGGTCTGGAGGGACCAACCGTTACTTGCCGGCGTTCATGGTGAGAAATTCGATCACCAGCACGGCAATCGCGAACAGGAGGACGACGATGGAGAAGGGCATCAGGCCGGACTCCTCGAAATCCTCCTCCCACTCCTCCTCGACGACCGCGGTCGACTTGATGTCGGGAGCCTTGGAGATGGTCGAGGGAGCACCGCCCGGCGCGGCAGCACCACCAGCCATGGGCTGGGTCTGCTGCAGCTTGACCGTGGCTTTCGGGAGCGGTTTGGCACCGCCGCTTTGCAGCGGAGCAGTCTGCTTGCCCGGCGTGGGACCACCAGGAGCAGGCGCCTTGGCCAGAGGAATCGTTTTGGCGCCGACCGGACCCGCGGCGCCCGGAGACGGAGCGGCCGGCTTTTTCGCCAGCGGGATCGTTTTGGCACCGGGAGCCACCGGCGGCGCTCCGGCAGCCGGAGGCGCAGAAGGAGCGGGGGCCGGAGCCGAGGGAGCCGGTGCCGGCGGACGCGGAGCAGGCGCGGAAGGCGGCGGCGGAGCCGGAGGTCCACCCGCGGACGGCGGTGGCGGCGGAGCCCCACCCGGACGGGGCGGCGGAGGCGCCATGGTGGACGGCGGAGGCGGCGCAGCAGCAGCCGGAGGCGGTGTTGGCACAGCGACCACAGGCTGGGTCGGACCGGTATCATCGACAGCGACCACCGGGGCGGCGGTACCTCCCTTGGCCGGAACCGGCGCCGTGGACCCTTTCGGTGCCACCGGACCGGTTTCCTCGGGACGAGCCCGCAGGGTGATACGAACAGTTTCCTTCTTCAACGGCACCGTCGACGTCTTGGTCGACGGTTTCAGCGTTTCGGGCGTCTGGGGCTCGGTGTCGCTCATGACTGAAAATTTTTAAAAAATCTAAGTCGCTATTTAGGCCTGTAATCGCGGTTCGTGTCAATACCTTATTCCCAATTCGACGCCGGGAACTTCATTTTGAATTTGGCACTGGAGCGGCGAGACTGCCTCCGCCGCCCCGGACCGTCGGCCCCACTACCCTGCCATGACACCGACTCCGCCAGCCGAAATCACCTCGCCGGCCCAGCTCCTGGCGGCTCTGGTTCGCATCCCCAGTGTGAATCCCGACGGTGACCCGGGCTCTCCCCATGCCGGCGAGGCGGCCTGCGCCCGCTACGTCGGCGATTTCCTCGCCTCCCAGTGCGGCGCCACCGTGACCTACGAGGAGGTGCTGCCCGGCCGGCCCAATGTCATCGGTCACCTCACCCCGGACCCCGGCGACCGGCGGCCCCGCATCCTCTTTGCCCCGCACACGGACACCGTCAGCGTCACGGGCATGACGATCGACCCCTTCGGCGGCGAGATCCGCGACGGCCGCGTCTGGGGCCGCGGCGCGAGCGACACCAAGGGCACCATGGCGGCCATGCTGTGGGCATTCCACGAATTGCGCGACCGCTGGGGAGAGATCAATGCCACCGTCTCCTTTGCCGGCTTCATGGGTGAGGAAACCGCTCAACCCGGCTCCCGTCACTTCGCCCGACATCACCGTGGTGAGTTCGACTTTGCCATCGTCGGCGAGCCCACCGGGCTGGATGTCGTTTACACCCACAAAGGCTGTGTCTGGGTCGATCTCAGCGTCGCTGGACGTGCCTGTCACGGCGCCTCGCCCGAGCGTGGGGTGAATGCGATCACCCGGCTGTTGCCGGTGCTGCAAGCCATCGATACCGAGCTGCGCGAGGAGCTGGCCCGTTTCACCGATCCCGTGCTCGGGCCGGCCACGGTCAATATCGGCCTGATCCACGGCGGCTCCCGGACCAACATCGTGCCCGACCACTGCGCGGCCTCGCTGGATTTCCGCGAGACGCCGGCCCTCAGCGCCGCCGGCGGGGCCGTCGGCCGGCTCGGCGCGCTGCTGCACCGCCACGGATGGGCGGAGACAGTCGCGGTCAAAGCCACCGTCGACACCCGCCCGCTGGACACCGATCTCCAGCATCCTTGCGTGCAAAAGCTGCTGTCCCTCGGCGCCCGGCCGGTGGGAGCACCCTGGTTCTGCGACGCGGCCTGGCTTTCAGACCTGGGCGGCATCCCATCGGTCGCCTGCGGCCCGGGATCGATAGACCAGGCCCATACCGAGGACGAATGGCTCGCCATCGCCGATCTCGAAGCCGGCGCCGATTTCTACCGCCGGTTTCTCGAAAGCCTGTGACGCGCCTGTTTCCGATCAAACAGGGTAGCCTCTCCGATCCAACCCTGTTTCATCGAAAACCCGCCCGGGGGACTTGTGCCACGCGACACGTCGGTTTTTACTGTCGGCCGCGTCCATGAAGAGTCCCCTGTTCCTCATTCCCTTCCTCTGGCTGGCCTGGTCGTCCGGAGTCCCGGCCATCGGCGCCGACTACAACGAGCGCATCCTCGCCGCGATCGAGCGGATGCCGAAGGGAGGCCTCTATGCGAAGTACCGAAAAGACCTGCCGGAGGCGCGGCGCTTTGATGACCTTTACGCCACAGTCGAGGATCTCGGTCAGGCGATCGCGGTGGGAAAGGACGGTCGGCTGCGGGTCGACCCCGGTGCGGCGGACCGGCACAGCTTCTGCTCGAGCGCGACCTACCTCCTGTTTTGTGACGTGATCGCGGGTCTCCAGCGCGAGGGAGTTGTCCCGTCCGAGCCCGCCCTGAGCCGGGCGCTTGCCGCGGTGGGGGACAAAACGGAGGTGATTCATGGAAAACTCGACGGCATCGGGATCTTCGGCCACTGGAATGCTGACGGACCGGGCACAGCAGTGTTGTTTCACCGGCTGAATCTGGGGACGAATTTCAGCGACTTCGCGAAAGCCAGGCCGGGCGATTTCCTCAAGATTTTCTGGAATGAACACATCGGCAAAGGCGAGAGCGGCCATCTCGTCGTGTATCTCGGCGAGACTGCGGATGGAAAGGCCATCGAAGTCTGGTCGAGCCAGACCGCGAACGACGACGGCAGCGCCGGCTATGGGGTGATGCGAGTGGAGAAAAGCCGGATCCAGCGGGCGCTGTTTTCGCGGCTGGAGCGACCGGAGCATCTGGTGCGCTGGCTGGCTTTCGGTCCGGATGAGCAGCAGAGCGATTACCTCATTCGAATCCGTCAGACCGGATCGACCGGGGATGAGATGCGGCGGGTCACCGGTGCGCTGGATTAGCGCACACTTGAACCGGGTACCCACTGTGGCGGGATCATGATCTGCCGCGGCACCGCAGGCACGCCGCGCTCGTGCTGGGAGAGTTGCGTCACGATCAGGTCCACCGCCGAGGCCGCGAGGTGGTCGCGACGCTGGTAGATGCCGGCATAGCCCTGCATCGCCGGGGTCCAGTCGTGGACGACAAAGCCGATGTCCTCGGGCACGCGCAAACCCAGCCGGGCGAGCCACTCCGGCACATGGGTGTCGAATGAAATGAGAACGTCGGGTTCATTCTCCTTCATCCATTGGGAAAAGGTCGCGAACCCGCGCTCAATGCGGTTGTGTGGCAGCAACAGCAGGGGGATGCGGTCCGTTTCCGGGAGACTCTGCTGGAAGTGAAAGAGCCCGCCGCTGTAGCCGAACTGCGAGCGGTTCACAATCCACTGCGTCACCGCCACGCCGATGCGGCGATAGCCGAGGGCGCTCAGCTCCTCCGCCGCGGTCTGGATGCCGAGGGTCATGTTCCCCGCACACATGTGGAGCGCCGGCTCGCGCATCGCATAGCCGAAGGCGACAGCGGCGAAGGGCGCGTAATCGACCTCGGCGCAGAGGAGACGGGTGCTTTGCGGCGACACGATCACCGCCTCGATGCCGCGGGCATGAAGGACTTTGCCGAGCTTTTTGGGAGTGAGCCCGTCGCGACCGAGCCAGAATTCCTCCACCTCGTAGCCATGACCGCGGGCGCGTTCCCGGATCGGTTCCAGCGGAACGTATTGGTAGGAAGGGCTGAGCAGATCATCGTCCGGCACCCATTCGCGGATCACGGCGATGACGGAGCGGAATTTCACCGTTTTTCGCGAGCGCACCCGCTGCATGAGCCGGGCGAGATCGGGATCGGGCTGGTAGCCCATCGACTCCGCCAGCTCGAGGATGCGCTCCCGAGTCGCCGGCGCCACCCGCGCCTCGCCGCGCAGGGCGCGCGAGACGGTCATCACGGAGACACCCGCGGCGCGGGCGAGGTCGTGGAGGGTGATGGGGGATGGCGAGGGCAAGGGACTGGTGAAAAGTTACTTTCCCTGGGTGACGAATTTCAGCACGTCGGCAAATACGGCTTCGACGACCGCGGTATCCGCTGCTTTTCCCCATCGGTCTCCGCCACCGCCCCAGTAAAACCCGTGTCCGTAGCCGGGATACTCGCGATAGTCTACTTTGACTCCGGCCTCGCGCATCAACGGCAGAATCATTGGCTTGTTTAATTTGACGAGGTCGTGGCGATCGCTGTGGATGATGAGAACCGGTGCCTGGATGGTTTTCAGTTTGGTGAGGGTACGATCCGCCACTTCCTTGGTAAAGAAGCGTTCCGGTTCACGCATCATTTCGAGGCGGACGCCGTAGTCGGCCGTGTCCAACATGCCGGTATAGATGACGGTGGCTGGTTCGCAGGCAATCACACCACTGGGCCTTTCGTCGCTCGCCAGTTCGAGGGCAATGCTGCCACCACCGCTGCCTCCATACACAAAGATCCGGCCGGGATCGATGGAAGGAAGACGGGCCATCCCATCGAGGGCGGCGGAGACATCGAGGATGGGGCCGCGGGATTGGATCTCTTGCGAATAGGTGCGGAAGGTCGCCATCACCACGGCATGCCCGGCGCTGAGGAACCGCGTGATGATGGGATTCTCCGTGAGGTGGGCATGCAGACTTTCGACCGGGTATTCATCCAGTCCGCCATGGATGAAAAGGATGGCGGGAAAAGGGCCCTCACCCTGCGGTTTGCGCCAGTAGATGGTGCTGTTCCGCCCATCGGTGGCGGTGATCTCGAGTGGCAGGATCGGACTCAGATCCAGGGATACGGGAACCGGAGGCACGGGCCATTTCAGAGGCGCGGTGGCCCCATCGCCTTGCATGCCGGTGTTTCCGCCCATTGCCGCCCGCGCCCGGCGCGCCTTGGCTTCGGCAAGGAATGACTGCTCCGACTCGGAAAGCGATTCGCCTCTCTGGCTGCGTTCCAACAATTTCCGGGCGCGCTCCCAATAGTCGGTGTCCGGAGCCGTTTGTGCGAGACACAAGGGGGCATGCAGGCTTGTCAGGATGAGGAAACACAGGGCGATGGCTTTCATGGTGTGGTCAGCGTTTCGGTGCTGGGAAAGGTTGAGTTCTTCATTTCGAAGAGGTTGTGAAGTAGCCGTGGAGATTGCCGACGACGATGCCCAGCAAGCGGCGCAGCTCTGAAACCTCCGCATCCGACATGCCGGCCTCCAAAAGGCCGCGCATCCGATGATTCAAGGCCTGGCAACGCGGCTCCAGCCTTCTCGCCAGCGGGGTGAGATGGACACGCACCGCTCTGCCGTCCTCAGGATCACGTGTCCTTTTTGCCAAGCCCGCGGTCTCCATCTGGCTGACGATCTGGGTGACGGAGGAAGCGGCAAGGGAAGTGCGCGCGGCCAAATCGCTCATGAGAACTCCGTCTTCCTCAAACAAGGAGAAGAGCACCGACCCCTGGCCGGGGCGGAAGTGGTTCTCCAATCCTTCCGCCTCAATGGCACTTTGAAGAACGGTTTGGTAGTTCAAATAGGCGCGACCAAGAAGCAAGGCCGAACCATCGGAAGCGGACGGCCTCAACGCGCGGGAATGACGGCGAGTGGATCGGGTTGGGTTCACGATGCTTCAGTATGGAAGCAAAATCTGACGCGTCAAGATGTTTCATAGTAGAAGCATTGTTCTTGGTGTTTTGAGTTGCGTTAACATAACACATTCTTTCACGACATCCGCCCTTCCCGTCGGGCGGGCGATCCGGCTACTCTTTCTCACCCTCGTATGAAAGCGCTGCCCATCGCCCTTCTCGCTCTCGCCGTTCCGGCTTTCGCCCAGACGGCGGACATTCCCGCCTTTACCGGACCCACGCCGGGCACCTTGCGCACGATCACCATCCCCACCGTGGACCTCTCCGGCGACACCAGCCGGCAGGTCGTGATCGCGCGCGGAACGGCGGAGACCTACCACGGTCATTGTGACACCGTGCTGCTGCCCGATGGCAGGACGATGTTCACCGCGTGGACGGTGAATCATGCGCGCACTGTCGGACCTTTGGCCCGCAGCGACGATGCCGGACTCACCTGGAGCGCTCCGCTGGAGGTGCCGGCGAACTGGCACACCACCGCCAACACGCCCGCCATCCACCGATTGGTCGATCCGCAGGGGAAGGCGCGACTCATTGTTTTTGCCGATGGGCTCGACTGGCGGCGCAAGGGCGAGCCGCCCTATCCGATGCACCAGGCCGTGTCCGAAGACGACGGGAAGACCTGGTCGCCGATGGCGCCGAACGGCATCCAGGGCGAGGTGCCGCCGAAAACGGTGCTCGACTTCGATGAGGGCAAACGTCTCATCTTGTGGTCCGACCTGCCGGAGTATGTCGTGCAGAGCGAGTCCACCGACGGTGGCCTCACCTGGAGCCCGGAACGTCGCATTCTGAAAATACCCGCCCGCTGGGGCCAGCCGGCCGTGACGCGTTCCGCGGATGGCAAAACGCTGGTCATGCTCCTGCGCGAAAACAGCCGCCAACACCATTCGCTCTATGCCATCAGCCGGGACGGAGCGCAAACCTGGTCCGCCTCGCAGGAACTTCCCGCCGCTCTCACCGGCGACCGCCATGTCATCAAGGCGATGCCCAACGGCCGGCTCGTCGTCGCCTTCCGCGACATGGCCAAAACGAGCGACACCTATGGACACTATGTCGCGTGGGTCGGCACCTTCGATGACATCGTCCACCGCCGTGAAGGTCAATATCGCATCAAGTTGCTCCACAATGCCGCCCGAACCCCTGAGGACCGGCCCGGCTCGGGCAACTCCGACTGTGGCTATTCCGATCTGGAACTTCTCCCCGATGGCACCCTCGTCGCCACCACCTACATCCAGTATGCCGCCGGACCTGAGAAAAACAGCGTCGTGAGCACGCGCTTTCAGCTCAGCGAGACGGATGCGCTGGTAGATAAGATCGCCGCACCCCTCGTTCCCTCCGGCTGGGATCCGGCCTTGGCCGGCGATCGGGTGATGGAGAGCCTCATCACCGTCACCGCCCCGCACGTGAAGGGCGCTCACGACGCGGAGATGGTCATGGTCGACGACCGGGCCTACCTCGTCGCCGAAGTCAACGAGGTCCGCGCGGGCGAGTCGGCGGGTTGGCCGGAGATCTATGCAACCCTGTCGATTGTCCGATTGGACCCTCTTCAGTTGGAAGACGTCATCCCCATCGCGCGGGGCGAACAGGTCTTCGAAAACGAAACACTCCCCATCGGAGCCTGCTTCGTGCCGCGCATCCTGCAAAAGGATGCGAAGACGCTGCGCTGCTATTTCACCAGCGAAGACCCCGGCAAACGACAGTCGCAACTGTGGTATCGCGATTTCGATCTCTCCTCGGGCGCCTTCGCCCCCACGATCCATCGGGCGAAGCTGAAGACGGCGGCGGGCACCTTCGATTTCCAGCCACAGCATTTCCATGCCGATGCGGCGGCACAGGGCTTCGCGAAACCGGCGGTGGACTCTTCCTTTTTCCTCTTCGATTCCTTCAAGCGTTTCGACGGGAAGCTCCATGTCGCGATCAACAACTTCAGCGGCAAACAGAACGCCCTGGCTCTGGTGCACGACGACCTCGCCACCTTCGAGGTGCTCGGCCACTACAATGAACCGCAGTCGCAGCAGCTCAGCGAGTCGGCGGTGAACCGGCTCCCCGACGGCACCTGGATGGCGATCTGCCGCAACGACGTGGGGAACTACCATTTCACCACGAGCAAGGACGGCCGCACCTGGATGGAAGGACGCGAGATGCCCTTTGTTCAGAACGGGGGGAACTCGAAGCCGACCTTCGACAGGTTCGGCGATCTCTATTACCTCGGCTGGCAGGAGGCGACCCGCATCCACGGCGTGAGCCGCAGCGTTTTCAACGTCGATATCTCGCGTGACGGAAAGACCTGGGAGCGGAAGTATCGCTTCGAATCGACGAAGTCCTTCCAATACCCGACCTTCCGCGAGCACGAGGGCGTGATCTGGCTCTGCGCGACGCAGGGTGACACCTCGGCGAGCCGCAAGGAGCGCATCGTGTTTGGGAAACTCGAGAAGCTCGGCGAGTTCGCTTCGCAGGAGGGCAAGAAGCGGAAACCGATCCCCCTGCCGCCGGTGGAGAAGGCCGAGCTGACGACCGGCGTGAAGCTCTTCACCGACCGCGACTACGTGCTGGAGGAGGCGCCGGAAGCGGTGATGGGCAAACCCTTTCTCCGCACCAGCATCGAGCGCACCGAAGTGACGGTGACGAAGCCGGGCCTGCTCTACGCACTCACCCCGACAAAGCGGCCGAAGGCCGCGAGCCAGGAAGACCCGCTCGTGAAGGCCGGTTTCACGAAGGTGGACGTGCCCGAAACCCAATTTTTCCCCGGCGAGATCAACCGGGTCAGTCTTTACCAAAAGCAGGTCGGGAAGGGCGAGAAGCTGCGTTTCAGGAAGCTGGTTTTCCTCGTCATGGGCGAGGGGACGGAGGTGAAGGAGCAGGATCCCTACGCGCCGGTCGTGGTCACGGATCCGGGTGAGGAGTTCCAGGACGAGGCTCGCGCTGGCGCGATGATCATCGGGATGGACCGCACGCCGAATGGGCGCATCTGGGGCTGCTGGACCGGCACGGGCGACAAGGCGGACGGCTATTTCCTGCTCGCGACAAGCGACGACGGTGGCGAATCCTGGTCGAAGCCGCGTCTCGCCGTCGGCGCGCGCACCGAGGCTTCGCAAAAAATCAGCGGAGCCCTCGTCGGCAATCTCTGGACCGATCCGAAGGGCCGGCTCTGGCTTTTCTTCGACCAGCAGCTCGGCGATCCTGACAAACGCATCACGAACTGGTGGATGCGCTGCGACAACCCCGATGCGGCCGAGCCGGAGTGGACCGATCCGGTGCATTTTTCCGAAGGCTGCACCCTCAACAAACCGACCATCCTCGCCAACGGCGACTGGCTCCTGCCCGTCTCGGACTGGCACCAAAAGACGGCGCGGGTCTATGCCTCGACCGACGAAGGCGCGACTTGGGCCGAGCGGGGGAATCTGAAGTTTCCCGAGTGGGAATTCGACGAACACATGATGGTCGAGCTGAAGGACGGCCGCATCTGGATGCTGGCGAGGACGAAAGGGCAGCCTCACGAGAGCTTTTCGAGCGACGGCGGCCGCACCTGGAGCGAGCCGAAGCAGGCCGCGACGGTGCAGAACATCAACGCGCGCTTTTTCCTGCGTCGGTTGAA
>JAEUHH010000057.1 GCA_016795505.1 Verrucomicrobiales bacterium | reverse complement strand
TCCATCAGCGCGGATGATCATGGCGATGCGGCCGTCGAGAAGCTCGACGATGTTGTTTTCCGCCCAGCCCTGATAGGCGCGGTTTTCGGTGAGGCGGATGTTGCCATGCTCGCTCCAGGTCTGCCCGCCATCGGTGCTGATGAGGACGCCGTTCACCGGCGCACTGCGGGGCGCGTCTTCGTAGTGTTGGAAAGGCAGCAAGAGCCGCCCGTCGCGGGTGACGATGTGATTGCGGATGAAGGTGCGGTCGTGCAGGCGTCCCGGCAGGGGCTGCGGCTGACCCCAGCTCTTGCACGAGTCCTCGCTCGTCACCGACCAGCTTTTCCAGCCGCCAAAAGTGCCGTCGTGCGTCGCAAAGTAGAGCGTGCAGCGTCCCTCATGCACCATCAGTTCGGTCGGCACGAGGGCGCGGGTGTCGCCGTCTTTTGGAAAGCCGAAGTCGAGCCGTTCCAGTGCGCTCCAGGTGGCACCCTCGTCGAGGCTGCGCTGGAGAAAGACCCCGTTGCGCGGATCGGGCTCCTTGTCGCCGCCGCCGAGCATGACATGGACCCACGATCCGTCGGGCATCCGGCGCAGGGTCGTGTCGCAGGCGAGCTTGTCGGGGCTGCGCCCTTTAAACAGCGTAACGCTGCGATCCTGCCGGGCATCCTCGGCACCGTGACGGGTCCAGAACGGATCGGCCTGGACGACGGATGGAAGCGGAGTCGGTGGGATTTTCAGCGTGGCGGTGACCGGCTCGTAGAGCGCCGCCAGGTCGGCATCGGAAAGCGCCTCGTCGAACAGCCGGAATTCATCCAACGCCCCGAACCAAGCCTGTCGCGGCGAGCCATCGAGGACGCCGCCGAGCGTGATCGGTGCGGCCGTGGGAGCCACGGGCGAGTCCAGCGCCGCGCTGCCTTCCCTCAGGCCATCGACCCACAGTTCCGCGCGGTCGTTTCGCAGGACGACGCCGACCTGATGCCAATGACCGGGCTTCGGCGAGGCGGCGGACTCCACGGTCTTCCACCTCCCCTGCCAGACATAGAGCCGGAATTTCCCATCGCGGTCCAGCATCACTCCCCATTCGCGCTCGCCTTGACCGTAGCGATTCTTCGCGGCGATCATGCGTTGGTCGTCGCGCACGAGGAAGGGATTGCACCAGATCGTGAAGGTGAGACCCGCTTCATCGACCCGGAGGGACGCCGCGTCCTTCACCTCGATGACCGATCCACCATCGAGCTGCAGCGCGCCATCCTTAACCCCGGACACCGTTTCGGCACGACCATGGATGGTCCACTCCGCCGCCTGCGGTTGGTCGAGCGTCAGGTGCCTCGGTGATCCGGCCACCGCCGCCCCGGAAGCCAGAGACAGCGAAACGTACCAGAGGAAAAAGCGACGGGGCGATGTTTGATTTGGCATAAGAAGACGATTTCCGCTTCCAGCAAACCCGCCCCGGTTCCGCTTTTCAATCCGATTCACGCTCCTCGCTTCCCTTTGTTCTTTGCCGCATATTGGGATGTCTGATTTCGCCTATTCACCTGATGACCACCACCGAACTGCGCCGCCTCTCCGAGCTCCGCTCCCTGCTGGAGGGATTCGCCGCGCGCCACGCCGCGGCGCATGCCGCCGCGGCGCCGGAAACGCTCGGGGAGTTGCGCTCGATCCTGAAACGGCTCACCCGGGCGGTGCGGGCGCGGGACTACGAAGGCTTTCGCGAAGCCGACCTCGAACTCCACGAGAGCATCATCGGCCTCGCCGGCGTCCCCATGCTCCCGGAGACCTGGCGGGCGGTCTGGGAAGGTCTACTCAACTTCCACAAACAGGGCTTCGACGATTATTTCCCCGACACCCGCGTCCTTGCCGAGGAACACGAGCACCTCGTCGCCACGATCGCCCTTGGTGACCCTGCCGCGGCCGAGGACGCCGCCCGCAGCCACGTCGAAGCGGTCTGGTTCCGCCTCGCCGAGCAGACCTTGCCCACCACCGAACCCGAGGGCGATCCGCTCCAACGCGCCACCGCGCACCTGGCCTTCCGCCTCCATTGCCCGCTGAGGCTCACCGAGGTCGCCAGGGAGATCGCCTTCACCAGTCCGGGTCATCTCTCCCGTCTTTTCCGCCAACAGCACGGCCTCGGATTCCAGGCTTACCTCCAGAAACTGCGCCTCGAAAAAGCCGCCGAGCTCCTCGCCAACACGCGCCTGCCCATCGCCCGCGTTGCGAAACGCGTCGGCTACGGCGACGTCTCGCGCTTCGGCCGGCACTTCAAGCGCCGCTTCGGCGACACGCCCGCCGGCTATCGCCGGGAGGGACAGTGAGGGCGTGTGCGGGCGAAAGAGGTTGGGAAAGTTATGCCGTCAACCCTTTCAACCGCCCCGTCACTCTCCTTTCCGCTTGTCCGCCTCTGCCGCAGCCGGATACCGGTTCACCCGTTGGTCATTCTTCTACCGCGCTCCGGGCGTGCTCCTTCGCTGGATGATAAGTTTCTCCAGCAAGGCCAGCATCTCGGCGAGCTTCTTCAGGTGCGCCGCGGCGAGGTACTTCGTTTCGCCGAAGTCGATCGCGAGGTCGTAAAACTGCACCGGCTGACTCTGGTCGTCGCCGGCCCCAGGAATCCGGAGCCGAATCACCCAAAGCGGCATGGATCGCCAACCCGGAAGGCGGCGGAAATGCCCCGCGGGTCAGCGGCAGGTCGGGAGCCAAAGGAAAGCGGTCCTCCGCCTCCATCCATTCGTCCGCATACTCAAAAAGCACGGTCTCCTTCCCCCGGACGACGTTGCTCCGAGCCCTCCCTACGAGGAGATCCCGTCCATCCCGGGAAAGATGCACTTCGAAGTCGCTCATGATCCTGTCGACCGTCGGTTTTTCATGCGAACGCGCCGGGGCAGCGCCTCTTCAGCCAGCGACCGCCCGATTTCGTCCACCGACAGTTCCGCCAGCCGGCCCAGGCCGTCCAACAGCCCAAGCGCGTGGAGGACCGCCCCATAGATGCCGATGCTCACGGCCGGATCACCGGCCTCGACGCGCTGGAGCGTCGAGCGCGAGGTGAAAGCCCGCTCCGCCACCACGGCCATGGTCAAACGACGGCGGCGGCGTGCGTCGCGGAGGTCGCTGCCGAGTCGGACCAGCGACTTCCGCACAGCGGCGGTGGGATGGTGTGGAGTCGGCATTGATGTCTACTTGGTAAGTCTTTAAACCATTTTAAGGTCGCACGAAGTTTACTTAAAACAAGAGCCTTTCATCCGCTCCACCTGAAACTGCGCCTCGAAAAAGCCGCCGAGCTCCTCCGCACCACGCGCCTTCCCGTCGCCCGCATCGCCAAACGGGTCGGCTACCGCGACGTCTCCCGCTTCGGCCGGCACTTCAAGCGGCGGCATGGCCGCACGCCCGCTGCCTATCGTCGGGAGGGCCTGTGAGCGCGGCGGACGGGCGACGGCGGTGGGCAATTTTTTCTGTCAGACCCTCAACTGGATCGTCACTCCTCTTTCCCTTTGGCCTCCGACGCCACCGGATACCGCTTCACCCGTTGGTCGTTTTTTTGCGGCGCTCCGGGCGTGCTCCTTCCCTGGATAATGAGACGCTCGAGCAAGGCCTGCATCTCGGCGAGCTTCTCGGGCTGCGCGGCGGCGAGGTTCTTCGTTTCGCCGAGATCGTTGGAGAGGTCGTAGAGCTGTACCGGCTGGCTCTGGTCCCCGCCCTTGCCCCAGCCTCCGGAGCCGGGCGCGGCGATGTATTTCCATGACCCCTGTCTCAGCGCGGGCACTCCACCGACGGAGGCGCTCACGGCGTGCTCGCGCACCGGATACTTCCCGCCCTTGAGCAACGGCACCAGGCTGACACTGTCCTCGCCGGCATTCTCGGGCAGGGTGGCTCCGAGGACCTCGGCGAAGGTGCGCAGGAGATCGGCCTGGTGCACGAGTTGGTCGCAGACGCCGCCCGGCTCGACGACTCCGGGCCAGCGCACCACGAAGGGCACGCGATGGCCGCCCTCCCAGGCATCAGCCTTGGCTCCCCGCAGGGGACCGCTCGGGTAGTGGCCCATCTTTTCCAGGTCCGGCTTGCCGACGTAGGGAGCACAGCCGTTGTCGGCGGTGAAAACGACGAGCGTGTTCCCGGCCGCGCCGCTTTGCTCGAGCGCCTCAAGGACGCGCCCGATCACGGCATCGGTTTCCATGACGAAGTCGGCGTAGGGATTCAGGCCGCTTTTGCCTTTCCACGCCTCGTTCACCGAGAGCGGGGTATGCGGCGAGGTGAGCGGCAGATAGAGAAGAAAAGGTGCCTCTCCGGCGGCGGCTTCCTGAATGAAAGCGGCCGCGCGATCGCCGAGCGCGGGGAGAATGGGCTCAAGCGTCCAGTCGGCGAGGGCAGGCCCCTGGTTGCTGGCCTGGTTGTTTCCCATGAGCTTGCTGTCGAGAAACTCGGAGGGAATGCCGACGGTGCGATCGTTCTCGATGAAGCAGAAGGGCGGCCAGTTCGGCACGTCGGTGCCGAAGTAAAGGTCGAAGCCGCGCGTCACCGGGCCACCTCCGATCGGCTGGGAAAAGACCTCGCGCCACACCGCACGATGGGCCTCGGTGGCGGCGGCTTCGCCTTTCGGCTTTTCCTTGAAGAGAGCGGCGCGATCCGCCGGGATGGGCCAGTCCCAGCCGAGATGCCATTTGCCGATGCACGCGGTGCGGTAGCCGTGTTGTTTCGCCAGGGTCCCGATCGTCATCCGGTCCGGCGCGATGAGCGGTCCGCCCCACAGGCCGACGATGCCGCTCTGGAGTCTCGTCCGCCAATGGTATCGGCCGGTCAGCAGGGTGTAGCGCGAAGGCGAACACACGCCCGAGGAGGAATGCCCGTCGGTGAAGCGCATCCCCTCGGCGGCGAGCCGGTCGAGGTGCGGCGTGGGGATCCTGCCGCGGTCGGGGTTGTAGCAGCCGACATCACCGTAGCCGAGGTCGTCGGCGTAGAGGACGAGCAGGTTGGGTTTGCCTTCCGCGCCTTGCGCCAAGGCGGCGGCCTTCAGCAGTGCGGCGAGCAGGAGAACGGATGTCGATGGGCGGATCATGGTCTTTGGAAAGGCACGGCGGCCTGTTGCAATCGTTCGCGGAGCGCCTCCACATCCACGCGCTGCACGGGCACCCCATCGCGCTTCGCCAACGCGGCGGCGGTGCCGGCGGCCTCGCCGAGCATCATCCAGGTCGGCTCGACGCGGAGCGAGTTGAAGGCGACGCGCGAGGCGCTGATCGCGCAGGTGACGAGGAGATTGTCACACTCGGCGGGTTTCGGCGTGAGGATGCGGTAGGGGATCTCGTAGATCGGCGGGATCACGAGATAACCGCCTTCGTTGATGACTTCTTTCCCATCCGGAGTGGCGAGTCGGCGCACGACGTGCGAGTCCACCGGAAAGCTGCCGAGGGCGATCGCATCGGGCTTGCCGAGGTCGTCGAAGAGATCGCGCTGGGTCATGACGAAATCCCCGATGATGCGGCGGCCCTCGCGGGCATAGAGATCGTAGGGCCAGTGGCCGTTGTCGGTGAATTCATCCTTCGGAAGGCCCCAGTGCCGGAGATTTTCCCGGATGGCCTCGGGCACGGCGGGATCGGTGCGCAGGAACCAGAGCAAGCGGTGGGTGTAGTCGCGATGCGTCTCCCAGATCCGGCGGCGCTCCTTCGGCGAGGCCGCGGGGTAGTCGTCCGCCCCGCCCGCGAGCCCCCAGTGGAGCAGGTAGTTCACGCCATCGTTCATCTTGGCCTTGTCACCCGGCACGCCCCCGCCGAAACCGAACTTCGCCACCGCTCCGAGACGGGCGATCTCGCGCCGCAGCAGTTCGAATTCGGCGGGATCGTAGGTCGCGGGCTTGGTGATCTCCACGCGTTTGGCGGGGTCCTTGGTGAGACAGGCGTAAAGGTTGGCGCATTGCAGATGCGTGTCACCATCGCCCTCGCGCACATCGGTGGTGAGCCCCTGCACATGGGGCAACAGGGTTTTGCCATCCGCCGCGAGGCCGCTGATGGGACTGCTCATCACGGGAATGTCGATGGGCCCGGGCGGATCGACCAGTTTCAGCAGCACGCCGGCGAGGGATTCGCCATACCGCGCGCGGGATTCGCGTCCGATCGTGAAACTCACACCCGCCACCGGCAGGAGATCGCCGTAGTAGGTCGCGTCGATGAAGACCGGCGCCTCGATGCGGCCCCGCCAATCGGAATAGACCCGCACGAGTCTCGCGCCTTCCTTGTCGGCGCGCACCGGCTGGAACCGGTCCGCGAAAACGACGCCCTCGGCCTTCAGCCAATCGCCCAGGATCCGCTCCATCACGTGCGGCTCGGGCGTGCCGGTCGTCTTGCCATAGTGGGCATCCACTTTCGCGCGGAGTTCGGTCCACAAACCCCCGACGCTTTCGGGCTTCATGCGATCGACTTCGCCAAATCCGATCGTCTCGGCAAAGCGGCCGCCGACATGAGCCGACGGATCCGCGAGCACCACATGCGCGATGCCGGAACGCTTCGCCGCGATCGCCGCCGCAATGCCCGACGGCGTGGCACCGAAAACGGCCACGTCGTAGGGCTGGGTGACAGGATTCCTCCCCGTGGCCTGGTTCACGACGATGCGCTGCCGTGCCTGTCCGTCGAAAGCACCGCGACGCACGTCGTCCTCGCGGAAGACGGTCATGAGGATCTGCTTTTCCGCGGACTTGCGGTTGTAGTCGTGGACGAGGCGGATCTCGCCGGGCGGCCCTTCGATCGCATCGGGATAGGAAACGCCGCCACGATCGTCGATGAGCAGGCCGTCGCTCCAGGTGACCCCGTCGTCCTCCGAGAGATAGGCGGTGAGGTGCGATCTCGCCGTGCCCGCGTGCCGCACCATCAGCAGTCGTCCGCTCGCGAGACGGCGGATGAAAAAACGCGACTCCGCGTGCCGGATCGCCGAGGGCGCGACGTCCGTCCAGGTCTTGCCGCGATCCTTGGAAAAGGATTCGCCCAGTCCGTAGCCGGTCCGCACCAGCATCCACAGCGTGCCGTCCCGGCGCTCGACGATCATGTTTTCATCGCCGTTGCGGTCTTCGTATTTCGGGATCGTCGCGCTGCCGAACTCTTTGAAGGTGGCCCCGTGGTCGGTGGACCGCAGGATGCGCGAGCTGCGTTCGTCGCGCCAGACGCAGGTGGGCATGAGCCACTCGCCGGAACCGAGGACGGTGGGCTTGTTCAGCATCACGCCCGCACTGAGATGGCGCGGCTGAGACCACACCGGATCTTCCACCGACGCGTCCTCGGTCATGATCGAGAAGAGATGCATCGAGGCGCTGTCCTTCTGCCCCCAGAAGAGCCACAAGCGCCCCTGCGGATCGTGCCAGAGGCAGGGGTCGAAGGCCCGCACCGGTCCGCTTCCATCCGGGTCGATGACCAGCTTCAACGGCGACCAGGAGCGCCCGTCATCGCCACTGGTCGCGAGCATGACATGATTGTGCTGATCTTCGCCCAGTCCGCCCCCATACCAAGCCACCCAAAGCCGGCCGTTCTTCGCCCGTTCGATACTGGGGATGCCCTGATGCATGCGGAGGGCGTCCGCGTATTGCGGTCCCGGATGAAAATCGGGCGCGGTCGCCTTTCGCGCGCCGGTCTCATCGGCGGCATCAAGCGCGGGCGCGAGAAAGAGGAACGCCAGGAGACGGATTCCGCGGAGAGACCGCGAGATGGGATGGGAAAGAAGAGTTTTCATGGTGTGATCCGAATGCTTTGGGGAAATGCCATGTGGGACTGGAATCTTGCCAGTCATCGACCGGCGAGACGCCGGTCCCACGTGACGATCCCATGCCTTGATTCCTTGGCATTCTCGCCTGATCCGCACTTTGCACGAAAACGGTCGCCGGTCGATCGGGAGAAAGGACCTGATGAACCGGAGCAACAGGGTATGGTCTCCGATCAAACAGGGTTTCATCGTCGGGTGGCGTTTGCTTGTCAGGGTCGGCCCGGAGGGAAACCCGCGGGCCAATCGACTCACCACGCATCGCTGCGGAACGGAGAGGCCGGCAGTCCTGCGCCATTCACGAGACTGGCCTTGGGATCGTCTTTCCACGCGTAGCGGACCGCGACCGGAGCGCTGACGGCCGGGGAGGTCACGAGGACCTTGCCGGATTCGATCACCGCGGCGGCGGGATGAAAAACGCAGTCGGCCCCGGCGAGTTCGAAGCCTTCGATCCGGTCTTCGCGCGCCTTCAGCCCCTCGGCGTGCTCGAAGGTGCAGATCGCGGCGCCGCCTTCAAACTGCTGGGACTTCGGAAGGGGTCCGCTCCATTCGATCCCGCGGCCGTAGACCTTCGCGAGGGCCCACAGACCGAGCCGCCGTCCAACCTCCTGCTTGTTCTGCGGGTGGATGTCCTTCGGGTCTCCGAGATCGAGGCAGATCGCCATCCCGGTGTTGGGCACGGAGAGCGACTTCAGCATCGATTCGCGGACCTCGCACCAGCCGAGGAAGCGCTCGTTGTGGAAGTTCGGGAGCTGCACCCACGCAAAGGGGAAGTCGCCCTGACCCCAGTGCCCGCGCCAGTCCTTCACGAGGAGGGGCAACTGTTCCGCGTAGAACTTGCCGCCATCGACGGTGAAGGCGTTCGACTCGCCCTGATACCAGATCGCGCCCTTGATGGCATAGCCGGCCAGCGGGGCGATCTTGCCGTTGAAAAGGTTGCCGGGCGCGCGGGAGCGGGGATCGGGATTGGGCGCGGGTTTCGGCGGGGCCGCCTTGCCCGCGGCCTTGGCTTCGTCGGCCTGCTTTTGCCATGCTTCGAGTTGGCGGGCATGCAGTTCCTTGGCGCGCTCGGGCGTCCACGTCTTCATCGTGTTGTCGAGGGCAGTGAAGGCCTTCGCCATTTCCGGATGGGTGCGCTGGGACTCCGGACTGATCCAGTTCTGGATCGGGGTGCCGCCCACGGCGGAGACGAGGAGACCCACGGGCTGTTTCAGCTCGCCGTGGAGATGCCGGCCGAAGAAATACGCGGTGGCACTGAAGTTGGCCAGGTTCTCCGGGGTGCAGAGTTTCCACTCGCCGCGCGGTTTCTGGTTGCCCTCGCCCGCGCCGCCGGAGCTCTCCACGAACATGCGGAGCTGCGGATGGTTCGCGGTGGCCTGCTCGTCCTTGAAGGAGCGCAGCCGGCCCACCGTCCAGGCCATGTTCGACTGGCCCGAGCACAGCCACACTTCGCCGACGAGCACGTCCTGGATCGTGATCGTGTTGCCACCCTTCACCGTCATTCCGGTGCTCTCGCCGGACTTCAGCGGATCGAGCTTCACGCGCCACTCGCCCTTGTCATCGGCCTTCGCGGACTTCGTCTGGCCGGCGATCGACACCGTGACTTCCTCCCCCGGCGCCGCCCAGCCCCACACCGGAACCGCGGCACCGGCCTGAAGAATCATGTGGTCCGAAAACGTCGCGGGCAGGGTGACCTCGGCGCGCGCGGCCGTGGCAAGAACGAGAGTGAGGAAGAGTGGGATCGCTTTCATGGGTGGGGGTTGAGGTCGGGGAATCAAAAATCGATTCAATCGCAGGGGAGAATTCGGTCGTTCAGAAGATGCGGCATCGGTTCATTCCGACGGCTTCGCCGCCTTCAGCGTGGCGATGAGGAAGTCGGTCGGCGTGGCATGGGGTGCGTTCGTGGCCCCCGGATATTGCAGTTCACAGGGGACGCCGAGAGCGGCGCAATGCTCCTGGAGTTTCACCCCGAAGTTCGCGGTGTGGGTGGGATCACGCTGCTCCTGCCCGAGCGCGGGCGGGGCACCGTAGATCAGGTAGATCGGCGGATCGTCCTTGCTGACGAGCGCGTAGGGCGAATACTCGGCGATCCACGGCAGCAGCGTCTCCCGCGCGGCGAGGAAAGCCGGGAACGCGCCCGCGCCGAAGGCATGGCCGCCGTAGCGGCTGTTCGGCGTCCATTCCTTCATCTGCTGCGGATCGAGCGTGGTCTGGGCTCCGGTGACGGCGGCACATTGCAGACGGGAGGACTCGCGGGCGACTGGATCGTCGCTTCCGGGCACGGCGAGATCGTCGTGAAAGGCGAGCCACAGGCTGGAGCAGGCTCCGGCGGAACCCCCGGCGGCCCCGATGCGGTTCTTGTCGATATTCCATTCGGCCGCCTTGCTGCGCACGAACTGCAAGGCGCGGGCGGCATCGTGCAGCGGCATCTTCACGGGCGGCTTCACGCCTTCCGCCTCCGCCATCTTGATGAAGCGGTAATTGATCGCCGCGACGGAGAGGCCCGCCTTCAGAAGCGCGGAGACATCGACAAAACGATCGACACGTTCCTTCTCTCCGCCCTGCCACCCGCCGCCGTGAATGACGAACACAACCGGAGCCGGCGTCGCACTCTCCGCCTTCCAGAAATCGAGGATGTGCCGCTCGTGCGTTCCGTAGGACACGCCGGTGAGCGTCGGTTCCGGCACCGAGGAGGCATACGCGGGCACCGCGGGGGCTTTGGCTTTCGCCTTGGCCTTGGGGGCGGTCTGGGCGAACGCCGGCGTGAGGCCGGCAAAGAGCAGGAGGCAAAGAAACGGCTTCATGAACTAGGGCGGAGTGATCGATCCCGCTTGGAGCGCTGGAGTCATGGCGCGGGCGGCAACGCCTTCAACACCGCCTCCACGCACTGGTCACCGAGGATTTGGTAAGCGGGGCCGTTCCAATGGAACTTGTCCTTGCCGCCGCGGGCGAGGTCGAGCCGGTCCACGAGCAATCCGTAGAAGTCGTTCACGGGCACGCCGCATTCCGCCATGACCTTCGCGGCCATGCGGTTGTGCTCGATGATGATGCCATTGATGACGGGATCGAGCTGCTTCACGTCGCCACCGAGGAGGACGGGCGTGCTGCTCGCCCAGATCAGCCTGGCGTCCGGTAGCTTCGCGCGGATGGCATCAACGTAACCCTTCGTGAGCGGCTCGAAGGTGCCCGGCTTGATGCGGCCCTCCTGCCAGCCGTGCAGGCCCATGTTGAAATGGATCACGTCATACGGCCCTTTCGCGAGCACCTCGGGCAGGATCCTCGTATTGAGATGCTCGGACTGGTTGTAGGGGTTCACCCAGGCATCGACGTAGGCCTTGCCTTCGAGCTTCTTGATCGCATGCGCCATGTAGCCGCTGAGGATGGAATCGCCGATCAGCAGCACCCGGGGCAGCGCGGGGTCCTCCACCGTGGCCTGGTTGAGTTTCCAACCTTTCCCGTCGGAGTGCAGCCGCGGGTCCGTCTCGACGGGAGCGTCGGCGGCCAGGGCGGAGAACGAGACAAGGGCGAAGAGGAGCCAGAAGGGGCGGAAGTGTTTCATTTCGGATGGGTGGAATCGGGTTTCGAGATCTCGCCGTCGCGCTGGAAGGCTTGCCAGTCGGCGGCGTAGGCGGCGTTGACGAGCCAGGAGGCGGTGCCCGGGTCTCCGGAGAATCCGGCGAAGGGCGCGATCGTCAATTCCTGGTAGCCGCCCTTCGCGGAGTCCCAGTTTTCGCCGAGATAACCGCTTTCAGGCGCGGGCGTCTTCAGCTTCACGGGTCCCTTCCGCGGATCGGCGTCCGCGGGCACGCGCGCGGCGAAGGTGTGGCGCAGAAACGAAAACACGAGCGGCCAGGTCTTTTCCCCGGGACCATGACCGGTCTTCGGTTCGACCGCGATGTTCCACAGCGCCCCGTGCTTTTTCCGCAAGGCGGGAACGACGGCGAGATTCTCCTCGCGCGAGGGGCGGGCGAGGAAAGAGTCCTCCTCCCCGAAGATGACCAGCCCCGGCACCTGCGCCGCTCCGGGCTGATAGACCTGGAAGGTGATCCCCGGCCGCATCGAGACCCAGCCCCAGACGCGCTCGGGTTCATACGAGGGAAAGACGGCGGAAAATCCCGTGCCGTTCGAGTGGCCGTAGAGGAAGAGCGGCGCATTCCCGATTTCCTCATGACCACTCCTCGCGCCGAAGTCGCGGAGACGGTCGAGGAGCAGGCTCCGCGGCCAGAAACCGCGTTGCATCGGATTGCCGGTGAACTTGAACAAACCCAGTCCCAGCTCCGCCGCGAGCGCCCGCAGATCGGCGCGGGAAAAAAGACTCTCGCCGCTGCCGTGTCCTGACATCACCACCACTCCCTTCACCACCGCGAGGCCCTCGGGCAACCAGAGATCGAATCGCACCTCCTCGCGCGGGCCTTCGCCCTTCTCCTTCACCGCCGCCGCCCAGGCCTCGTCGCTGATCTTCCAGTCCCAGTTGCGCGAGACGACCTGATCGGGTGAGGGCGTGCCCCATTTCGCCTCATCAAGGACACCGTTCCAGCTCTTCGTGTCGCGCGCGGACACGTTCGCCCCGACCCAACCGATCGCGTGGCTCGCGGGGAGTTGGGCGAAGTCGGACCACTCCGTGCCGCCCGC
Source organism: Verrucomicrobiales bacterium (assembly GCA_016795505.1). Lineage (GTDB taxonomy): Bacteria > Verrucomicrobiota > Verrucomicrobiia > Verrucomicrobiales > DEV007 > JAEUHH01. Next base: position 1,786 of record JAEUHH010000057.1, on the reverse strand, counting down.
GACCGTTCTCGGCTCGGTCCATTGGCGCTCGATCCAGGGCAGGATCGCCTCGGCCCATTTCAGGCCATGCTCGCGCAGCCCTTTGCCGGAGAAATGGACCCCCTGCCCATTGCGCTCGCGCAGGTCGCCCTTTAACGCATCCGAATCGGGACCGGCGAGGGCGATGCCGTCGCGGGCGAGGGAGGCCTGCGCCGCGCGGATGTCGTCGCTGCCCTCGTCGCCCGGCACGTGGTAACTCGCCTGCGCAACGAACCAGGGAACCTCCCAGCCGATCTCGCGTCGCGATTCGCGAATGATCGTTTCAAGCGAGTTCCGGTAAAGATTCCCCGGCAGGGTGCGGGTCGGATCCTTCTGGTTCGCATCGCTCTCGCCCTGATGCCAGAGCACGGCGCGGAAGCCGCGCGGCCCGAGCGGCTTCATCCGGGCGAGGAAGGCTTGATACGCGTCGCCCTTGCTCATCCAAAGACCATCAGGATGCTTCTCGACCCGGCTTTCGATCGTGGGAGGATTCGGAAAGGTCGCGCCCTTTGGCAGCCATTCGCGCACGCTCGTCGCCCCGATCCCGCAGGCGACGAAGCCGATCGGCACGCCGAGTTTTCGCGCGAGCTCGTCGCCGAGCGGCGGCAGGAAACTGCCTCCGCCTCCGCTTGCACCCGGCTGGGGGTCGTCGGCGAGACGCCATTTCGCGCCATCGAAGGACGCGACGAGACCGGTCTGTGGCGTTTGTTTCTCTTCGCCGTGGTTGGCCGAATTCGACTGGCCCGCGACGACAAAGACCTCGCCGACACCGACCTTCCCGACCTGGCCGGCCGCCAATTCCTTCCCTTCGCGGGTGACGCGCACCTCGAGCGTCCACCAGCCGCCCGCCGGAGCCTCGACCGTGGCCGAGAGCTTTTCTCCTACGATCGAACCGCCCGCGCGCTGCCATCCCGTGGCTTCCTTTTCACCGACGAGGCGCGCTTCGATGATCGAGTCTTTTCCGGGGGACTCTTCCGACAGTTCGCCCGCGATCCGAACCAGGCCCTTCCCCGGGCTGCTCCGCTGCACCACCTGATGTGGAAGCGGAGCGGTCAGGGTGAGATCGGCGGCGGAGAGGGTGACGTGGCCAAGCGTCAGTGAGACGAGCGACGGTAGAAGCCCGGGAATGGAAAGACGGGGAATCATCGGAACCGGAAACGGGATGGGTTTCCGGTTTCATGATGTTTGTTCGGGCGGTTCGCAAGACCGAACCCGCCGCCCGCGCGATCAGGCCTCTCGAACGACGGGTTTATCAATCGGGAAGAACCGTCGGACTGAGACGGGAAAGAGAGGCGCTCAACGCCCCCACAGCTTGGCGAACTTCTCCGGCACATGGAAATCCTCCCTGCCGGTCGGTGAGAAGGCGGTGCGTTCGATGTTGCCGTCACGGACGCGGCTGCGTCCGAGGTTGAAGTGCCAGGGGAATAGCTCCTTGGGCCGTGCGCCGTCGATGCCCTTGGTGGGATCGAGCGTAAACGCCTCCGCGCCGACGATGGGGAGCCGCATCTCGATGCTCCAGCGGTCCACGCCGCGATGCACGGCCACCTGGGCGCCGCTGCTCCACCCCTCTCCCCTGCCACCGGGTGCACGATCGAGGTCATAAACGGCTCCGGCAGGGTTGACGGAAATCTCGTAGTAGCTGCGCGAGGAAGTCTCGATGAGCAGGGTCACGTGATCGCCATCCAGCAGCTTCGGATCGTCGTGCTTCGTCGTGGTGCTTTGCAGACCTTTCATGTCAGGCTCCTGGCAGACGATGCCGATGTGCAGC
>JAEUHH010000036.1 GCA_016795505.1 Verrucomicrobiales bacterium | reverse complement strand
GAGGCGGAGGAAAGGCGGGAGGGCAAGTTGTCGATCCCGGAGATCATCCGCTGTCGGGTGCGGTATTTCTGCGATGGGGCGGTCTTCGGCTCGGTGGAGTTTGTGAATGGCGTCTTCGAAGCGAATCGCTGGCGCTACGGTTCGGCGCGGAAGACGGGAGCGCGCAATTTGCGGGGCGGGGTGGACTGGGGAGACCTGCGGACGCTACGCGACTTGCAGGTGAGGCCGCTGGGGTAGAATCACGCACTTTTGGTGCTCGAACAGCGGCTGAAGAGCCGATGGATGGGCTCCGGGGTGTGGCGTGGCTTTTTAGAAAGTTGTTCCAGTGGCACTCATCATTCTCGGCAACTGCTTCCGTCTGGAATACATCAGTCGGCGTTTCGTTGCTTTCTGCCCGGCAAATCGCCGGCACATCCAGAGCGTGCTTTTGGCCGGGGCAGGCGTTTGGGGTGCAAGCATGTTTCGGGAAGCGTCGTTTTTTGGGAAGGGCTTTTCGGAGCGTTTCATGGCTTCGGTAGCGATTGGCACGCGTTTTTCCGGATCATCCGGAACCAGTTGTCCCCGCCACCATCTCATCCTACCATTTCCGCCCGAACCGCGAGCGTGCGGCGGCAGACGACGATGGAGACGCTTTCCGATACTTTGTTGCAGGGACTGGTGATTCCGGCCTGTCCGCTGGCTTTGGATGAAGAGGGTGCGTGGTCGGAGCGGCATCAGACGGCGCTGATCCGATACTACCTGGCATCCGGGGCGGGGGGAATCGCGGTCGGGGTGCACACGACGCAGTTCGAGATCCGCGATCCGCGTCACGGGCTCTATGAGCCGGTGCTGGCGCTCTGTGCCGACAGGGTTGCATCGGCGATGCAACAGGGTCCCATCGTAAAGGTGGCCGGTCTGTGTGGCGAGACGGAGCAGGCGCGGCGGGAGGCGGAGACGGCGCGGGGGCTGGGCTACGAGGCGGGGCTGCTGAGTGTGGCGGCGCTGCGGGACTGGAGCGAGGAGCGGATCGTGGCTCACTGCCGGGAGATCGCGGAGGTGATCCCGGTCTTTGGCTTTTACCTCCAGCCGGCGGTGGGCGGCCGGGAATTGAGCTACCGATTCTGGCGGGCCTTCGCGGAGATCCCGCAGGTGGTGGCGGTCAAGATCGCGGCCTTCAATCGCTACCGTACGCTGGATGTGGTGCGGGCCATCGTCGATGCGGGCCGGGACGACATCGCGCTCTACACGGGCAACGACGATCACATCATCGGCGATCTGCTGACGCCGTTTCGCTTTGGGGAAAACGGAGGCGCGCGGTGGTTCTCCGGCGGGCTGCTGGGTCAATGGGCGGTGTGGACCTCGAAGGCGGTCGGCATGCTCGGGGAGATCAAGCGGGTGCGGTCGAAGAGCACGGTGCCGACGGAATGGCTGATGCTGAACGGGCAACTGACGGATGCGAATGCCGCGGTGTTCGACGCGGCGAACGGCTTTGCGGGGTGCATCCCGGGCATCAACGAGGTGCTGCGACGCCAGGGGCTGCTGCCATCGAACCGGTGCCTGAACCCGGATGAGCGTCTGTCGCCCGGGCAGGCGGAGGAACTCGATCGCGTGATGGCTGCCTATCCCTGGCTGGTGGACGACGATTTTGTGGCCCGCTATCGTGACGAGTGGCTGTCATGAAAGTCTGCGCGTCGTCTCCTCTTTCACTCTTTGCCGTCATCTGTCTGTTGCCCGCCGGTCTTGTCCGGGGTGCGGGGGATCCGGTGGCGGAGATCGATGCCCTGTTGGCAGCTTCGTGGAAAGCGGCCGGGGTGGAGGCGGCGCCTCCGGCCAGCGACGAGGTCTTCGTCCGGCGGGCCTACCTGGATCTGGTGGGACGCATCCCGACCCGCGGGGAGGCGCTGGCTTTTCTCAACGACAGCGATGGGGACAAGCGTGACGCGTTGGTTGGACAACTGCTGGAATCGGAGGGACACGCGGCGCATTTATTTCATTTCTGGGCGGATCTGCTGCGGCTGAATTCCCGCGCCCACGGTGGGCAGGGGCAGATGACGGCCAAGCCCTATGTCGCCCATGTGCGGCGGCGGGTGGGGGAAAACATGCCCTATGACGAGTTCGTCCGCGAACTGCTCTCGGCTCAGGGCAAGGTCTGGGAGAATCCGGCGATCGGCTATTACATGCGGGACATCGGCATGCCGCTGGACAATCTGGCGCTGACTTCGCGAATCTTCCTCGGCACGCGGATCGAGTGCGCGCAGTGCCACAATCATCCGTTCGACAAATGGTCGCAGATGGATTTTTACCGTCTCGCGGCCTATGCCTTTCCGCAGGAGACGAACTACACCGGCATCGCGGGGATGGAGGGGGCGCTGGACCTGCACCGGGCGGCGACGCGGCAGCGCGAGGCCTTGATCAAGACCGGTGCGCCGGCGCAGAAGGCCGCCGCCGAAGCCGAAGCGGAGCAGGCGCGGTGGGTGGGCAAGGCGCTCGACGACCTGGGGGACTTCGTTCGTTACAGCAAGGTGAAGTCGCTGCCGAGGCGCCAACTGGAGTTGCCGCACGACTACCAGTACGACGATGCCAAGCCGGGCGACCGGGTGGCGGCGGCGACGCTGTTCGGGGCGGAGGCTCCGATCGGGGAGGGGACCGACGGCGTCGAGGCCCTGGCCCGCTGGGTGACCTCGCCGGACAATCCGCGCTTTACCCAGGTGATTGTGAACCGTCTCTGGAAGCGGGCCTTCGGCATGGGGTTGATCGAGCCGGTCGATGAGATCGTCGACTCGACGCAGGCAAGTCATCCGGAACTGCTGGCGCGGTTGGAAAAGCTGATGATCGAGCTGGACTACGACCTGCGGGCCTTTCAGCGGGTGATCTACCGGACGCGGGCCTACCAGGCGGAGACGGTGCGCCGTGAGCCGGTGCCGGGCGAGCGGCCCGATTTCACGGGGCCCTATCTGAGACGGCTCACGGCGGAGCAGATCTGGGATTCCTTTGTCACGCTGGTGCATCACACGCCGGACCTTCCGCGATACCGGGGCATCGATCCCGAGACCCGCGACCGGATCGCCTACCGGAGCAAGCTCAGCGATGCGCTCGACACGCTGACGGACCAGGAGCTTTTTGTCGGTGCGATGGAGGCCTCGAAGGCCTACCAAAGCATCTCCCAGCGGGCGACGGGGCTGCGGGAGGAGTTTGCCGCCGCCACCAAGGCGAAGGACAAGGAGCGAGCCGAGCAATTGAGCAACGAGATCCGCGGGGTGGAATACCGGGCCCGGTCATCGGTGAACGATCATCTCGTCGTGCCCGCGGTGGCGCGGCTCTACACCCAGATCACCGGCAAGGCGGCGCCGCCGCCGCCGGTCGATCCCGCTGCAGCCGGGGGACCGGGGATCGATTTTCGAAAGGCGAGCCAGCAGCGCCCCTACATAGATGTCCCCGGCTACGAGTCGGCCGGCGAGGCGGAGCGCGAGGAGGCCGCCGCAGCCGAGGCACGCGAGGCGGTGTTCGCGGCTGAGGCGGACCGGTTCGGCCTGGAAGGCGAGGCGCGGGAGCGGTATCTGAAGAGCCGCCGCGACCACGCGCGGGAATGGGTGCGGGCTGCCGACATCGAGTCGCCGGCTCCGCGCGGGCATTATCTGCGGGAGTTCGGCCAGAGCGACCGCGACCTGGTCGAGAATGCGAACCTCGAGGCCACCATGCCCCAGGCGCTGGTGCTGATGAACAGCCCGCTCTCGCGGCAGATCCTTTCGACCCACACCCAGCTCAGCGACGCCATCGCCGGCGCCGCCACGCCGGACGAGCAGGCCGCGGCGGTCTACCTCGCCATCCTGTCCCGCCGACCCACAGCCGGGGAGTTGTCCACCTGGGCTCAGATGCGCGGGCAGGGGCTCGACCGGATCGAGGATCTGGTGTTTGCGCTGGTCAATTCCCGGCAGTTTTTGTTTATCCGCTGACTTTCCCTTTTTCCGATCCATGAAAGCCCTGTTCGATGCCGTCCCTGCCGCGCGCTGCGATCGCACCCGCCGCGAGTTCGTGTCCCGAGCCGCCCGCTCGCTGCTTGGAGTGGGTTTGCTGCCCGGCTGGGCGAGTGGAGCCGCGAAACAGCCCGCGGCTCCGCGTCCGCCGCAGGTGGCCACGGCGAAGCAGGTGATCTATCTCTACATGGCAGGCGGACAGAGCCATTTGGACACGTGGGATCCGAAGGAGTCGGGCAAAGTATCCGGGCCGGTGAAGCCAATTGCGACATCGGTGGATGGCATCCGGGTGTCGGAGTATCTGCCGCTGTCGGCGCGGCAGATGCACCATGTGGCGGTGATCCGCTCGCTCGCGTCGAATCAGGGCGCCCATGAGCAGGGGAACTACTTCATGCACACCAGCTACGCGCCGCGCGGGACGATCCGTCATCCGGGCTTGGGCGCCTGGCTCAATGTCTTTCAGCCCGGCGCGGGGCATGATACGCTGCCGAACTATGTCTATGTCGGCAGTGACAGCCGGCATCCGGGCGCGGGCTTCCTGCCGGCGGTGCATCAGCCGCTCTTCGTGAATCATCCGGAGAGCGGCATCAAGAATGTGACCCGGCAGGAGGGACTCGATGCGCGGAAGCTGGAGCAGCGCCTGACCCTGGCGGAGGACCTCGACCGCGAGTTTGTCGAGACCTTTCCCCATCGCCGGGTGAAAGCCTATGCCGAGATGTACGACGGCGCGGTCCGGATGATGAACAGTGCTGATCTCAAGGCCTTTGACCTGACCAGCGAGAGTGAGAGCACGCGCAAGGCCTACGGGGCGGACCCGTTCGGCCAGGGCTGCCTGCTGGCCCGCCGGCTGGTGGAGCACGGCGTGCGGTTCGTCGAGGTTTCCCTCGGTGGTTGGGATACGCACAGCGCGCATTTTGTCCAGATGCCGGATCTCTGTGCCACGTTCGACCGGGCGTTCGCAGCGCTGATCGGTGATCTGCATCTGCGTGGCCTCCTGGCGGAGACTCTGGTGGTGGTGGCGACGGAATTCGGCCGTACGCCCGACATCAACATGAACGTGGGCCGGGACCACTATCCGCAGGCTTTCTCTGCCGCTTTGGCCGGGGGAGGGGTGCGCGGGGGACAAATTTTTGGAGAAACGGATGCCGAGGGCCGCGTCATCGAGGCGGATGGCACCGATATTCCGTCCTTCAATGCCACGATCGCCCAAGCGCTTGGGTTGCCGCTGGATCAGGTGATTTTCTCACCCGAGAAGCGACCTTTCACCGTGGCCGACAAAGGCGCGCCGTTGACGCGGCTGTTCGCCTGAGTGTTTTAGGCTGAGAAAGTTGCAATCTGAGCCGGCTGGGCTGCTCCCGGTGCGTAGATGCGGTGTCTTGGGCGCCGTAGTCTGGATCTTTGTTGGCTTTTGGCATTTGGCGGCATGGGGTGGAGGCGGGGTATTCGCAAGATTGCGAACGAAATCTAAAAGATTTTAAATTTTTGGTTGATTGGCCTAAAAATTTTGTTAAGGTTCACCATCAACCTGCTAGGGCAATTCGAACTCCTCAACATTCAATGAAAGCCTCGAAAATTTCCTGCCTCGTTCTCGCCATTTTTTCCCTGCACCAAGCCGCGCAGAGCCAGGATGACTATTGGGCCAATGCCTCGTCCGGCGGCACGGGGGGCGGGTCCGGCCGGCAGGGGTTGTTTGGTGAGTCGCAGCACAGCTACGGCTACTTCGATCTCGGATACTTCATGCACGATTTCCAGGCTGACGAGGTGGGCGAAGCCAATGGATTCGGAGGCGCGCTGTCGATCCCGCTGGCGGACTCGCTGTATGTGAAAGCCGCCCTGGGATTTGCCCATCCCGAGTTGGAAACCGGGGAGGAGATCGATTATCTGGCCTGGAATCTCGGCGGGGGATTGGGCATTCCGATCGGAGCGAGCGGCTTCGACATCGTGCTGGAGGCCGGCATTGCCCACCGCAAGCTCGAGGGGGATGCCTTTGCGGATCCCATCGATGGCTACGGCTTCTACGCCACTCCGTGGGTGCGATGGGGCCTCGGCGAGATCCTGGAACTGAACGGTGGTGTGACTTTCCTCAATGTGGACAGCGACAGCAACGTCGCGGCCGAGGCGAAAGCCCTGCTGCACCTGACGCCCAGCGTCAGCCTGTTCGGCGCGGCCACCTTCTCCGAGGAAGTGAATCAGTATGGAGTAGGGGTGCGGCTCAGCTTCTGAGAAACCAGGTTCTCCCTTGGGACGATCGACGGGTGAAACCGCATTCCCTGAGTTGAGGGGTAAAATAGCCGCGGTCCAGGATTACTGGCAGGTGCCTGGACCGCGGCGCTCTTCCGGCTCGAAACCGAAACGACACAGACAGGCAGAGAGTAAAGAGAGATGCCGGGACAGCAAGGCAGGCAAGGTAACCGAAACTCCTGACTGACGAAGCGCGGCCGGTGGTGGAGGGGGATGCATCTCCCTCCGCCCCGGCCGCCGGGTTTTGGGGGATTGCCGACGTCCGGGAGCCGCCGGGATCGGTCAGGGCTTGGGCCAGCGGAGATGGCGGTGCAGGAAGTCGTAGGTGGCGACGCCGTTGATCTTGTGGGGGCCGGGGAACCACTCGATCTCGCAGCGGTCCCCGATACCCAGTTTTCCCTGATACAGGAAGCGCACCTTGGCGAACTCATGGGCCACCTTGTCATCCGGGGCGACGCCATCGAAGTGTCCCCGTTCCACCATGAACGGGCGGGGACAGATCAGCGCCGCCATCTCGGCGTAGTTGAAGGTGCCGCCCAGATCCCACTCAAAGATCTCGTATTCGCCCTTGTTGGCGTAGCTGTAGCGCAGCGATCGGGGATCGGTGGCGGCATTTTTCCAGACCCATTCATTGAAGTCGGCCGAGCAGATCGAGAGGCAGTAGCGCGGGACCAGCGGGGGGATGCGCATCGCCGACTTGCCACCGTAGCTGAGCCCGTAAAAGCCGATGCGGTCGTCGGCGACGTAGGGCAGGCTGGCCAGCCAGTCGGTGATCTGGCGGTGCTGCGGAATGATGATGGAAAAGAGGGTCTTCCCGATCGACTGGGCCTTGAACTGCTGCATCCGGAACAGGTCAAAATACTTGTAGCCGTTCTGCGGGGCGAACGTGATGAAGCCACGCTCCGCCAGTCGCGTCGCGAAGGCCGAGTAGGCCTGGTGGGCGGCCTCGCCGATGACATCCTGCGGGGTGCCCTCCAACCCGTGCTGGCAGACGACGACGGGTCGCTTTTCGCCACCAGCGAGGTCCAGATCCTTCGGCAGCGTGAGGATGCCGTAGGCGAAGACGCCGGGAAGAACGTCCAGCACCACCTCGTAGCTGACCGTCTTCGGCCCTTCCTGATATTTCCGGGAGCGGGGCCGCGGTTCGATCGTCTCGACGCCAAAGTCGCCGATGACCTCGGTGCGGAATTTCTCGCGGTAGGCTTCGATGGAAACGCTGAAGGCATCGAGATTGTCCGTCTTGAGGTCCTTGAAATAGACTTCACGCTCCGCGGCGGCATTGACCAGCACCCGCTGGTTGTGCTGGTCGATGGAGGTCACCTGTCTCTCGCGGCGGGAAGCGATCCGCTCCGTCGCCTCTCCGATCGTGGTGAACTCCCGTGGTTTGGCCATCGCGGCGGTGTCGGACAGGCCGAGGGCCTTCGCGAATGCGGCGAGGGTGTCGTCGGAGAGTGCCGACTCGGATGAGAAAGCCGTCAGGGCAGCCTGGGAGCCAGTCAGTCGGCGGTAGCGGGCGGTCTCGGCAGCGACGCCTTCGGGTGTGGGCACGGGAAAGATCCCCGGCTTGCCCGGTTGTTTGGCCCTCTCGGTGGTGAGTTGTTCGAGTTGCCCGTCGGGGGTGGCCCGGTAGGCGGCGCGGGGATAGGTGCCCGACTCAATGATCAGGGGGCGCGGCGCGACCAGAGCGGCGATTTCCGCGTCGCCGAAGGTCTCGAGTAGACCGAAAATATTGTGCTCCGCCGGCTGGCGCCAGAGACCCTCACGGGGCCCGAAATAGCCGCTCACCCCGGTGACGGCGAACGCGGGATCGAGCGCGCCGGCATGGAGTGCGAGCAAGCCGCCCTCTCCCCAGCCGATCACTCCGACCGGTCGCGGCTGAGTGCTCTGGGTATTCCGCAGGCAGGCGGCGCCGGAAAGAATCATGTTCAACTCGTAGCCGAGCAGGTGCCGGCCCAATTCGAAGGCCGGTCGATGCAGCCACTCGCGCGCCGTCAGGCCGTGGCTGGTCGCGGCGCGGTCGATGAGAGAGGGAACAAGGACGCGGCAGCCCGCCTGGGCGAGTTTCCAGGCAAAAGCAGTCGCGTCCGAGGGCGTCAGGCCGGCGATGGCCTCCGGCGTCTGATCGGCGTCCGGGATGGCGATGACATCCGCGCGGATGACGGCTTCGCCTCCGACCGGCTCGATGAGGAGGCCTTCACCCGACACGTCGCCGAACGCCCGCCAGCGGACTGACCGGACGACGAAATCCTTCGCCACTGCCGCCGGTTCGCCGTCGGGGGAGTAGTATTCAAACGCCGCCTCCGCGGGATCGGGCCGGGGATCGCGATGCAGGCCCAGCATTTTCGCCAACCGCTCGCGGTGGGGGGCGACCGACTTTTCGTAGGCCTCCGGCGAGGCGTGATCGGGCTGCCAGCGTCCCTCCCGTTCGCGGGCGGCGACGGCGATCCGCTCATCTAGGAACCGGTCGTTCGCCTCGATTAGTTGCCGGCTGATGTCGCCGGTCATCTCCAGCCGGTCGGTGCCGGGCAGAGGCTCGGAGTCGGGGGCGGGCTTCAGGACCGGCCACGGAGGCGGCTCCTGCGCGTGACCGGACAGGGAGCCAAGGGCGAGGGCGATCAGGCACGGAAAAAGGCGACGATGCATCCCTGCACTACAGCGGAATCCCCGCTCGCTGGCAAAGCCCGTCGCATACGCGACAAAGCCATGGACGATGCCTCACCGCGCGACCGGCACGATCAGGCGCGACGCGTGGCTGGCGGAATGGTGGATGGTATTGATGGCCGCGACGGCGTCGTCCGGCAGATCCATCGGCATCGGACGGCCATTTTGCGGGTTCGGTTCGTAGTAGGGGGCACCGGTGCTGGCCACGGTGACCCGGATGCGGTGGCCCTTTCCAAACACCTGTCCGATCCAACCCACGGGGAATTTCACCGGGTAGACTTTGCCCGGCTCCATCAGTACGGCCTTGTCAAAGCCCTCGCGATAGCGCACGCGCCACGGATAGTCGACGATCAGGATGGAACGCCCGTCGGGATAGACATCGCTGACCCGCACGATGAGATCGGTGTCCACCGCGGTCGATGAAAGGAAAATCTCCGCCTCGATGCGGCCGATCCACTCGACTGGCTCCGTCAGCGGTGCCGTGGTGAAGGTCCGCACCTCTGCCTGTTCCTCGAAGGCGCGGGCATCGGCGGCCCCGGGGAAGCCGGCTCCGGGGATCTTCATCGGCTGGCGCGGGTCGCTCGCGTAGCGGGTCACGGAATCCGCCGCCGTGGGGCGGTTGTCGGTCAGGAGACCGTCCGCCTCCAGGTAAAACGACCGGGTTTCCGCGGCGGGTGGAAAGTCGGAGGCTTCGCGCCATTCGTTTCCCGGCGCGTCGGCTTCGCCCACCGGGCCCATCGCGTACCAGCGCACCTTGGGTGCCCGGTCGATGCCGTTGGCGATGCCCTTCAGCCAGTGGTCGAACCATTCGATCATGTGCTCCTCTACCGGCCATGCGGCATTGTCGGGATAGGTGAGTTCGCCATTCCGGGTGCCCTTGTTGGTTCGCCCGTGCAGCCAGGGGCCGATCATCAGCCACTGCCGACCGCGCGAGTTCGGCCCGCCTTCATGCTCGCGTCCGATGAAACTGGCGATCGAGCCCTGATTCATGAAGTCGTACCAGCTCCCGATCGTGAAGCACGGCACGTTCATTTTGCCGAAGTGCGGCGTGCAGTCCTCTGCGCGCCAGTAGTCGTCGTAGTTCGGGTGCGCCATCCACTCGTGCAGCAGATCGACATTGTCCTGCGGATTCCGGCACACATCGCCGAGGCTGAGGAAGCGTCGTGGCCGCTCGGTGCCGCCGATCCGGTAGCCTTCGTGGAAAAGGCTCAGACCCGTGTCCACCATGTATTGGCAGACCAGATGGGGCGGCTGGGTCACCGCGAGGTAATTCTGCGCGTAGCCGCCCTGCGAGCTGCCAAAGGTGCCCACCTTGCCTGTGCTCCACGGCTGCGTGCCCAGCCATTCGCAGACGTCGTGGCCGTCGCGCAACTCGCCGAATTGCATCGCCCGGTAGCCGACCCACTTACCCTCCGACAGATGCGTGCCCCGATAGTTCACCAGCGCCACCACATAGCCGCTCCGCGCCATGCGCGCGGCCGATTCCCGCGAGGCGCGCGCCCGGACCGAGGCGTAGCGCTGCTCGAAGACGACCGGCCAGGGCCCGTCGCCCTTCGGAAAATAGAGGAAAGCCGACAGCCGGACCCCGTCGCGCATCGGGATCATCTCGTGCTTCTCCGTCACATCGCCGAAGTCGATCGCCTCCGCGCCGTCGGGCGGGGGCGCGGCGATTGCGGAGCAGGCGGTGAGACAAAGCAGGATCCAGAGCCGGGCGATGGGGAATGACAGGTGCATGGTCGCCCATCCTCTCCGCCGCGGGCGGGGGAATCAATCGCGCAAAGGCGGCGCCCCGCCCGCCGTCACCAGCATCGCGCGGCGGCGCAGCAGGCCATAGCGAGGACTCGCCATCCAGGCGAGGAAGAACAAGCCCGCCAGCGTCAGGATGATCGCCGCGCCGGCCCCGATGTCGAAATGGTGTGAGAGAAACAGCGCCGTCACCGCGCCTCCCGCGCCGATCAGGCCGCCACCCCAGAAAAGCGCCTCCGTGCGGTCGGTCAGCAGATAGACCGTCGCCGCCGGCGTCACCAGCAGGCCCAGGGCCAGCAGGCAGCCCACCGCCTGCAGCGACGACACCAGCACCAGGATCAGCAGGCCCAGCAGCACATAGTTGAGCAGCCGCACCGGCACGCCCAGCGACTGCGCCGCCGCCGGCTCGAACAGCATCAGGATCACCGGTCGGCGCAGCGCCGTCAGCGTGACCAGGGCGATCGCCGACACCCAGAAGACGGTCCGCAGATCGTCGTCGGTGGCGAACAGGATATTCCCAAACAAATAGTGCTCGATATCGACATCCACCGGGGCAAAGTCGAGGATCAGGATGCCCCCGGCAAAGGCCGCGGTGAACAGGATGGCCAGCGCGGTCTCCTGACCGAGCCGGGAACTGCGCGCCACCGTCAGGCTGCCCAGTCCCACCAGCAGGGCCGCCACCAGCGCCCCGGCAAAGGCGCTCAACGGCGACAGGCCGAACAGCAGGATGCCCACCGCGATCCCCGGCAGCAGGGTGTGCGAGAGCGATCCCACCTGGAGCGCCGATTTTCGCAGCACCACGAAGGCGCTCAGGTAACCGTTGGCGAAACCGGCAAGGACACAGATCGCCAACGCCCGCTGGATGTGCGGATGCTGGAGGGGATCGATCAGCCAGTGCATGATGGGGCGGGGGAAAGGAAAAGGTCAGGAGGCAGACGGCCGCACGCCGGCCGGCCGGTCGCGATCCGGCGGCGGCAGCGGGGCCGGTTGGGCCGGAGTGCCGAAGCAGGCCGCCAGATTGTCCGGGGTGAAGACCTCGTCCACCGGACCGAAGGCGATGCGGCGGCGGTTCACCAGCAGCACCTCGTCAAAGATCTCCGGCACCGAGTCGAGGTCGTGATGCGCCGCGATGATCAGACGGCCGGACAGGGCCAGCATTCCCAGCAGCTCGGTCAGCAGTTCCTGCGAGGGCCGGTCCAGGCCGCCGAAGGGCTCGTCGAGCAGCAGCACGTGCGCCTCCTGCGCCAGAGCCCGCGCCACAAAGGCCCGCTGCTGCTGGCCGCCGGACAGGGCGCCGATCTGCCGTCCGGCCAGATCGCTCAGGCGCATCGTCTCCAGCGCCTGGTCCACCGCCGCGTCGTCGCGGGCGCTGAACCGTCGCCACCAGCCCACCTGCGGATACCGTCCCATCTCGACCAGGCCGCGCACGGTCAGGGGAAATTGCCAATCCACCTCGCTGCGCTGAGCCAGGTAGGCGATCTCGGCGGTGGCGCGCGCCAGCGGCTGACCCCGCCAGGCGATCATGCCCCGGGTCGGCCGCAGCAGCCCTGCCATCGCCTTCATCAACGTGCTCTTGCCCGCCCCGTTCGGGCCCACCAGCGCCACACAGCGTCCGCAGTGGGTGGTCAAGCTCACCTCCTCCAGGGCCGTCAGGCTGCCGTAGCTGACCGTCAGGCCCGAGATGGCCAGCTCGTGCCGCTGGGGATGGCCACAGCTCGCGGCGGCACATGGCTGATAGGGATCGAGATCGCGGGTCATGGCTGATCAGTCGCGTCAGGGTGAAAAACCACGGTATCGGCGATGCCGCCCGCGTCATCGGTCCACAGCGTCCGCCGCAGCGGCTCGTGACCGTCGGAGATCAGCTCCACCGCCAGGGCCGCGCGCGGGCTGGCGCCGGGAGCGGGCGACAGGCTGGCTTCGACCCAGAATTCAACTCCCTCCGGCGGCAGGACCAGGCCCGGCAGGGGCGCTGTCGTCTCCGGCTCCGGGATCCGCTCCCGATCGACCACCACCTGACCGAGATGCTCGACCCGCAGGCGGTCGATCCCGGCCGTGGCGTAGATCCGGAGGCTTAGGGAATCCGCCTCCGGTTCCGCCGACGGCGCCTCCACCGTCATCACCGGCGCGGGGGTGTCGGCCGCCTCATCGCGGGCGTCCGTCGAGAGCAGGCGCTGCAGGGGCCACCAGGCGAGCAGAAATGCCATCGCCATTGCGAGCGCGCCGATCAGTGGAAAGCCCCTCATGTCAGCCGGTGAAATATCACGATGCGCCCCCGCCGAGACCGGCGGCGATGGCCCCGATATTGTGTCGGATGAAGGCCTCGTAGGTCGTCGCCTCGCTGGCTGAGCCATCCGCGATCAGCGCCCGTCCCAGACCGACGCTAGCTGACTTCGCCACACTGGATATCGCCCGCGTGTTGTTGCCCTGCTCGGGAAAGATCGTGCGCACCCCGTTTTTCTGGATCTGCGCGATCGCCTCGGCCAGATACTGCGAGCCCACCGACTCCTCCGACAGACCCGCCACCGGCAGGGAGCGGAAGCCAAATTCCTTGCAGAAATAGGCAAACGCCGCGTGCCCCGTCACCAGCACCCGGCCCGATCGCGGCACCCGCGACAGTTCCCGCTTCGCCCACGCCGACAGCGCATCGAGACGCTGGCCGTAGGCGGCGGCATTGGCCTGGTAGGCCTTGGCATTCGCCGGATCAGCCTTGCCGAACTCTTTGCCCACAAAAGTCGCCGCCTTCTTCATGCCACTGATGCTGTGCCACCAGTGCGGGTCCAGGCCACCCACCGCGTGCTGCGGACAGCAGACGAAGAGCGCGTCCTTCGCCGAGATTTTGATCGACGGCACCGCGCTGCCCGCCTCCACGATCCGCGTCGCGCTGCCCAGCGTGCTGCGCAGGCGGGGCAGGTAGGTCTCCAGTCCCTTGCCCGAGGCCAGCACCACATCAGCCGACCGCGCCGCCGCCATGTCGGAGGACGACGGGCTGAACTGGTGGATGTTCTCGCCGGGGCTCATCAGACCCGTCACGCTGACATGCGATCCGCCCACCTGCTTGGCCAGGTCGGTCATCAGCGGGTGCAGGGTGGCCACTTTCAGCTCGGCCCGGACGGCGGTTGGGCCCGCGCCCCAGAGGGCGCAGGCCACCACCACCTGGAACCAGAGAGAAAGGGAGCGTCGCGGCAGCGGTTGCGTGTTCATGACGATGGGGAAAAGCGGGGGAAGCCTCCGGGATCAGCGCACCTCCGCGCCGCCCCAGTTCAGACCGATCTGGAACCAGATCGAACTCTCCGAGCCGAACGCGTCGGAGTGGTCCCAGTTGTATTGCAGCCGGGCCTGCAGCGTGCGGTTCTGGTTCGCATACCACGTGATCATCGGTGACAGCCGCACCCGGTCGTCCAGGCCCATGGCGTCGATCCCCGACACCCAGTCGGCCCGCAGACCCGTCTCGAACCGGTCGTTGAAGCCATAGACCAGCATCGAGTAGAGGCCCACCTCGTCAAAGCTCGCCCGGCGGCTCGGCGCCTCCTCGTGCTCGTGTTCCTCCTCCCCGTGCTCATCTTCGTGGCCATGCTCCTCCTCGCCGTGCTCGTCATGTTCCTCCTCTTCCTCGCCGTGGAGATGGCCCGACACCGCCTCGATGTCGCGGATCATCAGCTCCGTGCGCCAGCGCAGCGAGTTGCCGCCCGCCCCGTAGCCATTCTCCCGCCACAGGTATTCAAAGCCCAGCCCATAGACCTGCGTCCGGCGGCCGAATTCATTGTCGCCCCACGCGCCGGACATCAGGCCGGTCAGGCGGTTCATGTCGTCGATGTCATACTGGTTCACCCAGGTCGCCGTGACGAGCTGGTCCGTGAAATTCGCGCCTTCCGCCTCGAACTCCGCCTCCGCCCCGTGGTCGTGGCCCGCGTGATCGTGCCCGTGGCTATGAGACGGCAGCCCGCCGACCGATGCCGAGATCACCGAGGCCTGGAGGAAGTCCAGCGGCACATTCCAGCTCACCTCGCCGCCGATCGTGGCCATCTCGCCTTCGTTGAGGAAGCGCCCGTTCACCAGATTCTGGTCCACGAACATCCAGCCGTGGTTGTGCACCGAGTTCTGGAAGCCGAAACGGTTGAAGTACTGGCCGCCCCGCAGTTGCAGGCCGAGCGGGAGATCGACGAGTTTCAGGAATCCTTCCTCCAGAGAAAAACTGAAGTCACCCCCCGCGTCGGTGAGTCCCGTGGCCGTGGCAAAGCCCTCCAGCATGCCGGCGCGCAGCGAAATACCCGGTTCGATCGCTTGCAGAGTGGCATTCGCTTGGGGATCGTGCCCGTTTACTGCCAACGACGATTGCTCCGTCGATGAGGCGCCGAACGCCCCGAAGGCATGCAGGTGGGGAAACAGAAAGCCGCCCAGACTCACATTCTCCCCCGTCGCCCAGTTCACCGCCGCGGCTGGCGATTGCGGCGCCTCGGCGGCGGCTTCGGTGCCCGCCCGGACCGAGCCGGCGGTGATGAGGAGTGCCGGCAGCAGAGCCAGCGCGACAGGACGTGGGGAGATTCCAGAGAGTGGCAGCTTCATGCCCCTCACTAAACCTAAACGCAAGTTCATGGCAAGAAAAAAGGCGAGCAAATTGCATTTGCGGATCGGATGTCATATCATGCGCCCATGAATCGCCGATTTCTCTGCCTGTTGCTGCCCCTCGTCGCCCTGGCCGGCTGCGTCACTGCGCCGACCACCGGGGTGCCCGATCATGCGCCCCGCTACGACTATTGGGAAAACGGCGGCGGCGCCTGCTGTCCCTATCACGCCCAGCAGTTCCAGGCCGCCCGGGCGGCGAAGAAATCCTGAGCCGCTCGCGGCGGTCGGGGCCGGTTTCCGATCAGACAGGGTTGCCTCGCCGATCAGACCCTCTTTCATCGGAGAGCCGATACGGTTTGATCAGGAGGCGCTGAGATGCCCGGTAACCGCGCGGAGCCGGTGTGGGTGGAGCGGGCAGGAGGGCCCGCGCTCCGGCCCGGTTGGCGAAAGGGGGACCGCCTCCCGTCTTGCCCGCGGTTGCCGCTGCTGCTACTATCGGTCCCATGATCGCTCCCACTGACCTTTCCGCGGCGATGCACGCGCTGCCACCTGCCGATCGGGCGCAGTTGGCTTTGGAACTCATCGACAGTCTGGGCGAGGAAGCCTGGACCGACGAGGCGCTCTCTTCGCTGGCGGAGGAGCGGGATGGGGAGTGCGAAAGCGGTGCCGCCGGGGTGCTGAGCTATGAAGAATTCCTTCCCGGGCTGAGAAGTCGGTGATGCAGTGCTGGGAGGGTGAGAGCGTCGGTGCTGCGGCTGGAATCGCCTACCTGCCAGATTGGCCAGTTTCGCCATCTGGCAATCTGGGTGGCGTCACGGTGATGTACCGGGAGAAGCTTCTGAGCCTGGTCTCTCCGATACCGTAAATGGTGAGCAGGTCGTCCACTTTCGTGAAGGGACGGTTTTTGACAATGTGCTCAGCTGTCGCAGGGCCGATGCCCGGGACCGTCAGGAGCTCTTGAAGCGTGGCTGTATTGAGGTCCAGCGGATAGACAACACCCGGCGGGCCGGGAGGATACGGTTGGGTAGCCAAAGCCGGTCCGTCCCTGGGAATGAGACGGGAAGTCAGCAGGATCGCGGTGATCGCTGCAATGCCGAGGATCACGTAGACGGTCACTGTCAATCTGGAGGATCGACGGGTGTGGTCCTCACGCATGTAATCGCGGTCGTAGAGGCCCATAAAACGCTTGGGGTGGGGTGTCTTGGTGGCGATCGGTGCCGGGGTTTTGGGGGAATTCTGTCGACTGACCAAAGGTTCGGGTAATGCCATGCGTTGCACGGGTTGGTTGGGAATGCAAGCGTTTCGGCAGATTTCCGATCAACCGACCCGACCGCCTCAAACTCTCGAAGCCGTCAGGGTGGTCGCCACAACAAAGTGGCTGAGGGTGTCGGTAAATTCGTTTGAACCGGTCTGTGGGGTCCGGTTTAGGTGACGCCCGTTCGTCGTCTCCTGCCGCCGCCTTTTCCCGAGCCCTTTCCGTCGGGTCGGACGGGTGGGAGTCGCAGTTGCGGTCACGATCTTGCCTCCAGAACCACCCACGACATGAAAATCGCTCTCATCGGATTCGGCGCCCTGGGCCGGTATATCCAGACACTGTTGCTCGATCTGCCGTCGGCCGGGGAAAAGGCGTTTCTTTACTTCGACGACACGCTGCACGCGCAGGGGCACCCGGCGGCGAGGCCTTTCGGCGACTATGCGGCACCGGCGCACGCGGATCACGACTTCTACGTCTGTCTGGGCTACAAGCACCTGGAGACGAAGCGGGGCATCCTGTCGCGGCTGTTCGACCTCGGCAGGCGGGTGCCGCACTATGTGCACCCGACGGCGTATGTACACCCGTCGGTGGCGATCGGGCAGGGGTCTTTCGTCTATCCGGGGTGCAGCATCGACCAGAACACGCGGATCGGGAATGGGGTGTGGATCGCGAATGGCGATGTGGTGGCCCATGACTGCGAGATCGGGGACTGCTGCTGGTTCGGGGCCAGTGTGACGCTGTCGGGCAAGGTCTCGGTGGGGGCGGACACGTTCATCGGCTCGGGGTCGACGGTGGCGAACGATGTCCGGGTGGGGGCGTCGGTGATCGTGGGGCTGGCCTCGGCGATCACGCGGGACATCGCGGACGGGGCGTCGGTGATCGGCAATCCGATGCGGGTGCTGGACCGAAAGCTGCGGCTGGTCTGAGGGGCGGTCCCGGGCGCTACTTCGCAAACATCGCCTGCTCCCGGTCGCCGCCGCTGAGGATGTAGGCGACGAGGTCGAGGATCTCGTCGCGGGTGAGCATGGCGAGCAGCATGGGGGGCATGGGAGAGACTTTGCTGATCTCGAGGCTCTTGACGGTCTTGCGGTCGATGTTTTCCCGCTGGTTGGGGTCGGAGAGGTCGGTATTGAGGGTGACGTTGTCGCCGCTGAGGTTGACGACGACGCCGCTGACGCTGGTGCCGTCGTGGCGGGTGACGACGATGGGGGCAAACTGCTCGTTGATCTCTTTGCTGGGGTTGAGGATCTGGTCGAGGAGGTCGTGGGGGCTGTAGCGGCCGCCGGCGCCGGTGAGGTCGGGGCCGTTCATGCCGCCTTCGTTGCCGAAGCGGTGGCAGGCGTAGCAGGCGGCGGCGGCGAACATCCGGCGTCCGTTGTCGAAGTCGCGGCCGGTGAGGCCGGTCTGGGCGGCGCCGCTGAGCTCGTCGAGGGTCCACATCTTCGGGGTGCGGCCGGCGAAGATGGCGCCGGCGACTTCGATGGCGGATTTCCGCTCGGGCTTCTGGGCGATGAGGGCGGCGAACTGGGTGGTCTCGTCCGGGGTGAAGGTGGCGAGGGTGTCGGTGCGGATGAATTCGATGAATTTGTCGAAGCTGGCGCCGCCTTTGTAATTCGCCGCTTTGAGGAACCACTCGAGCTGCTGCTGCCGGAGCGCGGGGGTCCAGCCGGCTTTGAGGAAGCGGAGGCTGCGGGCGTACTCCATCTGGGGCTCCTGGCTGGGCGCGGCGGCGATGAGGGTCATGGCTTTGGCGGCGACGGTCGGCGCCTGGAGGTAAGCCAAGGTCTCGGTGAGGAGCCAGTTTTCGGCAAAGGTGGCGGCGGGGTAGGCGGCGTCGAGCCGGTCGATGAGGCGCTGGGCGAGGGCGGGCTCCAAGGGGGCGGGTTCGAAGCGGTGCAGGGCGATCTGGACGACGCGAACGAGGCCGAGGCGCTGCTCGGTGGTCAGGGTGGTGAGGTCGTGGGCGAGCAGGGCCGTGAGCAGGCGGTCGCGGGAGGCGGCGGCGATGACGTGATCGGGGCCGCGATGGGTGGGACAGGTGCCGGTGCGGCGGGCCAGGGCGAGCAGGGCCTCGATCTGGGCGGTGGGATTTTTCTCCGTCAGGGCCTTTTCCTGCCACTGGTCGAGGGGCTGGTGCTCCAGCACGGTGCGGGCGGCGGCGCGGATGTAGCGGTCGGCATGGCTGAGATGGGGCCAGGCGGCGGCGACGGCGGCGGGGTCCTGTTTGCCATGGTAAGCCTCCAGCGAGTGGCGCAGGGAGACTTCGGCGGAGGGCGGTCGGGTGGGCTGAGGCAGGGGAGAGGTGTCTTCCTTGCCGGCATAGGTGACGCGGTAGAGTCCGGACTGGACGCGGCGTCCGCCGATGGCGAAATACATCGCCCCGTCGGAGCCGATGATGGCATCGCTGACGGGCAGGGGGGCGCCGGTGACGAATTCCTCCTTGGTGGCGGTGTAGGTGGCGCCCTGGGGCTGGAGATGGACGGCGTAGATCTTGCCCCAACTCCAGTCGAGGACATAGAAGGCCTCCTGATACTTGGCGGGGAACTTGGCGCCGTAGCCGAAGGTGCAGCCGGTGGGGGAACCGGGGCCGATGTTCAGGGTGGCGGGCAGGTTGTCGATGTAGAATTCGGGGTACTTGCCGGCGCCATTCCGCCAGCCATACTCGGCACCGCTGACGACGTGGTTGACGCGGGTGGGCCGGTACCACGGGGTGTTGAAGTCATACTCCATGTCGGCATCGTAAACGAAGAGTTCGCCGTCGCGGTTGATGCCGCCGTCGTAGATGTTGCGGAAGCCGCTGGCGAAGATCTCGAAGGTCTTCCCATCGGGGGTGAAGCGGTAGACGATGCCGCCGGGAGCCATGACGTGGCGGTTGTGCCCGCGTCCGTCGGGCATGCGGGGCAGCAGGTGGTCGTCGCCCCAGAGCTTGGCGACGGGTGAGCTGTCCGGGGTACCGGCGCGGGGGCCTTCCTTGAGCACGGCGTTGTTGCCGCTGATGAGGTAGAGGGACTGGCCATCGGGAGCGGGCAGGATGGCGTGGACGCCGTGGTCGCTGCCGGCATCGAACTCGCGGAGCAACTCGACTTTGTCGAGGCGGTCATCGGCATCGCTGTCGGTGAGGCGATAGACGCCGCTGGGCACCTTTTTTTCGTAGTCATTCACGCCAAGATAGAGGGCGCCGAAGGCGTAGAGCATGCCGTTGACGCCGCGGATCTCGGCGGGGACACGCTCGATATCGCCGGGCCGCAGGGGCTGTCCGGCGGCGGGCGGGGCGAAGCGGTAGAGGCCGCCATACTGGTCGCTGGCGTAGAGGCGGCCTTTGTCGTCGTTGCAGAGAGCGACCCAGGAGCCCTGGTCACCGCCAGGCACGGAGTAAAGCAGCTCGACGCGGAAATCGGAGGGGACTTTGATGCGATCGACCGGAGTGGCCTTGTTTTCGCCAATGGCGGGGCCGACGGCGTCGGGGCGTTTGGCTTTTGCTTTGCCCTTGTCCCCGGCTTTGGCGGCGTCGGCCTTTGGCTGGGGCATGGCGGCTTTGCCTTTACCTTTGGCGTTGGGCGCGCCGGGATTGGCTTTGGCCTTGCCCTTGCCGCCCTTGGCAGGAGGGGCGGGCTTTTCAATGCGCTGGGCGTCGTTGGGGATGTTGGTCTTGGCGAAGGACTGCAAGTCGCCGTCGGGCAGCTCCTTGAGCCGGACATCCTTGATCTGCACGGTCATGGCGGGGCCGCGGTGGATCTGGAAAGCGAGGAGGCCGTCGAGGGAGCGGTGAGCCTCCTCGTGGTCGATGAGGTCGATGGTGACCTGGCCGTTGAGTTTGTGGATGAGGTGATTGCCGCGCGCGATGACGGTGTATTCATTCCACTGGGCCGTGTCGACAGCGACCGGGTCGTGCTCGGCGACGAGCCAGCGGTCGCCGGCGGGATCGACGACCACGCTCTGGCCATTCTGCGCCACGATGCCGCGTCCCCGCTCGTGATAGAGCATGGCATTGTTCGCTGCGGTGGGGTGCACATCACATTGGTAACCGCCGATGGACCACTTGCCGACTTCGGGCAGTTCGCGACTGCGGTATTGAATGCCGGTGTTGTTGCCGGTGACCTTGATCCGGGCGCGCAGCTCGAAGTTTTTCACCGTGCCGCCTCGCCAGATGAGGAATTGGTTGTAGGCGAGTTGCTCGGGGCCGGTGGTCTTGCCGGTGATGGCGCCATCCTCGACGCTCCACAGTTCCGGATTGCCCTCCCAGCCGGTGAGGTCGTTGCCATTGAACAAGGTGCGAAAGCCCTCATCTTCGGCAGCGGCCAACAGGAATGGCAGGGCCGAAAGCAGTAGGCTGACAGAGAGGGCGCGGAGGCGGAAGGGCAGGGTTTTCATGTGGGGGAGAGTGATAGCGGATCGGAGAACCCCCTGACAACCGGAAAGTATCGGCCGTGATGCCGTGACGCGGTCGGGGCGTCGGGAGGATTGACACCCGGATGGCTCCGGCAGCAACATGGGTGGCACCATGAGCAGCTTCCGCATCCGTCCGCATTTTCGTCATGTCATGGAAGGCGACGCCGCATCCGCCCTGACCCGGATCGTGGCTCGTCTGCATGAGGGCGAGGGGCGCTGCGAAGTGCGGAGCTTTCCGGGCTATGTGAGTCTCCGAGTGCCGGAGGCAGAGCAGCACTTCTGGTCGCCGCAATTGTGCGTGAGTCTGGAGGAGGACGGCGCGGGCGGAACGGTGATCCAGGGCACCTATGGGCCGAGCACGAATCTGTGGACTGTCTTTCTCTACGGCTACCTGATCGCCGGTGTGATGGGTGCGGTCGGGACCGTACTGGGCCTCTGCCAGTGGATGATCGACACGCAGCCGTGGGGCCTCTGGTTCATGGCGGGTTCGCTGGTGGTGGCGGCGGGTCTCTACTTTCTGGCACAGACGGGGCAGAAGTTGGGAGCCTGGCAGATGTTCCAACTGCACCAGGCGATGGAATCGGCGGTGGAAGAATCGATGCCGATTCAGTAAAAAAAGAAGGGCCACCCATTTCAGGCGGCCCTTCCAAGTGTGTGAATGGTTTTCGCCGACTCAACCGGCCAGGGGACCGGGCGAAACGGCGAAATGAGTGAGTGAGATCAAAGCTGAGCCTTCAGCGCGTCGAACTCGGCCTGGAGATCTTCGATCTGCTTGCGGATCTGGATCATGCGCGCGAACACATCGTCCAGCGAGCCGGACGACTTGGCCTTGCCGCTGGTCTTGACTGCGGCTTTGCCCTTGCCCTTGCCACGGCCCTTCTTGGCCACGGGAGCAGCAGCTTCAGCAGCGGCCTTGGGTTTGCGGCCGCCCTTCTTGACGCCGGCCTTCTTGAGCCATTTGCTGATCGTCAGCTGAGTGACGCCATACTTCTCCGCCGCGGCGGTCTGACCGCCACGTCCGTTGGCCTTGTTGAAATCGGTGATGAAGGCCACCACTTCGTCCTTTGTTTTCTGATCGTATCGTACTGCCATGTTTTTCTTTTGTTGATTGGTCCCTGGGGGGCAGGGAGGCGCAAGGCTAAGGCGCGATCATGATAAATCCAGTGGATTTTTATGCAAAAATCACCGAGAAACGTTCATTTCATCTAAAGAATTTCACTAGTGAGGCGATCGGAAAAGTCGCAAATTGTAGTATCATAACGCCGGCAAATCAGTAAAAAAATCTCACATCGATTAAGTATGGATTCCACCGTCATTCAAGGTTCCTGGCGATTTGCACTCGTCTCCGTGGCCAGCTTTTCCTGCTGGGCTTTTGGCGGGACGCTGTTCACGTCGGAGGCGGCACTGTATCTGGCCTGTGCGGTGGTGTTTTTGGTTTTCGGCAGTCTGGCTGTGCGGCCGGCGGCGGGGCCGGGAGTGTCGCGAGGACGATTCTTCCTGATTTTCGCCCTGGCCTTTGTAGCCTATGCGGCGGCGTGGTGCGGCTTTTGGTTTACCCTGCTCGACAAGCGTGCGGAGATCTTCGGCTCGCTGGCGGGCGCCGTGCTGATGGCGTTGGTATTCCGCTTCACCCTGGGGCGGCCGGTCCGCTGGGTGGCGGGCGCTGCTGTGCTGTTCTTCTGGCACACGCTCGGCTACTTCGGCGGGGAATGGCTTTTCGACGGGCTCGGGGGAGCCGGATACACGCTGTCCAAGCTGGGGTGGGGACTCGGCTACGGGCTGGGTTTCGGGGCCGGGCTGGCCCATTGCCTCACCGTGGGGCGCGGGGAGGCCGCGGCGGAGCCAGCGGTGTGAAGGTCCCGTCTGGGCTCAGGCCGGGAGCCAACGCTGGAAAGCCTCGATGCCCTCGTACTCCGCCATGCCGAGGCCGTCGTACTCGCGGGCGGTCTCGCGATTGCGCTCGGGTGACTCCAGTTCGTCAGCCTGGATGGATTGGAATTTGCGAATGCCGTCGTACTTCTTGGCCAACTGGTCGGGGCTCATCGGCACGGCCATGTCGATCTCGTGGGCTTCGAGCGGCCGGTAGATCCACACCCGGCAGTCCTGGAACCAGTCTCCCGCTTGGCCGGCGGCGATTGTCTCGGCCACGGAGCGGAAGCAGAGGAACTGGAGCGAGCTGGGATCGGCCACATCGCCGGTGAGGTAGATCTGATGGGGGCGGTATTCGTCGAGGATGGCCCGCATCGTCTCGCGGTCTTGATCAGTCAAAGAAAAGCGGCGATAACGGCCCGCTTCGTAGAACGGCAGGTCGACGAACTGGAGCGCCTCGCCTGCCACGCCGGAGACATGGGCGGCATCGCGCGCCTCGCCGCGCAGGATCAGGCCTTTCAAGCGGCGGACCGTTTCGGATTCCAAGCCGAACTCGCCCTTGGCGGCCAGTTGGCTCAGGATCTCACCGGCGTAGGCCGATTGGCCTTCCCAGCCCTGGCCGCCGATGATCTCCGCCATTTCCCGCACCACGCTGGCGAACTTGTGGGCCGCCACGTCGCTGACGCGGAGATTTCCCGACGTCTGGATGGCCAGTCGCACCTGATGGCCCTGCTCGATGAGCCGTTCGATGGTGCCCCCCATGCCGACGAAGGCATCGTGGGGCTCGGGGCTGAGGATGAGGACGCGCTTCGAGTGGGGCAGGGCGCGCTCGGGGCGATGGGTGTCCTCGGCGCCGGGCTTGCCGCCGGGCCAGCCGGTGATGGTGTGCTGGAGGCGGTTGAAAACGCGGATATTGACCTGATAGGCAGGGCCGGCGGCCGTAAGCAGCTCGCCGACACCGTTTTCATTGTAGTCCTCGTCGACAAGTTTCAGCACCGGTTTTCCCAGCTTTTTGGCCATCCAGATCACGGCCCGGCGGGTCATGGCGTCGTCCCACTCGACTGAGCCGACCAGCCAGGGCAGGCTGCGCCGGGTGAGGCGCGAGGCGGCGGCCTGATCGATGAGGAAGGTGGCATTCGGATGCTCCTGCAGGAAGCTGGCCGAGATCTGGTCTGTCACGGCGCCCTCGACCGCCTCCCGCACGATGCCGGCCTTGTTCTCGCCCCACGCCATCAGGACGATGCGGCGGGCCTTCAGGATGGTGCCGACGCCCATGGTGATGGCAAATCGCGGCACATGATGTACGCCGAGGAAGTCCGCTGCGGCGTCCTGCCGCGTCACGCGATCGAGGGTGATCATGCGCGTCAGGGAGTCGCTGGCCGAGCCCGGTTCGTTGAAGCCGATGTGGCCGGTGCGGCCGATGCCGAGGATCTGCAGATCGAGACCGCCGGAGGCTTCGATCTTCGACTCGTAGGCCATGCAGGACTCATAGACGCGGTCCAGAGGCACGGTGCCGTCGGGGATGTTGATGTTTTCCGCCGGGATGTCGATGTGATCGAACAACTGGTCGCGCATGAACTGGCTGTAGCTCTCGCGGTGGTGCCGGTCGAGGCCGTAGTATTCGTCCAGATTGAAGGTGGTGACATTGGCAAAGCTCAGGCCCTCCTCGCGATGCAGGCGGATGAGTTCGCGGTAGAAGGGCACCGGGGTCGATCCCGTGGCGAGGCCGAGCACGACGCCGCGGCCTTCGGCCTGGCGCCGACGGATGAGCACGGATACTTCCGCCGCGAGCCCACGACTGGCTTCTGCCGAGTCGGGGTAGATGAGGGTGCGGGTCTTTTCGAATCGTTCCTGCTGCGTCTGGCGCTTGCCGGGGGAGTCCATGATTTTCATGGCGCCAAGCCTACGCACAGCGGCCGCGTCCGCCAACCGGAACCTTCACAAAGCGGCGATCCGGAGGAGCGGATTTCCGATGGAACCCTGTTGGATCGGAGATGAGACCCTCTTTGATCGGGATCGCTTGCCGAAAGCCGGGACATGCCCGACTTTTTAGGCATGACGAAGCCCGACGATTTCCGCGAATTCCTGGCCGTGCCCCGCGTGGTGGCGACGGTTCACCGTGCCGAGGATCTGGCCAGCCTGGCGGCGCGGCCGGTCGAACCGGGCTGGTGCGATCTGCTGGAGTACCGGCTCGACAATCTGCGGGGGCATCTCGAGGCCGCGCTGGAGTCGATGGCGGCATCGTCGGTGCCGGTATTGATCACGGCTCGGCATCCGGCAGAAGGAGGCGCGGGCGATCTCGCGGTCGCGGATCGGCGGGATTTGCTGCTGCGGGCGCTGCCCTTTGCGACCTTGGTGGATATCGAAGTAAGGTCTCTGGCTGATCTGGCCGATGTGGGTGAGGCGGCTCACCAGCAGGGTGTCGGGGTGGTGGCGTCGTATCACGACTTTGAAAGGATGCCGCCGCTGGCGAATCTGGAGGCGGCTCTGGCGGGCTCGCTTGCGGGAAAAGCCGACGTGACCAAGTTCGCGCTGAAGGTGGCTTCGATGAGCGATCTCACCCCTCTGGCCTTGCTCACCGAGTTAGTGGTGGCGGACGGACACCTGATGGCCACGATGGGCATGGGTCCGCTGGGCAAGGTATCCCGGCTCCTGCTGGCTGCCGCCGGCTCTTGTCTCAACTACGGCTACCTCCACGAACCGAATGCACCGGGGCAATGGCCGGCGGGGGAATTGAGGAGGTTGGTTGATGAAGTTATTAGGTAAACGGTTGAAGTTGGTCGTAGTGGAGCGCCGCTTTTGAGCCATTCGGGTCGTTTTTGGCATCGGTTGCCTGGCAGTTTGTTGGGTGGCAATCTGGTGAGCTTGATTGGGGTGGCGGTCAGGCAATCTTTTGCCATCCTCTCTCGACGCATCGGCTGCTGGCATCCCTGCCGGGATGCAGAACGGTTTTTACATCTGGTCCGGTGGTGTCGTCGCTCTGCTCCTCAAGCACCGGCTTGGCTGTGGTGCCTGCGGCGTTCTTTCGATCGAAACTCCATCTCTTTGATGGTGAGGGGGCTTACGGTATCGGAAATCCGATCAAACCCTGTTTCGTCTCCGAACAGACCCTGTTGCATCGGCTTAGATGGTTCCCTGTCAGAGGGTCTCGCCGTATTTTTCCTGATGGAAGTTCTTCGCTTGGGCGATCCAGTCGTCCCGGTAGATGCGGTCTTTGAAGTTCGGCAACAGTTTGCTGAATTCCGCGACTGCCGGGTCGGTCCAGACGGCGATCTGACGGAATTGGTAAACGCCGATTTGGTGAAGTTTGCCTTCGAGTACTTTGGCGATGCCTTTGATGAGCTTCAGGTCGTCGCGTTCCGTGGGAGGGGTGAGGTAGACGATGCCATAGCGGTCGTCCTGACGCACGAGGCCGGAGGCGATCTCGGTCTGGAATCGGGCGGCGGCTTGAGCGGTGGTGGCCGTCTGAATGGCCGGTCGATGGGGGCTCGCAGGGTTCTGCGATGGAGCTGTTAAGACAGTCAGGCCCTCCAAGGGCAACTCTGGATCGGCGCTCGAATGGCTGTCCGGGTGCGTGTGGGGCGCGGCGGCAGAGTTTGCAAGTTGAGAGGTGGGAGAGGAGTCGGTGACGACGCTGGAGGACTCCGGCTTGGACTCTGGCTTGGACTCTGGCTTGGACTCTGGCTTGGACTCTGGCTTGGACTCTGGCTTGGACTCCGGCTTGGACTCCGGCTTGGACTCTGGCTTGGACTCGGGTTTGGACTCGGGTTTGGACTCGGGTTTGGACACTGCCTTAGACACGACCTAGGACAACCGCTTGCTGTCATGAATGGACTCTGCCTTGGACTCCGGGTAGGAGTCGGGGGTGGA
>JAEUHH010000020.1 GCA_016795505.1 Verrucomicrobiales bacterium | reverse complement strand
GTGTGGAAGGCCGTGATCCGTCCCGTGGCCGCGTCGAAAGACCAAAGCCCGATCCGGACCTTGGTGAAGGTGTCGAAGAAGACCAAGGCACGCTCGCAGGTCGCCGGCGGCAGGACGAGGATGGACTGATGGGCGAAGAAGTGGTAACGCGTGGCTTGGGAGAGCCCCGACTTCCAGTCGTCGAGTTTCACCTCGAAGGCGCGGCTCGTGAATCCGCTTCCGTCGACGAACTCGTCGAGCGTGGATGCCCCGGACGCGTCGGGATTCCACGAGACGGCGAGAAGATCCGCGATGCCGAAACCGGGCACGGGAATCTCGCGGGCCAGGGCCATCTCCGTCTTGAGACTGCCGGTATGGAGCGAGACCGCCTTTTCCGAGTAGGCCCGGGCAAAGGCGATGGTGAAGCGGTCCTCCGCCGTGGCGACACCCTTGCGACCCGGCAGGTTGTGGCGGGGTTCGCTGAACTTGAGCTTGGGGACCGGCAGCATGGCCGGAATGTACTTCGGATCGGTGAAGTTTCCAAGGCGATTCCAACCACGCGTGCGTCATCACGATCATGAACGGCCCCTCCTTCCGCGAAGACCCCATGTCCCAGCTCCCTGCGGTGGAGTTGCTGGTCAACCTGGGCTGGTCTTACCTGACGCCCGGCGAGGCGCTCGTGGAGCGTGGCGGGCGGAAGAAGGGCGTCCTTTTGGAGAACGTGCTGCGCGAACGGCTGGGCGCGATCAATCGATTCAACTACAAGGGCAGGACGCACCCATTCAGCGAAACGGGGATCGAGTCGGCCATCGCCGCCCTCACCGAAATCGGCGACGACGGGCTCATTCCGACCAACCACCGGCTCTTCGACCTGCTCTGCCTCGGCAAGAGCATCGAGCAGTTCGTGGACGGCGGAGCGTTGAATCCTCAGCTCCGCTACTTCGACTGGGACCGGATCGAGAACAATGCCTTCCACGTCACCGAGGAGTTCGAAGTGGAGCGCCAGGGCAGCAAGGACACCCGCCGTCCCGATCTCGTCCTCTTCGTCAACGGCATCCCCCTCGCGGTGATCGAGTGCAAGAGTCCGCTGCTCGGCAAAAAGGCCCTGACCGAGGCGATTTCCCAGCACATCCGCAATCAGAAGACCGGGGAGATTCCCCACCTCTTCTGGTATTCACAACTGCTCGTGGCGTTGAGCCGCGACGCGGCGTCCTATGCCACCACCGCCACGGTGCCGGAATTTTGGTCCGAATGGAGGGAGGAACTCCCGAACACCGCCGTGATCGAGGCGGTGGTAAACCGTCCGCTCCCGCCCAGCATCGCCGAGGCGATCGAGTCAGTGGGCAATAAGATCGGCCGTCACGAGGCCATCTTCGCCCGAGAAGAGCACGGCCGTCAGCTCACGGAGCAGGACCGCCTCCTGCATGCTCTCTGCCGACCCGAGCGGCTCCTCGAGATCTTCCGGAAGTTCATCGTTTTCGACGCGGGGAAGAAAAAGGTCGCGCGCTACCCACAATATTTTGCCATCCATAAGATTCTTCAACGGGTGCAGCAGACCGGCCCCGAAGGACGCCGAGAGGGCGGGGTGGTCTGGCACACCCAGGGCAGCGGCAAGTCGCTGACGATGGTGATGCTGGCGAAGAATCTCGCCCTGCACCCGGCAGTGCCCGCGCCTCGCATCCTCCTCGTGACCGACCGCATCGACCTCGACAAGCAGATTCGCGACACCTTCGCCGATTGCGGGATCACGGACGTGAAGCGGGCCGGCAGCGGGAAGCACCTGCGCGAGCTTCTTCGCGGTCGCCACGAGGTCATCACCACCCTGATCGACAAGTTCGAGGGTGCGCTCCAGAAGGAAGAGCAACTCGACGACGACGCCAATATCTTCGTGCTGGTCGACGAGAGCCACCGCAGCCAGCATGGACGGCATTTTTCCGGCCAGTTCGGTGCCATGCACGCCATGATGCGAAAGGCGCTGCCCCGTGCCTGCTACCTCGGCTTCACCGGCACACCCCTGATGAAGCGGGAAAAGAACACGGCGCGCCAGTTCGGCGGGCTCATCGACACCTACACCATCGATCAGGCGGTGAAGGATACGGCGGTGCTGCGCCTCCTCTACGAGGGCCGTCTCGTCGATCAGGATGTCGACAAAAAGCAAATCGACGCGTGGTTCGACCGGCTCACCCGGAACCGGTCGAAGGAGGAGAAAGCCGAGTTGAAACGGAGATTCGCGACGGCGGGCCACCTCCACAAAGCCGAGCAGCGAATGAGGCTCGTGGCTTGGGACGTGAGCACGCATTTCGAGGATCGCTTCAAGGGAACCGGACTGAAGGGCCAGCTCGTCGCCGACAGCCGCCTTTCCGCCATCAAATACAAGCGCCTCCTCGACGAGATCGGCTTGGTGACGAGCGAGGTGGTCATCTCGAAATCCGACGAGCGTGAGGATCACACCAGCACCTCGAAGCTGGCCGAGACGGAGATCCAGCAGTTCTGGGAGGAAATGATGCGCGAGCATGGCTCGGAAGAATCCTACAACGAGAACCTCGTCACCTCTTTCAAGGGCGAGGGGTCGCCGGAAATCCTCATCGTCTGCTCGAAGCTGCTCACGGGCTTCGACGCACCGCGCAACACGGTGCTCTATCTCGACCGCACCCTGCGCGATCATACCCTGCTGCAAGCGATCGCCCGCGTGAACCGGAAATTCCCCGGCAAGGATTTCGGTTACATCATCGACTACCGGGGCATCCTGGGCGAGCTGGACAAGGCCCTCGCCACCTACAGCCAGTTGGAGGGCTTCGACCCGCAGGATCTCGAGACGGCGCTGTTTTCCATCGACACCGAAATCGCGAAGCTGGCCGATCTGCATGCCTCGCTGAAAAGCCTTTTCCAGAAAGTCCGGAACCGGCACGATCTCGACGAGTATGTGGACATCCTGCGCAATGAGGCGATCCGCGACGAGTTCGTCGACCGGCTGCGGCAGTTCGCCCGCACTCTGGAAATCGCCCTTTCCAGTCTCGACTGGATCGACAAGACCCCGGCGGCCACGGTGGCGATGTATCGTGACGACCTGAAGTTCTTCGAGAATCTCCGGCGGTACCTTCGGCAGCTTTTCTCCGAGGAGCTCGACTACCAGGAATACGAGACACAGATGCAGAAGCTGATCGACCGCCATGTCGGCTCCGACGAGGTGAGGCAGCTCACTCCGCTGGTGGATATCTTCGACAAGGAGAAGTTCGAGGCCGAGGTCGAGAAGTTCGGCACCCCTGCGGCCCGCGCCGACACCATCGCCCACCGCACCTCGAAGACGATCACGGAGCGGATGGATCAGGACCCGGTGTTTTTCGAGCGGCTCTCGAAAGTGCTCCGCAAGGTCATCGAGGACTACGAGGCCAAGCGCATCGCCGCGGTTGAATACCTGAAGCGCGCCCAGGCTGTTTCCGACGAGGTCCGCAGCCACGGGATCAAGGACGTACCGGAACCGCTCCGCGACCGGCCTCCGGCGCTCGCCTTCTACCACACGCTCCGCAAGGCCATTCTCGGCGATGAGGGCGAGGCCGCCCCGGAATCGGTTCAAGGGCTGAGCTCGCTGGCCACCCGGCTCGACGGAGTCGTGCGGGGCCGAGTCGTGGTGGACTGGCAGAACAAGCCCGACGTCCAGAACTCGATTAAGAACGCCCTGGAAGATGCCGTGCTGGAGTCCTTCGCCCAGTCCGGGCGAGAGATCGCCATGGAAACGCTCGACTTCATCCTCGACCACATCCTCCAGGCGGCTCGCCACCACTACCCAAAATGAAAGTGATCCAACGAACGACCGAACTTCCCGCCATTTTTTGCGCCTTTCCGTGGATACGCGCTGGGCGAGGTGGTTTTGTGGATTGTGACGAACCTGAAGATCAAGCGCAGGTAGCCCTGCATCAGCAGCTTTTCCGGGGAGAAAAGGACCCCAGCGCCATGGATTCGGAATACTCCTTCATGTTGGCGTTGGAGCTTCCGGACGAAATTCTGGGGACGACGGGAAGGTCGGGCGCGCACTTCAGTCCCCGCCGTTACTTCTGGAATCTCTATGACGTGAACTACCTCCTGGAAGGAGCCAAACCTGCGGAGGCAATTCCCTTATCAGAAGTGGGGTTCGACGAAGACTCGCTGCTCTCTCTCGCCAAGGCGGGCGACCGGATTCTTCCCTATATCCGTGCTCTGGAGGAATTCGCCGGACATCATCGAGGATACTATTTGAAGCCACATCTGGAGGATAAGCTGAAGGAGTTTGAGGGGAAGTTCGCAGGCAAAGTGAAGCTGTCCCAAAAACGGTCGGAGCTGCGCGATTTTTCGGCTGGGTCGAGTTCCGCCGAGCAGGCTCTCTCTCCGGGCCGAAAGAACGAAGTGCTCCAATACCACGGTTACACCTGCTTTTTTTGCGGAAAGGGGCGGCCTGAGGCAACGCTGCATGTTCATCACGTCATCCCCAGGAGCTGGATCAAAAAGATTTCGCTCTCAGAGCGTCTCCATTCGGCAAGGGAAAACCTGGTGGCCAGTTGTGAAGCCTGCAACCTCGCGAAGTTGGACCGCCTCACCAGAGCCGACATTGAATTCTACCTTCGGCAGTTTGCGCGATCGAATTACGCGAAGAACCAACCATTGATCCCGCTTCTGAAACGCATTGAGGAACTTCAGAGGCATGACTGAACCCTCGTCCAGTTCGACGACCGGATTGAGGACCGTCCAATACGGGCAGGAGCTCATCGATTTTACGTTGGTACGCCGGAATCGGAAGACGATGGCGATCACGGTGCATCCGGATCTCAGCGTGGAGGTGGTTGCCCCGACGACAGCCCGAGAAAGCGCGATACTTGATCGGGTCAAGCGCCGGGCTCGATGGATTCTCAGCCAACAGCGACAGTTTCTCTCTTGGATGCCGAAGACAAGCAGGCGACAGTTCCGGGGCGGCGAGACCCATCGGTATCTGGGGAGCCAATACCGTCTAAAGGTGATCAAGGATGAGCAGCCCGGCGTGAGGCTGCGTGGCGGCTTTCTGGAGGTCAGAACCCCGGGCCCTTCAGACCGGCAGGTCGTGAAGAAGGCCGTCACCGGCTGGTATCGGAACCACGCCCGCGAACGCTTCGACCGACAACTCCAGGAAGCCTACGCACGGATGCGTGCCTACGACCTCCCCAAGCCGCGCCTCCGCCTGCTCCACATGTCCAAACGCTGGGGAAGCTGCACAACGTCCGGTGAGGTGATCCTGAACCCCGAACTGATCAAGGCACCCTCGGTCTGCATCGAATACGTCATCGTCCACGAACTTTGCCACCTTCGTCACCCGAACCACAATCGGGCCTTTTTCGAGATGCTCGAGGCGGTATTGCCAGATTGGCGGCAGCGGAAAGACCGGCTAGAGCGGGTGGAAATTTGACTGTCGCCAGGAGATGGGCTTGGCCAATCAAACGCTCCGTCGCCAATTCGATGGAAGCCGGGTTCAAGAAGGCCTGCCCAGCATGACAAAGCATGACAAACGGCTTGCGCCACCCTGCGAAAACATCCCCGGACACCCCCGATTCCGTTTGAAGAAAAGCCCGTAGATCCGAAGGTTTACGCATGAAGAGTCAATCCCCGGCATCCCTCCGGGATGCTCGGTTTCCTTTCCATTTGATCCGGTGGTGTCGTCGCTACGCTCCTCAACCACCGGCTAATAGCTGTGATGCCTGCGGCATCTATTTCGCTCGAAACACCCGTTTGGACCGCTGAGCCGTCTTAATCCCCGTGGCATTCGGGTCTGATCGGAATCTCACTTCGTGGCGGCGACGTCCTGGGCGTCGGGGGAGGGGAAGGATTTGAGGAGCTTTTTGCCGACGGCGTCGTGGACGCGGAGGACGCTGTCCTGGCCGCCGGAAATGATGACTTTGCCATCGGCACTGGCGGCGGCGGTGTGCAGGAAGGTGTCGCCGGCATCGGGCAGGGGGGCGTTGGCGAGTTTCAGGGTCTTGTCGCCGCTGGCGGTGAGCAGGGTGTCGGTGCCGCCGACGTAGGCGACGGAGCCGACTTCCTTGGCGTAGCCTTCGACTTTGGACTTCTGCTGTCCCTCGGCGAGATCCCAGATTTTCACCTGCAAATCGGCGCCGGCACTGGCGAGGGTGAGTCCGTCGGCATTCCAGTCGAGGTCGAGGACGTGATTGGTGTGGCCTTCGAAGGTCTGCTCCTGGGCGAGGGTCTCGACGGCGAAGACCCGGATGAGCCGGTCGGTGGAGCCGCTGGCGAGGCGGTCGCCCTGCGGGGAAAAGACGAAGGTGGTGAGGGTGTCGCCATGGGCTTCGTCATTGGAGGCGACGACGGCCCAGGCGGCGGTGTCCCAGAGGCGGATCTGGCCGGAGCGGGATGGCACGCCGGTGCCGGTGGCGAGGCGGGTGCCGTCGGGGCTGAAGGCGAGGGCGGTGACGCGATCGACGAAGGGGTCGGGGGTCTTGCCGTCGCCGAGGGTCTTGGCGAGGGTCCACGAGGCGCCGGGCAGGGTCCAGACCTGGGCGGTCTTGCCCTCGCGGGCGGTGACGACGCGGCCGGTGCCGGCAAAGGCGAGGCGCTGCACGGCGCCGGGGGCGGCGACATCCTCGAGCCAGAGACCGGTGTCGGCGGCGCGGAGGCGCACGGTGCCGTCGGCGAGGCCCTGGGCGAGGACGGTGCCGTCGGAGGAAAACGCGAGGGCGGGGGTGAGGGTCTTGGTTTCCTGCTCGGTGGCGAGTTTTTGGAGGGCTTCCACTTCGGCCTTGAGGGCGGCGATGGTGGCATCGGCCTCCTGGCCACCGGCGATGGCGGAGGTCTGTTTGGCAAAGGAATCGCCGGCGAGGCGGGCGGAGAGGTCGCGGTTGCGGATGGCGCCGGTGAGGGCGCGCTCGGCGCCGGCGAGGGCCTCGGCGGCTTTGGTGATGTCCTCGGGCTTGGCGGCGGGGAGCTGGGTCTCGAGCTTTTTCAGGTCGGCGCGCTTGGCCACGATGTCGCGGCGGGCTTTGGCGATCTCGTCACCGGCGGCCTTGGCTTTGTCGGCCTCGGCTTTCCAGAGCTTTTCGGCTTCGGGGGCCTGGGCGCCCCAGTAGGTCTTGAGGCGGGTGGCGACGGCGCTGGCGGCGGTGAGGGCGTCGATGCGGGGCTGGAGGCTGGGGTCGCCTTTCAGTTCGGCGACTTTGGCGCCATCGGCGAGATTCCAGAGCTGCACGGGACCGGCGGCGGCGGCGGTGGCGAGGCGTCCGGTGGCGGGGGCAACGGCGATCTGCTTGATCGGGGCGCCATGGGCGAGGCGACGGACTTCGGCCGGGGCCGCGGTGGGCTTGGCGGGATCGATCTTGAAATGGACGACGGTGCCGTCCTCATGGGCGGCGAGGAACTCGGTGCCGGCGGCATTGGCGGCAGCGACGGCGAGCAGGGGGCTGGTGCGGGGCTTGATCTCCACAAAAGGCGAAGGCGGCGCAGCGGGAGCCGGTGCCGGTGCCGGAGGAGCGGGAGCAGCCGGAGCGGGAGCAGCCGGAGCGGGAGTAGCCGGAGCGGGAGCCGGGGCACCCGCGGCCGGAGCGGGAGCCGGGGCCGGGGCTGCCGGTGGTGTGGCTGGTTTCGGGGCCGCGGGGGCGGCGGGCGGCGTCAGGTCGGCGGCGCAGAGGCGCAGGGTCTGGTCGGCGCCGGCGATGGCGAGGTGTTTGCCGCCATTGAGCACGGTCACGGCGGTGGCCGGGGCGGGGAGGGCGAGGGAAACGGCCTTGGTGGGATCGGCCACGGGGCGGCGTTTCACGGTCTTGTCGGCGGAGACGGAGTAGAGGGTGGCCTGATCGGGCGAGAAGGCGAGGCCGGTGACGGCGCCGGCGTGGTCCTTGACGGTGACGGGCTTGGCATCGGCCGGCTGGTCGAGGGCGACGAGGAGGATGGTGCCGTCGGCGGTGCCAATGGCGGCGTGCTTGCCATCGGCGGTGACGGCGAGGGCGCCGGCATCGCCGGGCAGGGTCAGGGGCGCGGTGGCGCTGGCGGCGGAGCGTTCCCAGATCTTGGCTTCGCGGTAGCCGCCGGTGGCGAGGCGTCCGTCGGGGCTGAAGGCGATGGCATTGACGATGTCGAGGTGGGCGACGGGCTCCTTGAGGTTCGGGTCGCGCAGGGTGGCGGCGAGTTTGCCGAGGCGCAGGTCGTAGACGTGGAGCTGCTGGCCGCGGCCGGCGACGGCGTAACGGCCATCGGCGGACAGGGCGGCGGTGTAGATGGGTTGGGGGCCTTTCAGCAGCGTCCAGGACTCCGGCGCGGCGGAGGAGACAGCGTCGCCCTTGGCGCCCTGATTGATCCAGAGCTTGAGCAGGGCGAGCTGCTCGGGGGTGAGGTTTTTGGCCTTCGACTTGTTGTTGGCCGGGGGCATGGTCGGCTCCTCGATATGGGCCGAGGTGGTGAAGAGGAGGGAATCGTCGGCTTTGCCGGGCACGATGGACGGGCCGGTGTCGCCGCCCTTCAGCATGTCCTTGGGCGACTCGAGGATGAGGTCGGCCTTGGCTTTGGTGCTGTTGTGGCAGGCGAGGCAGTTGGCCCGGAGGAAGGGGTAAACCTCGGTCGCGAAGTTGACCGGCTCGGTGCGCTTGAGATCGGCCACGGGAAGCGGCTCGGCCTTTACGGTGGCGAGACCGGCGAGGGTGACGAGGAGGGCGGGGATGGGATGGGAGCGCATGGCGGGTAAAATCGACTTTTGGGGACCGAAATCCGAAATCAGGGGGAAATCCACGGGGAGCGGGGCTCGAATCGGCGGGATGGGAGGGAAATCAGGGCTTTTTCTCCGGGGCGGGCTTCACCTCGACGGTGACCACGGGGGAATACACAGCGAATTTCACGTCTTTCTCCTTGGCCTTGTCGGTGGCGGCCTTGAGCCGGGCGGCGGCGTCCACTTTGGCCTTGTCGGCGGCGGCCTTCTTGGTGTTGGCTTCGGCGGCGGCCTTGGTGGCGGCGTCATGGGCGGCCTTGGCCTCGGCGGCGGTCTTTTCGGCCTGGGGCTTGGCTTCGGCGGTAGCGGCGGCGAGGTTTTGGTTGGCTTGATCCAGAGTTTTCTTGGCGGCGTCGAGGGCGGTCTTGGTCTGGGCGACGGCGTCGGTGTATTTTTTCACCAAGTCGTCGGCGAGTTTCTGCTCCTCGGTGGCGCGGTCCACGGCCTGGGGATTCTGCCGGTATTTGGCGGTGCCGGTGCCCTTGATGACGAAGCTGTAGGTGCCGGCGGCGGGGGTGAAGGTGTTGGCGACGGGCTTGAACTCGAGGGCGAGCTTGCCCTCGGTGGCGGCTTCCGCGATGTCCACGGCGGGGGATTTGGTGAGGCCCTTGAGGCCGTCGATGGAGACGTTGAGGGCTCCCTTGGCGCCGTTTCGGGCGACGACTTTGATGGGAATCTCCAGCTTTTGGCCCATCTCGACGCTGAAGGGGCCGGCGGCGGCGACTTCGATGACGGCGGGCTCTTTCTCCACCGTGCTGACCGCGAGCGGGAGGGCGGTATCGAGGCGCGACCGGGTGGCCTCGGTGGTGACATTGGCGGCTCCCCAGACGACGCCGCCGAACCGGGCCGCGCGGGTGACGTCAGCTTCGCCGATCTTGGCGGTGCCCTGCAGGGTGATCGAGCCGGCCCAGGCGGCGGCATTCGCGGCACCTTTGAAAACGACCCAGGCGCTGTCCTCGGTGGCGCCGACGGTGACCGGGGCGCAGGTGACTCCGGCGGGCAGGCCGGTGGCGGCGAGGGTGACGGGGCCCGCGAAGCCATCCTGGCGGCGGACCAGCACCTTCACGGCGGCGGTGCCGTCGCCCCGGACCAGGGGAGCGGCGGTGTAGGCCTGATTGGCATCGAGGAAAGGCCGCTGGCCGACGGCGAGGAGTGAGAAATCGGGCCGCGCCTCGCGGATGGCGAGCCGGTAGATGCGGTCGGGGCCGCCGCTGGCGAATTGGTTGACCACGGTGACGCGGTAGTCGCCATCCTGATCGGCGGCAAAGGACAGGCTGGCATCGCGGGTGCCGGAGTCGAAGGCGGGACCGCCG
Source organism: Verrucomicrobiales bacterium (assembly GCA_016795505.1). Lineage (GTDB taxonomy): Bacteria > Verrucomicrobiota > Verrucomicrobiia > Verrucomicrobiales > DEV007 > JAEUHH01. The sequence continues at coordinate 27,358 of JAEUHH010000020.1, read as the reverse complement.
CGGCTGGCTTCGTCGTCGCCCTCCTTCACCGTGGCGAAGGTCTCGGCGCCATCGGCGGCTTTGGTGACTTTTTCCACGACGAGATAGGGATCGACTTTGCCGGAGAGGCGGTCGCCGATGGCTTCGACCCAGTAGGTGGTGCCCTTTTTCGCGACAAAGCGGATGCCGTCGGTGTCGCCCTCGCGATCAAAGCGGCCGGCGACTTCCACCGGCGGGGTGACGGTCGGCACGGGATTGTCGGCCTGCTCGGTGACGACCGGGGCGTGGGCGAAGCCGAGGCGCACGGGATTGGCCTGCTCATGCCGGTAGGAAAAGCCCGGCAGGGCGCCGTGGGCGGGGCGGCGGAAATCGAAGGCGGGCGCGGCGGGCTCCTGGGGCACGGTGACGCGGGCGGTGACAGTCTCGACGGGTTTGCCATCGATGGTAAGGCCTTCGCCGGGGCTGCCGCCGGGGAGATTCCGACCCAACAGGGTCACTTCGACGACCTGACCGGGTTGGCCCGCGGGCGGGAAAACGGCATCGACATGGGGCCGGGCGCTCACGGTGAGGCGGTAGCTGTAATCGGCGCCGCCGTTGAAGAGGAAATCGTGGACGCCGACCCAGTAATCGCCGTCGGCCGGGGCAGTGAAGTCGATGAGGGGATCGCGGCCGATGGCGTCGCGGCTGCGCTCCAGCTCATGGCCGGTGGCATTTACGACGGTGAGGGTGGCGTCGGTTTTGGAGTCGAGGCGGGTGGCTTCGCAATGAATGAGGAGGCGCTGGTCCTTCTTGGCGGAGAATTTCCACCAATCGATCTGGCTGGCATCGGTCCGGCCGTAGGCAGCGGCTTCGAGGGCGAGAGCCGGGGCGGTCTCGCGGCTGTGATGGGTGGCGCCGGCGTCGGCGATGACCGGGGTATCCTTGGCGACAATGGCAAAGGCCCGCGAGGTCGAAAGGCCGTGATAACCGGCGGCGCGGACCTCGAGGGTGCCCTCGGGCAGATCGGCGGGGACGGTGACTTTGAACTTCAGGCCGTCCTGAGCCGGGTATTTGCGGAACTCGGACGCGGGAAGCATCACGGGCTCGCCTTTCACCCGGGGATCGGAAAACTGGAGGGCGGTCAGGTCCTCCAGATTCAGCCCGGTCACGGTGACCTCGACGGTCTGGCCGGCGGCGGCCACGGGCGGGAACAGGGTGTGCAATTCCGCGGTGGGCAACTGGGCGCGGGCGGTCGACGGAACGAAGCCGGCGACAAGCGCGGCGGCGAGGGTTCCGAAGAGTGGCAGGTCTTTCGGTTTCATGCGGGGAATTTTCGGAAAATGGGTCCCGGCGGGGAGGGGGAGCAGCCGGGGCCGGGAACAGGCGAGCCGGGTCGGCCGGACCGCCGGTCGGAAACCGGCAGGGGACGGCGCGCGCCCGGCTCGGGCCGGTGAGGCAGGTGGCCTCAGTGGTTGAAGAGGAATTCCTTGGTATTCACCAGTGCCCAGAGGATGTCCTCGAAGGCTTCCTGTTCGACTTTTTCGGGGGTGATGTCGTCGTCGGCCTTTTCGGCGGCTTTGGCGCGCTTTTTGGACAGATGGGCCTGGGCGGCGGTCAATTCCTCGGCTCGCGGCTGGCGGGCGAGGGCGTGGACGTAGAGTTCCGTGAGGCGCTCGGCATCGGGACGGTCGGTGGCTTTGGCGAGAGCCGCGGCGCGACCAGTGCCACCGCTGAGCTTGCCCTGGATGGTGTCGGAATTGATGAGGTGCAGGCTCTGAGCCAGATTCGCATCGGCGACGCGCTCGCACTCGCAGGCGCTGTCCATCTCGGGCCGGCCGAAGACGGTGAGGAAGTAGGAGTCGGCATTGAATTTGTCATCCGGCAGCCAGGTCGCGCGGACGCCGGTGGGCTGGTTGCGGAAGACATCGTTGGCCTTGGAAACGCCATTGATGGCGTCCAGCAACACTTCGGCCTGGAGGCGTTTCGGGTAGTAGCGCGAGAAATTCTGCGCGTCGGCGACATTGTGGTCGTTTGGCACGGCGCTCAACTGGTAGGTGCGGCTGTTGCAGATGATGCGGATGAGCTCCTTCATGTCGAAGCCGCTCTCGGCGAAGTGGCGGGCCAGCCCGTCGAGCAATTCCGGGTGCGACGCGGGATTGGTGACGCGCATGTCGTCCTCCGGCTCGACCAGACCGACGCTGAAGAAATGCTTCCAGTAGCGGTTCACCAGCATGCGTGAGAACCACGGATTGTCCCGGGCTGTCAGCCAGGAAGCCAGCGCGCGGCGGGGATCATCGCCGGGGGCGAGGTCGAGCGGCTCGGCGCCGAGGGGGGTGGGCTTGAGCGTGGCCTTGGTGTTGGGATTCTGCATCGAGGCGGAGACGCGCTTGTGGTAGATGATCTCCTCGTCGGGCTGCTCGCCGGGCTTGCGGCCGACGGTGGAGAGGAAGGCGGTGAAGCTGTAGTAATCATCCTGCGACCATTTCTCGTAGGGATGGTGGTGGCATTGGGCGCACTGCATGCGGATGCCGAGGAAGACCTGGGCGATGTCCTGCATCTGCTCCTTCTGGTCCTTCACGGCGCGATACCAGCCGACGGCGGGATTCTGGCCGATCTCGCCGGAGGCGGTGACCAGCTCGGTCACGAAACGGTCGAAGGGCTTGTTGTCGCGCAGGCTGCCGCGGATCCAGTCATGGAAGGCGTAGGTGCCGCGCTGGTAGGTGTCCTTGGCGCGCTTGTTGCGCAGGATGCCGGCCCATTTCTGGGCGAAGTAAGCCGCGTAGTCCGGCGAATCGAGCAGGGCATCGACTTTCTTGGCCCGTTTGTCGGCGTCGGTGGAGGCGAGGAAGGCCTGGGTCTCCTCCGCGGTGGGCAGGCGGCCGGCGATATCGACGGTGACGCGGCGCAGGAAGGTCGCGTCATCGGTGATCTCAGAGGGCGGGAGACCGAGCAGGCTGAGCTTGTTGAAAATCTGCTCGTCGATGAAATTTTTCGGCTGGGGCAGGCCCTTCATCTCGACGCCGAGGGGTATGGTGGCGCGGTAGACATCGACGTGCTCCTGGAAGCGCACCATGATGGAGGTGGAACCGGTTTTCTCCTTCAGTTCGACCAGCCCGTGCTCGTCGACCTCGGCCATGTCCTCCTGATTGGCCTCGAAAATGGCCAGGCGGGTGATGTCCTGCACGGTGCCATCGCTGAAGTAAGCCGTGACGGCGAGCTGCTGGCTGGAGTGGGGCTTGGCGACGCGCTCCTTCGGAAAGACGGCGATGCGCTCCACCTTGGCGGCGTTTTCCGGCTCGTAGGGCATGCCCTGGCGGATCCAGCGGGTGATGACTTCGTAGTGGGGCTCGCCTTTTTCCAAGCGGATGCCTCCTTCGTGGGGCAGTTCGCCGGTGGCCTTCATCAGGAGCAGGCTGTGACCCGGCGCGGTGGGCACGATGCGGCGGGCGCGGGCCTCGCGGACGAGGTATTCGTGGTCGTTCCACGGCTCGTAGCCGAAGAGCGAGAGGCGGAAGTTGTTCTGCCCGCCGGACTTGCCGTGGCAGCCGCCGCCGTTGCAGCCGTATTTGGTGAATACCGGGACGACATCGTGGGGGAAATTGACGGTGCCTTCCTTTTCGAAGTTAGCCACCGAGACCTCGACGCGGGCGGGTTCGCCCGATGCGCCGCTGAGGCTGCCCTGGATGATGGCCTTGCCATTGCCGACCGGGGTCACGAAGCCGTGGCTGTCGACCGTCACGATGCCGGCCGGCTCGACGGCGTAACGGGCCGAGGTGGTCACATCCTGCTCGTTCTTGCCGGCGGCGTCAGTCAGGATCAGCTGATGGCTGGACCACGGACCGTCGAGGGCGATGCCGGGCGACTGAAATGAGAGCTTTGCCGCCGGCAGCGGGGGAGCGACAGGCGGAGCAGCCGGAGCGGCGGCGGGGGGCGCGGGAGCGGCTGCCGGAGCGGCGGGTGGCGGGGTGGCCTGCTGCGCCAGAAGCGCGCCCGGGAGCGGGGCGGAGAGGATGGCCGTTAGAATGGCGGAGAGACGGGTGGGAGCCATGAGCGGGAGTGGGGTGTGGAATTCATTGAAGGATAGCCAACGGCAGGGCGCCCGGCGAGGTTCTTGCGGGTACGTCTTCGCGTCGGTACGGGCTTGCGCCAGCGTATGGTCGGCTAATCGGGCCGGTAAGCCGGCTCTTTTTCGTCCCGACTGCGGTCCGCAGAAGACGGGTGACGATTTTGCGTTTCCGGTATTGCCTGCCGCCGCCGGATCGGCCATCATGCCGGCCATCATGGCTTTGGACGAGGCAGTCATCCAACAACGGGCGAAGGAGATCGCGACGCTGAAAGACGCGCTCAATACGATCCTCTACGGTCAGGAAACTCTGGTCGAACTCGCGATCACCGGGCTGCTGGCCCGCGGGCACCTGCTGCTGGAGGGCTTGCCGGGGCTGGGCAAGACGGAACTGGTGAAGGGCCTGGCCAAGGCGCTGCGGCTGGTGACGAAGCGCATCCAGTTCACCCCGGATCTGCTGCCGGGCGATATCACCGGCAATCCCGTGCTCCAGGAGACCGCGTCGGGGCGGGCTTTCGTGTTTCAGCCCGGACCGTTGTTCGCCAATCTCGTGCTGGCCGATGAAATCAACCGCGCCTCGCCGAAAACCCAGTCGGCTTTGCTGGAGGCGATGCAGGAGCGCCGTGTCACCGTGCTGGGCGAGACGCACACGCTGCCGAAGCCCTTTTTCGTGCTCGCCACGCAGAATCCGATCGAGTTGGAAGGCACCTACCCGCTCCCGGAGGCCCAGTTGGACCGCTTTTTGTTCAAACTGGAGGTGACCAGAAATTCCGCCGCCACCCTGGAGCGCATCGTGAAGCAGCGCGAACTGGGCGTGGAGCCGGAGTTGGAGCCTGTCATGACCTCCGAGACCCTGCAGGAGATCATGGAGACGGTGCGGCAGATCTATCTGCCCGATGTGGTGGCCAACTACATCGCCCGGCTCGTCGACGGCACCCACGCCGGCCAGTCCAAGACCGCCGAGGGGATCAAATTCGGCGCCAGCCCCCGGGCGGCGCTCAGTCTGGCCTCCGCCGCCAAGGCGCGGGCGCTGATGGCGGGGCGGATCAATGCCTCGTTCGAGGATGTGAAGGCGGTCGCCGTGCCCGTGATCCAGCACCGCATCATCCTGGAGTACAATGCCCGCATCGATGGCAAGACCAACCGCCAGGTGGTCGAGGAATTGCTGGCCGAGGTGCCGACCCAGGCCGTCGATCTGCCCGCCACCCTCCGCGGGTGAATGCCGATTGCCGACCTTTTGCCTCATCGAACCTCCGTCCCGTCGCCGCCATGCTCACGATCATCAAACTGGCCCTCTCCGCCGGCCTGATCTACGTCGTCAATGAAGTGGTCATCCGCCACAGTCGGCCCGCCCTGGGCAGCCTCATTGCCTCGCTGCCGTTGGTGTCCCTGATCACCTTTGTCTGGATCTACTACGGCATGCAGGGCGATCCGGCGGCCCGGACGGAAAAACTCGCCGCCCACTCGGCCGGCGTGTTCTGGTTCGTGTTGCCGAGTCTTCCGATGTTCCTGATTTTCCCGTGGCTCCTGCGCAAGGGGCTGTCCTTCTGGCCCAATCTGCTGCTCTGCTGCCTGATCACGATGGGCCTCTACGCCGGCATGGCGCTCGTGCTGAAGCGCTTCGGTATCGCGCTGTAAACCGGCCCTCGCGGCCGGAACGACGGCTCACGGGTGCCAGGGGAGTCTGGCGCGGTATGGCCCTGACAAGGCGCTGCAATCAGGGTTATTCGCGGCCGCGAGGGAGTCGTGGAGCGCCTCTCAGAGGTGATAATTTTTTTAAATTTATTGTTTACGTTTGCGAATTATGACGAAGTGGGGTATAAATCGCGAGTTGCTGACCGGCGCTAATATACAAAAGACGTGGTAATTATGAAAAATTTAAAAATTCAGTTGCGCTCGGTCGTATGTTCAGATTAAATTTTCGGACTCAGTTGTTATCATCCATCACCCTAGGAGGTAAAAAGCCATGCAAACAGTCAATACACGCCAACCCTCGGTCGACGCCAATGTGGATCGTCTGGCCGATTTCATCATGTTCGCCCAGCGATCGTTCCTGCTCGACTTGTCGAAGGAACTGAACAACGGCAACATCTCGTACGCCCAGTTCTTCCTGCTCGGGTATCTCGCCAATGAGGACTACCTCACCATGACCGAGATCTCCAACAAGATGGGGCACTCGACCGCCGCCGCTACTGGCCTGGTCGATCGCCTCGAAAAGCTGGGCTATGTGCAGCGCCTGCACGCCGCCGACGATCGCCGCAAGGTGATGGTCCAGATCACCCGCAAGGGGATCGACCTCGTCGGCCGTCTGCGCAACGCCATCGCCGAGAACATCTCCACCGTCATGTCCACCCAGGGGGGTGACGACGAAGGTCCTCAGGCCTACTCGCAGATCAAAGAGTTTCTCCAGACCCGCTGAACCGGATGCAGAACCGCCCCGAGCGGTTCATGCCCGGCTGCCGGCCCCGAGTCTGGCGAAACGCTCCGTGTCACGGGGCTGGACGCCACAGGCCGGAGCCGAAGACAGCGAAAGCCGGGCAAAACTTCCGACAGCGATCAAACGAAACACGAAAAGCACCTTTCTGGCACCCACTCCTGGGGCGACAACTGAGGACACCGTCGGCTCACCCCCGACGGTGTTTTTTCGTACCCGCGCCGCGGCGATCGGAATGTGGCGCCACCTGCTTCGGCCGGCTTGACAGGGGAGGGGTTCGGACTTATCCGTCCCGCTCGTTTTTTTCCGCAATTCCAAAATCACCGCGTTATCATGGCCACCACAGAAGTTATCCTCCGTCAGAAAGTAGAGCACCTCGGCGCCGAAGCCGACGTGGTCAAAGTGAAGCGCGGTTACGCCCGGAATTTCCTCATCCCCACCGGCCAGGCCTACGAGGCCACCAAGGGGAATCTGCGCAACATCGCCAAACTCAAGGAAGTCCGCGCCCGCCGCGAAGCCGATGAACTCGCCGAAGCCGAGAAAGTCGCCACCAAACTGCGCAAGGCCAAGCTGACCCTGCTCCTGTCCATCGGCCAGGGCGGCAAGGCTTTCGGCTCCATCACCAATGCCGACATCGCCAAGGCCCTTGCCGAAAAGGCCGGCGTGGAGATCGATCGCCACCAGATCGTGCTCGACAAGCCGATCAAGGGCACCGGCGAATTCGAAGTGCCGGTCAAAGTCCACGCCGACATCGAAGTCGTCCTCACCATCAAGGTCAAAGCCGAGACCGAAGACGCTGCCGCCGAGGAAGGCGCCGACGCCTGAGCGGATTTCCCGGTTTGCCGCAAGATTCAATTTGCCTGAAAAGGGCGGACGGTTAGATAACTGTCCGCCCTTTTTCGTGCCATGCCCAAGCCCCAGAAGAACTCGAACGCTGCCCCATTCCGGTCCGGATCCGATCCCGGCAATGGGGCGCCGGGAGGTGGTGGTGGCCAGGCCACCTTCAAGCAGGGCGACGGGGGCGGCGGCGCCTTCGCCGACGTGCTCCGCTCCATGCCCGTCAATGCCGATGCCGAGCGCGCCGCCCTGAGCTGCATGCTCAAGGCGCCCAACGACGTCATCGGGCTGGCCGTCGAGCAGCTCAATTCCGAGTGCTTCTACATCCCCGCCAACCGCATCATCTACCAGACCCTGCTGGATCTGTATCAAAACCGGCCCGGCGGCAATCTCGACCTCATCACCCTCAATGCCACCCTGCGCGACCGCGGGCTCATGGACCAGGTCGGTGGCCCCGGCTCCGTGGCCGACCTGCTCGACGACGTGCCTTCGCCGAAGTTCTTCGAGCACTACGCGCAACTGCTGAAGGAGAAATTCATCCTCCGCCGCATCATCCAGGACTGCGGCGAGTGCGCCAACCGCGCCTACGACGCCCCCGAGGCCGTCACCGACCTCCTCGACGACGTCGAGACCCGCATCCTCGCCATCCGCGAGGCCGCCGAAAAGGAGGGCGACATCCTGCCCATCCAAAAACACGCCCTCAAGGCCGTCCACACCATCGAGGAGTCGTTCAAGAACCAGGGCAAGGGCGTCACCGGTCTTTCCTCCGGCTTTGCCAATCTCGACCGCATCACCGGCGGCCTCCAGGGCGGGGAAATGTTCGTCGTTGCCGCCCGCCCCTCCATGGGCAAGACCTCGCTGGTCATGAACATCATCGAGAACATCTCGATCAACGCCGCCGAACGCAAGGCGACCGCCGTGTTCAGTCTGGAAATGTCCGCCGAGCAGCTCGTGCTCCGACTCATCTGCTCGCGGGCCGGCGTCGAGATGGGCAAGCTGCGCGGTGGCTTCCTCTCCCAGCAGCGCGATTTCCCCCGCCTCATGCAGGTGGCCAACGACCTCGCCCAGAGCGAGATCTACATCGACGACACACCCGGCATCTCCATCATGGAACTGCGGGCCAAGGCGCGCCGGCTCAAAAAAGCCTACGACATCCAGCTCATCGCCATCGACTACCTCCAGCTCCTCAAAAGCCACAGCAAGAAGGCCCAGGACAGCCGTCAGATCGAGGTGGCCGAGATCTCCGGCGGCATCAAAGCCGTCGCCAAAGAGCTGAACATCCCCATCATCGTCCTCGCCCAGTTGAACCGTAATCCCGAGAGCCGCGGCGGTGGCCGGCCGAAAATGGGCGACCTCCGCGAGTCCGGCGCCATCGAGCAGGACGCCGACGTCGTCGGGCTGCTGTTCCGCGAGGAGTACTACGCCGAGAGCGAGGAGGAAAAAGCCGAAGCCGCCGGCAAGGCGATCCTGTCCATCCAGAAGCAACGAAACGGTCCCACCGGCGACGTGAAGCTCGTGTTCCGCAAGGAATATATGCGATTCGAAGACCGCGCCGACGAGGACGACGACGAATTCGAGGGTTGATCGGCCTTGGGGCCGTTTTGGGGCCGTCGGGTTTCCGATGAAACAGGGTCTAATCGGAGATGAAACAGGGTCTGATCGGAACGGCGAGGGCTTGGGTGGCGGATCGAGTGAGAGAAAAAGCTCTCCGGGACCGCAGGCGGGACGAGTGCCCCGGGCGACCGGCATAGGCTTCGGGGCAGGCGGGACGCCTGCGGTCCCGGTTTGTCTTGTTGGAGAGCCACCGACGCTTTTGGGGCATTCGGCTCAGGCTTCGAGATTCTGCCGAGGGTGGACTTTCCGAGCCGGAGCCGGAGGCTTCGTGGATGGAAGCCGGTGGCGAGAGCCACCGGATTGGGCCCGCCTTCACGAGACCGCCCCTTCTGGCGATGGCAAACCGACCGTGGTGATGGTTGCCTTTTCAGAGGACCCGACTCGAAGCCGGGATTTGCGCGGGGCGGGGTGGGGATGGAAGCTCTCGGGATGAAGCGACCGCGTGCGATGAAGGGAATCTGGTTCAGTCAGGGGCTGGCCATACTCATGGGATGGGCTCTGGCGGAAAAGGCGGTGGGAGAAGACTGGCCCCACTGGCTCGGACCGGATCGGAACGGGGTGGCGCGGGAGGCGGTGCCAGCGACTTTTGAAGCCGAATCGGTCCGGTGGCAGGCGCGGGTGGGCATTGGCTTTTCCAGCGTGGCCGTGTCGGGTGGACGGCTCTACACGATGGGCCACGATGGAGCGAAATCGGGCGGACAGGAGACGATCTGGTGCCTCGATGCGAAGACGGGCGCGACGCTCTGGACGGATCGCTACGAGGCGGCCCTGCTGCCCAATCTGCACGAGGGCGGTCCGGCGGCGACGCCGGCGGTGGCGGATGGCCGGGTCTATGCGCTGAGCAAGGACGGTCAGGTGCGCTGCCTGGAGGCAGATTCCGGGCGGCTGGTGTGGCGGCGGGACATCTGGCGCGACTCGGGCTTGGAAGGGCCGCCGGAGTGGGGTTTCGCGGGATCGCCGGTGGTGATGGGCGACCGGGTGATCGTGGAAGCGGGGGCGACGTTTGCGTTGAACCGGTCCACCGGGGAGATCGTGTGGCGCAGCCAGCCGTTTCGTCCTGCTTACGGCTCACCGGCGGTGCTGGGCGAGGGGGCGGGGCTCCGGCTGGCGGTGCTGAAATCGGACGGGCTGGTGCTGCTGGACGGCAACAACGGCGGCACGCTGGCTTTTGAACGTTGGGAAACGCCGTTTGACACCAATGCCACCACGCCGGTGGTGCACGGTTCGGCATTGTTTGTCTCGACCGGCTATGATCGTGGCTGTGCGCTGTTTCAGATCGTCGATGGCGGCCTGGCGAAACGCTATGAGCACACGGCCATGTGCAATCACATGAACCAGTCGGTGCTGATGGGTGGCTATCTCTATGGATTCGACGGCACGGCGCACCGGGGCCGTCCGACGGAATTTGTCTGTCTGGAGGTCGAAAGTGGCCGGGAGCGCTGGCGGGTGCCGTCGTCGATGGGGCTCGGCTGCGGCTCGGTGATCGGCACGCGGGACAGCAAGCTGATCGTGCTGACGGAGCGGGGCGAACTGCTCGTCGCCCCGGCGACGCCGGAAGGCTTTGAGCCGGAGAGCCGGGCGCAGGTCCTGGGCGGGCGCTGCTGGACGCCGCCGGTGCTGTCCGGCGGGCTGGTCTATGCGAGAAATGCCCGGGGCGATCTCGTGGCGGTGGGGGGGTAAAAGTTAAAAGTTAGAAGTTCAAGGTTCGAAGTTCAAGGTTCGAAGTTCAAGTTGGGAGTTTGATGGTCCACTTGGGGAGAGGCGCTCGGTTCGAGTACTCGCTCAATCTTGATTCGAAATGGTTTCGGATGTCGAGATTCGGATTTCGGATTTCTCCCGATGCGCGGCTTTCCAAAAGGCTTGCCGAATCCGGAGGGGCATCTGGCGGGCGTATTGGACCGAGGTGATCGGATCGCGGGCGACGAGTCCGGGGTCGAAGCGGGTGAGGCCGTGTCCGATGAGCAGGCGGCGCAGGGAACGGGCGGTGGCTTCCTGGGCAAAAAGCCGGGCGGCGCGCTCCTCTCCGGCGCGGCCCATGGTCTCGCAGGTGTCGGGGGAGGCGATCATTTCGGCCAGAATGCCGGCGAAGTCATCGGGGCGGCGTTCGTCAACAAGACGGCCGGTGATGCCATCGATCACCATCTCGGGCACGCCGGCGAGGCGGGTGGAGGCACAGGCGACGCGGGCGGCCATGGCCTCCATGAGCACGGTGGGGAGATTGTCCTTGCCGCCGTCGGCTTCGGTCACGCAAGGCAGGGCAAAAAGGGCGGCGTGCTGGAGCAGGTCGATGATTTCCGGCTGGGATCGCGGTCCGGCGAGGGTGACGCGGTCGGCGATGTCGAGTTGGCGGATGAGGTCGGCCAGTTCGGTCTCCAGCGGACCGTCGCCGACAATGACGCAGCGGAACGGCCCTGCGCCGCAGTCTCGGAGCCGGGCGCAGGCGCGGATGAGGTCGTCGAAGCCCTTTTTCTCAATCAACCGGCCCACGCTGAGGATGAGCGGGCCGCCTGGAGCCTGCCAGACGGCGGCGGGATCGCGGCGGGCGGCGGCGGCGCGGAATGGGGCGAGGTCGAGGCCGTTGTAAACGCGGCGGACCTTGGCGGCGGCTTCGGGGAAGCGCTCGCGGAGGTCGCGGGCAGAGTAGTCGCTGACGGTGGCGACGAGGGAGGCGTCGCGCATCAGGTCGGCGAGCGTGAGCGGCAGGTCGTTGCGGCTCCAGAGGTCGTTGGCGTGCCCGGTGAAGCTGTAGGTGAAGCCATGGAGCCGCCGGAGCCACCAAGCGGTGCGGGCACCGACCCCGGCGAAGTGGGAATGGGCATGGCGGACGCCGGCTTCGCGCATTTTCCAGCCGATCCAGGCGGCTTCGTAGAGGCGCTGCTTGTCGCGGGTGTCGGGTCGGTCTTTCCACTCGCGCAGAGCGAGGACAGCCGATTGGGGCAGGTGGCCGTCGGACTTGAGTTGCTTCACGGAGTCGACCAGTTCCTTCTCCGGCGGGAGGAAATGGACGCGCTCATAGAGGGCGTCGGGAAAATGCCGCGGGATCTCGCCGCGGGTGTCGCGAATGGAGAAAATCAGCGGGCGCAGGCCCTGGCGCTCCAACTCGAGGATCTCGCGCACGCAGAATGTCTGGGTGAACGAGGGAAATCGCTCGAACACGTAGGCCAGGTGCGGTCGGGTATCGGCCATGGGAATCGGCGGGCGGCGAAATGGCTCAGGCCGGCAGGTCGAGGGCTTCGTCGATGAGCAGAATCGGAAATCCGTCGCGGATGGGATAGGCTTTCTGGCCGTCCTGCCGGAGGAGCGCTCCCTCCAGGGCTGACTGACCGGGCAGGGATCGCAGCCGGGCCAGTTCGGCTGCGCCGGCGAGGGCGAGCGGCTGCCGGCTCTCGGGGCACCGGAGCACGGCGATGAGATCGTCGGGAATGGCGGGTCGATGGGACATGCGGAGCGATCAGGTCAGTAGAGGGGCACGGAGGGATCGATCTCGCGCGACCAGGCATTGATGCCACCGGCGACGTGGCAGGCATTGGCAAAGCCATGGGCGAGGAGTAGTTCGAGGGCTTTGGCGCTGCGGCCGCCGGCTTTGCAATGGACGGCGATCTCCGCGTCGCGGTCGAGCTCATGAAGCCGCTCGGCGAGTTGGCCGAGCGGGATGAGGACGGCGTCGGGCAGACGGCAGAGGGCGTGCTCGTCGGGCTCGCGCACATCGACGAGCACAAAAGGCTCGGGTCGGGCGAGGCGCTCGCGCAACTGGTGCACGCTGATCTCGGGCAGCGAGGGAGCCGGGCCGCCGCGCCCGATGCCGCAGAAGGCATCGTAGTCGATGAGATCGGTCACGGTGGGATTTTCCCCGCAGACGGGGCACTGGGGATCGCGGCGCAATTGGAATTCCCGAACCCGGAACCGGAGGGCGTCGAAATGAATCAGCCGGCCGACGAGCGGGTCGCCGATACCGAGGATGAGCTTGATCGCCTCATTGGCCTGGAGACAGCCCACAATGCCGGGTAGGACGCCGAGGACGCCGCCTTCGGCGCAACTGGGCACCAGGCCGGGGGCGGGGGGCTCGGGAAACAGGCAGCGGTAGCACGGACCGCCCAGGTGGGAGGCGAAGACGGAGACCTGGCCTTCGAAACGGAAGATGGAGCCGTAGACGTTTGCCTTGCCGGTAAACACGGCGAGGTCGTTGCTGAGGTAGCGGGTTTGGAAGTTGTCAGTCCCATCCACGATGAGATCGTAGGGTTCAGCGATCTGGCGGGCATTTTCCCGCGTGAAGTGGACCGGATGGAGGTCCACGACGATCTCCGGGTTGACCTCGCGGAGCCGGTCGGCCGCAGAGTCGAGCTTCGATCGGCCCACATCGGAGGTGCCATGGAGGATCTGGCGCTGGAGATTGGAAAAGTCGACCGTGTCGGGATCCACCAGGCCGATGCGTCCCACGCCGGCAGCCGCCAGATAGAGGGCGACCGGCGAACCGAGCCCGCCGGCGCCGATGCAGAGCACCCGGGCGGCTTTCAGGCGGCGCTGGCCGTCGGCTCCCACATCCGGGATGCTGAGGTGGCGGGCATAGCGGCTCTGCTCGGAGGCGGTCAGCCCGGGCAGGCTGGCCAGTCGGTCGGGCGGGAGGATGGATTGCATGAATCGGAACGTGGTCCGCGAGGCGTAAACTTTTTTAGACAGAAAACAGGCGGGGTGTCGCTGTGAAAATCAGAAATACTTGAAAGCGCTGTTGGGCAAACCCGGCGGCGTGCCGTAAACTCAACCCCTGCCAGCACCATAGCAATGAAGCTCATGAAAACCCACCGAAATCTCACCCATCTCCTCGCGCTTGCGGCCCTGGCCGCGGGATCGATCACCGTTCTCCAGTCGCAGGACAAGAAAGACGACAAGACGATCAGCTACGAGGAGCTGAGCAAGAATGTCACCACCGATCCCTCGCCGCTGAAGCGGGAATCGACCCACGTCGCGTCCTATGCCGATGCGCTGGAGAGCATCATGCCGGCCGTGGTGACGATCTACTCGACCAAGGAATCGGAGCCCCAGGCGCGGAATCCGATGTTCGATGATCCGACTTTCCGCCGTTTCTTCGGCATTCCCGAGGATTTCGATCAGGAGAACATGCCGCCGCGCAAAGAGCAAGGGCTCGGCTCGGGGGTGGTGATCACGGCCGATGGCTACATCCTGACGAACAATCACGTGGTCGGGGGGGCCGATGAGATCATGGTGCTGATGCCGGGTGACAAGACCGACCGCAAGGCCACCCTGATCGGCGCCGATCCGCAAACCGACGTGGCCCTGATCAAGATCGATGGCAAAGACCTGAAGCATGCCGTCATCGGCGACAGCAGCCACCTCCGCGTGGGTGATGTGACTCTGGCGGTGGGGAATCCCTTCGGCTTGGAGCAGACCGTGACCTCGGGCATCGTCAGTGCCCTCGGCCGCAAGGACCTCAATATCACGGGCGGCGGCTACGAGAACTTCATCCAGACCGATGCCTCGATCAATCGGGGCAACTCGGGCGGCGCGCTGATCGATGCGCAGGGCCGGCTGATCGGTATCAACACCGCCATTCAGTCCGGCATGTCGGGCGGCAATATCGGGATCGGCTTTGCCATTCCGGTCAATATGGCGATGGGCATCGTCAAGAACCTGCTCGACAACGATGGCGTGGTGAAGCGCGGCTTCCTGGGGGTCTTCCTCAAGGAACTCGACTCCAACATGGCCAAGGCGCTCGGTCGCGGCGACAAGACGGGTGTGCTGGTCACGGAAGTCGGTCCCGGCACGCCGGCGGAAAAGTCCGGCCTCAAGCCCGGTGATCTGATCGTCAGCTACAACGGCACGGAAGCCAAGAGCATGCCGCAACTGCGACTGGACATCAGCAACACGGCGCCCGGCAGCGAGGTAAAGTTCGAGGTGATTCGCAATGGCAAGACCGAGACGGTTGCCGTGACGCTGGGCGACCTCCAGGACGCCGGCGAACTCGCCATGGGCGGTCAGGGCCGGCCCGGTGGTGGTGAAAAAGCCAAGCCGGCTGATTTCCTGAAAGGCGTCGAGATCGGCGAACTCGAAGACGAGATGCGCGAGGCGCTGAAATTGCCCGAGGACCTGAAGGGCGTCGTCATCCGCAACGTCGAAGGCGATTCCGCAGCCGCCGAAGCCGGTCTGCAGGCCGGACAGGTGATCACCATGGTGAACCAGAAGCCGGTCGACTCTGTGAAGGCCGCCAATGAGGCACGCAAGGGCTTCGAAGGCGAGGTGCTGCTCCTCCAAGTCTTCGGTCAGGGCCGCCGCGACATCCTCGCGGTTCCGATCGAGAAGTGAGGCGACCCGAGAGGGATTGATTTAAAGAAAGCCCCGCCGGTTTTAGGCCGTGCGGGGCTTTTTTGTGGAAAGGGGAGGGGAGTGAAAAGTAAAAAGAGAAAAGTAAAAAGATTTGCAGTGAGTTTGTTTTTAGTTTGTTGTGAGGATTTCTAAAAATCCCAGATCCCAGATCCCAGATCCCAGATCCCAGATCCCAGATCCAAGATCCAAGATCCCGATATTACGGAAAAGTTGAAGGCTCGATCAAGTTGGGCAATTTGCTTGACGATGGCATGGGGAATTGTGTTTGGTGGAGCCATGAGCAAACCCTCTGCCAAACCTGCCTCCTCCGGATCGAAACGGCTGCCTCTGCTGATTGGCGGCGCGATCCTTGCTGTCGCCGGCTACCTGACCGGCAATGTTTCCGCCTCGAAGAAAACCGACTCGCTCGCGGTCGATCTGACGAACCTCCGCAGCGAGGTGGCGCAGCTCAAAACGGCGCTCGACACCGCGTCCTCCGGCCTGCGGAGCGAGATCGAAGCCCGGTCGGGAGTTCAGGATGCCGCGCTCGCTGCGGAAAAAGCCCGCACGGATCAGGCGGCGGGAGACATCGCCGCTTTGAAGAAGAGCCTCGCCGATCAGGAGGCCCAAAGGACCGCCCAGAAAGCCGAACTGGACAAGGCCCGCGCCGAGATCCAGGCATCGCGCCAAAAAGTCGAGCAGATCGTGGGCGCCCTGTCTGGGTTGGGCGGGGCCAAGCCGCAGTGATCGACCTGCCGGCGATGCCGCCCGCGTTGCGCTTCAGGATGGCCCGAATGGATGGCTGAGCCAGGCAAGCAGCGAGTCGCCTTCCGGAGTCATCGGGATACGATCGCGAGCCTCGTCGCGGAGATCGAGAATCATGTCGCAGGTGGCACCATCGTCGCAGACGATGGTGGCACCGAGGCTTTCCATCCAGTGAATGACGGGAAAATTCTCCGTCAGTGCGATGAGGCGGAAGCGCTCGATCCCCAGCCGCCGCGCCTGTAGCCAGAGAGTGGCCAGCAGCAGCGTGCCCACGCCGCGGCCCTGATGTTCGTCGGCGACCGTGATGGAAAACTCCGCCTCCGATGGATCGGTCCGGGAGCGCCAGAAAGACGAGGCCCCCATGCCGGGATCGTCCGGATGATCGGGGTCGAGCGCTGCCCATACCACATGGTCGATCCCATCGGCCGAAGTCAGGCGGTCCAGCAGTTTGCCGTCGAGCACCTCGAGCGGAGTGAAAAAGCGGTGATAGCGCGATTGCCGCGACAGGCGGCGGAAGGCCTCGCGCACCCGTGGCTTGTCTGCCGGCGTGAGCGGCCGCAGCAGCGCCCGGCCGCCATCCGGCAGCGTCACCACGGGGTTCGGTGGAGTGGTGGTGTCTGTGGGATCGTCCGGCATGACGGGGTGACCTCAAGAAACCGGGTGCAGCGGACATGGGCAAGGCCTTTTGCCCTCCGGGAATGGCCGCGGTTATGAAATCCTCTTCTGGCGCAATTGTGCGGTTGCCGCTGAGCAAGAGTGATTTAAAAATTGCATCGCTGATACAACATTTCAGCCCGGCAAGGGTGCCGGAGCGGGGTGGGGTAGCGGCGCATTGAGATTGATTGCCACCAAAACCAACCAACCATGAAGTCCACTGTCATCCTGACCACCGCATTCACCCTGGCCCTTGCCGGTTCTCTGACCTCTCCGACTCTGCGGGCGGCCGATCCCGCCGGTGCCAAGCCGGCCACCGAGATCAACCAAGTCTGCCCCATTTCCAAAAAGCCGGTCGATCCCAAAATCACCTACGCCTACGAAGGCAAGACCTACGCGTTCGCCGATGAGGCCTGCCGCGCGCAATTCCAGAAAGACCGCGAAAACAGCCTCTACCACAAGCTGGGAGGCAAGGCCGCCATCAATGCGGCGGTGGATGCCTTCTACGTGAAAGTCCTCGCCGATGATCGCATCAAGCACTTCTTCGACGACGTGAACATGCGCCGCCAGCACAACAAGCAGAAGGAATTCCTCTCCGCGGCCTTCGGCGGTCCCGAGCCGTGGACGGGCAAGGACATGCGCACCGCCCATCAAAATCTGCCCGACCTGAATGACACGCACTTCAATGCCGTCGCCGAGAATCTCCAGAAAACTCTGGAGGAGCTCAAGGTGCCCAAGGAGTTGATCGATCAGGTCATGGCCATCGCCGGCAGCACCCGCGACGACGTGCTCAATCGGAAGCCGGCGGCCAAACCGGCTCAGTGACTTTTGCCCGTTCATCCGTCCGTCGCCGCGGAGCCCGTCTCCGTGGGCGGCGGGCGCTTTTCCGGATCGTCTTCACCCTTCCATGTCTCTGAAACGTCTCGTTGCCTGGCTCGGCTGGGAGATGATCGAAGTCAGTCTGGCCGAGAAAGCCGTCGCCATCCTGGGCGGCGGCGTGGCCATCGGACTGCTACTGGTGATCACGAACTGGGCGCTCCCGGGGCCATCGGTCATCAGCGTCGTGACCTCGATGGGAGCCAGTGCGGTGCTGCTTTTTGCCGTGCCTCACGGCCCGTTGTCCCAGCCGTGGCCGGTATGTGGCGGCCATGTGCTGTCGGCCATCATCGGGGTCGCCTGTGCCCGGTGGATTGCGCCGACCGCGCTCGCCGGCGCCTGCGCGGTGGGGCTCGCCATCGGGGCGATGATTCAGTGCCGCTGCATCCACCCGCCCGGCGGAGCGACGGCGCTGGCGGCAGTCATCGGTAGGGCGGCGATTCGCGACCGTGGATTCGATTTCGTCTGGTGTCCGGTGGCTCTCAATGCCCTGGTGATGGTGATCCTGGCCGTGGCGGTCAATTTCCCGTTCCGCTGGCGCCGTTATCCTGCGATTCTCAGCCGCGCGCCCCGTCCCGTGCCGGTTCCCGTGGCCGGCCGCGCCCTGACCCATGACGAAATCGCCGCCGCGGTCCGCTCTCTCGACTCCTTCATCGACATCTCGGAGGAGGATCTCGTCCGGCTCGTCAACCGCCTCTGTCCGCCCCCGGAAAAGCCGTGAACCGACCGTCCGGACCACAAAAAAGGCGCCCGCCTCATCGGCGGACGCCTCTTTTTTCAGAAAAACGCCAAGCAGACAAAAGGCGTCGAGAACGATCAGAAGCGGATCACCATGTCCACGGTGAAGCGGTCTTCCATCAGACCCTGGTCCTGATCGGTCAGCGGGAATTCCCAGGCAAAGCCGAGGTCGATCGAGCTGTTCGGGATCGGCACGCGGAAACCGGCGGCGGCGGTGACAAAATTCCGGTTCAGACCGGCATTGCTGGCACCCCAGTTGACCAAGTCACCGGCTTCGAAGGCGATCACCGACGGCAGCGCGCCACCGAGTTGCGGCTCGAAGCGGGGACCACCGTCACCTTCGTCGATCACGTTGAACCAGTTCACTTCCACCAGCGGGCGGAACCATTCGGTCAGCTTGTAGCTCACGTGGGCGCTGGTGTAGAAAATGGTGCTCTCCGTGTCGTTGTCCACCGGCAGCTTGAAGCCGAACTGGTGGGCCAACTGGAAGTCGCCGAGGTGCTTCAGGGTCGAGATCGACGGGATGAAGACGCCGTCGCCTTCGCCCTGCCACACGTCCTGATTGCCCATCGGGATTTCATAAAGGAGCTGGATGTTCGACGCCAGCCGGTCTTCCGGAGCGTAAAGCCAGGCGTATTTCAGGCCCGCGGCGATGTTCGCCCAGCCGTCGCTGTCTTCCAGCGTGCTTTCCGGATCGAAAACGATGTAGCCGTCCTTCGTCGCATTGATGGACAGGCGCTCGCTCAGCGCGATCTCGGCCTGCACCGCGTAGACTTGGAAGTCGCCGCCCAGCGGCACTTTGCCCAGAATCGTATCGACCACATCGGGCATCCGCTGGTGGGTGAAGATCGGGTGCAACTGCGTCTGGGGGATGGCCAGATCGAAGTGCGTCGGGTTGGAAATCGGGCGGATGGTATCGGCCCACGGGTCAACCGGCGGGGCGATGACGATTTCCTTACCGGCGGGGTCGCCGGCCTAGGTGGCGAGCGTCGAGAAAGCGACGGCTCCGAATACGAGGAGTTGAGAATATCGTTTCATGGTGATGCGGATTTAGCGAGATAGTTTGCAGATGTCAAGAGTCTGAATCGTTTCGTGGCGCAGCTTGGTCTGGCGTCGTGGGACCGTCTGCGCGGAATTTGCGCGATCCGTGGCGCGAATTGTCGACCCTCGCGGTTGAGATGGGGGACAAAGTGACCGAAATAGAGGTCCGCCCGCTCCTGAACCGCACCGCATGCCCGAAATCAGCCTTCCTCTGACCTCCCTCCTGGCTGCCGGTGCCGCCGCGCCGCCGCTCTTTTCCCTGCTGGCGGTCATGCTCATTGCTGTCGTGGTGGTGTCGCTCCTGCTCCTGCGGCTGCGCGGCTCGCTGCTGGTCGGCTATTTCATCTGCGGCATTATCATTGCCAACAGCGGACTCATGGACCGCACCGAGGGCGGCGACATGGAGATGGCCATCAGCCAGATGGCCGAGTTCGGCGTCATGCTGCTCATGTTTGTGCTCGGC
The DNA here is from genome assembly GCA_016795505.1 of Verrucomicrobiales bacterium. GTDB lineage: Bacteria > Verrucomicrobiota > Verrucomicrobiia > Verrucomicrobiales > DEV007 > JAEUHH01. The sequence goes on along the minus strand of JAEUHH010000020.1, from coordinate 7,597 downwards.
ATGGAATTTTCCATCAGCGAGCTGAAATACCTGCGCCGCTTCTCCCTGATCGGCGGGGGCCTGCAAATGGCCGCGTGCGGCGTGCTGGCCATGGCGGTGGCTAAATTTTCCGGGCTTTCCTGGCCGGCGGCGATCGTGCTCGGCGTCGCCCTGGCGATGAGTTCCACCGCCGTCAGCCTGAAAACCTTTCAGGACATGGGGCTGTCCGGCACGCCCGGCGCCCGGTTCGCCCTCGGGATCGCCATTTTTCAGGATCTGGTCATCATTGCCTTCCTCGTCGTGCTGCCGCTGCTGCTCGGCAGTGCAGATGCGACCGGGGCGCCACTCCACCACGAGTTGGGCTGGCTGGTCGGGCGGGGCGGTGCCTTCGTGTTGCTCTCGTGGGTCATCGCCCGGTGGATTTTCCCCAATCTCCTCCATGCCGTCGCCCGCACCCGCAGCCGCGAATTGTTCACCCTGACCGTGGTGGGCTGTTGCATCGGCCTGGCGTGGGTCGCGGCATTGCTCCAGCTCAGCCTCGCGCTGGGCGCGTTCGTCGCCGGGCTGGTCGTCAGCGAATCGGTCTACAAACACCGCATCATGGCCGACATCATGCCCATCAAGGACGTGTTCCTGACCCTGTTTTTCGTCTCTGTCGGCCTGATGATCGATCTCAGCGTCGCCCTGCCGGCTTGGAAGGAAATTCTCGCCTTCACCCTCATCCTCATGGCTGGGAAAGCCATGCTCATCACCGGCATCGCCTTCCTGCTCGGCCAGACCAATCGCGCCGCGCTGGTTGGCAGTTTTTCGCTGTGCAGCGCGGGCGAGTTCTCGCTGCTGCTGTTGCAAAAAGCCGGCGCCGCGGGCCTGTGGGAGGCCGAGCTGCAGCAGGCGCTCATCGCCAGCGGCACCGTCTCGATGGCACTCGTCCCCGGCCTGATGCGGCTCGCCGATCCCGTCGCCTCGTGGATGGGCCGGGTGGGCTGGGGCCGCCGCCAGACGCCGAAGGGCGCCGCGCAGCCCGCCCCGATGCGCGAGCGGGTCAAATCCCTCACCGGACACGCCATCCTGTGCGGCTACGGCCCGGTCGGACGGCATCTCAATGAGTCGCTGCTCGGCGCCGGCGTGCCGACCCTGGTCATCGAGCTGAATGCCGACACCGTCCACGAGCTGATGCGGCATGGGCAGCCGGTGCTGTTCGCCGATGCCGCCCACGAGGAGACCTGGGAACTGGCCCGGGTGCGAGATGCTGTGCTGGTGGCTTTCACCTTTCCCGACGCGTCATCCGCCGCCGCTGGCTTGCGCCATGTGCGTGAGTTGAATCCCGAAGTGTGCATCCTGGCCCGCGCGCGGTTTTCGTCCGACCAGGCCCGGCTGGAGCGCCTCGGCGCCTCTGTGGTCGTCCATGATGAGGGCGTCGCGGCTCGCGCCGTCGCGGACAAAGGCCTCCAGATCGCCAGTCGATCCGCTCCCTCGGAATCCTGAGCAGCCGCGAGGCCCGGGTGGTTTCCGATCAAACAGGGTAGGATCGGAGAGGATACCCTGTTTGATCAGAAAGCCGGGAGCGCCTGGGCGTTGCGGCGGGGAGGATTTTCAGCGTCTGGCGAAGTAATCGCCGGCGGTGTCGAGCGAGGTGGCGCCCGATCCGGCGGTGCCGGTGGTCAGGGCGCCGGGAGCGGTGACACGGTTGTTGATGAGCAGGCCGTGGTTGTAGCCGCTGCCGCCTCCGCCGGTGCCAGTCAGGGACAGCAGCCCGCCGGCGCTGAGGGTGCTCTTTTGCTGAACGGACAGGCCCGTATTGTAGACGCCCGTGGCGGTGGCAGCGGCGCGTCCGGTGATGGCGAGCGGGCCGTCGGAGGCGGTGAGGGCGCTGGACAGGATGGAGACGCCATGGTTGAACCCGCGACCGGTGCCGCCGTAGCCCTGGATGGTCAGGCTGCCGGTGCCCAAGGTGCGCAGGGTGCTGGTGGCGATGGTGACGCCTTCGTTGTTTTTTCCGGCCGCGGAGGTGGATCCGGTTCCCGTGACAGCAAGGTCGCCGCTGCCGGTGACGCGCAGGGTGCTCTTGGCGAGCGCGACGCCGCGGTTGCGATCGAGGCTGCCGCTGCCGGTGCCCGTGAGGACGAGGTCACCGTGGGCGGTGGTGAGTTGGGAGGTGGCGACGAAAACGCCGAGATTGTCCGAGTCGCCGCGTCCGGCGGTACCGTCGAGCTGGAGGCTTCCGCTGCCGCCGGCGGTGAGCTGGGACTTGGCGGAGATGTCGATGCCGTTGTTTTTCCGCAGGATGCCTCCGCCCTGACCGCTGAGTTGGAGATCGCCGGAGGCGGTCTGAAGCGTGGCGGTGGCGAGGGTGATGCCGTGGTTGAGCGTCTGGCCGTTGCGGGCGCCGGTGCCGCTGAGGGCGATGTCCCCGGTGCCGGAGGCGGCGACCGAGGTGGCGACGAGGGTGATGCCGGCACTCTTGGTGCCGCCTCCATCGCCGGTGCCGACGAGGCGGATGTCGCCGCTGCCGGTGCTGCGCAGGCTGGCGCGCTCGGTGGCGATGCCACGGTTTTGGGAATTTTTGGCAGCGGCGCCGGATCCGCCGGATCCGTCGAGGGCGAGGTCACCGTCGGCAACGGTGAGGTGGGCGTCGATGAGGACGACGCCGGCATTGAGTCCGCCGAGGCTGCCGCCGCCGGTGCCGCTGACGGTAAGATTTCCGCTGCCACCCGCCTGGATGCGCGCGCCACCGGACAGGGTCACGCCCTGATTGGACGAGGTGGTGCCGCTGCCGCCGGCCTGACCGTCGAGGTCGATGCCGCCGGCGACGGTCTGGATGGTGCCGCCGAGGAGGCGCACGCCATGGGCATAGCCGCCAATGGTGCCGCCGGTTCCGTGGAGGGAGATGCCGCTGCCGGCATCGGTGCCGGTGGTGGAAAGGGCGGTGGCGAGCAGATAGATGCCGGCTCCCTGCGAGCCGGCGGTGCCGCCGGTGCCGACGAGATCGATGGCGCCGCCAGTGGTCAGGGAGGCGGTGGCTCCGGAGGCCTTGTCGGTGCCGATGCGGATGCCGTCGTTGTAGTGGCCGGTGTCGCCGCCGCGTCCGGTGAGGGCGAGGTCACCGCTGGTGCTGGCCAGGGTGGCGCCGCTGAGCCAGATGCCGGCGAAGTTGCCGTCGGCGGAATCGTCGAGATTGGCCCGTAGCGTGATGTCGCCGCTCTGAGTGGAGAGGCTGGAGCGGCCGCTCATCAGGATGTTGCGTCCGGCCGTCCAGGTGATGGTGCCGCCGCCGGTGGCGGCGAGGCGGGCATCGGCACGGGCGGTGATGGTGTCGGCGGCGAAAGTGGCGCCGAATCCGGCTCCGAGGCTGAGCTGGGCGGAGTAGGTGATGGTGTCGAAGTCGTTGGTGGCTCCGGCGGGGTCCTCGGTATTCACGATGAGACCGCCCGCGAGGCTGGCGCCTAGGTCGCCGATGGTCACGGTGTCATCCTCGATGCCGGTGCGGATGATGATGGAGCCGGTGACGAGAGCGGCGGGGACGCGGATCTCGCTGGTGCCGACGCGGGTGGCGCCGACGATGGGGCTGCCGAGCCAGTGACCGTCGAGGTCGCGGATGACGTAGTCGGCTCCGAGGCGGTAGATTTGCAGATTGTCCACGCTGTCGCTGTCGGTGGCATCGCTGGCAAAGCCGTCGGTGGCGTCGGTGCCGGTGTCTTCGATGATGAGATCGAAGCCGCCGGTGGCGTTGGCGACGAGTTCGATGTCCGTGGTGATGCCGGTGCCGGGTCCGGTGGGGGCGAGGCGGGCGTCGTTGTCGGTGATGGTGCCGATGGCAGTGTCTGTGATGGAGACGCGGCCGTTGGACACGTTACCGAGGGCGATGGTGAGTTGTTCGTTGGCTTCGATGAGGGAATCCTCCACTAGACTGACGGTGAAGGTGAGGCTTTCGCCAGCGTGCCCGGCGAAACGCAGGGTGGTGGCGAGGGGGGTGAAATCGGTGCCTGACAGGGCGGTGCCGGAGAGGCTGGACACATCGACGGTGAAACCACCGGCGACGGCGCGATCGAGAGTGGCGGTGAAACGGAGCGTGCCGCCCTCGACGGCGGTGGCGTCGGTGAGGGTGATGGTCTCGACCTGGCGATGGACGGAGCCGCTGACGATGGCCGTGGCGGACTCGATGCCGTCACTGACGGTGTAGGTGAACGAAGCGGCGCCGTGGTAGTCGGCGGTGGGGGTGTAGAGCAGTTCGTCACCGACGAGGCGCACGCTGCCGGTGGCAACGGAGACGGCGTCACCGCCATCGGTGATGGCCTGCCCATCGACATGGGTGATGCGAAGGCGGGCACCGTCGGGGGCGCTGTCGTTGGCGAGGACGCGGATGCTGGTGGATCCATCCTCAAGAACGGAGAGGGTGTCATGGCCGGCGGTGGGCGGAGAGGCATCGTTGTCGACGATGACGGTCTCAACGGCGGTTTCCCTGGACAGCGCGCTGTTGGTGGTCTTGCCCAGTTCGATGCGGAAGGTCTCGCCGGACTCGCTGGTGCGGTCGTCGGTGGTGGCGAGGGTGATCTCGAGGGGAGTCATCGAGGCGGCGTCGGGGCGGAAAATGAGGCGCTCGTTCTTGCGCACCGAGTCCTCGTTGTAGGAAAACTGGGTGTAGCGGGTGCCGCCGTCGCTAAGTCCGATGGTGGCGGACTCGCCGCTGTTGGCGCCGCTGCCGACGGTGAGGTCTTTGTAGCGGAATTCAATGCTGCCGTCCGCCTCGGAGAGGACCAACTGGAAGGTGCCGGGGTTGCTGCCTCGGTAGCGAACAATCTTGTGCCACTGGACGATCAACTGACGGGAGCCGGCGCTACCGACGGTCTCGTAGTAGATGGCATCGCTGTCGCTGTCGTCGGGGTCCCAGTCATCCCAGAGTACGGCGATCGCGGGCAGGTCGTCGAGGGTATTGCCGGCGGAGAAGTCTTCGTTGGTATAGTCGGCGGAGCCTTGGTCGAAGGTCAGGAAGCCATTCGAGCCGACGTGGACTTTGGAATAAGTCTTGCCATAGAAGGTGAAATCGAAACCAATGCCGATGCCGTAGGAGTCATCGTCGTCCAGATGGATCCGACTGCGGTCGTCGGAGCGGGAGATGTCCTCGAAGCCGGAGGTCCGGGTGTCGTGGGTGACGGTGTAGGTGTCGCTGGGAGTGTAGGTCAGGGTGTTGCCATCGAAGGCCAGATCGCTACGGTCTTTGATGGCGGCCTTGATGGCTTCGATGAAGTCGGAATGGTCGGCGGCATCGGTGGTGAGATCGGCGAGCGCGAGATCGACCGAGGCCGACTGTCCGCCGGGGATGCTGCCATCGAGGGACAGACGATAGACGGCGGCCTCGCCCTCGTCGACCGAATCGCTGCCAGTGAGGCTCCAGGTGGCCGGGGCGAGAATCGCACGGTAGCCCGGGGCGGCGAGGACGGAGGCTTCGATGGTGCCGGTGGTTTGTTCCAGAGTCCAATCGCCGTCGAGATCGATGGCGCCGGTGGCATCGTCTGAGGCGGCGATGTCGGCGCCGGTGTAGCGGGCGAGAGCCTGGGCGAAAGCCGCGCCCGGTGCGCTGGCGGCGGTATCGCAGCCGTAGATGAGCAGGTCGCCGCCGGGACGCAGGGCGGCACCCCAGATGGCGAGAGAGTCGGCGTGGCTTTCGATGTTGTCCAACGTCAGCCACTCGCCGCCGAGACAGAATCCACCCTCGACACCATGGGACAGGATGTGGATGGCCGTCAGGTCGGTGCGCTGGCTGAGAATGTCGGTCATGCGGGCGAACGCGTCGTCCCCGGCATCAATGCGGATGAAGGCGATGGAGCGGTCGTGGGCAAGCGACTGGTCGATCCCGGCGATGAGGGCTTCCGGATGGGCCACATCGGTGGAGACGAAGACCAATTCGGCCGCGGTGGTGGCCACATCGTCTGCGGCGGGTGTCTGCGGCGTGGTCTCGGCGACCGGCAGCGCCGCGGGAGCTTCGTGGGCGCTTTCCGGGGCCTCCGGAGCCGGATCGGGCTCGATCGGGGCGCCGGAGAAAAGGGTGCGGGGCTCAAGAGCCTCCAGGAGAGGAGAGGGACGGTGGAGGGCAGAGGGAAGGGAGCGGGAACGAAAGGCGAGAATTCTTGGCATGGTCTGTTTAACTGGGACGTTCAGGTGGTCCAATTATTCTACAGAAAATACTAAAAATTACAACAATTATCGAAAATATGCGATTTAGAGGTGCCGAAACGGCAAAAAAGAGGCCGGAAGAAACGACAATGCGCCGGTGGGCAGGTAGCCCAGCGGCGCATCGGGAGAGGTGAGATGGGGAGTCGACCCGGGTGGCGGATCAGGCGAAGTAGTTGCCGATCGTGGCCTTGGACTTCGAGCCCGAGCCGGCCGTGCCGCTGACGCTGGCTCCGGCTGCCGTGATGCCCTTGTTCATGAAGACGCCGTGGTTGTAAGCCGTGCCGCCTCCGCCGGTGCCGGTGATGCCGAAGGCGCCGGTGGCCGAGAGGGTGACTTTGTTCTCGATCCAGACTCCGAGGTTGGCGGTGCCGGTGGTGTTTGAGCGGGCCTGGCCGATCAGGGTCAGGCTGCCGCCCGTGGCGCGGGCGGTGCCGCCCACCATGAAGAAGCCGTAGTTTTTCGACGCTCCGCCGCCGCCAGTGCCTGCCATGTTCAGCGTGGCTCCCTCCACGCGGGAGCTTTTCTGGATGGCGATGCCGACGTTGGCCGTGCCGGTGGCGTTGGCATGACCGATGCCGGTCAGGCTGGTCGTGCCATTGGCGCTGGTGGCGGTGGTGGCATTGAAGTTGATGCCGTGGTTGCCGCCGTTGCCGCGTCCGCCGTGACCCGTGATCGTCAGGTTGCCGGTGCCGGTCGTCCGGGTGCTGCTGGAAACGAGGGTGATGCCTTCGTTGCTCTTGCCAGTCGAGGCCGTCGAGCCGGTGCCCGCGATGGTCAGGGAGCCGGAGCCGGTGGTGGTGGCGGTGACCTTGGTGCCGAAGACCCCGCGGTTGCGGTCCTTGGTGCCATTGCCGGTGCCGGAGACACCCAGGTCGCCATTCACCGTGGAAAGAGTGGCGGCATTGATGGCCGTGCCGACGTTGTCCGAGTCGCCATTGCCTGCGGTGCCGGCGATGGTCAGGCTGCCGGCTCCGGCGGTGACGCGGATGCTGGAACCGCCGTCGATCTCGATGCCGTCATTCTTGCGCTGGGTGCCGCCACCAGTGCCGGTGAGGTCGATGGAGCCGCCCGCAGTCTGGATGGTGGACGAGGAGACGGTGAGACCGTGGTTCATCGTGCTGCCGGTGGTCGAGCCGGTGCCGGAGATATCGATGCTGCCGGTGCCGGTGGCCTGGATGGTCGAGGCGCCCACGGCAACGCCGAGATGTTTGTGGCCGAGGCCATTGCCGGTGCCGTCGATGGTGATGTCGCCAGCGCCCGTGCTGCGCAGGGTGGCTTTTTCAAGGACCGCGCCGCGATTCTGGGTGCTGGTGGCCGAGCCGCCCGTGCCGCCGGTGCCGGCGACGGTCAGATCGCCATTGGCAACGGTGGCCGAAGTGCCTTCTGAAAGGAGGACCCCGGTATTCAAGCCACCCGTGCCCGCACCGCCGGTGCCGCGGATGTCGAT
>JAEUHH010000014.1 GCA_016795505.1 Verrucomicrobiales bacterium | reverse complement strand
GTCTACAAGGCAATACAAGATGGGTTTGCGTTTTCCCAAGTATGGAAAATCATCTGGTTTCCATACCCAGGCTCTTCACGACTTCAACGGTTACAAAAACGACACTTCCAAGTGCCTCTCCAGAGCCGGTAAAATCACAAGGACTCGTTAATACGAAATCACACCTCACAGGCACAAGGTATTTTTGAAGAAAATATATATTTCGATCAGGAATTAAAGTGATCTGGTGATAGCTAAAGAAAACCCACCCCGTTCGTGCGGATGGATTTTCCCGGACCGGACCTCCTTCACGCATTCGGGAGTGTCGGTCGCTGCGGTCACGTTTCGGACGAGTCCGCTTTTTGGTGTCGTTCGGGCTGATATTAGGAACCCTTCGCCCGCTCGTGCAGGATGCGGTGGCGGACGGCTTCGGCGGGGTAGTATTCGCCGTCTGCGATCTCGCCCGCCTCGTAACGGCGGAGGGCCTCTGCGGCGAGTGGCAGCGCTTCGGCGACCTCTTCGGGCCAGACCTCCGCGTCGTCGGGATGGAGGGCGGCTTCGAGCCAGAAGAAGCTCCACCAGGCGATAAGGAGATCCTGCTTCCCAAGGCCCGCCAATGCGGTGGGATCGAGGGTGCGGACCGCTTCGAATCGCTGCATGGCCGTGGCATGATCCTCGGGGATGAGCTGGGGAAAACCCTCGGGATGCGGAGGCTCGTCGTTGTCGTATGCTGTTGGCATTGGGGTGGTGGATTTGGGTTGGTTGGCTACTTCAGCCGACATCGATCTTCCGGCCCGGCCGCCTCGACGGCTTCTCTCCGGCCGATGCATGCCGCGCCCGTCCCTTCGCCCAGTGCCGCAGGCGCTCGATGGACTCGCTCATGGACACGGCGAGGGGGACCGACTCGTTGAGCACTTCGCCCAGGTCGAGTTCGCCGGGCTCGCGGTCTTCGGCGAAGGCGCGGTGCAGGGCCTCTATGAAGGCGGCTTCGATCTCCGCTCCGGTGTGCAGCTCGCTGGCGCGGGCTAGTACGACGGGATCGTAAGCGGTGACCTCGCGTCCATATTTGGCGATGACGAGATCCCAGATCGCGGTGCGCTCGCGGGTGTCAGGCAGGTCGACGAACCAGAGCTCGTCCCATCGTCCCTTGCGGAGCATCTCGGGCGGGAGCTTGCTGACATCGTTGGCGGTGGCGACGACAAAGACCGGCGCGGTCTTGTCCTGGAGCCAATTCAGCATCGTGCCGAAGACCCGGGCGCTGGTGCCGCCGTCGGTGGAACCGCCGGAGCCTCCCGTGCCTCCAAAGCCCTTCTCGATCTCGTCGATCCAGAGGACGCAGGGGCTGATGGCCTCGGCGGTCTGGATGACGGAACGGACGTTGGCCTCCGACTGACCGACGAGACCGCCGAAGAGGCGGCCGGCGTCGAGCTTGAGCAAGGGCACGCCGAAGACGCTGGCGGTGGCTTTGGCGGTGAGGCTTTTGCCCGTCCCGGGAACACCGAGGACGAGCATTCCTTTGGGCACGGGCAGTCCGTAGGTCCGGGCGCGTTCGGTGAAGGCCTCGCCGCGCTGGACGAGCCAGGCCTTGAGGTTCTCCAGTCCGCCGATGGCGTCGAGGCTTGCCGTGGTCTCGATCACTTCGAGCAAACCGCCGCTTTTGAGGGCGTGCGCTTTCTCGCGGGCGACGAGGGAGGGCTGGATCGTGCCGGACTCGATCAAGGACAGGGCGAAGGCGTTCTCCGCCTCCATCGTGGTGAGTCCGGTGGCGGCACGGATGACGGCCTCGCGGATCTCCGGGGGCGGAGGGGTAACGCCGGCGTTGGTGAGAAGCTGGTCGAGCAGTTCACCGAGCATGTTCGGACCCGGCAGGGCCAGGTCGAGGCGGGTGAGTTCGCGCTCCAGTTCTGGTGGCAGGGGTTTCCAGACGCCGAGAAGCAGGAGCAGTTTCCCGCTGGCTTTCGCGTGGCGGAGGGTGTCGCGCAGCTTGCGAACGAGGACCGGGTCGCGATCCTCGAGCAGGGCGGCGAAGTCGCGCAGGAGCACGAGGCAATCGCCCTCGATGGCCTCCACCGCCTCGAGGGCGTCGAGCGGATCGGGGCAGGTGCGCACGATGCCGCTGGTGGTGTCGACGAAGCCGGTGGTGAGGCTCCAGGCATGGAGGGGACGAACAAGGGCTTCGGCCGCGGCTTTCACCTCGGCCTCGGCGCGGACCTCTTCGGTCGTACAACAAAAAAGGCCGGCGTAACCGGCCCTCGCGTAGCGGATGAGTGGATCTTTCATGGGTTCACTGGTTGAAGGTTTCGCGCTCCCAGCGTAGGCAGGCTTCGCGGGACGTGTCGGTGAAGACCCGGGTTCCGGTGTAATCGAAGACCTCCCACTGTTGGGTGGCGTCGTTGAATTCGATCTCGGAGGCACGGACGACTTCGAGGGTGCCGATCTGTTTCAGATCGATGCGCTCGGTGTAGAGTCCGGCCCCGGTGCCGTCGGGGTTGAAGTGCAGCACATCGGGGATGTCGGGGGTCATGTGGTTTGGGTGTCGGGGTTTTGTTGTTGGTTTTTCTGGCGGCGGTAGTAGTCGCGGGTGCGCTGCTTGCGGCCGACAGTGCCGAGAGATTCCTCGAGGAAGCGGGTGGCCTCCTCGCAGGTGCTTCCAGTGTAGCCGACGGCATCCAGGGTGATTGCGCCCTCGGGACTGATCCAGACGTCGATGCGTTCTTTCGAGCTCATGGTGGGCTGGGTTCAGGCGGCGAGGGTGAGTTTGATGGAGCCATCGGTCTCCTGTCGCCGGGTGACGCGGAGGTGCTTCTTGGCGGCCTCGCGCATCGTCTTGTGGACGCCGTAGAGCTGGAGGAGGCGGCCGAAGTTGGGACCGACCTCGCGCTCGACGTGGCCATTCCACCAGTCGGTGGACAGCTCGTAGGGCTCGGTGGGGGCGGTCCGGTTGGCGGCGATGTCGTAGGGACCTTTGAGGCGGACGACGAGTTCACCGTGGCGGGTGCTGTTGGCGAAGCCGCGGGCTTTGGTGTCGCGGAGAAGCTCGACGCCGAGTTCGGCGCAGGCATCGGCGAGAGCATCGACGTCGCGGATCTGGGTGAGGATGGTGGTGAAGTGGGACATGGTGGTGTTCTTGGTTTTGGGTTTGGATTGTTAGTTAGGGTTCGGAAAAGGATCCGACAGGGTTCGATGCGGTTCCGAACCCTGTCGGGTAGGTGGTCTTGTCAGGGTTCAACTGGCGAGTTGCAGCTTCCTCCGGCCCATCTGGCCGAAGCGCTCGACAAGCTCTCGGGCATCTTGGCTCGCCAATTCCCTGGCCTGGTCGCGGAGCTGGGTGAGGCCGGTCTCCAGATTGCGGGTGGCGGTGAGGTTGTTGCGGTAGTCCTCCGCGCTGCGGGTGAGCAGTTCGCTGCGGACGCGTTCGAGCTGGCGTTCCATCTCGACGTCTCCGGCGAAGTTCAGCGACTTGAAGTCGTCGATGAACTTCACGAGCCGGTTGAGGGTCTTCTGGTGGACCCCATCGGTTTTGCCGGTGCGCATCGCGGAGAGCATCTCGTCGCAAAGCTGGGCGGTCTGGTGACGCAGCTCGGTGATGCATTCGCCGACGAAGCTTTCCACCCCGGAGCGGATCTGGCGGGCGGCGCTTTCGGCGGCCTCGCTGCGGGCGCGGCGCACCTCCTGCTGTTCGGCGAAGCTGACCAGCTCCATGCCGAGGGATTCGGGCACGGCGATCTGGAAGAGATGCACCTCGAAGGCGAAGCGGTCGGCGAGCTTCTCACGGGCGGGGAAGGATTCGGCGATCTGCGCGTAAAGGCAGGACGCTTCGTCGCGGGAACCGGCGATGTGGCGGATCGCGATTTCCCACTCGGCGAGGGCTTCGCTGCGTAGGTCGCGATAGGCGGCGAGGAAGGTCTCCTTCGCCCGGTGGAAGTGGCTGCGCTGGGTGTTGAGCTGTTCCTGCACATCGACGAGCTTGCCGTTGGGCAGGAAGTGGCCGAGTCCCCCAAGGAAGGGGAAGGTACCCTGGTCGATGATGGCATGGGTGCGTCCTTCGACAAGGGCGAGTTCGGCCAAGGCTTCCTTGGGCAGGAGCTTCTTGTGGCCGAGGCTGACGAGCCGTTCACTGACCTGTTCGGGCGAAAGGCCGAGGTCGGCGGGAGACAGCTTCTTGTGGAAGCGCGGGTAACGGACGCTGGCATTGATGAGGACGCCTTCCCGGGTGAGGACGGCGAGGAGGTCTTGGGATGAGTTCATAGGTTTCGAGTGTTCAGGTTTCAGTGCTTGGGTTGGTTGAGTTGGTTGGGGAAAATGAAGGCCCGGGCTCCCTGTCTGGCGGTCGATCAGGGAACCCGGGCCCGGGGCGGCGCGGCTGGTGTTGGGGCAAGCGTCTGGTGTCTGACTTCGGACGGGTCGGTCAGGAGGCCTTTTTGGCTTCGTGCTTGCGGCCACGTTGCAGCTTCCGGAGGAGTCCACGGAAACCGCCCAGCTCGCGCTTGGCTTCGCTGCGCTGCGTGCGGGCGGCATGGAGCGAGCGGCGCACGCCCTTGAGGGTTTTGCGTGCCGTGAGCAGGGCCTCGTCGGCTTCTGCGACCTGCTGTCTCGCTTGGACGAGCGGATCGGCAGGTTTGGCCGGTAGCGTGGGTTTGGGTACTTTGGTGGGTTGGTCAGGACCGGTCGGCTTCGGAGGAAGTGATGTCGGTCTGGGACTCGGCTTTGTGGATGGAGCGAATTGCTCCACGGCGGGCACGAGGCCCGGACGTTCGATGCGACTCGGATCAATCGCCCGCACCGGCATCACGACCATGAGATCGCCACCCCGGCTGAACTGCACCGCGCTCATCTCATCGCTCATCGAGATGCGATGCAGCCCGAAGGCCGCCGCCTTTTCGAGGTAATCTCGGTTGAGGAAGGCCGTGGCATCCGGCCCCTTCATCTCACAGCGATCGATCGGATGGAGGATCCACGGTTCGTCGTTTTCACCGCGGGCGAGCAGACCGATCCGACCCTTCTCGCAATGCAGTCCGACGGGACGATTGGCGAGTTGCTTGCCGGGCAGCCGGGGGACAAGACGGGTGATCGCTTCGAGGGCGGCGTCACTCAGGGTGACCGTCGTCGTGAACTGGTCCGGTCCCGGAATGACCTGCAGGTAGTTCGGATAGGGGTTTTCGAGGAGACGACCCGTCACCGACCACGCAAGTTCCGGTCCCTGGCCTTCAACGCGGAAGACCTCGGCTTGGTGTTGGTCCTTGCCGAGACGCAGGGTCCAGGGGCGGCTCTCGACGAGCGGCTTCCACTTCCACAGCGGGTGATCGGGAAGGATCACCGACTGCTTCAGCGGCAGGTGCATCGAGTTGCTCGAGAAGAGGTGCCGACCGTTGGTGCCAACGACGCGGTGGGCTTTGTCCCCTACCCCGCTGGTATCAAGGAAGGCACTGCGGAGGACCGCACGCGTGGGATCATTCGACGCACACGCGAAGGCCCGCAGGAGGCTGGTGACGACGGGCTCCGGCAAGGTCAGGCCCGGGGTGCGGACCAAAGGGATCTCGGGGAACTCGCCGACGGGCGGGGCCTTGATGGCTGGGCCGAGGGGCACGACTTCATCGGAGCGCAAGCCATGGACGAGTTCACGCAGGCGCGGAAGCGGGAGGAGGAAAGGCGTGAAGCCCTTTTCCACCGTGCCCGGCACGGTGACGCTGAGGCTGAAGTCGATGTCCGTGGTCGTGAGGCGCACGGACTGCGGTGCCGCCGCCTCCACCTCCACCTTCACACAGCCGAGGACGGCGAGCGACGGGGAGCGGGGAACGAGTCTGCCGAGGCCGGGCAGCGCCGCCTTGAGATCGGCGGCGCGCACGGTGGCGGGTGGGTGTTTGGTGATCATTTGGAGTGTGTTAGGGTTCAGTTTTCAGTTTTTCCTCACTGGTAGTATTCCTCGTTCTGATATCCGCCTTGGTAGCCGCCCCGGTGGGGCAGGCGCTTGCGACCGAAACGGCGGTAGGCGACGTAGCCGAGGTAGAGCACGCCGAGGGTGATGGCGACGGGAGGCAGCCCGGTGACGAGTGTGAAGACATCGCCGAAGATCTCGCCGAGCCAGTGGCTCGACCGGGCGAGCTGCTCGAGAACCCGGGTGACCGGGGGCAGGAGGAGCAATCCGGCGCTGGCGAGCACGATGGAGACGATGAGGTTAAAGCGCAGCCACGCTCGCAGCCAACCGCTCTCGCTGAGCCAGAACTCAAGGCGGGAGATCCACCAGCCGACGACCTCGGCCCCGCGCTCCACCCAGCTGTCCGGGGTGAGCTCGAGGTCGGGGGTGGGCCGTTTGATCCGCTCCTGTTTCCAGAGGCACTGCAGGTCCTTGTAGTCGGGGAGTTGATCGAAGGACTTCATGCGGTGGGTTTGTTGGGGTGGTCGAGGTTCCGGGAATCGTCGGAGTTCGCCGCACCTCCGAAGAAGCGGGTGTGGTCGCGCCGGGCCCGGGAACCGAGCGCCGCGCCGCCGACAAGGGCGAAGACCGCGAGCACGAAGAAGACCGCGGCGAGGGCCTGCCAGAAGACCACTCCGCCGAGACCGTTTTCGAGTTCGTTGAAGCGGCTCTCGAGTTTCTCGATGGCGGCGGCGTTTTCTTCGGCCCGGCCCCCGAAGTCGGGTGCGGAACAGCTCACCGAGGTGAGCAGGAGAATGCCGAGCAGAAGCGTCACGGCGAGGCGAGTAATTCGGGACATGGGATGGGTGTTCATAGTCATGAGGGTTCGTCGTTTTTGGTTCTTGGTTAGGGATGATGGGTGGATTGGTCGAAAAGGAAGAAGGCCGGTCCGCTCAAGTGGAGCAGATCGGCCTTCCGGGGTGGGTTGGTTGTTGGGGAGGTTATTGGGGGACTTATTCACATGCCGGAGCGTTTCCGGCAGAGGGCGAGGTGGTCGCACCACGCGCAGTGCTGTCCCGGGGATGGAACCCAGGCTTCGCGCGCGATGCCCTCGAGGTAGTCGTCGATGAGGAAGAACAGCTCGCTCTCCATCGCCGCCGACATCGGGCCGTAGGTGGAAATGATCACCTTCGGCACCTTCGTTTTGATGAGGTGATGCAGCTCGAAGCCGGTTTCCTGGGTGCCAGTGGTTCCACGGTAGATCAGGCCGTAAACGGCGAGCTGGGTGGCGTGCTGGTGGGCGGCCATCTCCTCACCGGGACTGCGGGCCGCCGACTTGTAGTCGACGATCCGTCCTCCCGGACGAACGAGGTCGATGATGCCGTAGAGCGGCGGGATGCCGTCACCCAACGAACATTCGACCTCCACCTCGACCCCCTCGGGTTTTTCCTCCGGGGAGACGGGGCATTGGTCGAAGTAGGTCTCGAGCATGGCCCAGGCCTGGTCGCGGGCGATGATCTCATCGCCGGGCTGCTTCCAGGGGATGGGGAACGGTTCCGCGGCGGTCTCCTCCTCCCACTGTTGGAAGAGGAAGTCGCGGAGCTGTTCGCGGATCAGGGGTTCCTCCTTCCACTTGGCCCAGTTCCAGCGGCACAGGACCTCGTGGATCTGTCGACCGATGAACAGGGCGGGGGCCGTGGGGACGACGAGGCGCGCGACATAGCGGAAGTAGAACTGCCGCCGGCAGGTCTGCCAGCACTTCAGGCGCGAGGCACTGAGGTAGCGGAGCAGGTCCGGCTCGGACCGATCGACGAGCTGGCCCGTCCCCGGATCGGGGAGCAGGCGGATCGCGGCCGGTGGAGATGGATCGGCAATACCATGGACAGCGCTCATGCACCACCTCCGTTCCGGTGGGCGGGGACGGAATGACCCTTGCCATTCCCACTGCTACCGCCGTTGGCCTGACGAAGTGCTTCCGCCTCGCCGAGCAGGTCGGTGATGAGACCGCTCGCGCTCAGCTTGTTCAACTGCCGGGCCGGACGCTGGAAGAGGCGCAGGGCGCGCTCGTTGAGGTCCTCTTCCGAAAGCTGAAGCTCGCGGGACAGATCGGAGAGGAGTCGGCGCTGCTTGTCGGAGCATTGCCACGCCCCGTTGCCGTTGACTGGAGCGGTACCGCGGCGAGGCAGGGAGCCATTGCCGTGGCGATTGCCGTTGCCGTTCCCGTTTCCATTCGGGTGGCCGTTGCCGTTGGAATTCGGCAGGGCACGCTGGGTTTCGCCGTATCCGTCGGCGGGCACGAAGCCCGTCTGCTGGATCTCGCGGTCGACGGCCTGCTGGAGCAGTTGGTAGAGCCGCGCGACTTCGCCCGGGACACGGTCGAGGTCGGTGAGTTCCGTCTGAATGCTGACGGAGAACTGGTGGGAAGAGAAGCCCGGCAGGCCGAGCTTCTTGCTGTAGTCACTGGTGAGAATGAGTGCCATGGGGTGGAGATGGTGGTTTGGGTTCGTGGTTGGTTTTGCGAAAACGGCCGATTCACGAAAAAGCCCGATCTCGCAAAAAGACCGGGCTTCGAGAATGGGGCCGCAACGGGTTGGTTCGTTCAGCGGGAATGCTGATTCCTGTTTAATGGAGGTGCCGCCAGTTCGGGCCAGTCTCGTGACGCTTCCGTCCACCCGGGAGTACCCCGAAGGGATTCCTTGAGCAGACGATCCACAAGCTTCGTCATCGGGATGCGATGACGTTTCGCTTCATGGAACAGCGCCGCGACGACCGGCCGCGAGATGACGGGCACGTAGTAGGTAGGTCGTGCCATCGTGGTTATATGCCGCGGAAATCCGGTTCATTTCAGCATCCCGACCCGCCTTCGTGGTGGTGGGTGTGTCGGAGTCGCGAAGGAAGGATTCCCGGGAGCAAACCGCAGGAAAGGGAGGAAAGAAGTCCTGAGGTCGATCAACAAGGGGAACCGCCCCTCCGCGACGCTTCTCCACAACCATAGCTTGAGACAGCTCCACACCTGCTCGAACAGAGGTTCAAACGAGCAGCGATCGAGCTGCCTGCATAGCTTCCGGGAAGCTCCCTTCAGGGGAGCTCCAAAAGGGGTTGAACAGTGTTAGAGGTGTCAAAAAAGGGCCTCTATATTTTCTTTATAGCCTACCTTTCTCTTTTCGCTGGCTCTTCGCCTCCCGAGGGTCGGTCGCACGCGCGAGAGAAAGGTTAAATAACTAATGGGGGCTTGCAGCCCCCATTTCTCGCTAGTCCCAGGGACTAGCCTGGACGGCCGTGAGACGGCCGCCCGTTCGTGGAGGTGCCGCTACCGGGAGAACTGACTCGACCACTCGATTCCCGGGATCCTGATCACCCGGTGAAACAGGGAAGAGCCGGGGAACCCGGGCGAAGCCTCACGGCGGTGCGGCGTCCGCCGCAGAGTTCCGGCGATCTCGTTTTGCCGCCACAGGCCCTTCTGAGCGATCGCAGGGTCGTTCGGCGGTGTTAACGCTCGAGAGATCCTGCGGGCGATCTACGAGCCCTGTAGGGCCAGGGAAAGCGAAGCGAAGCTTGTTCTCGGCATGGTCTGTGTCCCGGTGACCTCGGAACGTGATCCTTCCGGGTTGTCTCGATCCCGCTACTCCTCCGGTGTGGTAGATTTCTTCCACAGACGGTATCCGAACTGGAGCAGCCAGTAGATAAGGAAGGTTAGGCCAAGTCCGAGGCTTCTCGAGCCGTTCCCGCGGAGCTTGGTCGAGTCGAAGTCGTACACCGCGTCGAGGATCGTCAACACGAGGCCCGCGAGGACCAACGCCAGGAGAACGACGGGGATCATCTTCAAAGGGCGCAGGAAATTCCCCTCGAGGCTGGTATCGACGAAACGGTACTTCTTCTTCCTTTTGCCGCTCACCTGCGTGGCGGGCGTGCGGGAAGGCGGTGCGGAGAGAGGAAGCCGGGGCTCGGCCGGGCCGGCCGCAGGTTCGGGGCGGACCAGGGTGACGAGCGTGACCCATTCCATGCCCCCTTCGGGGCAGACCATCGTGTCCGGGGGGAGAACCTGCCGGACCATCATCTTCTCCAGGTCGGCGAGGGCGAAGGGACCGACCGGCTGGTTGTGATCGTCGGCGTAGTAGTAGCGGGCTTGAGACATGACGGGAGGAGGTCGGGGATCCTGTCACCCGGCTCGGCGGGCCATTTCCGCTTCCATGCCGAAGCCGACGAGGAGCAGGCTCCCGAGGGCGAGCACGAAGAGGACGATGCCGATCCAGGCAACCGTCACCGCTGCGGGCCTCCGCGCAGCCACTCCGGGGATTCGGATCAGCTTGAACGCATTGATCGGACCCAGTAGCCCGACGACGAAGAAAAGCAGGAAGAGGAGGAAGCCGGTCCCCATGGCTCGCTCGATCGCGTAGTAGGCGGGGTTTGCCGCCACCGCGAGGGTCAGGACGCTCATGATGACGGGGAAGAGGATGGCGGCGGTGGCCGCGGCGAAGGCGTTCTTTTCGATCCGGGCGTGTCGCTCGGACCCTGCCGATGTCCCTCCCGGTGGCGGGCTCGGCGGGGCAATCGACGAGCGCGCTCCGATCAGGATCTGCAGCGCGACCCAATCCTCACCCCCCTCCGGACAGACCCAGCTATCCGGGCCGATCACGCCGGCGCCCAACATCTTCTCCAAGTCGGCCAGCCCGAAGGGTCCGACCGGCTGGTTCTGCTCGTCGGCATAGTAGTAGCGGATCGATGTCATGTCGGGCGGGTGGAAGTTAGAGCGTCGGGATGCTGGCTCCGTAGGCGATCGCGATTTCCCGCAGCTCCCGGTAGGTCGCCTCGATGTTCTCGACGGCGAGCCGGGCCTGGTAGTCGGAGAATCCCACGCCGGAATAATCGTTGGCCAGAGCCCCGAAGAACCCCTCCAGGAAATGCGTCCCCGGGTTGTTCGCCTCGAAGTAGGGAACCGCCGTCTCCCACGCATCGATGTTGCGCTGGAAGGCGAGCCGGAATTCGGGAGGGCAGCCCTGGGTATCGATCTTCTGGAGTCCGGACGCGACGAACCGGGACTGTTTCGCGGCATCGCCGGGATAGCGCTTCTCCGCGTCCCGGCCGACCTCGATCCCTTCCCTGAGGGCACGTTCCATCTCGGTCGCCTCGACAAAACCGGGGGCGATCGAACCGAAGATCATGCCCACGAGAAAGAGCAGCCCGGGCAGGGCACCGACCCCGCCGGTGAGGACGGCGGTGAGAGCGAACCCCCGCTTTGTCGAGGCGGGGCGTGTCAGGATCAGGATGCCTCCGATGATCGCCGGGACAGCAATGAGAAAGGAGAGCGCCGGTTGGAAGATCGTCAGGAGGGCGAGGATCCCCGCCGCCATGGAGACGGGTGCCAGCCAGCCGGGGAGTCCCGGTGGGGAAGATTCCGGACGAGCCGCGGACACCGACGCCGGAGTCATCGAAGACGGGCGGGGCGGGGGCGGCACTCGCGGCGGACCGACCGGGCCGAACCCGTCCGCGCTCCACTCCCGCAGGGATTTCCACTCCTGCTCGCCCGCCGGACAGACCAGAACGTCGGAATCGACGATCCCGGCATCCGCGAGCCGGCGGATCGCCTCGAGACTCATCGGCCCGACCGGTTGCTGCTCACCGTTGAGATAATAGAAGTCCGTCATGACCGTTCCGCCGAGGATCACCGGTATCCCTGTTGACGCAGCACTTCGTCGGAATAGCCCTGTTGACGGAGCCCCTCGTAGGCCCGCTGCTGCGCTTCCCGGTATTGGGGAGGCACCCGTTGCGTGTAGGGATTCGCCGAGAAGGGATTGCTTCCCTGCGGCCGGGAGCGCAGGTTCTCCTCGATCTGCCGCTGGAATCGGTGTTGCAGCTCGTTGAGCTGGTTCTGGTCCCGCCGCGTCTGGAGATCCGCGAGGGCTGGCTCGAATCCCTGCTCCGCCGACCGCTCGATCCAGGTCCAGCCCTCGACCGGGTCCATCGCAGTACCAAACCCCTCGAGGTAGGAGCGCCCCAGATTGAACTGTCCGGCCCGGTCCCCCAGTTCCGCGGCCTTGCGATACCATTGGAAGGCCTCCTCGGGATCCGCCTCGAAGCCCTCGACCTCTCCCGAATGGAGGCGGGCGAGTCCGCTCATCGCCAGTAGGTTGCCTTCGCCCGCGGCATCACGCATCAGTGCCTCCCCCCTCTCCAGATCCTGCGTTCCCGTATAGCCCTTGGCGAGACACCATCCCAGGTTGGCCCGGGCATCGAGGTTTCCCTGAGATTGGGATTTTTCCAGCCACTCCGCGCCCTTCGCGAAGTCGACCGGGACGGCTCCCTCGTCGTTGAGGTAGTCCTTGGCAACCTCGAGCTGGGCTCCCGCATGCCCCGCCTCGGCCGCCTCCAGAAACAGGCGGAAGGCTTCCGACGGATCCGCTTGGGGCTCATCCCCGTCCCGCATCGCAAGACCGCGGGCGTAGAGGTCGTCGATCCCGCCCCCCGGCCTAGCCGCTCCCCCGGTGGCGACCACCAGGATTCCGATCACGGCCACGAGGCTCAGCACCCCCGCGAAGCTCGGCCACAACCAGCCGGGTGTGTCGGATTTCGATCGACTGCCGCGGGACCGCGGAGAGCTCGGCGGTGCCGTCGCGGGGGCGGCGGCAAGGACCACCGGATCATCGAGGGGCTCGAGCATGGCGACGAACCGACGCGAGCAGGACGGGCATTCCACCGCCAGACCGCCGACGTCCTCCTCCGAGGAAATCCTCTGGAAGCAGTAGGGGCAGGCGAAGCGAAAAGCGTGGTCCATCGAAGTTTCACTGTTCCCCATAGGGAACCATTTTTCCCGGTTTTAGCGCCAAGGTCAAGTTCCCCTTTGGGGACGTGAATGTCGCGCCGCTACAGAAATTGCATCGGTCCCGGGGTTCGCCGCCTTCGCATGGAGAAGGGGCTCACCCAGGAACAGCTCGCCGCCCGCCTCCAGTTGGCCGGGCTGCACCACCTCGAACGTGTCGCCGTGGCCAAGATCGAGTCCCAGCTGCGGAGCGTCTACGACTTCGAGCTCGTCGTGATCGCCGCCGAACTGGGGGTCGAGCCGACGCGGCTCCTTCCGTCCGTGCGGTCGCTGAAGTCGGACCTGGAGGACCTCATCTCAGGCCGGCGGAGTTGATGGCGCACGACTCAGAGGTGCGCTTCGGCAGTCGTGACGGTGGCGGCATCGTCTCCCACTTCTCGAGTCAGGACGACCACCAGCGAAGGCCGTCCGCCCTTGGGGTTTTGAAGGTTTTGCAGTTTCAGGCGATCCGAATGCAGGGCCACGATCTCCTCGATTTCTTCGTCGGTGAACCCGTGCGAGTTCTTCAGGTCCCGCACCTTCACCTCAGCTCCCGGCGATGCGGCGATCAGAGAGAGGAGCCGTTCGGCGCGTGGCTCGAGGCGGCTCGTCGCCCCGCGCCCGATGATGGCGAGCTGTTGTCCTCGGAACCACTCCGCCAAGTCGACGGCCGCCCGTGCCGTCGCCTCGGAGAGAGGCTGCTGGTGCGACCGTCCTCCGTGTTCGGCGGCGTGGAGGACGAGGGCGAGTCGGCGGGCCTGTTCCGGCCACCGGGCGACACAGGGGCGCAGTCGGGCCAGCTCGTCCCATTGCGCCGTGCATTGGTTGTGATACTCCTTCAAAACTTCAAAACCTCCCGGGGAAACCCTCACCGTCCTCGTTCCGTTTCGGATGGAGTGATAGGTGCGAAACAAATCGTTGACGACCGCCCCATAGGCGTCCTTCACGCCCACGGGGATCTCCCCAGGGAGTTCGTCACCGAGTGGTGTCATGCGCGCTTCGCTGTGGGCGACGAGGAACCGGGCGATCAGTCCGTCCTCGAGCGATCGTTCGCGAGACAGGAAGCGGTCGAGGCGGTGGGGCTGGCAGAGCCAGAAGACCGAGATGCATGGCGATTCGAGATGGTCCGAGTCCCGGGTGAGCCGGTCGATGACCACCGGGTCGCCGGAATACCCCTTGAGCAGCAGCAGGCCCAAGTCGCTGGCGGCGCGACCCGCCTCGTCCAGGAGATTGCCCGCCTCCGCGCTGACGTTGAAGGTCGACTCCCCGTTCGCGACGAGGAGGGAGGCAAGGGCAGGACCCGTGATATTCTCGCAGATGAGCCGACGGGGGACTCGCTGATGACGGTGGCGGCTCCCCCCGGCCCTCCTCTGTGATGCATCCGGCCTTGCGACCAGGAAGGGCGGTGCTCCGGCGAATCGCACTTCCTCCCCGTTCCCCGCGTCGTCGGCAACTGGACCGGGATCGCAGACCTGGAGAAATTCCTCGATGTCCCGCATCGGCTCGATCATCTCCTGCAGCACCGAGCTCTTGCCCGCGCCGGACGGGGCCGACACCAGCAGGAAAAGGTTCCCCCGAAGGCGGCGCCCCGGGCCGCTTTCGACCTCGAGCCCTTTGCCCATGGCGGCGGAAATCACCGCCAAGGCGGCGCTGGCCGGCAGGATCTCGGGGACGTTCAGAGTGGCGGCGGTCGCCTCGGTCACTCTTCTGAGGACAGGCGGCAGGTTCGAAGTCGGAAACGACGGGCTGTTCATTCTCTCGGGAAGCAGGTTGGCCGCAGGCGAGTGCCGGCCAAGCGGGGAGAGAATGAAGGACTTCACCGATCCACGGTGGAACCCTGTCGAGGCTTCTGCTCACGCCGACCAGCACCGCTGCCCGGGATCTTTCGATCCCGGAGCCAGGTGGAAATCTGCTGCCCCATTAGGGAGGTCAGTGCGCGGCACTCGGTCTCGACGGACCGAGATGCCCCCGATACGCTTCTCAAGAGCCGGGAGGGACTTGCCGCTCCCGTCGGAAGATACCCGACAGCTCCGCCGGATATCTCGCACGCCTCACCAGACGCCAGGCAGGTGCATCCGTCAACTCCAGATCGTCGTCCGATCGAAACTGTAGGATTTCGCCTCCGGGCAAACGGCCGAGGGTGTGCGGCGAACAAAATACGAAATCACTCGACGGGCGAGGTGGGGTCTCCCACTGCCGTCGATTCCGCAAACGGATAATCGGCTTCCCGATCATCGAGTTCCTCGGAGGTGAAGGGGACACCCGCTGACATCGACTCCATGAAGAGATCGCCGGCGTTCAGACCAACTTCACCCCGCAGAAACTTCTCCCGAGAAACATAGAAAACCATGGGGCGACCCGGTGACACGACG
Organism: Verrucomicrobiales bacterium; assembly: GCA_016795505.1. Taxonomy (GTDB): domain Bacteria; phylum Verrucomicrobiota; class Verrucomicrobiia; order Verrucomicrobiales; family DEV007; genus JAEUHH01. Next base: position 264,291 of record JAEUHH010000014.1, on the reverse strand, counting down.
GCAACGACGTCCGAGTCAGAGTTCCGGACCGCCTCCAGGTCGTCCTCGTTCCGGTAGATCGGTCCGTCGAAATCGGCCTTCAGGCTTTCCAGCAGGCAGCCCAGATGAAACTTGTAGTGGAGATCGTCGCGGGGAGGTGGCATTTTCATCAGTTTGGGTTCGGGAGTTCAGGAATTCAGCATTTCAGAAGGTTTCGATCGTTCGTGGAAGGCAAGCCCGGGAGCCTAACCGGGCAGGGGAACGTCTGGGGCGAGGTGGTTCCCACGGGTCTCCTTCCGATAGAGCTTGCCGTCTCTCAGCCCGACGAGTCCCCGGCGCAGCAGGCCGGTCAACGCCTCGTCCCGCTCCGGCTTTCTCAGCCGTCGGAAAGTGCGCCCGAGCTCCGAGGCCGAAAGACCGGGCTGCTCGCAAATCCGGAAGAAGATCTTTCGCTCCCAAACCGTCAGCCCTTCCGTGACCGATACCTCGCTCGGAGGGACCGGGAGAAACGTCGCCAAGGTCTTCAGGTGCCGGACATGCAGTCGCTTGGCGAGTTCGAGGCCCATGAACGCGGCCACCTGGTCCGGCTCCGGCTTTTCGTCGAGCACGGTGAACAGGAGCGCCAAGCGCAGCGCCATCTGGGCCACCCGGCCCGGAGCGACCGGAGAGGGGCGCGCGGATTCGTTTTCCCTATTCTGCGCGACCGCGAGGAACTCCCGCACTACCTCGAAGGGGCGAGCTTTCGCGGAAAAAACGCAGGGCCGTCGCATGGTCTGGTGTCGTGCCACGAACAGATCCAGGCATCGGCGCTGGATTTCCCCGCCACAACCCTTGTCGGGATCGAGGGTCAAGATTCCCGGTGTCGCCGACTCCAACATCAGGAACGGCAGCCCGGCGAACCAGGGGTTCTCCCCGAGGAACCGACGGGCCTCGCGCCGGTCTACCTGCCAATAGAAGGCGGGCACCGCGCCGGAGTTTTCCTCAGGCCCCTGACGCACCGGCGTGCTAGAGCTCAGGGCCTGCTCCAGCCGGATTTTCTCCCCGGAAGACAAGAGGCGCATCGCGCGACCCAGGCCGGGATGCGGGTTGGTCAGCAACACGTGATGGTCGAAAGGCGCCCGCAGGAACGGCGCGACCAGGGAGGAGGTGACGAGGCGCTCCGAAACCTTGTCGGCATAGACCGATCTCGCCATCTCGGCCGTCTTGGCGACTCGAGTCGCCTCAGGGTGCGCTGGAGCGTCCTCCGGGTCGGGCCCTCCCTTGTTCTCCTTGGGGAGGACGAGGCCGGCGAAGATCCGCATCGAGGTTTCGAAGTCCTCGACCAGGAACCGGACCGGGGCCCGGGACCAGACCGCGTCGGATTCCGGCGTCACCAGCAGCAGCGAGAACGGTGCCCGGATCTTTCCCAGGCTGCTGTCCATCTCGTAAGCCGCTCCCATCGAATGGGCGAACCCGGCCAGCAGGGAGGTGAAGGCGATCTCCTGGTCGATCTGGAATTCCCTCGCAAACCGATCGACAAGTTCGAAGACACCCAGAAGGCGGAACGCACCGATCTCCCTCACCGACTCATCGGGAGCGAGAAAGTCCGGGATCTGGATGGAGGCGCACATCCATTGCCGAGTGTTCCCCGAGTTTCCAGAATTTCCATTGAAAATTCACGAACTGGAATCACTCGGTGACAAAAGAGAGGATCGGCCAGCCACTTTACCGGGTCGACGACAGCGCGGTGATCTCGGGGGATCTCGGCGAAACCGCCAATTATCTCAGCCGCACCTTCGAGCGGGAGCTCCCAACCTCCCTCAAATGGGTCAAAATGGATATTAATGGATGGAATCAGGTGTAATTGGAGGTATCCTCCTTTCATGCATCTCCCGCTTCCTCCCGTTCTCCAGCCCACCAACGAGATGCTCAGGCTCATCGCCGGCATCGACGAGTTCAAGGGTGAGTGGCGGGCCATGGGTCATCTTGGTCCCGAAAAACTCCAATCACTCCGCCGGATCGCCACCATCGAGAGCGTGGGTTCCTCAACCCGGATCGAGGGTGCCAAGCTCAGCGACGGGGAGGTCGAAAGACTGCTGGGCAACCTCCAGGCCGAGTCCTTCCAGTCCCGTGACGAGCAGGAGGTGGGCGGTTATGCCCATGTGATGAACACGGTCCAGACCGCTTGGCGGGATCTGCCGCTCACCGAGGGCATCCTGCTCCAGTTGCATCGCGATCTGCTCACGTTCAGCGTCAAGGACGAGCGGCATCGCGGCGGATGGAAGACGCTGCCCAATCATGTGGCGGCCTTCGACGCGGAAGGCCACCAGATCGGAATCGTGTTCGAGACGGCGGCGCCCTTCGACACCCCGCGGCTCATGGAGCAACTGCTGGGCTGGCACGCGAAGGAGGAACGGGAGGGCGAGCTTCATCCGCTGCTGAGGATCGCCGTGTTTCAGGTCGTGTTTCTCGCCATCCACCCTTTCCAAGACGGCAACGGGCGTCTCTCGCGCGTGCTGACCAACTTACAACTGCTCCGCGCCGGCTACGCCCACGCCTCCTACAGTTCGTTAGAGAGCGTGGTCGAGCACAACAAGGAGGCCTACTACCTGGCCCTGCGGCGCACCCAGACCTCCTTCCAGGGCGAGGCGGCGGATTGGGAATCCTGGCTGCTCTTCTTCCTACGGGCGATGAGAACGCAGATCGAAAGGCTGCGCGAGCGTCTGACGCAATTCCCGCAATCCCCGGCGCTGGTTCGGCCGTCCCTGCCCGAGGAGATGTCCCCGCTGGCAGGCAGGTTGTTCGCGCTGCTCGGCAGCCGGGACACGCTCTCCGTCGCCGAAGCCGTCGAGGCTCTCGGAGCCAACCGAAACACGCTCAAGGGCAAGTTCGCCGAGCTGGTCGAAGCCGGGTTCGCGGAGCTTCACGGGAAGGGGCGAGGTGCTCATTACCGCCCGGCGAAGCGCTGAACCTACCGGACGCCACTGGCCGGGCCGATTCCGGCAAACTCCGCCTCCGAGGCCGTCCGAATCCCCTCTTTGGTGACGCAACGAACGCTCTCCATCCACCGGGGCTCTCCCCTCCGTTGCATCCCCGCTCCCGCCGCTCACCGGGTCAACTCGAATCGCCACGGTCGGTTCGACGGCCGGTAGGCCTCGGTGCAGATGGAGGCGTTCACGAAGGTCGTTCCGGGAATCTCGTCCGAGATCGTGATCCCGTGGCCGTCGTGGATGTGGCCGAAGACGTTGAGGCGGGGCCCGACGGTCCGGAGCCGGTTGAGCAGTTCAAAGCAGCCGACATGGCGGGCCGGTTCGCCTTTCCAAGGCGGGGCAAGATCCCCGTGTCCGTAGGGTGGTCCGTGGGTGATGACCACGTCGGCGTCTTCGGGAATCTTCTCCCACTCTGCCCGGATCGCCGGACCACGGTCCCGCATGAAGTGCCAGTCGAAGAAGGTCGGGGTATAGGGCGACCCGAAGAAGCGGAACCCTTCGATCTCGACGGACTTGCTGATGAGGAGCCGGATGCCGTGGTCGGCAAACACTTGGCGGCACCTGGGTTCGTCCTCCTCAACGGGCCGGTCGTGGTTGCCGGGAACGACGAGCTTGTGTCGGTGCGGCATCGCTCCCATCCAGCTGGCGAAGTCGCGGACCTCCGAATCCCGGCCGCGTCCGCAGAAGTCCCCGGCATGGACGAGGACATCGGCCTCGGGGACCGGATGCTCCATCCGGGCGTGGAGCCCGTGGGTGTCGCTCAGAAGGGCAAGGGTGAGGGGTGTCGTCGGCATCACGCATTTTATCCGAGAAGCTCGGGTGAGTCATGGTGTCAGTGTTGTCAGTGCCAAAGTGATCGACCAGAAGTGGCTCGCGGAACCCTGAGGCTGCTCCGATTGCATCCAATTTTCTCCCACGGGCATCTTCTGCCTCGATCCACTGCATTCTTGCAGCGTTTTGCAGCAGCAGGTCCACGGAGGTCCGGGAACTCTGCCACGAATCCCCCAAAAAGGACCCAACTAGTTCCAGTGGAATCGGATGATTGCGGCCGTTCCGATGGAAGAACCCCTGGCATGCCTCCGCCGCCCGATGATTGTCAGTCTGCACGGGCTCGATTCACAGCTGCCTCACTGACGTTCCTGAGACGCGAGGAAATCGGAGACCTCTCAGTTCACCTTCATCGCCTCAAGCTCATGCCGCCCCTGCTCGGTGAGTTGAAGGAGCCCCTTCTGAACTCTCCGGACCCGGTTCGTCTCGATCAGATGTTCGAGCACCGGTTCGTGAAGGGACTTTCGCTGGATGTCATAGCGCCTCAGGAGATCGCGGATTCGGCACGGCTCGGATTGGGCGAGCTTGCGGAGCATGTTCAGGCCGTCCTCTTCCATCGACTGTAGCTGTCCGGCCTCGAGCCCCTGCTTCATGAGGCCGAGGTGCATCCGCATCGCCTCCTCCGCAAGATGGAACGACCGAGGGACGAGTTCCCGATCATCGGACGCCGCCGACAGGTGCTGGAGCGACCACAGCGCCGTGGCGGGGAGGTAGATAAAGCTCGCCGCAAAGGACTTGAGGTACGACTCCACCTCGTCGATCCGGTTCTGGAACTCGCGCTGTCTCCGGAAGAACTCCAACGCCACCGGGGGCTCCAGGATGGGGGCAACCCCGGGGGCGTCGAGCCGGCGCAGTCGCAGGACGCTCCTGACAGTCTGCCGGTAGTGCGTGTAGCCCCTCTCCATCGACTCCAGATCACAAGCTGCCCCGCCCTCCCCTGTCGGCTGCCCTGGCTCCGCCAGCAAGGCGCGGCAGAGGTGGCCATTCGTTCCCGAGCCCGCCAGCCACCCGGCGAGGCGGTCGCGGTCGATGACCGAAAGGAGGACACCGCGCCCGGGACTCACCCCTCCCCCGCCGACTGCCCGTGTGCACCGTCCGGTGAGGAACCCCTCGATCACCTCGGCCGCCTTGTGACGGGGCTTCCCGAAGATCCCGCCGAGGAGACGACCGTCCGCATCGATGACCAGCGGTGACTGCCGGTCGACCTGGCCCATCCCGTGGAGCAGGACCTTCGCGTCCGGACTCTCCAGCAGCACGAGGGGCTCACGCAGGCACCTTGCCTCGTTGAAGGGGATCATCCCCTCATAGTCGACCTTCGCCAGCGGAGACATCGCGGCGAACATCGCCCGGGTGTCGCGCTCCTCGTCGGACAGCTCCCGCTCCCGACGGAATGCCGCCCGCCGATCCAGCGGGTGGCTCTCGGAGACGACCTGGGTCGACTTTTCCGCCCGACCCGCCACATGCCGCAACTCCGCCTCCACACGCTCCTCTTCGCGCACCGGTCGGCGCTCTCCGTGATCGAAGAAATTCGGGTCGGCCAGCATCGTCGACATCCTGCTCAACCATCCGGGATCGACCCGCCCGTTGTATTCGACGAGATCCTCCTGGAGATATCGGAGAGGGCTGATGAGCAGCTCGGTCAATCGAGCCTGCGCCGGAGAATCCCCACCGACGCTGACCATGCTCGTCCCGATCGGGTGAACCTCACCCCCGAGGCCCACCAGGCCGCCTCGCGGTCCTGCCAGCGCGGCGAGGAAGTTGCAGGACTGGATCGCCGCCGAGACTTCAGAAGTCCCCGAGAGTCTGGCAAGCGCGGCAATGGCATCCCCGAATTCGTGAACCTTCTTTTCAACACCATGGATAGAAATTTCCATGTTTCCCAGTGTTCCTGAAAATTCGGGAGCTGCCACAAGATTTTGTGAGGCACCCCACGAATTACACGAGTGCGTCGTCGATCAACACGGAGGTTTTCCGAAGTGCTTCCTCAGCGTCACTCAACCCGAGAAGGCCACCGCCATCGATTCCACTTCAGCCCTTCCGATCCCGAGCTCGAGAGCCACCTCCCGCCACTTTGCCACCGCCCGCCACACCTGGTCGATGACTCTGCCGGCCTCCCGCGGCTCCAGACGGAAGTAAACCGCCGCCTCACGCGCCACGTCGAAGTCGAGCGCGTTGTCGTTCTCCGTGATGTTCAGGCTCAGACCCCGGCCATCCGGGTCCGCGTTGAGGTCGAAGGCCGGCGAGAGCCGCCAACCGCCCGGGGTGAGCAGGAAACCGTGGTTGCGAAGGTGGTCGTCGGTGTTCCGGATCGCGATGGAGAAGACGATGCGGCGCCAGAGCTCCCGGAGGTCACGTTCAGGTTCCGCCCCCTGCCGGATGATCAGCTCGGCCAGCTCGAGGTAGCTTGCCCCTTCCGTGTGATCCGCACCATCGTTGTGACCGAGCAGGGTCATCGCCGAGGCGAAATGGATCCGCCGAGCTCCCTGAGCACCCGGGACACGATCGAAGCGGCGAACGAGGAAGGTGTGCTGCCGGGCCCCGAATCGCTCCAACCGGGCCTCGGCCACCTCCACCCCCGCCTCCTTCGCCAGTCGATGCGCCACAATCTCCCAGGCACCCATGTCCCGCTCGTCGTTGCGGCCGGGGAACTTGGCGATCCAGAGCTCCCCCTGCTCATCCCGGACCCCGGCCTTGGGGCGTGCTCCCCCGAGGGAGGAACCCGGGGCGATCAGCAGGCTCAACCACTGGCGGTAGTGAGGATCGTCCTCGGCGTCGTCCCTCTGCAGCTGCCAGCTCGCGTTCTCCAGTTCGCGGAGAGAGGTCCAGGGTGGAGTGACCATGGTGGGGTCGGCACATTGCCATGCATCTCCGACGGCCAGCTCACGGAAACGCAGGCCTCCCACCCTCTGCTCGTCGTGGACCCCCAGCAGGTAGTCGATCTCCCGCAGCCGGCGCTCCGGTCGGCCCTCGGATCGGGCCTGCGCCGCCTCCCTCCGCCGCATCAGCAGCCGCCCCCACCGATCCGGCGAGGAGTCCAGAAACAGCCCGAAGTTGGGGCGGTGCTCTCCGTCGAGGTATTGCGGTCCCTCGTAGAGCTGCAGATCCGGATCGAGGTCGCGAAAGGACTCTCCCTTCAGCCACCCGTGGTCATACTCGAAGGCGAAGACCTCCTTGCCCCGGGCCTCGGAGGCACGCAGGACACCCATGAGGGAAGCTCCACCGAGCTCGTGCCAGTCGGCCCAGATCTCGACCTCGCGGCTCATGACGGCTCCTTCCTGCGCCTCGGAGCCCGCTGACGAGATTCCGAGAGGCGGGCATCCTCCAGCTTGCGGCCGAGAGGATCGGCCAGTGCGAGCGTGGCGAAGTCCTTCTCCAGCCCCAGCACCACGAGCACCTGGAGCAGGTTGCCCGTGGAGGTGCTTGAGGAGCCCTTCTCGAGGCTCTGGAGGGTCGATCGACTGATCCCAGCCCGGTCCGCCACCTGCTGGGCACTGAGACGCCGCCGGAGACGGGCGAGACGCAGGTGTTCCCCGACCTCGGAGAGCATCCGGTCGTGCTTGGGGAGCAGAACTGTCGCCTTTCGACCCATAGTGAGTTCTAATTCAAGCAAAACTAGCTTGTTTTGTCTAAATTAGCAATCCTTACATGTGCCTTGCCCATGCTTAGATGCTCCGGCAAGGGAGCATGGAGCCGTTGGGTACGATGGGTGACAGCTCCCTTTGAGGAGGAGCATGGAGCTCCGCGGGTGGGTGAGCTCAACGTGGAATTCGTGTGCCGCGCCTCGGGGGCCCAGGTGTAAGGTGCTCGGGATCTCCTCCGGGCTTCGCCCTCGTCGCTCCCGGCATCTTTACCCGTGGGCCCCCTCGACAAGGTGGGTCGCAAGCTCCCCACCTTGTCTCGAAAGGAGATCGACATCTCTGCATGCGGGAGCTTATGGAGGAGAGTCGCGAAGAAATGGACTAGTAATTGAGAGGCGGTTATCGGCAACCAGTGGGAAGTTCAATGGAATTCTAGAGAGTAGCCAAAGGGGTACCAGCCGTGCCAATGTCGACCATTGCGGGGAGGCGATTCGCCGGCAGCACATCTGACCATAGAAAGCCTTCGAGCCCGAACTCGACCGCCGATACATCTCGCCGCATTCTCCGGAACTGCTCATCACCGACTTTGTTGAAGAGGCGGTAGGCGTCGAGTGGGCGCATGCCACTCAAATTCTGCCAGCTCTCTGGATGTCGCTCAAGAATGGCGAGGCAGGCCGCCAGGTCGAGCTTGGCCGGACGGCGACCTCTCGGAGTTTCAAATCGTCCGAGGATATCGCGGTAAACGCCGTAGCATTTTGCCAGCGACAGGTCTGTAATCGATACAGAGGTTCCAGGTCTCTTTCCAAACAGAGCAGCAATGCGCCGGGCTTGCTTTATCTGTATTTCGACGCGCAGACCGGTGGGAAAGTCGGGGACCTCGGTCAGGTATTTGCAGACCTCGGACACCTTATCGTAGAGGCTGATTCGCATGTAGGATCCGTTGAAGACGACTGAATTGAGCGTGTCCATGCGATAAGGGACCTTCCCCTTTCGTGCCACACCCGGACGGTCATTGTAGTAGCACTCGGTCTCGCGGCGAATGAGGCGGTGCCTCGCGTTGCGATGAAGTGGCAGCACTTGGCGAGGATTGAGATCCAAGGTCAGCGCGAGATCGATGCGTGTGAAGGTGAAATGCCTATCGCGCATGTTCGGACCAAGGGTCGCGAGAATCGCGAACAGGTTGTCCCAGCGGAAGCTCATGTCAGCCTCGTTGCGACACTGACGCTCCGGGCACAGGGGCACCAGCCTGGGGAATGACATTTCGATCCTCCTCAGAATAGCTCCGCTCAGCACAACCCTCAAACCGGTCAACTTGTGCACGGCTACAACCCGGTCTTCGAGGCGCTTCCCAACCAGCCTGCGTCCGTCGGAAATGAGATTCCACTCCGACATTTCGCGATGCTTGAGCGCCTCCGGCACCCCGGGATGGAGTCGAGCTTCAAGGTTTGCTGCGAAAGTGTCGATCATCGTGCCGTTTTTCTTGAGTGTGGAATCACGAGCAGCACCGCTTACAGAAAGGTGGAGGTGGCCGTGAGTGGGCGGATATTGTTGTTCTGTACGCCTGTTAGCCGGGGATGTATGGCGGGCACAACATTCCGGATAAGGGGTAGCGAAAATGGTTCGATCGGAGGTCCACTTCGAGGCCTGGAAACCCCTTATGAGAGAGAATCATTCACCGCCTTCTGATCCATCATTTCGAGGAATGACTTCAGGTCGGAGCGATAGATGAAACGGCGTCCTCCGACACGCACAATGCGAAGTCCTGCCTTCTCCCATCGGAAGAAAGTCGCTCGGGAGCCAATTCCCAAATTCCGGAAGTAAGCTTCTGGCAAAGGGATTTCGACAGATTCCTCAAAATGTTCCTTGGTTCTGCTCATCGTCATCAAGTCTCCCTCACGGTGATCTGAAGGAGACACGATACTAAGCAGCGGGTGGGCAATCGGGAATCGACGATAGTGTGCTCACAGTGTTTGGCGGAAAAATGGGGGAGCTTTCGGAATCGGGCTTTCGAGAGACTCTTCAAAAACTCCAATGCTCCTGCTCATCGTCATCAAGGAACCAACACGGTGATCTGAAGGGGACAGGATGCTAAGCAGCGGGTCTGCAATCGAGGATCGGCAATAGGGTGCTCACAGTGTTTGCGGAACAGGGGAGCTCAGGTTCGGGAGCTCATGCCGAAAAAACAGCGGCAAATCGCTCCGAAGAGCGGGACAGTTCCCCCCTCCGTCTTACCTTGTCCCCAGTCCCACCTTCAGATTGAACCGCGAAAAAATCTTCTCGACCGCATTTAACTCCACTCTTGAGATCTTTTCTTTCTCCCAAGACGGACCGTCGTTATCGAGGAGTGAGAGCCTCTCCAAAGACTCCTTGGTCAGTCGCCAGCTGGAGCGCGCCGACTTCTCCGAGCTTACCAATCCTTTTGACTTCTGCTCCTTGAAATGCTGACGTACTTCCTCGGTCAGAACCTCCACAGAAGCACCATCATCGTATTCAAGGAAAAGCAGCTTCCGGCCCCTTAAACGAGCTGCCTTCTTGAACTCTCCCAACGTATAATCATCGAGCCCCTTGGTCCCCCACTCGTCTCGATTGCGGTAAAAGAGGCGAGAAGCAAGGTCCTCTGGCGGCAGTCCGGGCACAAAGACTGTCGTGTCCGGAACAAGCATCTCGTCATTCGCGTAATTGAGGGGATTCTCGAGAAACTCCTTCATGCCCATCTCAAAGTTCAACCTTGCCGCTTCGCGAAACGAATGGGGAATCGAATCGAGCCCGCCTACCCGCTCTGATTCTTGTTCCTGGCGACCTTCATGACGGCTTGATGGGTGAAGGTCCGCCCATGTGAGATGCGCGTATTCGACCAAAGCTCCCATGAGCACCTCACCTCGGCCCTCCCACCTCCGGAGAAAGTCTCGGCGTGCTTGGAGCCAGATCTGAAACGCCGAAGCGTTACCCGCGGTTTCCAGAGAGGCCGGATCGGGATATGGACCGACCTGAGACCGGTAGGCCGCCAAAATAGCCTCAAAATCAGGATGACGGCGCAGCACCTCCCATAGCCAAGGCGCGACTCGAATTTGCCTCCTGTTCCGGGGATCAGGCCGGGTAAGCAGACCGTTGGTCATATCAGTTTCCCGTCGCTTACCCTTCCCGATCGGTCCAAGCCACCATGCTTCCAACCGGTAGGAGGGTGCCTCAACTCGCCGATACCAGCGCAAAGATTCCAGAACAGTCGAGTCCATCAACTCTGGCGATGTAAAGGAGACGAATGATGCGGCGTTTCTCGTTCCCGGGGCCCAAACGGGACCCAAATGCAAATCGTCGAATTTCCAGAAAACTTGACAGATTGCGCAACCCCTTGATAATAATGGCGGAGGGAGTGGGATTCGAACCCACGGTAGGTTTCCCTACACTCGATTTCGAGTCGAGCGCCTTAAACCGGACTCAGCCATCCCTCCTTTTTTCGATCCGTCTCGAAAGACGGGGCGTGGAGTCGCCCGAGAGGTCCGGTCCGGTGGACCCTTCTGGCGGGCCGATAGTGTCCCGCCTGACCGGGGATTTTCAAGGAGGAAATTCAGGCGCCGGTCGCTTCCTCTGACTCCCCTTCCCCGACGACGGCTTCGCGACCGTAGAATTTCACGAGGCGCTTGATCTTCGGCCGCCCCTTGGAGTCGCGCCAGGCGTTCGTGTCGCGCAGACTGTAGACGCAGCCGCAGTATTCCTGCTGGTAGAATTCCTCGCGCTTCGAGATCTCGATCATGCGCTGGGCGCCGCCCTCCTTCCGCCAGTTGAAGGTCCAATAGGTCATGCCCGGATGGCGCGCCGCGGCGCGTTCGCCACAGCCGTTGATCTGATCCATGTTTTTCCAACGGGAGATCCCGAGCGTGCTGGAAATCAGGTCGAAGCCGTGCTCGGCGGCGTAGTCGGCCGTCACCTCGAATCGCATGTCGAAGCACGCCGTGCAGCGGATCCCCCGCTCGGGTTCGTGCTCCATGCCTTCGGTGCGGTCGAACCAATCGCGCACGTTGTAATCCCAGTCGACGAAGGCCATCCCGAGCTTCTCGGCGTAGCGGATGTTCTCCTGCTTGCGGATCTCGTACTCGTCGCGCGGGTGGATGTTGGGATTGTAGAAAAAGATAGTCGTTTCGATCTTCGAGGCGGCGAGGGCATCCATCACCTCGGCAGCGCAGGGCGCGCAACAGCTGTGCATGAGGACGCGCTTCGCCCCGTTCGGCGTCTCGAGCACGGGACGTTCGTAGTGGTCCACGGAGTAGCGCGAGGAGTCGCCATTCCCCTTGTCCGTGCCGTCCTGTGATCGTCTGCCCATGGTTTTCTGCGGCCCCGTCAGGGCCGCGCATACAATAAATAGGTCTCGCGGCGTTTCAAGAAATCCTCCAAGCCCGGCCGCCAGAGCTCGCGGATCTCGTCGCGACCGGCTCCGTCGAGGATGGCCTCGATCGTGGGGGCATGGCGGAGGAGGACGTTGCCCTTCGCTGACAGCGTGAAGGTCTTCGGATACATCCCGTGCAGCGCCCGCATCAGTTCGATGCCGAGATCGAGGGGGCGGAAGGCCTCGCGGTCGCTCAGGTAAAAGCGCACCCCGGCGCAGTCCTCGTTTTTGTAAACACTGGCCTCGGGAGTGAAGCGGTCCGGCAACACCTCGACTCCGGCGATCTCCTCCTGCCGCATCCGCTGGGCGAGTTTCCCATCATGGATCCAGGGCGCCCCGATGTGCTCGAAAGGCGAAGGCGTGCCGCGTCCCACCGAAACATTCGTGAACTCGACAAGCCCGACGCCAGGATACAGCAGCGCTTGGGCGAGGCTGCGCATGTTGGGCGAGGGATTCACCCAGGGCAGTCCCGTCTCGTCGAAACGCATCGCGGGATTCCATCCCTCGACCGGGACGACGACGAGATCGGCCCCGATCTTTCGTTCGGTATTGAACATGCGCGCCAGCTCGCCGGTCGTCATGCCGTGCTGCACGGGGATCTCGTGAAAGGCGACGAAATCGTTCCCCTCGCCCGTCCGCACCGGTCCATCGACGATGACCCCGCCGATGGGATTGACCCGGTCGAGCACGACAAAACGGATCCCCGCTTCCTTCGCCGCCTCCATCGCCAGACCCATCGTCGAGACGTAGGTGTAGAACCGACAGCCGATGTCCTGGATGTCGAAAACGAGGGCATCGAGCCCCTCGAGCTGCGCCGGTGTCGGCTTGCGTTTTTCGGATTGGTAAAGGCTGTAGACCGGCAGGCCGGTAGCAGCATCGATCTCGTCGTCGATCACCTCCTGGTCGAGCACTCCGCGGATGCCGTGCTCGGGGGAAAACAGCACCTTCAATTCCACCTCCGGCGCGTCGGCGAGCAGGTCGATCGTCGAGCGGCGCTGGCGATTGATGCCGGTCTGATTGGTGACGAGACCGACCTTCTTCCCTTTCAGGAGGGCAAAGCCATCTCGCTCGAGCACATCGATGCCGTTCAGCACGGTAGCGGGATCGCCCGCCGCCGTCTTCTCGCTCGGAGCGGCCGGTTCCGGAGGCGGCTCGGGCGCAGGGACGAGTTTGGTGTAACCGACCGCCTCGGCCGCGAGCGTCCCAACGCGGGTGCGGAGCGGCTTCACCTTGCCGGCTTCGGAAGGATGATTCCGGTTCGTCAGCAGGATCACGAAAGTCTCCGAGCCGGGATCGACCCAGATCGAGGTGCCGGTCCAGCCGGTGTGACCGAATCCGGCGAGGGGAAATTTCTCGCCGCGCTGCGTGCCGAAGGATGAGGAGATGTCCCACCCGAGTCCCCGCGCCACGCCCAGGGCGGCGGGGAGCTGGTTCGTCGTCGCTTTTGTGATCGTGTCAGGGTGGAGCAGGGTCTGCCCATCGGGCCTTTTCCCCGTCAGAAAAAAGCGCGTGTAGATCGCGACGTCGCGCACCGTGCCGAAGAGACCGGCATGCCCCGCGATGCCTTCCATGCGACGGGCGGTGGGGTCATGGACCTGTCCGCGGAGGAGTCCGTAGTCCGCGATCACCGTGGTCGGCGCGATGCGCGCGAGCGACTCCACCGCGGGACGGTAGCCGGTCTCCGTCATGCCGAGCGGCGCGAAAAATTGCTTCGCCGCAAAGACCTCGATCCGCTCTCCCGAGACCCGGCGCACGATCTCGCCGAGGAGGATGAAATTGACGTCGCTGTAGCGGAAGCGGGTGCCGGGCTTTTCCAACAAACCCACCGTGGCGGCCCGGCGCACGCCTTCATCGTAGCCCCAGAAGTCGCCCTCGCTGAGAAAGATCCCGGGCGGCAGGCCGCTCTGATGGGTGAGGAGATGGCGGATCGTGATGCCCTCGCGCTCCTTCGCGACCGGTCTCGGCTCGGCGGCTTCAGGACGGACCCCACCGGCGAGAAATTCGGGAATCCACTTCGCGACCGGATCGTCGAGGGAGAGACGGCCGTCTTCGACCAGCTTCAGGATCGACGGCGTCGTCGCCATCACCTTCGTGAGGCTGGCAAGGTCGAAGATCGTGTCGACCGTCATCGCCTCGGAGCCGGGCGAGACGAGTCGTTTGCCATAGGCCTTTTCGTAGACCTCGCCCTTGGATTCGATCCGCAAGACCGCCCCGGGAATGTCCGCCCGGGAAATGGCCGCCTCGATTTCGCGGTCGATCGCCTGAAGTTTGTCCGGTTTCATCGCGGCCGAGAGCGCGCTCCCGCCAAGCGTTACGCCCCAAAAAGCCGCCCCGGCGAGCAGGGCTGCCATCGTTGGGGATTTCACGAGGGTCGGGAGGTGCATGAAAGAGGGTCAAGTCGGTCATCCGACCCTGTTGACTCCGCGAGTGTGCCTCAATTCCAAGCGGGAAGCAACGCCGCAAGTCCCTCGCCCCGCCATGCGTCTGTCGTGGTTCGGGAAAAACGGGCTTGCAAACATGGTGAACTTGAGAACAGTGATTCACATCATGAATCCTGATGGCAGCTACCCCGAATGGACGGAGAACGACAGCCCGAAAGTGTCCGAAGGGACGACGACGGTCCGCCCCGTGATCCCCTTGGTCTCCCGCGAGGAGGCGGAGAGGGTCTTCTCCTCGCAGCGATTGATGTCCTGGGAAGAGAAAACCCGGCAGATCGATCGCAGCCTTGGACGGCTGAACGATTCCGAGTGAATAGCGAACGCGAGATCGGGGTCCTCAGAGAATTCGCTGAACAACGGAAGCTTTGGGTCGATCCCGGGGCCCTCGGTCGCTTTCACCGAGGCCGGCGGGAACACGATCTCTTCGGATACGGCACCCAGGACTGGGTCTTCAAAATCACCCGCGGTGCCGGCTACGGCCTCTTTCCCACTCCGCTCGACGTCGTCTCGGGCATGATCAGCGACTGGTTCGGCGTGCTGCCGGCCACGCCCTCGCAATACTTCCAGCGTCTCTTCCTCGGCAACCTGCTTTATCCCGGACTGAACCGGCTGGAGGGATTCTGCGAATGGGAAGGGCGCTTCTGCATCGTGACCTCGCAGCCTTTCATCGCGGGTCGGAATGCGAGCGAACGCGAGATCGCCGGATTCATGAATGCGCGGGGATTGGTGCGGCTCTGCGAGGCGACCTGGTTCCGCCCCGACGATCACCTCGCGATCTTTGACGTCGGCGGCTCGAATCTCTTCATCGACGAGGCGGGCGACCTCGTGCCCATCGACGTGATCCCGGTCGTGGCGGAAGGGGCCTTGCTGGAGACCCTGCTCCGCGCTCACCGGCAGCTCCGCCCACCCGCCCCTTCCGTTTGACCCGCGCCCCGGCTCGCCGTAGCTTCCCCGTCCCATGCTCCTCGTCATCGACAACTACGACTCCTTCACCTACAACCTCGTCCAATACTTCGGCGAATTGGGGGCCGATCTCGTCGTGCATCGCAACGACCAGATCACGATCGACGAGATCCGCGCGATGGCACCCGAGCGCATCTGTGTCTCGCCGGGACCCTGCACGCCGACCGAGGCGGGCATCAGTTGCGACGTCATCCGCACCTTCGGCGGCGAGATCCCGATCTTCGGCGTCTGCCTCGGCCACCAATGCATGGGCGAGGTCTACGGCGGCGACGTGGTGCGGGCCGATCGGCTCATGCACGGGAAAACCTCTCCGATCCTCCACAATGGCGAGGATCTTTTCAAAGGGATCGAGTCGCCGTTCGAGGCGACGCGCTATCATTCCCTCATCGTGAAGCGCGACACCTTGCCCGACTGCCTTGAGATCACCGCCGAGACAGCCGAGGGCGAAATCATGGGACTCCGCCACAAGGAGAAAAAGGTCTATGGCGTGCAGTTTCACCCCGAGTCGATCCTCACGGCTTCGGGGAAAACGATCCTGAAGAATTTTTTGGAGTTGTGAGGTAGAAGCGGCGTCCCGCCGCTTGTTTTCGGAAATAAGCGGCGAGACGCCGCTTCTACTTTATCGGATTCTCATACCACGCCACATTCCCGCTGGCGCGGCCGGCGTTGAGCAAATCGAGGTCGCCGTCGCCGTCCATGTCGATGGCACGCAGGTCGTAGGACTCCTGGTTTTCATCGAGCACTTCCTTGGTGAAGTTTCCTTTGCCATCGTTCCGGTAGATCGCCACGACCTTGCTTTCGTAGCCGCAGGTGGCCCCGTCGAGATCTCCATCACCATCGAGATCGGCAAGGACGAGACTGTGGGGCGATTTCATCTCCGCATCGATCTCGTGGAGTTTCCACTCCGGTGCCTCGAACCAGAGGATGCCCTGGCTGTGACCGCGCGAGGCGAAGAAGTCGACCTTCCCGTCCCCGTTGAGATCACCGGGCAGGATGTTCGTCGCAGCAAGCTGGTTTTCGGCGAGGAGGGTTTTCTGCCACGGTTTCGTCACGCCTTCCGGTCCGGGATTCGTCCAAAAGGCGAACCAGTTCCCGTCCGCGAAAGGAGCTCCCTTCGCTCCGACGGAGATATCACCCCATCCGTCGCCATTCACATCGCCGAATCCGAAATAATGGCTGCCACCGCGGGCGTCGCGGTCGGCAAAAACAAAACGCTCCCATTGCCCGGCCGTTTTCAGATCCTTCGGCGCACGAAACCACGCGATCGAGTCGGCGAGGACGCCCTCGGGCTCGAAGTTGTTGATGATGACGTCGAGCTTTCCGTCCTGGTCGACATCGGCTTTGAGAAGGCAATGGATGCCCTTGATCTCATGGTCGACGATGCGCGCGGCCCAAGCGCCCGACCCGTCGCCCGGATTCTCAAGCCAGAAAGGTTTGCCCCAGGCCTCGCTGCCGATCCAGTCGGTATCGCCGTCTCCGTCGATGTCCCAGGTCTCGCTGTGGATGCAATTGGCCCCGAGCTTGGGAAAGCGGTGCAGCACGACCTCGCGCCAATCGGGGGCGACGTAGAGGCTCACTTTGCCCGCGGAGCTGCTGATGACATCGATCTTTCCCTCGCCAGTGTAATCAGCGGCGACGGCGGTATTGGTGTGGCCTGCGGAGACGACGGGATGCTTTTTCCATTCCGCCGAGAAGGTCGAAAGGCCGGGGAGGGAGACAAGAACGGCGAAAAGGACGGGGGGTTTCATTTCAGACTGGAGAGGCGGGACGGGATGCGCTTCAATGCAAGCATTTCCCAAGCGGCTTGTCACGCCGCCTTCGCTCACGCGATCCGTCACCATGAATTCCCGTCGTTTTGCCCTCAGTCTTGCCCTCTGTCTCGCCTTTTCTCCCCCCGCGGGAGCCTTGCTCAAGGCCGACGAGGCGGCGATGGCTCCGGTTTGGAAAGTCTCCGATGCGGATTCGACGGTATTCCTCGCGGGATCGGTCCACCTTCTCCGGGAGAAGGATCTGCCAATCCCCGCCGCCTTCGACCGGGTCTATGCGGAAGCGGAGGAGATTGTCTTCGAAATCGACATGGCGACGATGATGCGGCCGGAGACGGCGGCGGAAATGCGGGAACTCGGGTCCCTGCCGCAGGGCGAGCAGCTCTCCGATCGCTTCAACGACGCGACGATGACGAGGCTCCGCTCTTATCTGAAGGACCGCGGCATGCCGGAAGATTTTTTCGAGACCTACACGCCCGGGATGGTCTTCCTCCTCCTCTCCTCGTTCGAAGCGTCAAGGGTGGGAGCCAAGCCGGAACTGGGTCTGGAGATGACCTATTTCGCGAAGAGCGTGAAGGACAAGAAACCCAGCCGGGGCCTCGAGACGATCGCCTACCAGATCTCGCGCTTGAACCGCTTCGAGCCCCCCCAGATCGAGGAACTGATCAACGGGACGCTCGATGAGCTGCCCGAAAGCGAGAAAACCCTCGACGCCATCACCGCAGCCTGGAAAACGGGCCAAGCCACTGACCTGGCCGATGTGATCGGAGAGAGCGAAACGTTTTCCGAAGAGCTGCGCGACATTCTCCTCGTCCAACGCAACCGCAACTGGATCCCGGAAATCGAAAAGGCGCTCGCCACGGATCGTGACGTGATGTTTCTCGTGGGCGCGGCGCACCTCGTGGGGGAGGAAAGCGTCGTCGATCTGCTCCGCGAAAAGGGGCTGGAGGTGACGCAGTTGAAAGAAGGCGAGCGATGACTTGCGATCGGCCTCCGGTGGCCGATGCTGGATCATGGCAGACAATCCCCTCCTCAAGGTCTACATCAAACCCGGCTGTCCCTGGTGCGTCGACGCGGTGGCGTGGCTGAAAAAAAACGGCTACTCCTTTGAAACGATCGACGTCTATGCCGACCCTTCGAAATACGACGAGATGCGAGAGATCTCCGGCCAAGGCAAGGCGCCGACCTTGACCTACGGCGATCTCCTCCTCGCCGACTTCGGCGTCGACGAACTCGTGCCTTTCCTCCGGGAGCACGGGATCGAGCCGTGACGTGCGGGGAAACCGCGGGATCAACGCATCCCCACCGCGCCACCAGCTTCCTCGGCTTCCTTCAGGAAACCTTCGATCGTGGCATCGCGGGGGACGCCGAGGTGGAGGGCGCGGAAATAGTGTTTGCCGGCCTCGTTCGCATCGGGCTGCTCCTTCGTGGCGTGGAGGACGGCGAGATTGAAGTGCGCGTCGCCGTATTCGGGATCGATCGAGACGGCGTTGACGAAGGCACGCTGCGCGCGATCGACCCAGCCCTTGCGGGTGGAGATGACGCCGACGCAGTTGTGGGCTTTCGCATTCTGCGGATCGAAGGTGAGTCCGGTCTCGAGTTTCTCGAGGGCTTCGTCGAGCTTGTCCTGAAGGAAGTAGGTGCGCCCGAGCAGGTAATGGGCGAGACCGCTCTTTTCATCGATGGCGATCGCTTTCTCGAGGTAATACTCAGCCTCGGAATAGTTTTTCATCGTGATCTTCAGCACGCCGAGATTGCAGAGGCAAGGAACGTTCTGCGGGAGGTAGCGGAGATACTCGAGGAAGCCCGATTCCGCCTCGGCGTAACGACCTTCCTTGAAGTCAAGGCGAGCGGCTTTGTCGATCTGGGCCAGTTCGACGGTGAGTTTCTGCTTCTCGATGACCCCGTCGAGGCTGACCCCTCCGGGAGCTTTTCCAGCGGCAACGAGGGTCGCGGTCATGACGGCTTCGCCGCTTCCGGCTTCGTCTCCCGATCCCGCCTCGGCCCCCGCGGCAGCGACGGGTTCTTTCCCCTCATCCGGTGATTCCGTCGCGGCGGCGATGATTTCTTCGAACTGCGGAGCCTTGAAGAGCGCCTTTTCCTCGTCCGTCAGTTTCGAGCCGCGGGCCATATCCTCGACCAGACCGAGGAGGACATCGGAACGTGCCCCGAGACGATCGAGCTGGGAAAGGAGCAATTCCTTGGCCTGCTTCATCTGCGCCTGACGGCGGAGTTGCTTCAGCACCATCGAGCGCAGCAACTCGTTCTCCTGACGCTCCACCGGAGTGGCATTGGCGAGAGCCGCCTTGTCTTCGGCGGTGAGACCGTCAGAGAGCATCTCGAGCTTGTTCTGCAGCTCTTCGATGCTCTGTTGGTGACGTTCGTTTTCGGTGAGGAGTTGATCGCGCTCCAGCTTGATGCGGGTGATTTCCGTCTTGAGGAGGGCGATGTCATCGTCCTTCTCCTTGTTCAGCTCGGAAAGGCTCTCCGCGAGTTGCTCGGCCCGGTCGAGTTGGGCGGCGAGGTCGCGGTTGCGATCCATCAACTCCTTGAGGGCTTTACCGCCGTTGCCGCCGCCCTGCACCACCTCGAGGAGATTGTCGCGCTCGCGCTCGAGTTCACCCATGCGGGTGCGCATCTTTTCCATCTCCTGCTGCGCTTGTTCCATCGAGGCGACAAGCTGCTCATTGCGTTCGGTGGCGGCTTCGAGTTGCTCGGTGGCATCGCGGAGAAGCGTTTTGAGCTGATCAATGCGCTGTTGCGCTTCGATTCCGCCTCCACCGGCTTCGGCCGCGGCGACGCGCTTCATCAATTCCTCACGGCTGGCCCGAGTCCGCGCGAGCTCTGCATTGACGTGTTGGAGGAGCTGCTCGCGTTGCTTCAGCTCGTTGCGGATCCTCTGGTTGTCTTCGTTGAGCCAGCTGATCAAGGCATCCTTGCGGGAGAGATCATCGTGGAGTGAATTGGCGATCGCGCCGACCGCACCCGCGCTGCGGTTCTCCACCCGGGGCATGCCGGGAATGGGGGCGTTCCCTTCCCGCGGCAGGGCCTGGCTGGCTCCTTCGTTCCAGGTCGGCAAAGCGAACTCGCCTTCCTCTTCGCTGATTTCCATCGAGCCACCACGCGGCGCACCTCCGAAATCGCCCGGAGCAACTTCGGTACCGGGTAGCGGCGGCGGGGCGATCGCGAGAGCGCGCGGCGGCTGCCCCGCGTTGGGCAAAGAAGGTGCCGTTGCTCCGGAAGCGGGAGCGGGGGCAGGTGCCGCCGCTTGTCGCATCGAAGCCCTCAATTCGTCGCGCTTTTCGGCGATGAGGTGGCGTCGTTCGCGCACGATCTCGGGCTGGAAGTCGGGAAAATTCTGGGCGAGGTGATCGTAGAGCGGTTTGGCCTCGTTCAGCTTGTTGAGGGCTTCGAGCGCCTTTCCTTTCGACTCGAGATCCTGGGCCGCCTGGACGAGGAGGAAACCGCGATACCAGATCTCGGACGGATCGAGGCCCTCCTGCGCTGCGAGACGGGTCGGCACGAAGGCACCCGTCACGGAAATCGCAAACATGACAAAACACGCGAGCAAGCTCGCGCACGGTCTTTGGGCAAGGCCGTTCGTTTTTCTCATGTAACTGTCTTGTATCGCGTGGGTTTTGCGGACCTGCGTCCGCGGGGAACGATGCAGTCGATTCTCCCGATCGCCAAGAGGAAAAATGGGGTGGTCCGGGCTGGGAGGACGACTCCGTTTTCGCTCCCGGAGCGCGACCGGGAGGGAGCTTTTATCAGAAAAGGGATTTCGATGCACTCCTTTTTTCGACAGATTTTTCCCGCTCGCAATTTCGAGAAAAAACGGGGCATCCGGAGCCCCGCGCCGACTTCTCGGGCATCGCGATTGCGCAAGCGATTTCTCCCTCCGCCCTCACCAAAAGCGACCGGTTGACGGGCTTCCTCGCGTGGGCCAAGTTACCCGCCCTCTTTCGCGGCGCTCCGGCTCTTTCGGCGATCGTTTCCGTCTCCTGCGAGGCGGGCTTCGGCCTCTGATCCCGCATCGATTTTACCCTCCCTCCCTCCTCCTTTTCCCCTCCGTATGAACGTAGACCGCGCGACGCTCGACTTTCTCAATTCATTCTCCAACGACGAAAAAAAAGAAGGCCAGCGACTCCACAAAGAGGGAGCGGTCACCCAGATTTTTGGCAATCACCTCCTCATCCAGGGCCGCGTCGAGGACGAGGATTGGGCCTGCCGTACGCGCATCCAACTCCAGGGCAACGAATGGGTCGGCGAAGCCGATGACAAGAGCGATTCAGGTCGTGCCGCGCTCTACGCGACGATGTTGGAGAAGGTCGCCCGCAAAGGCGATCTGCCCGAGGCTCCGAACGAAGTCGGGGAAAAATCCCTCACCGAAGTGATCGAGGAGAAACTCGGCCGGGGCCTCACCGGCGAAGAGGATGAATACCTCGGCAAAATCGAGCGACGCTTCCGCCGCTTCGAGCTCGAGCGCGAGATCTTCGACTCCGATCTCGTCCGCCTCAATCCCCGCTGGCCCGTCGAGTCCTTCGATCCCCTCATCCTCTGGCCCAGTCCGCCGAAGGACATCGTCGAATTCTGGAATTACATCGCCTACGCCTTCGAGAAGGGGAATTATCCCCTCCCCGCCTTCCTCGAAGTGATCACCGACCGCGACTGGACCCGCGAAAAAATGTCTTCGTGGGAAAAGCGACGCGAAGAGAGCGAGTGGCGCTACCAGGTGGAGGTCTTTGAAAAGCGGCCACCGGAGGAATCGGTGGAGCCGGTCGATTTCCGTCTGCGCATCAGCACCCGCGAGGCCCGCCTCATGGTGCGCCTGGGAGCGGCGACGACCTACGAGCGCATCGCCGATGCCGAACAGTTCGCCCGCCTCGAGGAACGCTACACGAACGGCGGCCTCCGCATGAGCGCCGCCTCCGAGATCCTCTGGAGCAAATTCATCCATGCCGCGGCCAAGGAGGACTCGAACGATGGCGGACTCGGTCTCGACCGCATCGAAAACTGCCGCCTCCTCAACCGGCTCTTCCACCAGCGCGAGCTGGAAGGTCTCATCGTGAATCTCGACGAGCAGCCCTTCCGCCTCAGCGAGGAACCGCTGCGCTGGGTCTGCCGTCCCGACTCGATGGGTTCGGACGACTACGAGCTGCAGCTCGTCACCGGCAAGGGCGAGGATCTTTCCCACACCGTGCGCCTCCTCCCCGGCGACGAGGCGCTCTACATGAGCGATGAATGGGTCTTCCGCGGTCCCGAGCATTGGGCGCGCGGCGAAACCCTGATCGACCCCCGAGTCGTCATTCCCCGCTCCGTCATCGAGAGTGAATCGGGCGTCGCCTTCCTCTTCCGTCTCGGCTCCGATCTCCCCGCCACGTTGGAAAACAAGATCCGCGAGGAGCCGCTCCGCATTCTTTTCAATCTCGGCATCTCCGCCGGAGCGACCGCCGCTTCGAGCGAACACATGTTGATGAAGATCAGCGCGGTCAACGCCGACGAGAGCCGCGAGGAGGTGCTCGGCCGCGAGGGCTGGGAGATCGTGAAACATCCCAAGGGCGACGCCGATCACATCTTCCGGTATGACCGGGGCCTGCAGCGCCGGGTCGGACGTCTCATCGCCCCGATGCAGCCGACCTTCGACGGAAACCTCGGCTGTTACCGCGCCCGGGTGACGAAGAATTTCCCCGAGAAGTACGCCGAATGGCTCGAATCGCTCCCCGAGGGGATCGAGATCATCGCCGACGCCGATCTCGCCACGCTCCAGGCCGACCCGGTCGAGGCCCAGGTCTCCTTCGAGGTGGTCGATCAGGAGATCGATTGGTTCGACCTGAAGGTCGTCGTGAAGGTCGAGGGCATGGACCTCTCCCAGGAAGAAATCCGCGCCCTTGTCCAGGCCCGTGGTCAGTTTGTCAGGATGGAGCGTGGCGGCTGGCTGCGCCTGAAGATGAATCTGAGTGAAGAGCAGGCCGAGGCCGTCTCCCGCATCGGGCTCGATCCCTTCGATCTCACCGGGGAAGTCCACCGCCTCCACGCCCTGCAGCTCGCCGAGCCGGCCGCCAAGGAGGTTTTCGACGCAGCGGCCTGGGAAAAGATTTCCACCCGCGCCCGCAGTCTCAAGCTCCAGGTCCGCCCGGAGATCCCACCGGGGCTCAACGTCAATCTCCGGCCCTACCAGATCGAGGGTTTCCACTTCCTCGCCTACCTCGCGACGAACCGCTTCGGCGGCATCCTCGCCGACGACATGGGTCTCGGAAAAACGATCCAGGCCCTCACCTGGCTGCTCTGGCTGCGCGAGGAAAGCGGCGACCAAGCCCCGCCGAGCCTCGTCGTCTGTCCGAAATCGGTCCTCGATGTCTGGGCCGATGAAGTGAAGAAAGCCTCGCCTTCGATCCGCGTGCAGGTGCTGCGCAACAAGGTCGAGCTCGAGGTGGACCGCCTCGGCAAGGACATCGACCTGCTCGTGCTGAACTACAGCCAGCTCCGTACCTGCGCCGACGAATTGAAGGGCATCGAATGGCTCGGGATGATTCTCGACGAAGGCCAGCAGATCAAGAACCCCGATTCCAAGGCCGCCAAAGCCGCCCGGGCCCTCGCCGGCAGCAACCGCCTCGTCCTCACCGGGACGCCGATCGAGAACCGCCTCCTCGACGTCTGGAGCCTCATGAGTTTCGCGATGCCCGGCATCCTCGGGGATCGGAAATACTTCCGCGACAATTTCGACAAGCGGAAGGACGGCCACTCCCAGACGCGCCTCACCGCCCGTCTCCGCCCCTTCCTCCTCCGCCGCACCAAGGGCGAGGTCGCCCTCGACCTGCCGCCCAAGATCGAAGAGGACGTCTTCAGCGAGATGGAGGACACCCAGCAGAAGCTCTACCGCGCCGAGCTCGAACGCATCCAGAAAGTCCTCCTTGGCATCGAGAACGACGAGAGCCTGCGCAAGAACAGCTTCGTCATCCTCCAGGGGCTCATGCGCCTGCGGCAGATCTGCTGTCACCCGGGCCTCATCGATGCGAAATACCGCTACGAGGAAAGCGCCAAGCTCAACGCCCTCTTCTACCTGCTCGACCAGCTCCACGAGGAAGGCCACAAGGTGCTCGTTTTCTCGCAGTTCGTTTCCATGCTCGACATCATCAAGGAAGAGCTCGAGGACCGCGAACGCCCCTACAGCTACCTCACCGGCCAGACCAAGAACCGTCACGAGGTCATCAGCGACTTCCAGGAATCGAAGGAGGCGAAGGTTTTCCTCCTTTCCCTGAAAGCCGGCGGCAGCGGTCTGAACCTGACCTCCGCCAGCTATGTCATCCTCTACGATCCCTGGTGGAACCCCGCTGTGGAAAACCAGGCGATCGACCGTTGTCACCGGATCGGCCAGGAGAGCCGCGTGAACGCCTACCGGCTCCTCATGCGCGATTCCGTCGAGGAGAAGATCCGCATCCTGCAGCAGCAGAAGAGCGCGATGATGACCGGCGTCCTCGGCGAGGAAGGCTTCACCCGGAATCTGGAGCTCGAGGACCTCAAGTTCCTCTTCAGCAACGGCCAGGCCGTCGAGCCCATGCCCGAACTGGCGATGAAGTGAGCCGGATCCACGCCCGCCGCGCTCCGGCACGGCGGGCAAGCCGGGAATACCGTGCGTTTACCGCCTCACTTCGCCGCGAGCGCGTCGCGGAGTTGCTGCAACTCCTCGTCGAGGATCGCGAGATACTGCGACGTGGCCTTGAGGCGCTTCGTCGTCAACTTGGCGATGAATTCGTAGAGACAGGCGTAGAAGGCCGGATTGTCATCCTTTGGCATGATGTGCTCGAGGAATTTCTGATCCACCGCGAGGCAGAAGGAATCCTTCACCGCCACGACTGAGGCCGAGCGCACTTCGTCTTCGAGGGCGGCGAGTTCGCCGAAGATGTCGCCGGCGTGGTTCATCCGCACGAGCTGTTTGTCCCCCTTCACCACGGCGACTTCGCCGGCGAGGAGAATGAAAATGCGCGAGGCCTCGTCGCCCTCGGCGATGATCACGTCGCCCGGCTCGCATTCGATGAAAGCGGAAGCATGGAGGACCTGATCGAGATGATCCTTGGAAAAGGCTTCGAGGAAGGGGACTTCCAGGAGGGGAGCCGGGATGTCGTCCTCGTCGTGAATGTAGGCGTACTCTTGCACGGTGGGAACTATAAGGATCGCCACCGGAGGTGTCGAGATCCGATTCGTGAACCTTTGTTTTTTGTCAGGCCCCCGGGACGGGACCCTTCCGGGTACGAAAAAGCGGCGGAGATCGCTCTCCGCCGCCCGGTTGGAATCAGATGCCGGACGAATCCGGATCGCGGATCAGATGTGGTAGGCGGGCGTGCCGTGCTCGGCCACATCAAGACCCTCGTGTTCCTCTTCAGCGCTCACACGGACACCGAGGGTGATCTTGAGGAGGAAGAAGAGGACAAATGAGGCGATGAAAGCGAAGGCCGAGACCGAGAGGGTGCCGATGAGCTGGACCCCGAACGACTTCGTTCCGAAGATCGCGGGAGCAAGCGTCCCGAAGATCCCGCAAACCCCGTGGACGGAAATCGCACCGACCGGATCGTCGATCTTGATCTTGTCGAAGAAAATCACGGCGAAGACCACGATGACACCGGCGATGGCACCAGTCGCGACCGCTCCAAAGGGAGCGATGTCATCGGCACCAGCCGTGATGCCGACGAGACCGGCGAGCATACCGTTCAGGGTCATCGAAAGATCCGGCTTCTTCAGGACACCCCAAGAGGTGAGCATGGCGGTGATGCCACCCGCGAAACCGGCCATCGCCGTCGTCACGAAGACGCGGGAGACGGACTGGGGATCGGCCGAGAGCACCGAACCACCGTTGAATCCGAACCAGCCGAGGAAGAGGAGGAATACCCCGATCGTGGCGAGCGGGAGACTGTGGGGAAGGATCGGCTTGAGGCCTTCCTTCGTGTATTTGCCCTTGCGGGGACCGAGGACGATCACCGCGGCGAGGGCGGCGAAACCACCGAAAGCGTGAACGAGGGTGGAACCGGCGAAATCGTGGAAGCCCATCGTGTTCAGCCATCCGTAGCCCCACTTCCAGGAACCCGTGATCGGGTAGAAGAAGGTCACTAGCACGGTCGCGTAGATCATGAAGCTGCCCAACTTGACGCGCTCGGCGACGGCGCCGGAAACAATCGTGGCGGCGGTGGCGGCGAACATGGCCTGGAAGATGAAATCGGTCCAGTAGGTCATCGGGCCGGTGCCATAGGCGGATGTCATGTTCGCGACAAGACCCGCGTCATCGAATCCATTCGCGATGGGGGAACCGAAAGCGAAGAAGTCCTTGGAAACACCGGCTTCCCAACCCGGATACATGGCGTTGAACCCGTAGAACATGTAACCGAGGGCGCCGATGCAGACGATGAACACGTTCTTGAAGAGAATGTTCGTTGTATTCTTGCTCTGGCAAAGGCCGGACTCGACCGTGGCAAACCCGAGGTGCATGAGGAACACGAGCGCCGCGGCGATCATGATCCAGAGGTTGTTGGCGAGGAAACCGGCATATTCCGGTCCCGCCTTGAAATCATCGTAAGTCGCGTATGCCGGGGCCTCTTCGGCGGCGGGAGCCGCCTCGGCCGGTGCGGCCGCCTCCTGGGCGACGAGGTTTCCAAACATCAGTGGCATCGCCACGAGGGCCGCCAACAACAAGGTTTTCAGGTTGAATGTATCTCTCATTAGTTTTTTGGGTTGGTTCACAAGCGACTCAAAAAGAAGCTCTTGCTCACTGGTTCGCTTCCGAAAAAGCACCCGCCGTGCCAACTGGGAAATTTTCGCGAATTTTTTCCAAGTTTGGCCTCCAGACCGCATCGCACCGGGCTTTGTCAGGATGCCAAATTCTTTGCGGACCTGTTCCAACCTCGTCAGATTCATCCATTTGAAGGGAGTCGGGACCTCTTCCCAGATCGCGACGCCAAGGTTCGGCGACTCTCGCATTTGATTCTCAACCCTCGTATGGCCATCCGGTCCTGGAGTTCACGGATCACTCGCATCGGTGCTTGCGGGGACTTTCAAAATTCCTTGCCTCGAAGGGGGGCATTTGGGATGGATGAAGAGTACATCGCCGTCATTTCCCCGCGGCGGGTCCGTTGCAAAGACCGGACAACAACGGATCGCGTGCAGCGAACCGACTTCCCACGCCAACCCATCTCTCATCATGGAAATCCGCCCTTGGAGAACCACTCCATTCACGGAGGGACGCCGCTACCGGGTGCGGCGCGACTTCGACGCACTGCGCGATCGTTTCCAGGAAGGCGAAGTGCTCGTCTACCTCAACGATGCCTGGAGCCGCTACGACGAATACACGGGTTACTTCTTTTCCGTTCCCGGCACCACCCAACACCGCGTCTGGGACATTTCCGATGGCGAGGATCTGGAAATCTGGCGCGAGCTTTTCGAGGAATTGCCGGATGCCGGACCTTCGGAACCCTGAGCCGGGAGTTCATGGAGAATATCGAGCTTGCCCGGTTCACCAGGAAGCTTCCTCGATTCCCTCCTCGCACTTATGCTGCGTCTCGTTCATGCTTCTGGCAACCATTCCACCGATCCCATGCAAGACGCCCCCACCACAGAATCGAGCACCCGGGTCATCGTTTCGCGTGCTCTTTGTTTTTTGTCTGTATTGCTGCTGTATCGGACACCCGACGTCATCTGTTTCGGGGTCCTAGGACTCGGCCTCCTGACCTACTACGTTCCGAGGGCCGCCGCAGCGCCGTGCCCGCCGCCAAAGTCGCTTCGTATCGCCTGGATGCTGGCGGCGGCGACAATCGGCATGGTTTATCTTGCCACTGACTTCGAGCCTCCCGGAGACAGCATCGTACCACCCATACTCGGCTACGGATTGCTATTGCTCTTTGGCATTCAGGTGGCTTGGGACTTCAAACGGTCCGAGCTCCTGAGGGAAGCTCGACCTCCGCAGGAGGAACCTTGAATGCGGCTAATGCCATGAAAGCTCGTCGTTGGAAGCTGCTTGTCGTCTGTCTGTCGACTCTCGTCCTGGCAGCGGCGATCTTTTATCTGATCTCGCCATCGGCATTCATGAAGCAGTTCTCTCCCCGGCCGGAGAGCCAGCGCCTCATCATCTCCGGCGGCGCCGGCCGTGGACACATCCTCGACGGCGGCGGAGGTTGGATCAACGAAGGCCGTCTCACGGAGATCGTCATTCAATCGGAATGGAAGGACGGTCGCTGGGAACGGCCGGACGGAGTGGTCATCAGGAACGGAAAGCTGCGAGGCTCCATCCGTGTCATCGGTCTCGGGCGGAACGGAGAAGCGGAGGGCGTGAGGGAGTCTTCGACCCGCCTCGGACACACAGGACGCGCCCGCGAAGCGGCCCCGTGGGGTGTCGTGATCTCCCATCTCGAGATCGTGGCAGAGCGCGCCATGCCCATCTACCTCGCGCCGGGCACAACCGAAGCCACGATCGAGGACTGTGTTTTCACCGGCTGGAGCGTCGCCGGTGCCATCTACCTCGACGCCGAGAGTGGAAACCACACAATCCGCAACAATGACTTCGCCGTAAAATGCTACCGGGAAGTGATCTGCGTCGATGGCTCCGCGAAGAACCGCATCGAAGGCAACCGCTTCGAGCGGATCGATCATGGAGGCATCTACCTCTACCGGAACTGCGGGGAAGGCGGCACGGTACGGCACCAGACTCCGCGGGAAAACATCATCCGCGACAACGACTTCGCCCTCTCCACTCTCGGCTTCCGCGACTACGCGATCTGGCTCGGATCACGGAACGGACGGCGGACCTACTGTCACCTCGACGATGGCTATCCCTTCGGCAGCAGCCTCGACAACCGCGATTTCGCGAACGACAACGTCGTCGCGGAAAACCGGTTCACTCCGCCCGGGGCGCGATCGGTGCGGGATGATGGCGAGGGCAACGTGATCGACGGCTTCAGCCGGCCGGACGAACGTCCCGCCCCCTGAAGCGCCGGTCCGTGTAGTTCACCCTTCGAGGATCTGCTCCAGCACGTAGGGCAGGATGCCGCCGGCGTTGTAGTAGTCGACTTCCGCCGGGGTATCGAGGCGCACTTTCAGCGGGATCGAGAGGCTCGTTCCGTCGCTCTTGTGGACGACGAGGGTGGCGGTCTGCATGGGGCGGAGTTCACCGGCGATGCCCACGATGTCGAAGGTCGCGTCGGCGAGATCCTTGACTTGATCGTAGTCGGCCGGATCGGCGAAGTTCAGCGGCAGCACACCCATCCCGATGAGGTTGGAACGGTGGATGCGCTCGAAGGACTTGGTGACGACGGCGCTGACGCCGAGGAGGCGCGTGCCCTTCGCGGCCCAGTCGCGCGAGGAACCCATCCCGTAATCCTCGCCGCCGATGACGACGAGCGGCGTGCCCTCGGCCTGATAGGCCATCGAGGCGTCGTAGATGAAGGTGGGCTTGGCGCTCGCGACCGGAGCGATCGTCGTGTCGGGCGCGGCGACGTCAGCTGCCCCGAAATACTGCGTGTATCCTCCCTCGACACCAGGGCACATCAGGTTCTTGATGCGGACGTTCGCGAAGGTGCCGCGCGTCATGACGCGGTCGTTGCCGCGACGGGCGCCGTAGCTGTTGAACTCGGCCTTCTCGACGCCGTTCTCGAGGAGATACTTGCCCGCGGGCGAGGTCGCCTTGATCGAACCGGCCGGGGAAATGTGGTCGGTCGTGACGGAGTCGCCGAAGATGCCGAGGGGACGCGCGCCGAGGATGTCGGTGCTGGCCCCTTCTTTCTTGTCGAAGAAGGGCGGCGACTGCACGTAGGTCGACTTCGGATCCCAGGTGTAGGTCGCGCCGGTGGTGCCGTTGATCTCGCCCCACTTCGGATTGGCGGTGTCGACATTGCCGTAGAGCTTCGCGTAAACCTCGGGCTTCAGCGCGGCCGCGAGTTCGGCGCGGATTTCGGCCTGGGTCGGCCAGAGGTCGGCAAGGAAGACGGGCTCGCCCTTCGAGTCCATGCCGATGGGCTCGGCGGTGAGATCGAGATCGACGCGCCCGGCGAGGGCGTAGGCGACGACGAGCGGGGGCGACATGAGGAAATTCGCGCGGATCGAGCCGTGGACGCGGGCCTCGAAGTTGCGGTTGCCGGAGAGGACCGAGGCGCAGACGAGATCGCCGGCCTTGATGGCATCTTCCACGGCCGGGTGGAGTGGTCCGGAGTTGCCGATGCAGGTGGTGCAGCCGTAGCCGACCGTTTCAAAACCGAGTTGGTCGAGCTCCTTCTGAAGCCCGGTGGCCTCGAGATAATCGGTGACGACGCGCGATCCGGGTCCGAGCGAGGTCTTCACGAAGGGCGGCACGGTGAGACCGCGCGCATTCGCTTTCTTCGCGACGAGACCGGCGGCAAGCATCACGCTCGGGTTCGAAGTGTTCGTGCAACTCGTGATCGCGGCGATGAGGACGGAACCATGCTTGATCTGCGTGTCGACGCTGATCGCGGTGATGGTTTCCCCGGCGATGAGCGGGTTCTCAAATTCACCGGCGGGCGAATCGAGGTGCAGCGCTGCCACGGCACCGCGCTTGGACTCGTCGACTCCGAAGCCACCCGAGGCGGCGGGAGCGGTGAGGAGGGCGTTGAATTTCTCGCCGAGGACGGGCACGTCGATGCGGTCCTGCGGACGTTTCGGTCCGGCGACGCAGGGAACGATGCTGGCAAGGTCGAGCTCGATGAGGTCGGTGTAGTCGCACTCGCCCTTGCCGGGGATGCCGAAGAGGCCCTGGGCCTTGTAGTAATTCTCCACGGTGGCGCAGAGTTCCTCGCTGCGGCCGGTGCCGCGGAGGTAGTTGATCGTCTCGCCGTCGACGGGGAAGAAACCCATCGTCGCGCCGTACTCGGGGGCCATGTTCGCGATCGTGGCGCGGTCGGGCAGGGAAAGGGCGGTGGCACCGGGTCCGAAGAACTCGACGAACTTGCCGACGACGCCGTGCTTCCGCAGGATCTCGGTGACGCGCAGGGTGAGGTCGGTCGCGGTGACGCCTTCCTTCAGTTCACCGTGGAGGTAAACGCCGACGACTTCGGGGACGAGGAAGGTGACGGGCTGGCCCAGCATGCCGGCCTCGGCCTCGATCCCGCCGACACCCCAACCGACGACGCCGAGGCCGTTGATCATGGTCGTGTGCGAGTCGGTGCCGACGAGGGTGTCGGGGTAATAGACGCCGTTCTTGGAAAGCACGCCCTTGGCGAGGTATTCGAGGTTCACCTGGTGGACGATGCCGATCCCGGGGGGCACGACGGAAAAGGTCTCGAAGGCCTGCTGGCCCCATTTGAGGAATTCATAGCGCTCGCGGTTGCGGATGAACTCGATCGCCATGTTGCGGTCAAGGGCGAGCTGCGAACCGGCGAAATCGACCTGCACGGAGTGATCCACGACGAGATCGACGGGCACGAGCGGCTCGACCTTCGAGGCGACGGCCCCGCGGGCCACGGCGGCGTCGCGCATCGCGGCGACATCGACCAGCAGCGGCACACCGGTAAAGTCCTGGAGGACGATGCGGGCGACGGTGAAGGGGATCTCGTATTCGCCGGGAGCCTTCGCATTCCAGTTCGCGAGGTTGGTCACGTCCACGTCGCTCACCTTGCGTCCGTCGACATTGCGCAGCACCGACTCAAGCACGATGCGGATGCTGACGGGCAGGCGGCTGAGCTTCGGCGCCACGCCGGATTCGGCCAGGGCGGGCAGGGAATAGTAGCGGCCCTCGGTTCCGGAACCGGTTTGGAAGGTGCGGATGACATCGAAGCTCATGGGTGGGATGGGCGACAGGATTAACGGGATTTTTGGACAGGATTAACAGGATTGAACAGGAATCTGTTTTAGGCTGGATTCCGATGAGACCCTGTCTGATCGGAGATCCAACCCTGTTGCATCGGGATCGCGCCAATGGCCGCGCCCGACGGGCGATAATTGTAGAGGCTTTGGCTCGCCCCACAACCGCAAGTGCAAGCCGGCGCCGATTTTTCTCCCCTCCCCGGTTCCGGGTTCGGGAGGGCGGAAAAACCGGTTGGCACGAACCAATTTCGCGCTTTACTACCGCTTACAGCGCGGCTGATCCACCCGGCAACGGGAGGGAGAACAGTGCAGAAATGGAAGGCTTCCGGGCCATGAAATTTCAAAAACTTAAAAAGTTTATTGAAATTATCATAATTTCTGTAATATTCTCGATGAGGCTGCGGGTATAGCTTAATGGTAAAGCTCCAGCCTTCCAAGCTGGCTATGCGGGTTCGATTCCCGCTACCCGCTCCACTTTTTCGCTTCATCTCATCGAGACATCTCCCCGTTTTGCCGGCTTGATCCCTCTCCGGGACGAGCCCATCCGCCCGCTGATCATGAAAACTCTGACCCGTTCCGCCCTCGCGGTCGCCCTGCTGTCGCTTCCCGCCGTCTGTGTGGCCGCGGAGGAAATCGATTGCCGCCCGGTTGTCGACCAACTGCGGAAAAACGTGGAATCGGCGCCCGGCCACGTCCTGACGCTGCTGGAGGACGCGGTGATTGCCAACGGCGGTCACTGCGTCGGCTCGCTGGTGAAGACGGCGATCGAAGCCAGCAAGGCGGATGCCGACACGGTGAAGAAGATCGTCTATGTGGCCGTGACCAATGCCCCGAAGCAGGCCCCGGAGATCGCCGAATCGGCGGTATCGGCCTCGCCGAAGTACGCAGACTCGGTGCGGGCGGCCTTTGCCGATGCTTTTGATGAAAAGACGCCGCGCCTGAAACCGGCCGATCCGGCATCGAAGCCGGCCTGGGAGGTCGCGAATTCTCCGGTGCAGGCCCCGGCGCCGATCCCGGCTCCCGCGCCGGCGCCTACTCCGAAACCCAAGCCGGCTCCGGCTCCCGCCACGGACCCGCAGATCGCCGCCGCTGCCGCTGGCGACAATCCGTATCTGAATATCGACGGCCAGAATGACGATGGCCCGTGGGAGCTGCTCCACGACGGCGTGGTCGACAAGCCTTCCGATCTCGCGACCGCCGGGGCTCCGGATGCGGGTGAAAAAATCATCCCCCCGCCACCGCTGGAAGAGGAAAAGGCGACCAAGAAGGGCTTTTTCAGCCGGGGCCTGCCGGTGCTGGCGCTGCCTTCATTGCCGGAGGTGGATCAACCGATCGATCTCTATTTCAGCTCGCCCTTTGGCGGCATTCCCGCGCCGAACCAGGATTCCTGAGGCTCTCCCGCCCGCTTCCATTCGGTCCCGTCTGTTTTCATCACCACACCAAACCGACACCCGAGAGACCCGCGTCCGCAAGGGCGCGGGTTTTTCATTTGGCCGGAGATTGAGCAAAAAATTTAAAAATAGTTAATTAAAAATTGCCGAGATTGAAAACTTTGTTATAATTCCCATAAAATCTGGAACTCCGACCTGCTATGCGCGCCTCTTCCTTTCCCTTTTTCAGCGGCCTATTGGCCGTGGCGGCTGTTGTTGCGGCCGTCCCGCCGGTCGATTCGATCGCGCAAGGGCTGCTGGGGATCGGAAACGAAGGGTCCAAGGTGACCAAGGCCATTCCCCTGAAGGTCGCCTTCGGCGCCTGGGCTGGATATGACAGCAATGCGAACACCGCACCCGGCGCCGCCCGGGAGAAGACCGCGTTTTACGGCGGTCGGGCCTCGCTCCGCTATGCCTACGTGACGCCGCACACGCGGTTCGACCTGCGCTTTTCCTTTGCCGGTCTGAAACAGGAGGCCGGTGGCGGCACGCTGGATGACATGGTCTACAATTCCCGGCTCAATGCCGATTTTGCCCACCGCTTCGACAATCGGGTGAGCATGACGAACAATGCCATGATCGCCTGGGAGGTGGAGCCGGACTTCATGGTCGCGGCCTCCTCGGCCCTGCGCGACGACCAATACCTTTACTTCTACAACCGCGCGGCGCTGTGGCTGAGCCTGACCAACCGGCTCACGTCGGTGACCAGCTACACGGCGGAAGGCATCGGCTTCGAGTCGGGTCGCCTGGCACAGACGGAGGACCGCTTTTCCCACACCGTCGGGCAGCAACTGCGATTTGCGTGGAATGAACAGACCACGGCCAAAGCGGAGTACCGGTTCGGCGTGACGAACTACGACAATGTGGCGCTGGACTCGACCTCGCATCATGTGCTGGCCGGCGTGGACCAGCAGTTTGGCGATGCGGCCCTGCTGACTTTGCTGGGTGGCGCCGAGTATCGCGACTACGACGCGCTGGCGGGCATCTGGAAGCCCTACGCGGAGGCCTCGCTGCTCTATCAACTGACCGACGCGACCTCGCTGCGCTGGCTGGCCCGCGCGGGGCTGGAGAACAACGAGGTGTTTGGCTTTGACCACCGCTACTCGGTCCGAACCGGGGTGACGGTGACACACCGCCTCAATGATCGCCTCGGCGCCTCGGCAGGTGTGGCTTACGTGGACAGCCAACTGGAAGGATCCGGCTCGGCGGCCGATGTCTCGGAGCGCGGCCTGCAGGCCCATGCCGAAGTCACCTACGCGTTGCTGCCGAATCTGGACCTCACCACGGGCTATCAATTTTCCGACTACTCGTCGGATGACAATTCCCGCGACTACGACCGTCACCGGGTGAGCGTGGCCGCAAGCACGTCATTCTGAGACGGCAGTGCCTGAGCTTCTGTTGGCGGTCGAGCTTCTGTTGGCGGTCGAGCTTCTGTTGGCAGTCGAGCTTCTGAGGCGCCTGTCTTCCGGGGCGATCATCTTCCGCGGAGGCCCATCTTCCGGGGACGGAGCCGGAGGCTTCGCGGCGATGAGCCGGTGGCGACAGCCACCGGGTTCCGGGCCAGGGAATGTCGCGTGATGCTCGAAGGGAAAGGATAACACTCCGGGACGACAGGCGTCTTGGTGGGCCCAGCAGCCCCGACCAACCACCATGAGCTCTGGGGCAGGCGGGACGCCTGCGGTCCCGGTGGGTTTCCACGGCAGCCACCCACACCCGGCGTCCGCAGGTTGGCGCCCCTCCGGGGCGCTCTTTGATTTTGGGGCGGTTTCCGGTGGCTGGCGCCACCGGCTTATTTCCGTCGAGCCTCCGGCTCGAAGTGGGTGGATGCCGGGTGATGAGCACGTTGTGATGCGAGGTGACGGTCGGTTGATGGGAGAACGCAGGAACTTTTGCAGAACCGAATGCCAGGGAATGTCGCGTGATGCTCGAAGGGAAAGGATA
Source organism: Verrucomicrobiales bacterium (assembly GCA_016795505.1). GTDB lineage: Bacteria > Verrucomicrobiota > Verrucomicrobiia > Verrucomicrobiales > DEV007 > JAEUHH01. Next base: position 229,225 of record JAEUHH010000014.1, on the reverse strand, counting down.
ACACTCCGGGACGACAGGCGTCTTGGTGGGCCCAGCAACCCCGACCAACCACCATGGGCTCCGGGGCAGGCGGGACGCCTGCGGTCCCGGTGGGTTTTGGCGGACCGCCTCACTTGTTTTCGGGCCAGTCTTCGAGTTGCGAGATCTTCCGTCGGCCCATCTTCTGCGGCGGTCGAGCTGCCGTAGGCCCATCTTCCGGAGACGGAGACGGAGGCTTCGCGGAAATAAGCCGGTGGCGACAGCCACCGGGTTCCGGTCCACCAATACCCGTCCGCCCCGGCAGGGGCGGCGGATGGGTTTCCACGGCAGCCACCCACACCCGGCGTCCGCAGGTTGGCGCCCCTCCGGGGCGCTCTTTGATTTTGAGACGGTTTCCGGTGGCTGGCGCCACCGGCTTATTTCCGTCGAGCCTCCGGCTCGAAGTGGGCGGTACGAAGCCCCATTTTGGCCGCTGCGGAGCCCCACAAAGAGGGGCGCCGAGCCGAATGGCCCGAGGAAACCTCTGGCGACACCCTTCCAACGATCGCCGACGAACCGAATCAGTTCTTCACGGTCGCGGGAGGCGTGACGGTGGTGGTCAGGGGCTTGTCGGAAGTCTGGGCGGCGATGAAGTCGACGAGGATATTCAACGTCTCGCGCTTGTAGGGATCGAAGCCGTGGGGATACTCCAAGGCGTCTTCCTCTTCCTGCTCTTCCTTCTTTTTCTTGCCCATCATCATGCCGCTGGATTCCTCGTCGGAAATCTCGGAGCGCAGGGGCAGCTTTTCCTGATTCACATTGTCCTGGGTCAGGGCGTAAACGGTGAAAAGGCCTTTTTCCGCCTCGCGAACCTTGGCAAAGCGTTCGATCCGCTCGGCCTTGCGGGCGTCGCGCTTGGCTTCGAGTTCGGCGGTCTCCGCCTCGCGGGTGGCCCGATTGATGGAGACGAGGTTTTCCTCGATGCGCTTCTTGGCCTCAGTGATGTCTTCGAGGACGTATTTGAATTCCTGATCCTGGCCGATGCGCTGCTTCATGCGGGCGGTGAGGGCATCGATGGGGAATGGCTCCTTGGCCACCTTTTCGTAAGGCTGGGGATCGATTGGATCGACCTTGAGCGGGTGGGTCAGGGCGTCCTCGCCGATATCGAGGACATCATTGGTGGACGGGAGCATGAGCTCGGGAATGACCCCGTGAAGTTGGGTCGAGGTCCCATCGATGCGGAAGAATGTCTGAATGGTGAGTTTCAGGGCTCCATTCTGCACGCCAGCGCCGCGGAAAGGCAGCAGCAGGCGGGCGGCCTGGACCGGGCGGAGCTGCTGCACGGTGCCTTTGCCGAAAGTGGACGATTCGCCGACGATCAGTGCGCGGCGATAGTCCTGAAGCGCGGCCGCAAAAATTTCGCTGGCCGAGGCACTGGAGTGATTCGTCAGGACCACGAGCGGCCCGCTCCAAAGGGCGTCCTTGTTGCGTGATTCCTTGAAATCCACGCGCCCCTCCCAGTCGCGGGACTGCACCACGGGTCCGCGGGGAATGAACAAGCCGGTCATGTTGATGGCTTCCTCGAGCGAGCCGCCGCCATTGTCGCGCAGATCCACGACGAGGCCCTGCATGCCTTCGCGCATCAGGCGATTCACCAGCCGCTGCACATCGGCAGTGGTGCTGGTCTGACCGCCATCCATGTCGCTGTAGAACGAGAGGAGATTGATCCAGCCGAGTTTGAGCGGCTTGCCGGCTTCGTCCTTGGTTTCGATCAACTCGGCGGACGCGAGGCTGTCCTTCAGATCCACCTTGTCACGGACGATGGAGATTTCCTTGGTTTGGGAGCCGGCAGGAGCATCGGCCGGGATCACCTTGAGACGGACGACGCTGCCTTTTTCGCCGCGGATGAGATCGACCACATCGTTCAACTTCATCCCGATGGTGTCGACCATTTCGCCGTCCTGGCTCTGACCAACGCCGACAATGCGATCCAGCACCTGCAACTCACCGGCTTTGTGGGCGGGACCACCAACGACGAGGCCCTGGATGGAGGCGCTGCCGTCCTCTTCCTCCTGGAGCATGGCGCCGATGCCCTCCAGCGACTTGTTCATCTGGATGCGGAAATTGTCGTATTGCGACTGGGAGAAATACTCCGAGTGTGGATCGTAGGCGCGCGACAGGGACTTGATGAACATGACGGCAACGTCTTCCGCGTCGTTGTCGTTCACACTGTCGAGGATGCGGTCGTAGCGCTTGAGGATGATCTCCTGGGGCGTTTCCTCCTTCTTTTCGCCTTTGGTGGCGGCTGGGGTTTCAGCCACTTTGGCGGCGTCGTCCTTTTCCTCGCTGGAAGCGTCGGCGTCGGGCGCGGCCTTCGGCGCGGCACCGGCTTCGGGCTTGGCTTCGGAATCGAGGGGGCGGATTTCCTTCACCTTGGATTCCTTCTCACGCTTGGCTCGATCCGCAGCCTCGCGGCGCAGGGTTTCCTGCAGGACCTCGGCCTCGATGAGATCGTGCCATTTGTCCTCGTAGTCTTTGCCATCCTTGAACCACGGGGAGTCCTTCCGGCTGATTTGCACGGAGCGATCCGAGTCGAAGTGAAACTCGTCCTTCTTGTCGAGCAATTCCTTCACCAGAGCCACGCGGGAGCGGACGCGCTCCTTGTAGATGCCGTAGATGTCGTAGGCGGCCCCGATCTCGCGGTTTCGGATGCCGTCGTCGAGGGTGGTGCGGTACTCGCTGTAAAACCGGTCGATGTCCTCCTGGGTGAAGTATACGCGGCCAAAATCGAGGTATTCGATGTAGATATCCAGCAGGCGCTCTGACATCTTGTCATCGAAGGACTGGCGCAGGTAGTGCTCCTCCTCCAGCATCTCGGTGACCCGCAGGGCGATCTCGCCATAGTCGGTCTGTGCCCGCGCGGCGGGAGTCACGGAAAGCGCGGCGGCGGCGAGGATGAGGGTGGCCATTCCGCGGCTGGTGCGGCGGATGGTGGCGGCAGGAAGAGACCGAAACATGGGGAACGTAGGCAGGATGCGGGATCTTCCGGGCGCAAAACGGAGCCTTTCGCCCGGCAGCCTCGGAGAATAACACGCAACCTCCGGCCGGTAAAAGTTAATTGTGGCGCGTCTGCGGTGTCTCTGTCAGGAATACGCCCCCAACGCCCACCACCCATGAAAATCGATGTCCACACCGGCGGCTATTTCCAGACCAACGGCTACCTGATCACCCACCCCGGCGGCCGGCTGCTCATCGACGCGCCGGAGGGCGTCGCAGACTGGCTGGAATCGCTCGGCCTGGCCCCCGACGGCCTGCTACTCACGCACCTGCACTACGACCACGTCATCGATGCCGCGGCCGTCCGCGAACGCTTTGGCTGTCCCATCTGGGCCCACTCGCCGCCCGATGCCAACCTCACGCTTGAGACGCTGCTGAAGGAAACGATCGGCTGGCCCTTCGAACTGGATCCCTTTTCCGTGGACCGCGTCCTGGCCGGGGAGCGGGAAATCCATCTGGCCGGGCTGATCATCCCATTGGACCACGTGCCGGGCCACTCGCCCGACAGCCTCTGCTACCGGCCGCGTCCGGCGGACTCGGCCGACGAACTCCCCGTGCCCCTGCTTTTTGGCGGCGATGTCCTGTTCCGCGGCGGGATCGGGCGAACCGATTTTCCCCATGGCAACCACGGTCTGTTGCTGGAGGGCATCCGGGAAAAGCTCTTCCGCCTCCCCGATGCGACCCGCGTCTTCCCCGGACATGGCCCGGAAACCACCATCGGACGGGAAAGGGCCTCGAATCCGTTCCTTCAGGAATTTTAGTTAGCCTCCCCCAAAATCGTCACAGCCAGTCGAGCAACTCCAGCGGATGCCGGATCAGGCCCGCCGCGCCGCGCTCGCGCAGTTCGGCTTCGCCCCGGAAGCCCCACAGCACGCCGACTGGCTCCATTCCCGCCCGGCGGCCGGTCTCCATGTCGACGCCGGAATCCCCCACGAAAAGGCACGCCTCTGGCGCCACGCCGAGTCGCGCGGCGGCCTCCGTCGCCCCGGCCGGATCGGGCTTGTGGGGAATGCCCTCGCGCTGGCCGAACACCACCTGCCAGGGCCAGTTCCCCAGGTAGGCATCGATGCACTGCTCGGTGAAAATCTGGGCCTTGTTCGACACCACTGCCAGGGCTACCTCCCGCTCCACGAGGGCGTCCAGCAGTTCGGGAATGCCGTCGTAGGGCACCGTGCTGTCGCGCCAACGGGTCGCATACTCCGCCTTGTAGTCCGCGAGCGCACTGTCGTGCTCGGGTCCGTCGGCCGGCTGCCGGTCGGGAGGAAAAATCCGCCGCGCCAGATTTGCCATGCCACCGCCGACAAATTGCCGGAAAGCGTCCACCGGGTGCTCGGGCAGACCGCGCTTGCGCAGCACGGCATTGCCCGCCGCGGCGATGTCTCCCAGCGTGTCCAGCAGGGTGCCGTCGAGATCGAAGATCACCGCCTTGCGCGTCATTGTCCCGGCCATCGAGCGAGTTGGATGAAAGGTGGGAAAAATCAGCCCCGCTGCCTACTCTATCAGTTGGGCACCAGTCGGATCGCCCGGAACCACACGGGATGCCCATGATATTGCAGGCCAATGTGATTGACCCGCGGCAGGTCCTTCAGCGCAGTCTTGAACTTGTTCGGCGAGCCGTCCGGATTGCGATTGGCCGTGGTCCACTGGTCCAGATCGGCATCGACCACCGTCTTTCCGTTCAACACCACGGTTACCTTGGGACCTTTGCACACGATCGTCATCGCGTTCCATTCGCCAGCCGGCTTGGCGGCATTCACGCTCGGCGCCAGCGCGTCATACAGCGCGCCGCAGTCGTGCTTGCCGAGGTCCGGCTTCGCCGCCGTGTCCATCACCTGGATCTCGTAGCCGCCCTGCACCGGATTCTTGGGATCGGTGCGGAAAAAGACGCCGCTGTTGCAGTCTTTCGACATTTTGAATTCCAGCGTGAGGGTGAAATCGCCGAATTTCTCCTTCGTCCAGAGGTAGCCACCCGCACCATTCTCAGCCGGTTGGAGTTCGCCGTCTTTTGCGACCCAGGCACCGGCTTTGTCCATCGTCCAGGCATCGAGATGCGATCCGTCGAAGAGAACCACGGGCTCGGCGGCGGCAGCCAGGGACGCGGTGAGGAGAAACAGCAGACAGGTCAGGGATTTTCTCATGGTGCGCCCACTAAAGGTCCGCTTCCGCTTTGCACAAGGGCCGATCTCGCCCACCTTTTGCCCTCACCGTCCCAACCACCCGCCCACCATGCCCACCTCCATCGCCGACGCCCTCGACTCGGTGCGCCAGCGCATCGCCGCCGCTGCCGCCCGCTCCGGTCGTCCTGCCGAAGCTGTCACCCTCGTCGCCGTCAGCAAGACCTTTCCCCCCGCCGCCGTGGCCGAGGCCGTCGCCGCTGGCCAGCGGGTCTTTGGAGAAAACAAGGTGCAGGAGGGCCTCGAAAAAATCCCCCTTCTGCCGGCCGATCTGGAGTGGCACCTCATCGGCCACCTCCAGTCGAACAAAATCCGCAAGGCGCTGCCGCTGTTCCACTGGATCGAGACCGTCGACTCTCTCGAGCGCGCTCGGCAGATCGACCGCGTCGCCTCCGAGCTGTCCTGCCGGCCGCGGATCCTGCTTCAAGTCAATATCGGCAACGATGACGCCAAATACGGCTACGCCCCCGATGCTCTGCGCGCCGACTTCGAGGACTTGGTCGCCCTGCCCCACCTCGACGTCCGGGGATTGATGACCATCCTGCCGATCGAAAGCGATCCCACGCGCACCCGCGCCCATTTTGCCCGGCTTTGCACGCTGCGCGGGGAGCTGGAGTCGCGCGGTGGGCGACCCCTGCCCGAGTTGTCCATGGGCATGAGCCAGGACTATGAAATGGCCATCGAGGAGGGCGCGACGCTGGTGCGGGTCGGGTCGGCGATTTTCGGCGGCCGCTGAGCCCCTCCGGATCACCACGTGGTCGTCAGGACCGTCACCGGCCCGCCAGAAGCAACGATCGTTTTCGGCCCGAGCCAACTGGCCGGCACCAAGAACGAGTCCCCCGCGCGGAAAACCCGCTCTCCCGCTCCCAGCCGCGCCGTTCCCGAGACCACCGTCACCACCACCGGCCGATCCGCTGGCAGCGGCAGGCGCTCGCCGGTGTGCCGCTCCACCTGGAAGTAGTCGCACGCCGCCAGCCGCGACCCGTCGGGATGCCCGCAGCCCGGCTCCACGTCGGAGAAATCGATGCAGCGCATCGACTCCGCCACGTGCAACTCGCGCGGACGCCCGTCCAGCCCCAGCCGATTCCAGTCATAGACGCGGTAGGTCGTGTCGCTGTTTTGCTGAATCTCAAAAATCAGCAAGCCGGCCCCGATCGCATGGAGCCGACCGCTCGGAACGAAAAGAAAATCGCCCGCTTTCACCGGGATGCGATGCACCCAACGCTCGGCCGAGCCATCGGTCAGCGCCTCTTCGAAACGCTCCCGCGTCGTGCCCGCCGTGACCCCGGCGTATAGCTCCGCCCCATCAGCCGCAGCGGCAATGTACCAGATCTCGGTTTTCGGCTCGCCGCCCAGCGCCGACGCCTCCGAAGCCGGGGGATGCACCTGTAGCGACAGCCGCTCGCGAGCGTCGAGAATCTTGAAAAGCAGCGGAAACGGCCCCGCCCCGGGCGCCCCCGGGCCGAACATCGCCTCGCGGAGGGCGACATCCGGCTCCCGCCAGAGATCGCCGAGCGTCCGCCCGACCCAATCGGCGGGTCCGGAGACCAGCCGGCTCATCGCCTCCGGTCGGTCGGAGAGCTCCCAGGCCTCGCCGTAGGGTTGATCCGGGTCGGGCAGTTGCCGGCCAAAGACCCGCTCCAGATCCCGCCCTCCCCAGACGCGCACCTGGTAGAGGGGACTGAAAACGAAGGGCTCGGAAAACGATCGGACAGGGTTCATGCGGAGATGCAACAGGGTTGGATCGGAAAGCCGAACCGGGAAAATAACCGAAATTTTGAGAACTTAAAGAAATCCAAGATATTCGTTGATCGAAATTATTGCGGAGGCTATCATTTTTCTCGCCCGAATAGACCTCTCATTCATTCTGGAATTTATAAGAAAGCCAGTTCTTCTCCCCGACGAACCCGCGGGTGAATCCCCTCCCCTTTGAGCCCCTCTGACCACCGACTACCGTTTCGACATGGCAGGCAAGAGCATTTCCAGCCCCACCTCGCCCACCAGCGCTCCCCGGGCCCGCCGACGCGGCCCCAGCCGGGACCAGAATGCGCCGACCGGTCCCTACCCCTTCCATGAAGGGGTCGCCATCGTGATGGGCGGCATGGCCGTGATGCTTTTCCTGGCCCTCGTCTCCTACACGCCGCGCGATCTCCCGAGTTGGGTGCCGTTCAGCGTCACCGCCACGGAGGAGAAGGTGGTCACGAATTTTATTGGCCCCCTCGGCGCCATCGTGGCCGGCTGGCTTTACTTCATTTTCGGCGCCGCCAGCTATCTGCTGCCGGCCGTGATCGCCTGGTGGGGCGTGCAGGTGCTCACCGGCGCGCGGCCTTTCCACAGCCGGAATTATCTCGCCCTCGCGGCGCTGGTCATATCGGCGGCCAGCCTGATCGAGTACCAGTCGTCGTTTTTCCACGACTGGCCGCAGCGCTACAATCTGCCGCGCAGCGCGGGCGGATTCTTCGGCTACCTGAGCACCTTTCTGGAAAGCCGCGGAGTCGGCACCGTCGGCGCCTGCATCGTCACCAGCGTGACTTATGCAGTCAGCCTCATCGTCATCACGGGCATTCATCCGTTCCGCTTTGCCCGGATGGTCCGGGACCGGATCCAGGACCAGATCGAGCGACGCCACGAGATCGCCGAGGCGCTCGCCCACCGCAGCCGCCAGCTCATCCGCAAATGGGGCGACGAGGGCGTCGAAGCCGCCGCCATGGCCACGCGCGGCGCCGCCGGCGGTCCGGTGAACCGGGGCAATGCCCGCCGCTCCGGTCCGCGGGAGAAAGTGGTGCCAGCCCCGGAGTTTGATCCCAGCCCCGTGCCATCCAAGGTCGAGGAGATGGAGTTGCCGCTGGAGCCCTCCCTGCCGGAGCCAAAGATCATCGATGCCTCCCAGCCGAAGCGCAAAGCCGACGGCGAGGTCGTCATCGACGCCTCCGCCCTGTTTGCCCAGCATCGGAAAAAGAAGAAGGAAGACAAGGCCGACGGCGTCAGCCTGATCAGCAGCACGGGCAGTTTTGAAAACTACGAGTTGCCCAGTCTGGACATCCTCCGCTACACCGAGCCCGGCGACACCAAGCCCACCGACACCCACGGGTTGCTCGATCTCCAGCGTACCATCATCGACACGCTCGCCACCTTCGGGGTGGAGGTGAGCCCCGGCGACATCACCAAGGGCCCCACCATCACCCGCTACGAGGTCTATCCGAAGCCCGGCCTGCGCGTCAGCCGCATCACCTCGCTGGAAGCCGACCTCGCCCGCGCCACCAAGGCCGAGCGCATCCACATCCTCGCACCCATCCCCGGCAAGGACACCGTCGGGATCGAGATCGCCAATTCCGACAAGGTCCTCGTGACGCTGCGCGAGTTGTTCGAAGACGATGCCTTCTGCAAGTCGAAGGCCCGCATCCCGCTCGCCCTCGGGAAGGACGTGTATGGACATGTCATCGTCGGCGACCTGGCCTCCATGCCCCACCTGCTCGTCGCCGGAGCCACCGGGAGCGGCAAGTCGGTCTGCATCAATTCCATCGTCGCGAGTCTGCTTTACCGCTTCACGCCGGATGAGCTGCGCTTCATCATGATCGACCCGAAGGTGGTCGAAATGCAGCTCTACAACAAGCTGCCGCACATGGTGATCCCCGTGGTCACGGATCCGAAGAAGGTCCTGCTGGCCCTGCGCTGGGTGATCAACGAGATGGAGCGGCGCTACGCGATGTTCGCCAAGCTCGGCACGCGGAATTTCGACGGCTTCAACAGCCGGAACAAAGCCAAGCGCGAAGCCGCCGCCGCCGCCGCCGAGTCGGTCGCCGCCCCCGCCAAAAGCCGCGTCAAATCTACTCCTGTCGTGCCGGCGGAGCCGCTCATCATCGACAGTCTCGCCGATGAAGCCGTGGAGGAAGAACTGGCCGAGCCGGTCCTGGCGGCCCATGCCGTCAAGATCAACGACGACTACGCGGAGATGTCCGATTTCCACCTCACCGGCAGCGCCGACGATGGAGACGAGGAGGACGAACTCATCGCCGCCGAGCTGTCGCTGCCGCCCCGCGGTCTGAGCCCAGCCGGCTCCGACGAGGACGAGGTGCCCGACCATCTGCCCTACATCATCGTCATCATCGACGAGTTGGCCGACCTCATGCAGACGGCCCCGGCCGATGTCGAGACCGCCATCGCCCGGATCGCCCAGAAAGCCCGTGCCGCCGGCATCCATCTCATCGTCGCCACCCAGACGCCGCGCGCCGATGTCGTCACCGGCATCATCAAGGCCAACATCCCCTCCCGCATCGCCTTCCAGGTGTCGTCGAAGATCGACAGCCGCGTCATCCTCGACGCCCCGGGCGCCGACCGCCTCGTCGGAAAGGGCGACATGCTCTATCTGCCCCCGGGCTGCTCGCAACTGGTCCGCGCTCAGGGCGCCCTGATCCTGGATGACGAGATCCAGGATGTGGTCGAGGCCTGTGCCAGTCAGGGCGGGCCACAGTTCGAGTCGGGCATTCAGAAGTCCATCGACGGAGAAGGCGGCGAGGACGACGAGGAAATCTCCGAAGCCGATGAGGACATGCTGGAAAAGTGCCTCGAGGTCGTTTTGCAGGAGAAAAAGGCCTCCACCTCCCTGCTGCAGCGCCGCCTGCGCCTCGGCTACACCCGGGCGGCCCGCATGATCGACATCCTCGAGCAGCGCGGCTTCATCGGACCCGGCGATGGCGCGAAACCGCGCGAAATTTTGGTCGATCTTTCGGACTCCTACGAGTAAGTTCCCCGGCCGGGAACGCTTCCCGGTGAATCGGGAAGTAATGACGGATCTGGACACGATCGGCCCGCGCCTGCGGGCAGCGCGCGAATCCAAAGGCATGACCATAGAGGATGCTGCCTTTGAGACGCGCATCCATGCCCACTACCTCCGCGGTCTGGAAAACGACGACTACTCGGGTTTTGCCAGCGCCACCTACGCCAAGAGTTTCCTTTCCCTCTACAGCCGCTACCTGGGTGTGGACGCCAGGGATGCACTTCAATTTTTTGAAAACGGCAGCGAGCGACGCCTGTCATCATCCGCCATCCTGCCCACGCTGAGCTCAGCCACGGCCTCTGCCGCCAGCCCCCGGACCACCGCGCGGCGCGACACGGCACCAGCCGCTCCGGTCCGGCGGGAATCGCCCGGTCTCGCCCCCCTGCTGCTGGGTCTCGTAGTCGTCGCCCTGGTCGTCGGCATTCCGGTGCTCTGGTATCTGGGCAAGGACGCGCAATCCATCGACGAGGTCACCTCCAAGGCAAAAGCCATCGCCGAAGCCACCCGTCAGGAGATCGGCACTCAGGCCGCCGTGCCCCCTACCGCCGAGCCATCGGCCCCGGTGGTCGCCGCCGAGGCTCCGGCAGCCTCTCAGTCAGAAAAGGAGGAGGGAGAACCCAGCCTCGCCAACAAGCCCGTCGCCGCCGATTGGGTGCTCGACGCGGCAAAACCCCGTCCCTCCACCGCCGCATCTGCCGTCGCTCCCGCGGAAAAACCAGCTGATTCCGCGCCAAAGATCGCCGCCGTCACGACACCCGCCAAGTCTGCCACCCCCATTCCCACCGGCCACAACACCGAGCCGGAGCCGGCCAAGCCGCCGCAAGCCTCGCCTCTGCGCGCCGTGCCGTCCGATTCCACCGAACTTTCGGAGGAGCCCCAGCCGGAGCCAGCGCCCGCCTCATCCGATGCGCCGTCGGCTGTGACCGCGGCCGAGCCTGCTCCCGCTGCGGCTGACCTGCCGCCCGGCATGACTCCCGCCGCCGCCAGCCAGACGACTCCCCCCGCCCCGCCGACCGCGACCCCGGCCAACCCCACGCCGCAGCCGCTCCGGGCCACTCCACTGATCGCCGTGCCCATCGCCATTCCGACGGAACCGGCTCCGGCCGACAATCCCGAAGAACCGGAAACGAAACCGGAATCCGATCCCGACGAACCGGAAGATCCGCCGGTCGCCCAACCCACCAAGGGCACCAAGGGCAAGGCGAAACAGGAATCTTTCGTCGATCCGCGGAACCGCTTTCCGCGTCCGCTCGAGGAGTGATCGTTGGCCCCCTCTGCGCTTCCCGATGCGGGAAAGCGCGCCTGCGGCGGACGGACTTTCCCGCCCCACGCCTTTGCCTCGTCTACTCCGGCAGATCCTTGCCCTTCGTCTCTGGCAGCACCGCCATCAGCAGCACACCGACGAGAAAGAGCCCGCCCAGCCACGTCAGCGCCAGCGGCAGCGCCATCTGGCCTTTCAGCCAGGGAGCCACATACCACAGCACCGAAAACGCCAGCATTCGGCCGCCGTTGAAGCCAAAACTGGTGCCCGTCGCCCGGAGATGGCTCGGGAACAGCTCGGGGAAATACACCGCATAGCCGGCGTGCATCCCGAGGGTGAAAAAGCCGAACACCGGGAGGAACGCCAGCAGCATCCCATAGCTCTGCGGCACGAAACAGGTCACCGGCACGATGATGGCTGCTCCCACGTGATAGAGGATGAACGCGCGCTTCCGCCCGATCCGGGCCGCTATGGGACCGAACAGCACCAGGCCGATTCCGCCGCCCAGCGTCTGCACGATGCCGTAGGCAAACTTCGCCTTTTCCACCGCCACCTTTTCCTCCACGCCATCCTGCAGCATCCGGTGATAGGCGAGATCCTGCCCCGCCACCACCAGCGCCCAAAACGTCCCCAGACCCACCGCCGCCAGACACATGGCCAGCAGCGCGTGTTTGGCCCACAGGGGCTTGGTCAGCAGTTCCTTCAGGCTGCCGCGGTTCTTTTGCGTCCCAGCCTGACGAGCCTGCTCCCATTTTTCGGGCTCCTTCACCGTCGCCCGCACCCACAGGATCAGCAGCGCCGGCAGCACGCCGATCAGGTAGGCGTATCGCCAGTCCGACTCCACCCACATCGCCGCCAGTGTCGCCAGCCAGGTCCCGATCACCGAGGTTGCGTGGAAGATGCCAGATGCCTGGGCCCGCGCCCGGGTCGGGAACACCTCCGACACCAGTGCCGCCGCCACCGCCCATTCCCCTCCGATGCCCATCGCCACCAGAAAGCGCAGCACCATCACCTGCTCCAGACTGGTGGCGAAATAGGTGAGGCCTGAGAAAATGGAATACATCAGGATCGTCCAGATCATCATCGGCCGGCGCCCGTATTTGTCCGCCAGCGAGCCAAAGAGCAGTCCGCCGAACATCCCGCCCAGCAGGAAGATCCCCAGCAGCCGGTCCCCGTATTTCTTGATGTCGGGATGGCCCGGCTCCACTCCCAGGATATCCTGCAGCAGTTGGTTGCGCGTCAGATTGAAAATCTGCCCCTCATAGACATCGAAGACCCATCCCGCCGACGCGATGATCAGCACGAGCCATTCATAGCGCGTGATGCCCCGATACCAGGGCTGTTCCAGGGAAGCGGATTTCGTCAGATCGGACATGGCGGAGGAGCGTTGAGGGAACCAACCGGAGCCCATCGGCAGCCGGCAACCGGTCACGGCTGTTCCATACCAAAAAAAGCCGCCCGACCCACCCTTTTTTTCGGCGGGATGACGGGAAAGCCCGGTTCGCAGTTGTGGCCGGGGTCAGCTTTCCCCTCATCCTTTAACCATCCGGCCATCGCCGGGTCTTCACTTCGGCAGGGCCTCGACCGTTCCTTCCGGTTCCTTCGTCATTCGCGAAAACAGCGTGTAAATCACCGGGATGACCACCAGAGTCAGAATCGTGCTCGTCACCATGCCACCGACGGCCACCACCCCGAGGGGGCGGCGGGCCTCGCCGGAGGCGCCCAGGCCGATGGCGATGGGCAGGATGCCGGCAATGGTCGCGAAGCTGGTCATCAGGATGGGCCGCAGGCGGATCTTGCCGGCATTGAGCATGGCCGCTTTGGCATCGAGACCGCGGGCGCGCTCCTGATTGGCGAATTCGACGAGGAGGATGGAGTTCTTCGTCACCAACCCCACCAGCAGGACCAAGCCGACCTGACTGAAGATATTCAGATTCATCGACGGGATGCGGGGAACGATCTTCGACAGCGTGTGGGCGATCTCGGGCGGATCCGGGGCGTAGTTGGCCCAGCCGAAGAAGTTGGTGCCAAAGTGGTTCACCCAGGACAGCCCATAAAGCAGGCCGAAGGCCCCGAGGAACGCCAGCGGCAGGGCAAGCATCACGGTAAACGGGTGCACGAAGCTCTCGAACTGCGCCGCCAGCACCATATATACGACCACAATGGCCATGCCGAGGAAAAACCAGATTTCCCCGGAGCTGTCACGCAGGTTCTGCGACTCACCCTTCCAGGTGTAGCCGTGACCGGGCGGCAGCATTTCCTTCAGGATCTCTTCGGTGCGCGCCATCGCCGTTCCCAGCGGCACACCGACGGGCGTGCCCTGGATGGTGGTGCTGCGCTGGCGGTTGTAGCGCTCGATGCGGTTCGGCCCGGCGCCCGTCTCCACGCTGACGAGATTGCTGAGCTGCACAAGCTTTCCATTCCGGTCCGGCACATAGATGCGGTCCAGGTCCGACGGCGTGAGGCGGCGGTCGCGCTTCAACTGGACGACGACCTCGAACTGCCGCCCGCGCTGCTTGATGTCGGCGAGGTCCTGGCCCCCGAAGAGGATCTGAAGGGTGCGGGAAATGTCGGCGACCGAGACATTCAGCACCCCGGCGCGGTCGCGATCGACGCGCAGGTCCAGCTCGGGCTTGGTCAGCTCCATGGAGGCGCGGACGTTGGCCAGAAAGCCCTCCTGCCGCAGGCGGTTCATGAGTTGCTGGGAAAAGGCGTACATCTCATCGATGTCGGTATGCGTCAGGACCAGCTCATAGGGCTGACTGATGCCGAGATCGACCGCCTTCGGCAGAATGGGAATCGCGATCGCCCCTTCGACCTCGGTGATGAACCGGGCGCCGAGCCCCGTCGGCCCGCCGACGACATCGCGGAGGGCGCGTCGCTCGCCTTCCGCCAGACGCATGAACATGAAGCCCTGGGTGGGGTCGCCAGGACCGTTGAAAGGCAGGGCGACGGCGGAGAAGTAGCCGGTCAGCTCCGAAGTCTGGCCCGCGATCTCCTCCATCTGCCGCATCATGCGGTCCGTGTAGTCGGGTGTGGAACCTTGGGGCGTGATGGCGATGGCGAGGAATCGGCCCTTGTCCTCCTCGGGCAGGAACTCCTGCTCGAGGTTCTGGAAGAAATAGACGGTCAACGCCATCAGGCCGCCGGCGAGGACCACGACGGCGGCACGGTGATTGAGCGACCAGCCGAGCACGCGCTCGTAGCGCGCGGCCAGCTTGTCGAAGCGCCGCTCGAACCAGGCAAAGACCCGGCCGTGTTTTTCCTCGGACTTGGACCTCAGGATCCGCGCGCTGATCATCGGCGACAGGGTCAGCGCGACAAAAGCGGAGAAGACGACCGAGCCGGCGAGAGCGACGGCGAATTCGATGAGCAGCTTGCCGGTGAGCCCGCCGACAAAGGCGAGCGGCAGGAACACCGCGACCAGCGATAGGGTGATGGTGACGATGGCAAAGGCGATCTCCCGCATCGTCTTGAGCGAGGCCTCCATCGGCGTGTCGCCGGCCTCGATGTGCCGGAAAATGTTCTCCAGCACCACGATGGCGTCGTCCACCACGATCCCGATCGCCAGCACCAGGGCGAGCAGGGTGAAGATGTTCACCGAGTATCCCAGCAGATAGAGCAGGCCGAAAGTGGCCAGCACCGAGACCGGCACGGTGACGGCGGGGATGATGGTCGATCTCAGGTCGCGGAGGAAAATGAAAATGGTCAGCACCACCAGGCCGAAGGCGATGAAGAGCGTCTCGACCACCTCGTGAACGGCTTTTTCAACGTAGATGGACTCGTCGTAGGGAAATTCATACTGGATGCCATCCGGCAGCAGCGGCGCGATCTCATCCATGCGCGACTTCACCCCGCGGGCGACATCGAGCGTGTTGGCCCGCGACTGGCGCACGATGCCGAGACCGATGGACGGTTGGCCCTTGAACCGGGCCACGACCCGCTCGTCCTCGACGCCTTCCTCGGCGTAGCCAATATCCTCCAGCCGGACCACCGAGTTCCCGTCCTGCCGGATGATGAGACGATTGAACTCCTCGGCGGTCTGGAGCTGGCCGCGCGTCTGGATGGTGAGTTCGCGGTCGAGGTTTTCCACCCGGCCGCTCGGCAGTTCGACACTCTGGGTGCGCAGGGCCCGCTCCACATCGAGCACGGCGACCCCGCGGGCCGCCATGCGGGCGGAGTCGAGCCAGAGGCGCATCGCCCAGCGCTTTTCGCCACCCAGAATGACCTGGCTCACGCCGGGCACCGTCTGCAACCGGTCCTTCACCTGCTCCTCGGCGATTTGGGAAAGTTGCTGGGTGTTGAAACGGTCCGAGAAAAACGCGATCCAGATGATGGGCCGCGCGCTGGCATCCTGCTTCGCCACCACGGGCTCTTCCACGTCGTCGGGCAGCTCGCCGCGCACCCGCGCGACGCGGTCGCGGACTTCCTGGGCGGCCACATCCTCATCAGTGCCCTGGATGAACTCCACATTGATCACACTGCCCTCCTCCCGGCTCTCGCTGAGGATCTGCTTGATGCCCGAGGCGCTGCTGATCGCCTCCTCCAGTCGCTGGGTGATCTCCGACTCCACCACTTCGGCACTGGCACCGGGATAGAGCGTGAGAATGTTCACGATGATCGGGTCCGCATCCGGCAGCTCGCGCACCGGCAGGCGAGTCAGGCTGATCCCGCCGAACACCATGAGCGCGAGGCTCATCATGGTCGTCATCACCGGGCGGCGGACGCAGATTTCAAAAAAGGAGGAACCCATCTGGAAAGAGATTTCTAATTTCTAAGCTCTAAATCCTTAACAACTTCAAATGACGGAATGAGGAAATACAGAAACGTCAGTCGTCGCTTGAAGCATTGATCATTTAAGTTTGGAATCTGTTTCGGATTGAGAGCTTAGGATTTCGGGTTTCCCGCCGCAGGCGGGGGCGTTGGTTCGACGCCATATTGGGCCGAATCGGGCGCGAACATCACCGGGGAGCCGGGGCCAAGCTTTTGGTAACCCTCGACGACGACGATGTCTCCCTCGGCGAGGCCTTCCACGATCTCGACCTGGCCGGCGAGCTGGAGCCCTGTTTTCACCGGCTTGAAAGCCGCCTTGTTCTCGGCATCGACCGCGACCACATAGATCTGGTCGGCATCGTTGAGCACGGCGGTCTGCGGCAGGATCAGGGCGTCGTCCTTGGCGCGGAAGGTCAGATCCACCGAGCCGAACATGCCCGCCCGCAGGCGGCCGTCGGCATTCTTCAGGAACACTTTCACCAGCAGGGTGCGCGACGTCTCGTCCAGTTTCGGCGAGACATAGCCGACCTCGCCCGCGAACTTCTCGTCGGGAAACGCCACGATGCCGAGCTGGATCTGCTGCCCCAGCCGGATCTGGCCCACGTAGCGCTCGGGGACCTGAAAGACCAACTCCAGCGGATCGGTCTGGATCAGCAGCACCAACTCGTCACCTCGGCGGACGAACTGCCCCACGCTGACCTGCCGGTCCGACACCGCCCCGCGGAAAGGCGCCTTGATGGTGAGGTCCTCCAGCTCGGCTTTGAGCAATTTCACCTGGGCCTCCGCGGCCAGAGCCGCGGCCCGGAGCCGTTCGATCTCCTGCTCGGGGATCGTCTTGCTGGCCAGCAATTCCTCGCCGCGCTTCAGCTCCGACTGCGCCAGAGCCAGCCGGGCCTCCCCCTCGGCGAGCATGGCCTGCTGGCGGCGCGAATCGAGCTCGAACAGCACATGACCCGCCTCGACCGTCTCGCCGGGCTGAAAACCGATCTTTTCGATCCGGGCATCGGCCTCGCTCAGCACGCGGATGTCCTCCTTCGGTTGCAGGCTGCCGACCAGCGGGAGACGCTCCTCCAGCGGCTTGCGCTGCACCTTGGCGGCAATGACCGGCATGGCCATGCCCTCGGGCGGGCCTTGGGGACCGGGAGGCTTGCCACAGCCGGCCAGAAAAGCGGCGCAGGCGACGGCCATACAGAGTGGTGGGATCGATGACTTCATGCTGGGAAAAAAATCAGATTACGGTTCGGAAACCAAAAAGGCGCTCTCGACGACGTGGAGCATCATTCGTTCCGCCGAATCGATGTCGGCTTCACCGCGGAGCACCGCATACGGGAGCAGCGACTCGGAGAGGCCATCCAGAGTCGCGAGGATGAGGTCCGGATCCAGCGCACGGATGTCGCCCATGGCGATGCCGTCCCGGACCACCGACTCCAGCACCAGGTGGCACTCGGCTTTCTGCGAATGTCCGGATTCCCCGAGGCCGGCCGAGAGGCGGTCGTGTTTGGAGAGGAATTCCGACACATAGATCGCCAGGAAGCGCCGTTCCCGCCGGAAAAAGCCGAACAGATAGCGCACTGCCGCCCGGAGCCGGTCGGCGGGCCGGTTCTCCGCCGCCACTGCCGCCCGCAAGCCGGCCAGATAGGCCTCGTGACGACACTGGACGAGCCGCTGATAGAGATCGCGCTTCGATTTGAAATACAAATACAGCGTCCCGGTCCCATAGCCCGCCGCCGCCGCGATCTCCTCCATGCTGGCGCCGTGAAAACCCTTCTGCGCAAACAACTCCTCCGCCGCCGAGAGAAAATCCGCCTCCCGCAGGGCGCGGTCCCGCTCCCGCCGCCGGGCGGCAGCGGACTCAACCGGCGGATCGATCGCTTCGATGGGAGAACTCATGAGGCTGGAACACAGAAACTGAATGAGGATTCAGTTTTCGCAAATAGAAAGGCCCCCGGATCGATTTTTCGGGCTTCTCTCCCCGCCGGATTCCGATGAAACAGGGTCTGATCGGAGATCATACCCTGTCTGATCAGAAACACTCCCGCCTCAGCCGCGGGGGTGGAACTGCCGGTGGACCTGCCGCAGGCGCTTCTGATCGACGTGGGTGTAGATCTGGGTCGTCGCGATGTCGGCGTGCCCCAGCAACTCCTGGATGATGCGCAGGTCGGCGCCATTGCCCAGCAGATGGGTGGCAAAGGAGTGGCGCAGCAGGTGCGGGTAGACATTCGTGTCGATGCCGGCGAGCTTGGCCCGCTCCTTGACGATCTGCCAGACGCGCTGGGTGGTCAGCCGGCCGCCGCGGATGTTGAGGAAAACGTGGCTGCCGGTCTTCCGCCCGACCAGATTCGGCCGCTCGTAATCCAGATAATCGCGGATCGCGGCGCAGGCGACGGAACCGACCGGAACGATCCGGGTTTTGTTGCCCTTGCCGGTCACGCGGATCACGCCCTCGTCGAGGTGCAGGGCCTCCAGGCGGGCATTCGTCAGCTCGGACACGCGCAGACCGCTGGCATAGAGCAGCTCCAGCATGGCCCGGTCGCGGCGGCCGAGCGGCTGAAACGGGTCGATCGACTCGAGCAGTTGCCGCACGCCCGGCTCGTTGAGGGTCTCGGGGAGATAACGCTCCAGGCGCGGAGAGTCGAGGCGCGCGGCGACATCCTCCGCGAGGAACTTTCGGGCAGCGAGAAAGCGGAAGAAGATCTTCAGCGCGATGACGATGAGGCGCAGGCTGGAGGCGGCCAGCCCGTCGCGTTTGCGCCCGGCGAGAAAGGCGGTGAGCTGGTCGATCGTCACGGCTCCCGGCTCGGTGACGCCGCACTCTTTCTCCGCCCAGGTGGCGAAGTCCTCCAGCGACTGTCGGGTGGAGAGCTGATAGTTCTCCGACAGCCCGCGCTCGGTGGCGAGGTAGAGGATGAAGGTATCGATGGCGGCGTGCATACGGCTGAGGTCGCCGGGCCAGTCCGGCCGGCGGAATCGGGCTTGGCATTTTCCGGATTCTCCCAGAGTATCGGTCAGACTGGTGATGAAATCGAGCGAATCAGACAAGCCGCCCACGCATGACGATCTGATCAAGGATCTGCTGTCGCAGGCGCGCCTGCTGCCGGAGTTCTTCCGCGCGTTCGTGCCCGAGGTGCTCGGCTTTGCGGATTTCTCGGCGGCGGAGTATCTCGACAAGGAGCATCCCCGGTCCGGCAAACGGCCCCGGCGCTCGGGGGACCTGCTGGTAAAGGTGAAGTGGCAGGATCGCGACACCGCCTTCCTGATTCACATCGAAAGCCAGAATCGCCCCGAGACCCACGCTCTGGCGAGGATCGGAGAGTATGCTCTGCGGGATGCCATCCGCTACCACATGCCGGTGATGCCCGTGCTGCTGCTCACGTATCCGAAGCCGGAGACCCGCCAGCCCGGCTCCCTGTCGTGGAAATTCGGGAAAGCGGCGGGCATTCAGGTGAAATGCCCGGTGTTGCATTTCCGCCGCATGGATCCCCGGCCCCATCTGGAGAGCGCCAATGTCGCCGCACTCGCCCTGACCGCCCTGATGAAGCTGCGCCCCGAGCAGCAAGTCGATGCGATCGTCTCGACGCTGGCCGAAGCCCTCCGGCAGCGCCTGACTCCGGCGGAACTGGACGCCGCGTCGGCCTTTGTCCGCCATTACACGCCTCTGGAGGGCGAGCAGCTCTTGCAGTTGGAGCGCCGTGTGCGTATGCTCTCCCTCGAAGAACCCGCCCTCGCACCCATGCCACAGTTGCTCAATCCCTTTGTCGAACTCGGCAAGCTGAAAGGTCTTGAGGAAGGCCGTTCCGAGGGCGAACTGGCCTTCGCCTTGCGATTGCTGGAGCGGAAGTTCCCCGGCTTGGCAAAAACCGCGGAGCCGAAGCTGCGCCGCCTGCCGGAGGAGAAACTGCTGGCTTTCGGGGAGGCGCTCCTTTTCTTCGAGACCGAAGCGGAATGCCGCCGGTGGCTGCGCGACGCCTGAGCCCTCGCCGCTCCCCACGACCAGCTCTCGGGAGGCACCGGCATTTCCCCCGCCGCGTACCCGCTGGTGATCGCGTCTGCTTGTCTCCGCGGCAAAAGCCGCTTACTGTCCGCCCCCACGTCACCCGACCGGCCCGCCATGCCGAAAGTCTATCTCAAAACCTACGGCTGTCAGATGAATGAGCGCGACTCCGAACAAGTCGCGCGCATGTTCGTCGAGCGGGGCTTTACCCTGACGCGATCCACCGACGAGGCGGACGTCATCCTGATCAACACCTGCTCCGTCCGCGACCAGGCCGAGCAGAAGGCGCTGGGAAATATGGGGCAGCTCGGTCGGCACCGCCGCACCCGCCCCCACATGGTTTATGGGTTCATGGGCTGCATGGCCCAAAGCCGGGGGGAGGAACTGCTCGACCAGATCCCCCACCTCGATCTCGTCGCCGGCACGCAGAAATACCACCGCGTCGTCGATCACGTGGTCGAGATCATGCGCCGCAAGGAGGAGGCGCAGATGGACGACCTGCGGGTGCCCATCGTCGACATCGAGGAGGAAGCCGACTCGCAGAACACCATCCGCGACCACCTCGACAAGCCCCATGGCGTCAGCGAATTCGTCAGCATCATGCAGGGCTGCAACATGAAGTGCACCTTCTGCATCGTGCCCTACACCCGCGGCCCGGAGCGCGGCCGCCCCATCGCCGAGATCGTGGACGAATGTCGGCGCCTCGCCGACCACGGGGTGCGGGAGGTGACGCTGCTCGGCCAGATCGTGAATCTCTACGGGCGCCACGAGTTTCCCGCCGTGGATGGCAGGAGCCCCTTTGTCCAATTGCTCGAAGCCGTGCATGAGATCGAGGGCATCCGCCGGATCCGCTTCACCTCGCCCCACCCCATCGGGTACAAGGACGATCTGATCCAGGCCTTCACTTACCTGCCCAAGCTGGTGGATCACGTCCATTTCCCCATGCAGAGCGGCTCCGACCGCATCCTGCGGCGCATGCACCGGCCCTATAAATCGGAAAAATTCGTCGAGATCTGCGACAAAATGAAGGCCGCCCGCCCCGGCATCGCCATCACCACGGACATCATCGTGGGATTCCCCGGCGAGACCGAGGAGGACTATCTGGAAACAAAGAAGGTGGTCGAGCGGGTGCAGTTCGCCAACGCCTTCGTCTTCCGTTACTCCCCCCGCAAGGACACCCCCGCGGCCGAGATGGATGACCAGTTGCCCGAGCGGGTGAAAGAAGAGCGCAACCAGGACCTGCTCGCCCTCGTCGATGCCATCGCGCTGCAGCAGAACCTCGCCTTCGTCGGCCAGCGCCAGGAAGTGCTCTGCGAAGGCCCCAGCAAGACCAATGCGTCGAGACTCAGTGGCCGCACCCGCACCAATCGCATCGTCATCTTCGAGGGAAATGCCGACCGGCTCGCCGGCGAGCTGATCGATGTCGACATCACCGAGACGACCGGCCACACCCTCTACGGGACCGCGGT
This sequence comes from Verrucomicrobiales bacterium, assembly GCA_016795505.1. GTDB lineage: Bacteria > Verrucomicrobiota > Verrucomicrobiia > Verrucomicrobiales > DEV007 > JAEUHH01. Next base: position 207,765 of record JAEUHH010000014.1, on the reverse strand, counting down.
TTTACACTGATTGCGCGATTTCGCGCTGCGGGCCGTTTTCCGGTCGATTTTTCCGCTGCCTCCGGCCATCTTGGCGCGAAGTCTCCGCCCCATGAGCCAGCCACCGTCGCACCCACTCGCCCTCATCCTGTCGCTGCTGCTGCTCACCCCGCCGGGAGACGCCCGCTCCCAAGCCGAGGCCGAACTCAATCCCACCGTCCGCTCCTCGCCCCTCGGCAAGCTCGTCGGGGAAAAGCCGAAAAAGACCTCGTCCCTCCTCCAGCAGGTCCTGACCACCCCGGAGGCCGGCACCGCGGCGCCCGAGGTGGGCATCTGGAGCACCAGCCAGAGTGGTGGGAACGTCACCCGCCTCGCCCTCGCCGACGATGGCCGTTACCGGCTCGATGTGGAGCAACTTGGCCGTAAACTCAGCGAGTCGGGCACCTACGAATTCACCGGCGACACCCTGGTCCTCCGTGCCGACGGAGCGGAAGCCAGCGCCGCGACCCGTGCCGCCGCCCACATTGAGGGCGAACGGCTCTCCCTGACCCTCGGCGGCAATGAAATGGTGCTGCATCGCGAGAGTGCCGCCACCGTGGTCGGCAAATGGCGCGGCACCCTGGCCGGATCAGAGATCGAGCTCACCCTGGGCCCGGATGGCTCCTACGAAATGGCCGTCGGCCAGGGCGGAAAACGGCAGATCGTGACCGGCACCTACCGCCGGGAGGAAAGCCGGCTGTTTTTGAAACCCCGGGGATCGACCGCCGAGACCGAGATCGCCTACCGACTCGACAGCGCCACCCAGATGACGATCCAGGATGGCGACGAGACCGCCGTACTTGCGCTCGTCGACAGCCCCGCCGCCACACCCCCCGCCCCGCCGGCGGTCCCGGGGCTGCCCGGCGGCGGTCTGGTGATCAATCTGCCGCCGCCGGCCTCGCCCGGCCAGCCCGCACCGTCTCCCCAGGCGCCTCAGCCGGCTCCGGCGGGCCAGACACCGGCCGCCATGCCGGCCAATCCCCTGATCGGGGTGTGGAGCGGCATCCTGGAGGGCACCATCGCCATGACCCTCGCCTTTTACGACGATGCGAACTACGGCATCCGGCTCGCCCCGCAGAATGCCCCCGTCCAGCAGAACGAAGGCACCTACCGCATCGCCGACGGCGTGCTCTACACGCTCCCGATCGGAAATCAGCAGGAGGCCGCCTTCCCGATCCGGCTGGTCGATCCCAACACCCTGAGCATCGACTTCGGCACCGGGCAGGTGAGCCTCGCCCGGCAGCCCGATCCCGCCGCATCCACCACTCAGCCCGGACCCGCCCCGGCGCCGGCCCCCGTTCCCGCACCGACTGGACAGGCACCGGGCACCATCGAGCCAGCCCTGGTGGGAGTCTGGATCCTGCCGGAGAAATACCGGGTCGACTTCGACAGCAACGGCACCGCCGGCACCTACCTGGACCGCGAGCCATCGATCCTGGTCCTCGCCGAGGATGGCACCTATCTCTTCGGCACCGAGCAGGCCTTCCGCACCCAGGAGCAGACCGCCATCGAGCAGAGCCATTGGTGCGCCAAACAGGCCGTGCTCTACCTCTACAACGGCACTTGGAACGCCGTCGCCCAATATCAGGTTGCCGCCGACAGCCTGACCCTGCGCGGCGGCGACGGCTCGGAAAATGTCTTCGAGCGCGCCCGCGAGCAGCCCAACCAGTGAAGTGACCCCGCCCCGCCGGCCACCCATACCGCCCATGAAACTGCGCCTCTGCCTCCTTTCCCTCCCCATCATTCTCGCCGCGCTCCCCGCATCCGCCCAGTCGGGAGGCGGATTGCTCGGAAAACTCATCGGCGATACCCAAACACCCGGCCCGGCCGAGCCCGCCGCCTCGCCCACCGCCGTCACCCAGAGGCGCGAAGCCGAAGTCCACGCGGTTTATTTTGCCGATGGCGACCCGCCCACCGGCGGCACCAGCCCCTGCCTGCTCATCGTCGAGCCCAATACCCGCAGTCGGCCCTCCGTCGGCGTCACCCAGCAGTTCTCCAGCGGCACCGGACAGCAGTTCGTCGGTGCCGCCTGGATGGCCGCGCTCAATGCCTGCTCCGTGCTCGAGATGGACATCGCCGACGCCCGCTTCATGCTCGACCTCGGCGGACTTGTCGACGGTCCTTCCGCCGGCATGCTCATGACCGCCACCTTCACCGCCCTGCTGCGCGGAGACGACGTGCGCGCCGACTCCACCATGACCGGCGCGGTCAACCAGGACGGCACCGCCGGCCCGGTCGGCGGCATCCCCCAGAAAATGCAGGGCGCCGCCGCCAAAGGGTTCAAACGCTTCGGCTATCCCATCGGGAACCGCATGAGCATGGACCTGAAAAGCCAGCAACTCGTCGATGTGAACGACTTCGGCCGCGCCCTCGGCCTCGAAGTCGTCGAGATCCGCGATCTCTGGGACGCCTACGAGTTCCTCACCGGAAAACCCCTCGATCGCCCCACCCCGGTCGATGAGCGCGACATGGAGCTGGACCCCGCCGTCCGCGCCTCCCTGACCCAGGATGTCGGGCACTGGGCCAGCCAGAGCCAGGCCCTCGGTCGCCGCATCGAGCAAGCCTTCGCCGACTACCAGGCCGCCGGACAGCTCGCCGTCGCCGATCCCCTGCGGCCCATGATCGCCGAAGCCCAGCAGCTTTACGCGGACGGCGACAGCCACCTGCAGGGCGGCCAGGTCGCCGCTGCCTGGCGTCGGCACGTCGAAGCCACCGCCCTGCTCAATGCCATCGAGGCCCAGTTGGAGATCTCCCTGCCCCTGTCCCGGGGCGACGTGAATGCCATGAGCCAGCTCATCCAGCAGCGCGCCGAAGTCGAGCAGCGCATGGAGACCGTCTACCAGCGATTCTCAGACCAGGCCCTCGGCGAGTCGCTCGACGGCACCATCGCCGCCATCTCCGGCCTCGCGAACTACGTGCAGGGTTACGGCTTCCTGAATCAGGCCAAAAACGCCCGCAGTCAGGCCACCCAGATCCTCGAAGCCGTGAACCAGGGACAGGCCAGCCTCGACGATCCCCAGGTCTACCAGATGCTCGTCAAATCCCTCGTCCAGCCCCACCTGTGGTACTCCCTCTCCGCCTCCCAGGTCGAAATCGCCGAGCGCAACCTGCTGCTCGCCAATCCCCAGGGCCTTGAGAAAAAAGCCGACCCCGCCGTGCTCAGCCGGCTCGCCAGCGGCTACGCGTCGGCAGCCTTTGCCGCCAAGGATTACTTCATGGCCCTCGTCGTCCAGCCCGTGCTCGACAACGGCGAGATGTCCCCCGCCCAACTGGAGGAAATCCTCACCCTGCGCGAGGGCGACTTCACCAGCGTGATGGATGCCACCCGCATCGCGGCCAGCCTCCAGCAGGGCGACACCGCCCAGCACACCGCCGCCGACTCCCTGCTCGGGCTCGGCGCCGGCGTCTATGCCTACCAGCGCCTCTCCAGCCTGTCCAACAAGTGGTACTGCCTCGGCCCCCAGTTCGATGCCAACAATGCCCTCTCCGACTTCGGCAATCCCACCGCCCTCCGCCACCAGCTCAACCAGGGCGAGCGTCGCTGCCGCGAAGTCGCCGCGCGTTGCCGGGAACAGCTAGGCTTCATCCCCGAGTCGGCCCGGTTTTCCTACCAGTTGGCCACCGCCTTCCGCGACGGACCCGCCAACGACAAGATCACCGCGCTCGAAGCCTACGGCGAGTGCGTCTTCTGGTGCCAGTTCGCCCTCGTCGTCGCCCAATAGCGCCCGATCCAGGCACCCGCCGCCCCGCCCCGCCCGGCTCAGCCTCGGGGCCGATTCCCCATCGCAGGGAGTTTCCGTAGCACCACCACCCACCCGTAGTTGCGCTTGCCAGAGCGTGGCCCGAGGCCAGCCCGCGATGCCCCGCCATCCATGGGCCGGTGGGGCAGATCCCCACCCGATTGCCACGGGATCACCCCACATGGGACTGGCATCTTGCCAGTCATCGACCGGCGTGACGCCGGTCCCACGCCCCGATCCAACAGGGTCTCTACTCCGATCAGACAGGGTCTGATCGCCGATCCAACAGGGTTGGATCGGATCGCCCCATCCCCCGGAATGACGCCGCCAACCCCGGACCTGGCCGTTATCGGTCTGGACCTGATATTTTCCGGTCTGGACCGAATCTAATCAGGTCGCGACCTGAATCAATTTGGTCTGGACCTGTTACCTTTCGGTCTGGACCGAATTCTATTCGGTCTGGACTGCATTTTATTTGGTCAAGACCTGACATGGTTTGGTTCAGACCTGGTTTCTTTGGGTCGCAACCTGACTGAGTGCGGTCCAGACCTGTTTGCTCCAGGTCCGGCATTTTTCGCCCGATTCCGATTTTCTCTTTACCTGAGAACGGGATTCTGGGAAGCTGTGCCCGGTTTCATCAAACAAGCTCACCCATGGACTGGATGCCGAAACGCCGCGCCGAGAAGTATCTCTGGTGGAAGAACTTGAGTGAATCGATCGACGAGATGGGGCCGCTGCTCGGGCTCTCGCCGGCGGACATCGCGGCCGCCAAGGCCCTCGCCGACGAGCAGATCGCGACGATGGCGGACGCTGACTCGGCTCTGGCCGCCCTCAAAGGCGCCCGGTCGGTTGAGGCCACCCGGACCCGGGCCAACGAGGCAAAGATCCGCCAGATCATCCGGCGCTGGCGCACCCTGCCGGATTACGGGGCCAGCGGCACCGAGGGCCGGCTCCAGTTGGCCGCTCCGCAGCCGGATTTCGACCCGGACACCTTCCGCCCCGTGCTGCGACTCTCACTGTTGGGGGGCCACATCCGAGTGGCCTTCACCAAAGGCCGGTGTCACGCGGTGGTCATTTACAGCCGTCGCCGCGGGACGGCGGAGTGGACCCGAATCGGCCAGAGTCGGCGCAGTCCCTACCACGACCGGACGCCGCTGGCCGACCCCGCCGTGCCCGAGGTGCGCGAGTATCAGGCTCTGGGCATGCTCAACGATGTCGAGATCGGCCAGCCGAGCCGCATCGGCAGCATCACGCTGTCCTGACCGCTCGGTGGGCATGCCGCCGGTCAAATGAGATGTCTCTGCACCCGATGCCCTGATCTGAAAGCGGCCCCGGCTACAGCGTGATCCGCCGATACTCGGGATCCGACCGGCCTCCTTCGCCCCGCCCCTGCGCCCGGCGATGGTTGACGCTGCCTCCGGCCGCGGGCATGATGCGGGCCGAATGAACTGGATCACGGTCATCTGGTCGGCGAGCATGGGAGCCTGTCTGATCCTGGCGCTCATGCACCTGCTGGTCTGGTGCCGGGACTACCGCTCGCTGCCGAATCTGGTCTTTCCGGTGATCGCTCTCGGGATCATCGCGTTGGGAGCCTGCGAGCTGGCGCTGATGCAGTGCGGGTCGCCGGAGAGCTTTCTGTCGATCATCCGGCTGGGCCACCTGATCTTCGGCATCGTGGTGCCGGCGAGTCTGCTGTTCATCCATTTTCTGTTCGAGACAGGCCGGCTCTGGCTGCTGCTGACGGCCATCGGCCTGCGCACGGCGGCGGTGGTGGTCAACTACGCGGCGGGAGGAAACCTGCACTTTCTCTCGATCGAGACAGTGGAGCAGGTCTCTTTCCTCGGTGAGACGGTCTCCATCGTCGGCGAGGCGGTGCAGAATCCGTGGGTGCGGCTCGGGCAGGCAGCGGCCCTCTGCCAGATGCTCTATGTCGCCGATGCGTCGCTGCGCCTCTGGCGCAGGGGGGGCACGATCAACCGGCGGCGGGCGCTGTGGATCGGCGGGAACACGGTGCTGCTGTTCCTGGTGGGAATGGCGGTGACGGGCCTGATCTCGGCCGGCCTGCTGCGCGCCCCGATGCTGGTGAGCTTTCCTTTTTTCGGCATGGTGCTGGCGATCAGCTACGAGATGAGCCGGGAGCTCCAGCGCACGGCGCGGCTGGCGGTGGCGCTCGAGACGAGTGAGCGGCGGCTTTCCCTGGCGGGCTCGGCGGGGCGACTGGCTTTTTGGGAATGGGATCTGGCCCGGGACTCGATCTGGATCTCGGAGGATGGCTGGGAGGTCTTTGGCATCGCACCGACCGGGAAGCTGGGTATTCAGGCATTCATGGAGCATGTCCACGAGGGCGATCGCGACTGGCTGGGGGCGGTGGTGCGGGAGTCCATCGATACGACGGGCACGTATGCGGCGGAGTTTCGCATGATCCCGGCGGGAGGCGGCGGCACGGTGCGCTGGCTGGCGGCGGCGGGCCGGATCGACCGGAATGCGGCGGGCGAGCCGGTGCTTTTCCGGGGTGTCTCGATCGATGTGACGGCGAAAAAGGAGGCCGAGGCCGAGGCCGCCCGGCAGCGCAGCGAGCTGGCGCTGCTGGCACGGGTGTCGACGCTGGGCGCCCTGTCTGGATCGCTCGCCCACGAGCTGAACCAACCGCTGACAGCCATCCTCGGCAATGCCCAGGCCGGACGCCGGCGCCTCGGCGCGCCACAGCCGGACCTGACTGAATTGGGCGAGATCCTCGACGACATCGTCGCCGACACGAAGCGCGCCGGGAGCATCGTCCATGGGATGCGCGCCATGTTCCTGCGGGAGACGGCGGCGGATCTGGTGACGGTGGATGTGAATGCCGTGGTCCGTGACTCGCTGGCGCTCATCAACAGCGAGATCGTGGCGCGAAAGGGCGGGGTCGAATTCACCCCGTCGCCGCAGCCGCCCCGGGTCATGGCCGGCGTCGTGGAACTGCAGCAGGTGATCATCAATCTGGTCCTGAACGGCCTCGATGCGATATCCCAGGGAGATCAACCGGGTAAAACGCCGCGGGTCGGCATCCGGGTCGCGGACCAAGGCGACTGGGTCGTGGTGGATGTCTCTGACAACGGTCCGGGCATACCGGAGACCATCCGCGGACAGCTTTTCGAGCCGTTTTTTTCCACCAAATCGGCTCGCGGCGGGCTCGGACTGGGGCTTTCCATCAGCCGCGGCCTGGTGGAGCGTTTTGGCGGCACGCTGGAGGCGCTGCCGGCCGTGCCGGGCGCGGGGGCCGTCTTCCGAATCTCCCTGCCCGCCATCGACCGGAAAAGCGGGACTTGCCAGACGCCCCCGACTAAGACCACACTGGCACCGAAAGCGGAAACATGACGCGACACGACACGGAGGCCACGGTATTCATCATCGACGACGACGCCTCGGTGCGCCGGAGTCTGTCCCGGCTGGTCCGGGAGGGTGGCCATGCGGTGGAGACCTTTGGCTCGGCCGAGGATTTCCTCACCGCCCTGCCCACCCTCGGCGCCCGACCGGCCTGTGCGTTGATCGACCTGCAGATGCCGGGTCTCGGAGGGCTGGAATTGCAGGAAATCCTGATGGCGCGCGCTTGCCCCTGCTCGATCGTCTTCATGAGCGGCAACGGCAGCATCGAGGCGACGGTGCAGGCGATGCGGGGCGGGGCGATCACCTTTCTCACCAAACCGATCCACGACGAGGATCTGCTCGCCGCCATCGCGGAGGGGCTCGACCACCATCGCCGTCGCCTGTCCGCATCTCTCCAGGCCGAAGACATCCGCCGCCGCATCGCCACGCTGTCGGACCGGGAACGCGAAACGATGGCCTGGGTCATCACGGGGGCCCTGAACAAACAGATCGCCGACCGTCTCGACATCGCCGAGCGCACCGTGAAGGCCCACCGGTCCCGGGTGATGGAGAAAATGGGCGTCGCCTCGGTGGCGGAGTTGGTCCGCCTCTGCGACGCGGCGGGTTTTTCCGAGGCGGTCTGAGGCCCGCACCTCTGTCGGGGCACCACATGCACCAAAGGGCAATTGCGGCGCTCACTCCGGGAGGGCATCCTGCGAGCGCATGTCTCAGGACGGAACCAGGGTCATCCTCATCGACAGCGACGCGAGCGTCCGCCGGGCCCTTTGTCGTTTGTTTGCCTCGGCCGGATTCGGCGGGGAGGCCTATGCCACGGGCAGAGAATTCCTGGCTGGCACGGCCGATCTCCGCGAGACCTGCATCGTGGCCGACACTCGGCTCCCCGATATCGGCATCCTCGATCTGATGCGGCTCGCCGGGCAGCGACAGGTCGGCCTGCCTTTCATCCTGCTCACGTCCGAGGAGGATGAGGACACCCGGCGCCGGGCCCGATCGGCCGGCGCGGCGGCCTTTTTCCGCAAACCCATCGATGCCGAGGCCCTGCTCGACTCGATCCGCTGGGCGCTCCACTCCCCCTTTCCCGTGGCGGCCCCGTGACGCCCTGGAACATCAGCAACTCGTCGAAATACCGCCAACTCACCATGAAAACAAAGCAAACCAGCAAACTACTCACGCTCGTCCTCGGACTGGCGCTGATCGGTTCCGCCGCCTTCGGGCAGCAGAAAAAACCCAACATCCTCGTCATCTGGGGCGATGACATCGGCACCTGGAACATCAGCCACACCAACCGTGGCATGATGGGCTACCGGACGCCGAACATCGACCGCATCGCCGCCGAGGGCGTGGGCTTCACCGACTACTACGGCCAGCAGAGCTGCACCGCCGGACGCGCCGCCTTCATCAATGGCAGCGTGCCCGTCCGCAGCGGCATGACCAAGGTCGGCATGCCCGCCGCCAAGGAAGGTTGGCAGATGACCGACGTGACCATGGCCACGGTGCTGAAAAGCCAGGGCTACACCACCGGCCAGTTCGGCAAGAACCATCAGGGCGACCGCGACGAGCACCTGCCCACCATGCACGGCTTTGATGAATTCCTCGGCAACCTCTACCACCTCAATGCCGAGGAAGAGCCCGAGAACCGCGACTACCCCGGCGACATGGTCCTCGCCAACGGCAAGACTTTCCGCGAGACCTTCGGTCCCCGCGGCGTGCTGAAATGCAAAGCCGACGGCAAAGGCGGCCAGACCATCGAGGACACCGGCCCGCTCACCAAGAAGCGCATGGAGACGATCGACGAGGAGACCCTCGCCGCCGCGAAGGAATTCATCCAACGCCAGAGCAAGTCCGGCGAGCCGTTCTTCTGCTGGTGGAACGCCACCCGCATGCACTTCCGCACCCACGTGAAGGAAGAGAACAAGGGCATCAGCGGCCCCAGCGGTGACGAATACCACGACGGCATGGTCGAACACGACCGGCATGTGGGCGAACTGCTGAAGGTGGTCGATGAGCTCGGCATCGCGGAAGACACCATCGTCCTCTACTCGACCGACAACGGTCCCCACTACAACACCTGGCCCGACGCCGGCACCACACCCTTCCACGGGGAGAAGAACTCGAATTGGGAAGGCGCCTTCCGCGTGCCCGCTTTCGTCCGCTGGCCCGGCAAGTTCCCCGCCGGCACCACGCTCAACGGCATCGTCTCGCACGAGGACTGGCTGCCCACCTTCGCCGCCGCCGCCGGCGCGCCCGACATCAAGGAGAAACTCCTCGCTGGCGTCGAGCTGAACGGCCGCACCTACAAGAACCACATCGACGGTCACAACCTGCTCGATTACCTCTCCGGCAAGGCGGAAAAATCGCCGCGCAACGAGTTCATCTACACCGACGACGCCGGCCACATCGTGGCGATCCGCGTCGGCGACTGGAAGGCGGTCTATGCCGAGAACCGCGCCGAGCGCCTCCAGATCTGGAAAGAGCCCTTCGTGCAACTGCGCGCGCCGGATCTCTACAACCTCCGCCGCGATCCCTTCGAAAAGGCCAAGCTCGGAGCCAACACCTACGAGGACTGGTACATCGACCGCGCCTACGTGCTCGGCCCGATGCAGCTCATCGCGAGCCGTTTCCTGCTCACCTTGAAAGACTATCCGCCGAGCCAGACTCCGGGCGACTGGAGCCTCCACACCCTCGAATCCCAGATCAAGGGGATGACCACGGGAGGCCACTAAGATCTCCTCCAAACGGAGCGGGGCGCCTCGTGCGCCCCGCAAACGCTTTTCCCTCCGCTCCCGCCCATGCGATCCCTCTCCCTCCTATTCTTTGCCCTGGCTTTGCCGGCGGCTGCCGCTGACCCGCTGCCCTCGTGGAACGATGGCGCGCCGAAGCAGGCCATCCTCGCGTTTGTGGGAAAGGTCACGAAGGAGGGGCCGGACTTCGTCCCGCCTGCGGAGCGCATCGCCGTCTTCGACAACGACGGATGCCTCTGGGCGGAGCAGCCGATGTATTTCCAGGCTTTCTATATCTTCGACCGGATCAAGGAGTTGGCTCCGCAACATCCCGAGTGGACGACGCAGGAACCTTTTGCCTCGGTCCTCAAAGGCGATATCAAAAGCGCCCTCGCCAGCGGGGAACACGGTCTCCTCGCCATGGCCGCGGCCACCCATGCCGGTCTCACCAGCGACGAGTTCGCCGCCAGCGTTATCGACTGGCTCGCCACCGCGAAGCATCCCGTCACCGGGAAAGCCTACACCGACATGGTCTACCAACCCATGCTCGAACTGCTCGATCACCTGCGGGCCAATGGCTTCAAAACCTTCATCGTCTCGGGCGGCGGGATCGACTTCATCCGTCCCTGGGCCGAGCGCGTCTACGGCATCCCGCCCGAGCAGGTCATCGGCTCCAGCCTGAAGGCCGCCTATGAGGTACGCGACGGCAAGCCAGTCATCATCAAGCTGCCCGAGCTGAACTTCATCGACGACAAAGCCGGCAAGCCCGTCGGCATCCACCAGCACATCGGTCGACGACCCATCTTCGCGGCGGGCAATTCCGACGGGGACTTTCAGATGCTCGAGTGGACCACCTCCGGCGAAGGGCCGCGCTTCGGCCTGCTCGTCCACCACACCGATGCGGAGCGGGAGTTCGCCTACGACCGGGAATCCCACGTTGGCAAACTCAGCAAGGGTCTCGACGAAGCCCCCGCGCGCGGCTGGACCGTGGTCGACATGAAGGGAGAATGGAAAACGGTTTACAAACCCTGACCGGGCATCTGCGAGACTTCCCGAATTGTTACCCGGACACTGCTGAATTCACTTGCCGGTGGCGATCCCAATCTGGTAAACACGACCATGTCTCGGAAGCAACTGATCCTGCCGCTCGCCCTGCTATCCCTCTCGCTTGGAGGAGCCCTCGCCGCCCCAGACACGATCTACCACGGGGGCGCCATCCTCACCATGGCCGGGACCGAGCCCGCCTATGTCGAGGCGCTCGCGGTCGAGGCGGGCAAGATCACCTTTGCCGGGACAAAGGCGGAAGCTCTCGCGCTCAAAGACGACGCCACCCGGCTCATTGATCTCGCTGGCAAGGCACTGCTGCCCGGCTTCATCGACAGCCACAGCCACTATTACAATTCCCTCCAGGTCGCCAACCAGTGCCAGCTCTATGCGCCGCCCTCGGGACCGGGCAAAGATGTGCCCAGCATCGTCGCCGAGCTGAAACGTTACGCCACCAAGCGGCAGATCCCGAAAGGTGAACTCATCGTCGGCTACGGCTACGACGACACCGTCATGCCCGACGGTCGCCTGCTCAATCGCGACGACCTCGACGCCGCCTTCCCGGATAATCCCGTGCGAATCGACCACGTCTCCATGCATGGCGGTGTGCTGAACTCGCTCGCCCTGAAGAAATACGGCATCTCCGCCGCCACCAAGACGCCGCCTGGCGGCATCATCGTGCGCAAGCCCGGCACCGAGGAGCCCTGGGGCCTCATCATGGAGACGGCCTTCATGCCCATTTTCGAGCAGAGCGAACCCATGACCCCCGAGCAGGAGATCGAGTGGTCAAAAGCCGGCCAAAAGCTCTATGCCGCCGCCGGCATCACGACCGCGCAGGACGGCGCGACCCATCTCGGGCCGCTCCAGGCGATGAAACGCGCCAGCGAGGCGGGGGCAAACCTCATCGATGTCGTCGTCTACCCCTTCATCACCGACTTGGACAAGATCCTCGCCGCCATTCCCGTGTCGGAATGGGGAGCCTACCGCAACCGCTTCAAGATCGGCGGTGTCAAGATCACCATCGACGGCTCGCCCCAGGGACGCACTGCCTTTTTCACCACCCCCTACCTCACCGGCGGCCCCGGCGGCCAGGCCGACTGGAAAGGCGAACCCACCTTCCCCCAGCTCCTCGTCAATCAGATGGTGCGCAAGGTTTACCGCATGAAAGTGCCACTGCTGCTCCACTGCAACGGCGACGCCGCCATCGATTCCTTCCTCAGCGCCTACGAGTTCGCCCGCGGCGACGATGTCTCCGAGCCGTGGAATGTCACCACCATCCACACCCAGTTCATGCGGCAGGATCACATTCCCAAATATGTGAAATACGGCATCCGCCCTTCCTTCTACACCCTCCACACCTTCTACTTCGCCGACGCGCACATCGCCAACCGCGGTCCCGAGCAGGCCGCCTACATCAGCCCCATGCGCGACGCCATAGACGCCGGTCTGCGCCCCAGCAACCACACCGACTTCGTCGTCGCGCCGCTCGACCAGATGATGATGCTCTCCTCCGCCGTCAACCGGGTCTCCCGCGCCGGCAAGGAAGTCGGCCCCGATCAGCGCATCACCGCCTATGAAGGCCTCAAGGCCATGACCGAATGGGCCGCCGAGCAGTATGGCGAGGAAAAGGCAAAAGGCACCCTCGCCCCCGGCAAACTCGCCGACCTCGTCATCCTCGACCGGGATCCCCTTGCCGTCGACCCTGCCGCCATCCGGGACATCCGGGTGCTCGAAACCATCAAAGAAGGCCGCACCATCCACAGCGCTCCCTGATCAGACGCCAGTGGCCAGGCCGAAAACGGAAATCCGAAAACTTCCGCCTCGACCATGAAAAAAATCATCCTTCCGCTCCTCGCCCTCGCTCCGTTCGCCGGACCCGTCACTGGCGCTGCCGAAGACGATCTCGCCCAGCAACTCGCCAATCCCGTTTCCAGCCTCGTCAGCGTCCCCTTCCAGTCGAACTGGGACTTCGGCATCGGGCCCAGCGACGCCGCCCGCTTCACCCTCAATATCCAGCCCGTCATCCCCGTGTCCCTCGACGACGAGTGGAACCTCATCGTCCGCACCATCCTGCCCGTCATCGACGCCGAAGCGCCCGCCCCCGGCATTCGCGACGCCTCCGGCCTCGGCGATGTCGTGCAGAGCTTCTTCCTTTCCCCGGTCGACCCCGTCAACGGCTGGATCGTCGGCGCCGGACCCGTGTTCCTCTACCCCTCCGCCACCGACGACCTCCTTGGCACCGAAAAATGGGGCGCCGGACCCACCGCCGTCGTCCTGAAACAGGCCGGCCCCTGGACCTACGGCGCCCTCGCCAATCACCTCTGGTCTTTCGCCGGCGAAGACAGCCGCACCGAGGTGAACGCCACCTTCCTCCAGCCCTTCGTCAGCTACATCACCCCGGCCAAGACAACTTTTACCCTCAACGCCGAAGCCACCCTTGACTGGGAACGCAACCAGTGGAACGTCCCGCTCAATGTGATCGTCTCCCAGCTGTTTAATGTGGGGAACCAACCCGTTCAGGCGTCGCTGGGGGGACGATACTACGCCGAAGGACCCGACGGCGGACCCGAATGGGGCATTCGTGCGGCCATCACCCTGTTATTCCCCAAATAATTGGGCAGGAAGCCTTTTGCCTGAAAACTCCGACCCATCGCCTGAACCTTTCAGAACCGTGAAAAAGCAATCCACCTCCCTGCCCGCCCTGGCCGCCGCCGCGTTGATCACCCTGTCACTGGTCGGCCCCGCCCGCGCTGAAATTGCCCCCGCCGCCCGCGCCCTCGTCAAGGAAGTGGCCGCCAAGCTCGGCACCGCCAAGACCATCCGTCTCACGGCATCCCATCGGCTCGATCCCGCCCTCGGAGTCGGTGCCGGACATGAGAAAGGACCGATCACCTTCACCGTGCAGCGGCCAAACCGCTTTCACGCCCTCCAGCCGGCCGGCGCGGAGACCCGCGAAATCGCCTACGACGGACGTACCCTGTGCCTGATCTATCCGGAGCTGAAGCACCACTCCCTGGTGACGCTGCGGGCCGCCTCGGTGGAACAGTTCGCCGATGCCCTGGACGCGCGCTTTGGCTTCCGCCCGCCCGTGGCGGAGCTGCTCTCGGCCGATCTGGAGGGCCAGATCTTCCGGCACGTCACCGCAGCGTCGGTGGAAAAGGCCGAGTGGGTGGGCCTGACGCTGTGCGACCGCCTGCATTTTGTGCAGGACGGCCTGACCGGCGATCTCTGGGTGGGCAAAAAGGACCGGCTGCCCCGCCGCTACCGCCTCACCTTTACCGATGTGACCGGCCATCCCGTCTGGGACATCCGGCTGAAAAAATGGGAACTGAACATCCCGGTGGACGAAAGCCTCTTCACCAAGCGCCCCGCCGCGGGCTCGCAACTGGCTCCCCTGCTGAAAAGCCGCTGACCGTCGACCGATCTCTTCCCAGAGCCCATTCCCGCCACCCACCTGCCATGAAAAAAGTCCCGACGACTCCCGCTTTCCTGCTTCGTCTCGCCTCACCACGCGCCTTGGCCCTGCTTGCCTTGGTCGCGCTGACTGTCTCCAGCGGCCAGGCCGCCCCGCGTCACCGCCCCGCCAATCCGCGCGGTCTGGCCGATCCCCGCGGCGCGCTGGACCCGCGGGGTCCGCTCGATCCCCGTGGTCCGCTGGACCCGCGTGGCATTGCCGATCCCCGCGGCATCGCCGACCCGCGTGGGGTGCTCGATCCCCGTGGACCGCTGGATCCGCGTGGGCCTTTCGACCCCCGCGGTCCTTTCGATCCGCGGAATCCGGCTCGCTATATGTACGGCCTGCCCGCCGGCTATGTCATCCGGCCGTTTGGCGGGGTGAACTACTACTTCTGCTCCGGGACCTATTACTACGTCTACGTGATCAACGGCCAGCCGGTCTATACCCGCTGCACCATCGTCAACGGCGTTCCGGTGATCCCCGCCAGGCCCTACTGATCCCGTCGCCCCGCCCCGGCGGCCCCGCCGCAGCGGGGCTCCGTGCCTTTTCCCTCTCTTTTTTGACACCACCCATACCACCCACCAGATGAAATCCACCCGCCACTCCAGTCCGTTCCCGGTGCTCGCCCTCCTCGCGGCGGCAGTCGGCATCGTCTCCGCCCAAAGCCCGACCGATTCCCTCGACCGGACGGTGCTGCCCATCCACGAACCCAAGCGCGAGCCCATCACCACGCTCGACGCCCGCGATGCGAAGGCCCCGCCGCGCTTCGAGGTCAAAGCCCCCGCAGGAGCGCCCAATGTGGTCATCGTGCTCATCGACGACATCGGCTTCGGCGCGAGCAGTGCCTTCGGCGGCCCCATCCAGATGCCGACCCTGGATAAGCTGGCGGCGCAGGGCCTGAAGTTCAACCGCTTCCACACCACCGCGCTGTGCAGCCCGACCCGGGTGGCACTGCTGACGGGGCACAATCACCACGCCAACAACGCGGGGGCGATCATGGAACTGGCCACCGGCTTCCCCGGCAACACCGGCATCCGCCCGCGCGAGATCACCACGCTGGCTGAGATCCTGCGGCAGAATGGCTTCAGCACCGCCGCCTTCGGCAAATACCACGAGACGCCGCCCTGGGAGGTGTCGGTCTCCGGCCCCTACGATCGCTGGCCGACCGGCTCGGGCTTTGACAAGTTTTACGGCTTCATCGGCGGCGAGACCAACCAGTGGGCGCCGGCCATCTACGACGGCGTGGTCCGCGTGGAGCCGCCGCAGACACCCGGCTACCACTTCACCACCGACATGACCGACAAGGCCATCCAGTGGGTCAGCGCGCAGAAATCGCTGACGCCGGACAAGCCCTTCTACGTCTACTTTGCACCCGGCGCGACGCATGCCCCGCATCATGTGCCACAGGAGTGGCCCGCCAAGTACAAAGGCCAGTTCGCCGGCGGTTGGGACAAACTGCGCGAGGAAACCTTCGCGCGGCAGAAAACGCTCGGCGTCATCCCCCCGGACACGAAGCTCACGCCCCGCCCCAAGGAGATCCCCGCTTGGGACGACATGAACGCGGAACAGAAGCGCCTGTTTGAAAAACAGATGGAGACCTTTGCCGGCTTTGCCGAGCACACCGACCACGAAGTCGGTCGCCTCGTCGCGCAACTCGATCAGATCGGCGCGCTGGAGAACACGCTGTTTTTCTACATCGTCGGCGACAACGGCGCCAGCGCCGAGGGCGGCCCAGAGGGCACCTACAACGAGATGATGGCCCTCAACGGCATCGTCGGCAAAGCCGAGCAGATGATGGATCACATCGACACTTGGGGCGGTCCCACCACCTTCCCGCACTACGCGATCGGCTGGGCTTGGGCGACCAACACCCCCTTCCAGTGGACCAAGCAGGTGGCCTCGCACTTTGGCGGCACCCGCAACGGCATGGTCATGCACTGGCCGAAGGGCATCAAGGGAGACGGCAGCGTGCGCAGCCAGTTCCACCACGTCATCGACGTCGCCCCCACCGCGCTCGAAGCGGCGAAGATCCCGCAGCCGAAGACCGTGAACGGCGTCGAACAGCGCCCCATGGACGGCGTCTCGATGCTCTACGCCGCCGCCGACGCCGGAGCGGAGGACCGCCGCACCACCCAGTATTTCGAAATGTTCGGCAACCGCGCCATCTACCACGAGGGCTGGGTCGCCGCGACCCGGCATTCCATCCCGTGGCTGATGGTGCCCCTGCCGCCGATCAAGGACGACGTCTGGGAGCTGTATCACGTGGAAAAGGACTTCAGCCAGTCCAACAACCTGGCCGCCGAGAATCCCGAGAAACTCAAGGAACTGCAGGCCGTGTTTGAAAAGGAAGGCATCCGCAACCACGTCTTCCCGATCGACGACCGACGCAGCGAGCGCTTCGACCCGCAGATCGCCGGTCGCGCCGACCTGTTGGCCGGACGCAAGTCCCTCACTGTCTATCCCGGCATGACCGGCATGATGGAAAACGCCTTCATCAACGTGAAAGGCCGCCACCACACCGTCGAGGCCGTGGTCGAGATCAAGGACGGCCAGACGAACGGCGTGGTGATCGCCCAGGCCGGCTACTTCGGCGGCTGGACCCTCTACTTCAAAGACGGCAAGCCGCGCCACGAATACAACTTCTTCGCCCTCGAGCGCACCAACATCGGCTCCGACGCAGCCCTGCCGCCCGGCAAGCACACCATCCTCTACGAGTTCATCCCCGACGAGGCGAAACCCGGCACGGGCGGCAAGTCGATCCTCAGCGTGAATGGCCAGAAAGTCGCGGAGGGCCACATCCCCAAGACCCAACCCTTCTCCTTTTCCGGTGACGAAGGCGCGGACGTGGGTATTGATGCCGAAACCAACGTGTCGCCCGACTATCCGCAGTTCAACAACGCCTTTACCGGCAAAATCCAGCACGTGACCGTGGAGCAGAAGTAAGACCCCGAGCCCGTCCTACCCGGCCAAACTGGATTCCGATCCAACCCTGTTTCATCTCCGATCCAACCCTGTCTCATCATGATCCGACCGACCCGATTCGTCCCTCTCCTTTGGTCCATCGCGCTCATCGCCCCGCAGCCGACGGTCCACGCGGGCCAGGAGCCCGCCGTCGTCGAGCCGCCGGTCGTTGCGACTGATCCCGGCTGGGAAGTGTCAATGATCATGCCCGGCTGGCTGGCGGGGATCGACGGCACCATCGGGGTGCGCGGTATCGAAACCCACACCGAGGCCGGGATCGACGACATTCTCAAGAATCTGGACATGATCGGCGCCGCCACGCTGGAAGCGCGGCGCGGCAAGCTCGGCTTCATCCTCGATGGGATGTATCTGAAAGCCTCCGTCGGCGGCGATCCGCCCGGGCAATTGATCTCCAACGTCTCCGTGAGCGTCGAGCAGGTGCTGGCCGAAGGGGCTCTGACCTACCGCTTCTACGAGTCCGACCGGGCGCGGTTGGAGATCATCGCCGGCGCCCGCTATTTCTACATGGGCACGGAACTGTCGCTGGCCTTGGACCCGGCGGGTGTCAGGTCGGTCAGCAACACGCTGGCGGACCGCATTCTGGATCGCGGCTCGGAGGCCGCCAAAAAGGAGGTGCAGAGCCGCCTGCCCGGTCTGGTGGCCCGGTTGGAGTCGGAAATCGCTGACCTGAAGGCGAATGCCGTGTCGGAGATCGAAGACCGCGTCCATGAAAAGGTGGAAGCCGTGAAAGAGGCCATCCGCGACCGCATTGACGACGGGATCGGCTCCGGCGACCCGGGATTCGGCGTGGGGATTTCCCAATCCGGTCCGATCCGCGACACCATCCGCGATTATGTCAGCGCCAAGGTGAATGCCGAGATCGAAGCCGCCCGCGCCCAGGCTTCCGCCGCGGTGGCGGAAGCGCGCGCCAGAATCCGCCGCGAAGCCGAGCGCCGGTTGGAGCAGGCGGAAAAGCGCCTGGCCAAGGCGATCGAACGGGAAATCAACGACCGGGTGCCGAAAAATCCCGTGGCCGCGTCGAAGGCGTGGACGGACCCCTTCATCGGATTCCGCGGCCGCTGCGAGCTGTGGGAAGACTGGCATCTGGTGGCCCGCGGTGACATCGGCGGCTTTGGCGTGAGCTCGGACCTGACCTGGAACGCCTTCGGCGCCATCGGTTATGCCCTCAATGACCGGACCACCATGGAGATCGGCTACCGCTACCTCAGCGTCGATTACAGCTCCGGCTCGTTCACCTACGACATGGTGACCAAGGGGCCCTATCTGGGTCTCCGCCTCGATTTCTGATCCCGCTTTCGCAGCCAAACCAACCTACTTCCCCTCACGCTCATGACTCATCCAATGGGACGCTCGCTCGCAGGCCTCGTCGTCGCCGGCTTTTCCGCCGCACTGTCCGCCTGGGCACAGGACTATGAAACCGTGCCATCGCTGAAGTCCTCCGACTTCCTCGCACCGGAGTGGCTTTCCAGTGATCTCCACAAAATCGCCCCCGAGGCGCGGTTCGAGCAGGCGCTCATCGTCTTCTCGATCACCTCCGCCCACGGCACCGAGGAGGTCGCCGGCATCGAGATGACCAAGCGGCGGGTGCGTGAGATCCACGCCACCGAGGTGCTGCGCGAAAAACGTCTCGCCGGCGCCGCGGTCGAGGGCATCACGGACGAGGGCATCAGCACCGCCAAGACGCTCGTCGGGGCGGCCAAAAAGCCCGTACAGACCATTTTCAACATTCCCAAGGGATTGACCTCGATCGCCAAACGATCGGCCAGCTCGGTGGAAAACCAGGTGAAGAAAGGCGGCAATTACACCGGCGGCCCGATCAAGGATTGGTTCAAGGTCAGCGAACCCAAGCTGGATCTGGCCCGTGAGCTGGGTGTGGACCCCTACTCGGACTACGAGCCGCTGCAGAAGCAACTGGGCCGGCTCGCCGGCACCTCGGCGGTCAGCGGCATCGGGCTGCGCCTCATCGTACCCGGCGACGGTATCATCGCTGCGGCCGACGCCGGCGAAGCCGCGTCGAAGCTGAACGATGTCTATCGCACCCTGCCATCCCAGCTCTTTCAGGAAAACGTGAAGATGCTGGAGGAACTCGGCATCCCGAAGGAACGGGCGTCCCAGTTCCTCGCCAGCGATGTCTATTCGCCGGCCGACCAGTCGGTGATCATCCGTTCGCTTGCCGAGATCAAGCCCGCCCAGGGCGTGGATGCCTATCTCGACGCCGCCCAGGCCGCTCCGGATCAGGCGCATGGCTTCATGTTCCGGAGGAGCACCGAGCTGCTGCTGGCTTATCACCGGGCGGGCAACGCCGTCTCGGCCGTGGGGGCATTTGGCAATTTCCCGGTCGCCATCGGCAAGAGTGGCCGGCTGATCCTGCCGCTTTACTCCGATCGCGTCTACTGGACCGAGGGGGCCTCCAACGTGGCGACCGCCCTGAAGGCGGGAGAGAGCGAAGGCGGCTTCTCCGGCACCGACCTGGTGGCGACGGGCGAGTTCAGCGAGCGGAGCCAGCGGGAACTCTCATCAAAGGGTTTCAAGCTCATCCCCAAACAGCCCCTCTCGGCGGCCACCCCAGCGAACTGAGATTGACCTTCCCCTCCACAGGCTGCATCATCGGATTCCCTTTCCCCTCTCTCTCATGAGCCCCATCAGAACCGCCCTCGCGTCTGCCCTGCTGATTTTCGGCGTCACCTCGTGTTCATCGACCGTAAAGGTCAAGACCGACTCCCGGCTGCTCGAGAAGCAGAGTCTCGGCTCGGCTGCGCTCCTGAAGAAAACGGCCGGCACCTCCGCTGCGGTCCTCGGTGCCTTCGCAGATGCCAGCGTGGCCCTGCTGACCAGCGCCAAGCAACTGGAATCCAAGGGCCTGCTCACGGATGCCGCCGGCTGCTACCTCGACGCCGCCCTCGGTGCCCGCGAGCAGCTCGTGGCCCTGAAGGAAAAGCCAGGCTCGCCCGCTGAGCAGGAGCTGCTCCGGCTGCACAACAGCTCCCTCTCACGCTTTGCGGAACTCTGGGCGACCGACCCCAGGCGCCTGACCGACGGCCCCTACCTGCTGTCCTGTGGCGAGAAGCAATTCGAAATCGCGCTCTCGGCCGATTCCCACTACAAGCGGCACTATTTTGACCGGATGGTCGCTGCGGATGCCATCGAAGAGGAAGGCATGGTCCGCAAGACCCGCGCCGGCTATGGAGCCGCCATCGTGGGTATCCGGGAACAGCGTCCGGAACGCGCCGAGGAACTGAAATTCTACCCGCTGCGTGGCCTCCACCTGCCGGTCACCATCACGATCGATTCCGTGCAACCGGCGGCCCCGGGATCGAAGAAGCCGGCCCGCGTCACCCTGGCGATGCGGTCGCCCCAGCTTCAGCAGCAGGCCCGCGTGGGCGGCCGCACCTTCCCGCTCGCGGCGGACTTCTCCGCTCCCTTTGCCGTCATCCTGAAAGGACGCAATGAAGCGTCGTGGGGCCTGGGTGGCTTCTTCAAAGCCGACGAACGGGCCGGTCTCTCCGGTCTCTTCCTCACGGAGCCGTTCGATCCCAACCGCATCCCGGTCATTCTGATTCATGGGCTCGTCTCCGTGCCGATCATCTGGCGCGACATCATCCCCGAGATGACGTCGGACCCGGAGCTGTCGAGCCGCTATCAGTTCATGGTGTTCACCTACCCGAGCAGCTATCCCATCGTCCAGTCGGCCGGCCTGCTGCGCGAGCAGCTCAGGCTCGCACGGGAGCACTTCGACCCTGCCGGCAGGACGCCATTCTCCCGCAACATGGTGGTGGCCGGACACAGCATGGGCGGCATCCTCACCCACACGCTGGTCGTGGAGATGGGCGACCATCTGTGGAATCAGTTCAGCGACAAACCTTTCGATGAGATCCCCTTCTCGCCCGAAGCCCGCGAGAAGATCCGTCCGCTGGTCTTTTTCGAGCCGGATCCGGCGGTAAAGCGGGCCATCTATTTCTCCGCCCCGCACCGCGGTGCCAAGATGGCCCAGAAGGGCTTTGCCGGCCTGATT
The DNA here is from genome assembly GCA_016795505.1 of Verrucomicrobiales bacterium. Classification (GTDB taxonomy): domain Bacteria; phylum Verrucomicrobiota; class Verrucomicrobiia; order Verrucomicrobiales; family DEV007; genus JAEUHH01. The sequence continues at coordinate 186,429 of JAEUHH010000014.1, read as the reverse complement.
TCCCAGGCCGCCAAGCTCCCGACCAACATTCTGAACACCACCACCGGCGTCCTGGACACCATGGGCCAGCAGGATCTCGGCCTCAAGATTCCCTTCGACCAGTCAAAGGTCACCAGCGTCCAGTCGCTCGAGCCGGGTGCCCCCATGGTGGCCGCCCTCGAGAAGGCACCCTACCGGAAGGGAGTCATCTACCACAGCGTCATCGGCGACCGGGGCCGTGGCGACACGCCCAACAGCTCGGATGGCGTCGTGGAATACTGGAGTTCCCATCAGGAGGGTGCCGCGTCCGAACTCATCGTCCCGACGGATCACGGATCCTACAAACACCCCAAGGCGATCGAGGAATTCCGCCGCATCCTGCGCGAGCATGCCGGCCTGAGCCGGTGAGAGCCTGATTGGGCGCCTCAGGCTGCCACCTCGGCGACCATGAGCCGGGTGTGGGGACCATCGCTGACGTTGAAATAGATCCTCCGACCGTCGGCGCTGAACGCGGGGTGCGGATCGTTGCGGCGCCAGGACTTGGCGCCGCGGGTCTGATCGAAACGGTCGATCATGACCCATCGACCGCCACGCAGGTCGGCGACGAGCACGCCCCATTCGCCCACCGGGCCGCCGAGTGACTCGGTGATGCCGTCGGTGACCATGAGCCGGCCGTCGGGGCTGATCGAGGGATGCGAACCGCGCAGCGCGGGCACTTGCCGCAACTTGGTGTAGCGGGTGGCCGGCTCGTCAGTGTCGAAGATCACATTGCCCATCTCGAAGATCCGCCGGGAATCGGGATACCAACCGGGATGCCCCCACTGGGCCCGGAACCACTTCATGCGACCGCTTTCCAGGTCAAAGCAGACCAGGCCCTGCCGGTGGCTGGCGTTTTTGGCCATGTAATCGTCGCCTCCATTGCCGGCGGCGAGTTTGAAGAAGACGCGCCGGCGGTCGGGGCTGAGGACAGGAAAGAAAATGGACACCGGCTTGCCGGAGAACTCTTTGGCCATCCACTCGCCATGCTGGGCCTCGACCGAACCGATGCCGAGGGCGGTCCGCACCTGTCGGGTCGCGGCATCCCAGACGTAGAGATCGCGGTGGGGGCCGGGATTCCAGTGGCAGCCGTAGAGGGGCAGGAGGTCCCCATCGGGGCGCCCGTAGCCAAGCTGGCGGTCCTCGGCGACGACTGTTTTTTCCAGGGTCTCGACATCGACAACGACGACCCGCCAGCGTCTGTCCACCACCTCATGGTAGGCGGCCAGACGACCACCAGCGAGCCATTGCTGACAGGCGACGCGATGGGCGTCCTCGGTGTGGACGTTCTCGGCCAGCACGGTCTCCCGACCGGTGGCGCGCTCGATCATCCGCACCTCTCCGACATAGCCGGCAGGATGGGTGCTGGTGAAAAAAAGCACCCGCCGGCCATCGGGGCTCTCGGGATTCGCCAGATAGTAGCTGTGGATGCTGTGCCGCCCGGCCACCGGCGAGACGGGGGCGATCTTCACGCCGTCGGCCCACGGGTAGAGCGGCTCGTCATCGAGTGCGGCAGCCCCGGCCGTACGCACCGTCAGGCCGGCGCCGGCGGTGAGAAGGAAGTGGCGGCGGTTCATCATCGAAAGCGGGGAAAGGGTGGCAGATCAGGCTTTTTTCAATTCGCCAAAGGCGGAGGCGATGGCGCTCTGCAGTAGCACGGCGTCGTTCGAAAAGACCACCAGCCGGGCGCCCTGGCGGATGGTGCGCTGGGCCTGCTCCAGCTTTCCGAACCAGCAGCCGGCCGCGATGTGCCGACGGTCGCCGGCGTCGATCACTTTCTGGAGCATGGCGATGAGATCGGGATGGTCGTATTCGTTGGGAATGCCCATGTTGGTGGTCATGTCGTTCGGCCCGACGAAGAGGGCGTCCACGCCGGGAATGGCGCAGATGGCGTCGAGGTTCTCCACGCCTTTGACCGATTCGATCATGGGAATGAAGAGGGTGTCGGCGCACTTCTCGCCGGTGACGTACTGCCGGGTCTTTTCGCTCGGCCATTTTCCCTCGGTGATGACCCGCTCGAGCGCCTCGCCCTTGAGCGGTCGGTAGATGGCGGCGGCGGCGAGCCGTTTGCACAGCTCGACATCCTCGACGTAGGGGATGACCACGCCGTCGAAGGAGTCGCACACCTTGGCCACGTCGTCGGGCGAACTCCGACTATGGGTCCGGGCGAGGCAGGCGATGCCCTTGGCGGCCAGCGCGTAGCGGAGCGGCAGGAAGTCGGCGATGTCGAGAGCGTTGTGCTCGGCGGTGACAATGACAAAATCGAGCGCGCCTTCAGGCAGGAAATCCACCATCGCCGGCGTGACGGCATGCTGGATCAGGGTGCCATAGACGGTGTCGCCCTGCTGGAGCTTGTCTTTGAGGAGGCGGCCGGGTTTGGGAGTGGGCATGGGAATCAGGATTGGGGGATTCAGATGGGTAAGCTGACGCTTACTTTATTCGGAGGCGGAATCTGTCGGCGTTCGGACCGGAGCAAAAAGGCATGATTCACCCATTCATGATTTTGTCTTCCTGGCTCTCTCACAAGTCCAACACCCGGTCCATCCGTTTGGCCACATCGGTGAGGTAGGCCCAGTCCCCACCGGCGACTTCGGCGGCGGCCCAGCCGGTGAACTCGATCTTGGCGAGTTCCTCGCGGACGGCGGCCCAGTTGATGCTGCCCTCGCCGAGCGGCACGCTGAAACCCTTGCCCATGCCTTCGCTCATGGCTTTCTTCAGGTCGTACTCCTTGATATCGAGCTTCTGGGAACGTTTACCAAGGATCTGGGCCCAGTGCTCGGGCACGCCCCAGCGAACCATGTTGCCAATGTCGAAGTGGACCTGCACCCAGGGATGGCCGATCTCGTCGATGAACCGGGCCATGTCGAAGGGGCTGATCAGGTAGGTGGCCCAGACGTTCTCGACGAGCAGTTTCACACCCTGCTTCTCGGCTTGGGGTGCCACGGCCTTCAACTCGTCGCGGGCGCGGTCCCACTGCGGCTGGATGGGCTGCTTCTGGTCGTAGCGGGCCACCACGAGCATGGAGTCGCCACCCAGCTTTTTGGTCAGGTCGATGCCGGCGCCCAGATCGCTGGTCCGGCCGGCCACGGTGCCGTCGATGATGAGCCCGCTCTCCCGGCTGGCGGCCACCCAGGCATCGGCTTCGCCCTCGGGGACATCGGCGAGACTGGGCTCGACCCCCTCGTAGCCGCACTCGCGCAGCTTTTTGAATACCTCGACGAGCGGCAGGTCCGCCCGTTGGGAGACCATGCCCCACTTCAGGGATTTCCGGATCTTGCCGGTGAATTGTCCGGCCTGGAGGGCCGGGGCGGCGGAGAAGAGCGATCCGGCGCCGAGGGCGAAGCCGGACGCGCGCAGGAGGGAGCGTCGATCAATCATGGCAGGCATCGTACACAGAAGCGATTCCGCTGAAAATGCCACATTCGCGCCGGGTGAGTCAGCGGCGGCGGAAAATCACCGGCTGCGCCTCGAAGCGCACATCGGGATCGAGCGGGAAGATCGGCCGCCGGCAGCGGGTGTGCCCCAGATAGGGCAGATTGGCGCTGGAGGACCCCGGCGCGTCGACATTCACCATTCGCACGCACCAGTCGGCGTACATGTGGGGCTGGCAGTGCGGGGATTTCACCACGACGGCGTCGAAAAGGCGCGGGTCCTGCCCGTGGCGGAGGAAAAATGAGCGGTCGTAGAGATTCACCGCCCGGCTGCCGACCACGAGGGTGACACCCCCCGCCTCCAGCACAGCGGTGGGGCCGGCCAGCCACTCCTCGCCGAAGGATTCGCTGCGAAAGCGTCCATCGGCCAGCAGGCGCACCGTCGCGGTGATCTCCAGCGGGGTGAATCGATCTGGATCGAGCGACCCGCCGACCGTCGTGGTGATGGTGGCGCCAATACCGGCGGCAAAAGCCTGTCGGGCCGCCGCCTCATCGACGATCGGCAGCAACAGTCGCCCCCGGTAGCCGGCCGCCATCAGGGCGCGCAGCACGGCATTGCTGTCGCCGGACGCCCCGGAACTGGTCGCGTCCGCGGCATCAACGATCGCGATGGTACCGCCGCCCCGATGTGAGCACAGGATCTCAGTCATCTCGTCGAGTGACTTCAGCGGGACGCGCATTTTCTCGTGGTGTGACCAGAAGCAATCGGCGATGCGGCGCGCCTCCCGCTCGGCCAACTCGGGATCGTCATCCGTCACCACAAAGCTGTAAGTTTGCAGGGACGGCACGTCGGTGAAGGGATTCCCAATGAACATCCCCGCAGACAGCCCGCGCGGACCGGTCTCGGCTGCCTGGGCGAGCCGGATGCACTCGCCGAAGGAGCCGGTCGCGGTGATGAGTTCGTCGCCCCGCACCAGCGCGGGGATGGCGATCTTGGCGGTGACGGGGCGCACTTCCCCGACGACGATCCGGCGCAGCAATCGGGCGGCGCGCTGGCCGGTCTCGAAAAAATCGACGTGGGGATAGGTGTGATAGGCGACGATGGCGTCGCTGTGCTCGACCATGCGATCCGTCAGGATGCCGTGGAGATCGAGCGACACCACGATCGGCACCGCCTCTCCGAGGATCTTCCGCGTCTCGGCCAGCAGCCATCCTTCGGGATCGAGTTCCTCCTCGCTGGCCATGGCGCCGTGCATGCAGAAATACACGCCGTCCACCGGGGGCGCCCGGCGAATCTCATCGAGAAATTCGGCTGCCATCACTTCCCAATCCGCCTTTGCCAGCGTGCCGCCCGAGGTGATGAAAAACGCGCTGTAGGCCGGCACCAGTTCAACCTCTGGATCGGCGTCGAAGACACTGAGCGCGCCGCCGATTTCGTTCCGAACCGTGCGGTGGTAATCGAGCAATTCGCGCCCCCGGCGGATGCCGAAGTCGTCGCGGCGGCTCAAGTGGGGATTGAAGGTCGAGACCTCCTGTTTGCATTCGGCGATGAGGATGCGGGTCATGGCTGGGTTGTAGGGGGATTGACCGGGCGGCTTCCCGCCTCCCGGAGCACAAATTCCAGGGCAGACACGGTGTCCTCGTAGGTGGTGGCGTGGCCGCCCGTCTCGCGGTGAATCAGCAGCACCCGGCGCCCGTCCCGCTTCAGCCGGTCCGCCAGCGCGAGGACGCTCTGCGGCGGCACGACCTCGTCACGACCGCCGGTCGTGAACGCCACCGGCATCGTGAACGCTTCGGGAAAATACAGCGCGCTGCGGCCCCGGTACTCCTCCGGCACCTCGGCGGGCGTGCCTCCGTAGGACTCCGTCCGGGCCTCCTGGAATTTATCATAACCAACGAGATTGGCGATGCCGTTCAGGCTGCAAACGCCAGCGATTGCCTCCGGATGCCTGACCGCAAACGTCAGCACCGCCGTGCCACCCATCGATCCACCGGCGAGAAAGACGCGGCCGATCCGATGGCGGCGCTTCAGTTCCGCGATGATCTGCACCACATCGGCCTCGGCTTTCGGCCCCATCCACGAGGTCCGGGCGCGGTAATCCGGCGACACCATGATCAGCCCAAACCGCGCCGCCATGTCGCGCACGCCCCGGCACTCGCCCCGCGCGTCGCGGATGAACTGCCAGCGGTCCGCGCCGTGGCCGTGGAAGGCCAGCACCACGTCGCGGGTCTGACCGGGCTGGTCATCGTCGGGGATGAGTTCGACATAGCGCTGCTCGGTGCCGTCGAGGTCGGATCGGAAGACGACGTCGGTGAGAATCTGGTTCTCCGTCTCGGTCACGGATGCGCCATCGAAGGAGAGGATGCGCTTCTCAGGCACAGGGGTGACGTAATGATTCCGGGTAATGTCGGCGGAACCTCTGACGACAATCGCGGCCACCCCGCCACCTTTGAGCGTATTGCCTTCGATCGTGGCATGCGAGTCCTCCAGCACGGCGATCAGGGGAGGCACGCCATCCTCACGCGCGATCTCGTTGCCCGTGATCACGGCTCTCGAACCGCCGCCGACGCCGATGGCGACGAGCTTGTTGCCGATGAGCCGATTACCCAAGATCTTTGGCTGCGCCCCTTCCTCGATACCGATGCCCGCCATGTGGTTCTCGCGACACTCGTTTCCCTCCACCACCGGCCGCGTGTCGCCCCCCGTGCGAATACCGATCCCGGCACGCCGATTCCGGAAGCAGCGGTTGCCGGTGACTTTCGGCGACGATCCCTCGCTGATGCCAATACCGGCGCGGATATTGTCGTGGCAGGTGTTGTTCCGAATGAGGGGACTCGAGCCCTCGCATCCGATCCCCGCGTAAAAATTCTCGAAACAACTGTTTTCCTCGATGGTGGCGGTCGATCCATTCATGGCACCGATGCCGCCGCCCATATTGCGATGGCAGACATTGCCGGCGATGAGCGGCGACCCTCCGGTGACGGCGATGCCGGTGTACCCAATGTGGTGGACGATATTATTCCGCACTTCGCAGGTGACGGGGACAGCGATGCCCGGCACCCCGTCCCCCCCGATGGGATCGTGCGATTGTTCATTGCCCTGGGTGTCAAAGTGATGGTCCCAGAGCTTTCCATCGTAGATGCCGACGCCGGTGATGGTGAAGCCGTCGAGGATGGCCCCTTCAGCCATCTGGACACCCGGGCCACTTCCATCGGGATGATCGAGGATCGTCGCTTCCGCGCGCCGCAGCCCGGACTTTCCCTTGTCATCGCCGCCGTCGCTCCGGACGGTGATGCCGGGCTTCAGCCGTATCCGCTCCCGGTAGGTGCCCGGAGCAACCAGGATGGTTACGCCCGGCCCGGCTGCATCGATCGCGGCTTGGATGCTTTTGAACCCCTCTGGCACGCGGATGGTGTCCGCCCGCGTGGTCTGCGTCCCCAGGGCATCCAGCAAGGCGGTCGTGGCCCAGCAGGCGGCAGTGATGGAGATGAACTGGTCTTTGCCATGCGGATAGCCGGACTCAAAGTAGGTCTGGAACGGTTCGCTGCGCGAAACCACGTGCCAGGAGCCATCGGGCCGCTGGGCGTCGAGCAGCCAGGCGATGCCGCGTCGATACGCTCCATCGGCGACCGATACCCCGCCCGCGCGGTGCAGCGCGACGAGTGCGGTGGCCGTGGCGTAGGCATCGGCGTCCATGGTTTCGAGTTGGGCCCATCCGCCGTCGGCCCGCTGGGCGCCGAGGAGGTCGGCGACGGCGCTCGCGACATCCGCGCCCACCGTCCGCAGAGCTTGGAGCCGAAAGACCTTGTCCTCCACGTTCCGCGGCGGAGTTCTCTCCAGCCAGGCACGGGCGGAGGCGACTCGGGCCGCCAGCCGGGACTGTTGAGCCGCGCTGGCATAGTGGCGGATGCCCTCGAGGGCGAAATAGGTGGCGCTGAACGGGCTCTCCTCGCTCGGAGGCCGCACGGATGGCGGCTCCCAGTGGTTCAGCTCCTGCTGATGACCGAGCAGATACTCCACCACCGCTTCCGTGGTCGCGTCGGCCTGCCACCCGCCCAGCATCAAGGTCCAAAGAGCCGATCCAGCCATGAACGCCGCTCCGCCCTGGCCTTTGCCCTGGAGGTAGTTCGCCCGGCCTCTGGCCAGGGAATCCGCCGTGAACCGGATCTGGGTCTCGAGATTCGCCGCATCGATAGTCAGCCCCCGGTCGCGGGCGGCAAGGAACGTCATCACCGGCAGGCCGGTGTGATGGCAGGTGAAACACTGGGACCGTTCCGTGATCGCGATGGCCGAGCTGCGCTCCAGCAGCGGCAGGGACTTCGCGACGGCCGCCCGCAGTGACGCGTCATCCGCACCGCGGGAGACGGCGGCAGCCAGGAGGATGGCGGGCAGGAGCAGGAACGTCCTCATGGCCGCGTCTTCCTCCATTGTTCGAATTCCCCCAACACTTCCGCGCGCGAACAGCGTGGGCGCAGAGCCGTGCGGACCTTGAAGCCGTAATCCCTCGCCACTTCGGGTTGCTGGATCAGGAACTGAAAATCCCAGGCGGGATGAGTGGTCTTCAAATTCGCGTCCACCCCGCCGCCGCTGGGCGAATGGGTGAAGCGGATACCCTCGCTCCGGTCGAACATGACGAGCCACATCAGATCGTCGAAGTGCCCGTAAAACAACGGCTCGTCGTAGCGCAGACGGGACAGACTCTTGAACAGCGTGTCCCGCCCCCCGTCGGGAAAGGTCATCTCGAAGTGATCATCGCGGTGGCGGACGGTGCTCTGATCGTTGTGCCACTGGGTGCAGAACTGCGTCCAGAAACCCCGTTGCCCATCGAGTCCACCGGGGAAATAGAGGCTCTTGTCCTCAGGAGCGTTGATGTAGCTGGCCCAGAAGAGAGAGAGGTAGCCACGCGGGAAGACTGGTTCGTGCGCCCGGCAGCGAAAATCCATCTCCAGGTAGTGCGGCGCGACGAGACGAAAGCGGGTCCAACTCTCGATATGGAAGGTGGGGGTCGGCGGCTGATGCAGCTCCACACAGTCGTCGTCGATCTGCCGCAACGACATGGGCGCGCGACGAGGCTCAAAAAAGGTGTCGCTGTTTTCCAAATGCTCACCCGTGACGATGTGCTCCAGATTCAATCCGGCGATGCCCGGTACGAAGAGGCTGCGGGTGCCGGCCGCGTGACGCAGGCTCCAGACACCATTGTAACCAGCCCGCTGTCCTTCGCCGGCGGAATTGTCGCCGATGATCGCGGTGAGGTCGCCGGCCCGAAGCGTCACCGACGACAAAGCCTCCGCCGCGCGGCCGACCGTCGAAAGCCCGGCCATCGCCGCGGCCGAGCCTCGGAGGATACCCCGGCGGGTGACCGCTTTGTCGAAAGTTCTGTGAACATCGCCCGTCATGACTCCGTCGTAAGGCGCGCGTGATCCCGCGGAAATAGAAACCGGATGCCCAGCACCAGGGCAAAACCAGCGAGAAGATAAGCCAATCCCGTCAGGCTGAGCAGGCGGTCGATGCCGAGCGATTGCTTCCACACCCCGCCAAACAGGGTGGCAAAGCCGGACATGATGCCGCCGCAGAAATTGAGCACGCCCACCGCCGAGGCGCGGGTATCCGCCGGCACCACCTCGAAGGCGGCGGGGAAAATATTGCCCATCAGCAGGCCGCTGAAGAGTCCGAACGCTGCCGCCGCGACCCGCGTAGCCATCAGCGTGTCACTGCTGCCGAGATAGTGCAGACAGGGCGCGCAGAGGATCAGGCTCGCTGTCATGAGCCACAGGCGCGAGGCCCGGGTGCGCCGGTAGAGCGCGTCAGCCAGCACCCCGCCCCCGAGCAGGCCCACGGCGGTGGTCGCCTGAAGATAGACCGTCGCATTGAAGGCGGCATCCGTCTGGCTGAGGGCGAACTTTTCCCGCAAGAACGTCGGGAGCCAGCCATAGAGCAGCCAGAGGCCGAAGACAAAGACCGGAAACACCACGCAGAGCAGCAGAAAGGTCCGCACCCGGAGCAGCACCGGCAGGGCGAAGGCGCTTCCGCCCGACTTCACCGGTTCCGCCGGCGCCTCGTCCACCCGCCGGAGGAAGAGGAAATAGGGCACCGCATAGAGCACCCCTACCGCGCCGAGAATGAAAAACGCCGCGCGCCACTCCCCGCGATCGGCCATCCAGCCGCCAAACCAACTGCCTCCGACCGTTCCGGCGATCTGGGCCGTCGTCAGCGCCGCCACGGCACGCGAGCGCAGTTCCGGAGGATGCGCATTCGCCGTCAGGGCGACCGCCGTGGGCATGAAGAGCGACTCGGAGATGCCCATCGCCGCCCGCAGCACCAGCAGCATCACCGCCGTGCCGGCAAACCCCGTCGCCACCGTCACCAAGCTCCAGATCACGAGGCTGATCACCACCAGCAGCCGCTTCGAGAACCGGTCGCCGATCTGCCCCGCGATGGGACAACCGAACGCGTAAACCCAGAGAAAGATCGCGCCGATCAGCCCGAGCTGGGTGTCGCTCATGCCGAGGTCCACCTTCAGCGAGCCCGTCATGGAAAAGACGGCCTGGCGGTCGGCGTAGTTGAGGAAGTAAGCCACCCACATGAACCCGACGAGCAGGGCGGCCCGCTTTGCGGTCATGGGGGCTGTGCCGGCGGCATTCACGCGTTGAGTATTTCGTCCTCCGTGACCGTTTGGGCAATCACCGCGACGCAGTCACCCTGCTGGGTCAGACAGGGCGCGCGCATCGTGATCAGGTAGCCGTCCCCCGCAGCCACGACCGGCTCCGGAGCCCGATCCGGCCGCTCCAGGTGGTGGATCCAGCCGACCGCCTCGCCCCGGCGGACGTAGCCGCCCAGATCCACGGCGATCTCGAAGATGCCCGACTCAGGCGCGAGCAGATAGTCCTCGCGGTTCAGCGCCATGGTCAGGATGATGGGCGGTTTGCCCAGAGCGGCACGAGTCTGCTCGACCCCACGGAGCAGGCCCACATGGATCAGCACGTTCCTCAGGCCCTCCTGGGCGACACGATGGACCGACGCCGGGATGGCCTCGCCCCCACCCAGTTCGGTCGTTACCACGAGTTTGCCCTGGTTTTCCGCCTCGACCGGCAGCAGCCCTGTCCCGGCGATGTCCGCGTAGAAAAAGCCGAAATCGCATCCCCACGCCAGCATCGCGGCATACATGCGGGCGCGCTGAGCCCGATCGGGCACCAGATGCATGTGGGCGCAGGGGACGAACTCCATGCTGCGACCTCCCGAGTGGATGTCGATCACCACCTCACTGAGGGGAAACAGCACCGTCCGCAAATAATGGGCGATCTGGCTCGTCACCGGCCCCTCGGCCTCGCCGGGAAAGGCGCGGTTCATGTTCATCCCGTCGAGTGGCGACAGCCGGGTCGCGGCGCGGGCGGCGGGAAAATTCAGCGACGGGATGATGATGAGCCGCCCCGTGACATCCGCGGGCGTCAGTTCGCGGGCCAGCTTCATGCCGGCGATCTGGCCCTGATACTCGTCGCCATGGTTTCCGCCCAGCACCAGCACCGTCGGCCCCGCGCCGTTCGCAATGACGGTGATGGGGATCATCACATTGGCCCAGCCTCCCAGGTTATGCGAATAGGGCACCTGGAGGAAGCCCTGCTGCTTCCCCTCGCGTTCGAAGTCGATGGATGTGACGATCATGGCACAGGACCGGTCAGGGGAGCAGCCGGATGCACGAGGGCGATACGACCTCGATGGGATCGCCCGCCGCCTTCAGCGCGCCGGTCTCGGGATCGATCGCAAAGACGGCGACATTGTTGCCCGGCATGTTGGCACAGAGCAGCCATTTGCCACCGGGAGCGATCAGCAGATTCTGCGGCCCCTTGCCGAGACTTGGCTCGATCGCGGTGCGGGTCAGGGAGCCGTCCGCGGCGATCCGGAAAATGGCGATGCTGTCGTGGCCGCGGTTCGTGCCGTAGAGGAATTTCCCATCCGGGGTGATCTTCAGGTCCGCAGTGTAGCTTTTCCCCTCAAAATCGGCCGGCAGGGTCGACACAGCATCGCCGGCGACGGTCAGCGCACCGGTGGCGGAGTCGTAGCGGTAGTGGGACACGGTGTTGGACAGTTCATTGATGGCATAGAGGCTCTTCCCGTCGGGATGAAAGGTCAGATGTCGCGGTCCGCCGCCGGGGGGCGAGGGCGCGAAAGCCGGATCGAGCGGCGTCAGCTTCGCCCCGGCCGCATCCAGCGCATAGCAACGGATCTGATCCAGTCCGAGATCGGCTGCGTACGCGAAGCGGTTGTCGGGACTGACGATAAAGCTGTGCGCATAGGGACCATCCTGCCGCTTCGGGTCCACCCCGGAGCCTCCGGTGTGCTGGACGAAGGAAACGACCTCGCCCAGTGAGCCATCGTCACGGATCGGCAAGGCCGCCACGCTGCCGCTGGAGTAGTTTGCCAGCAGCAAGGTCTTGCCGGTGGCGTCGACATCGAGATGGCATGTCGCCGAGCCGCGGGCCGACTGCCGGTTCAGCAGAGTCAGCGCGCCGCTTTTCGGATCGATCGCATAGGCCGCGACTTCCTCGTCCTCTTTGCCGCCGAACGCGAGGGCGTGGACCGCGTAGAGGAATCTCCGGTCCGGCGAGAGGGCGATGAAAAAGGGATTCTCCACCCCGCCGGTCCGGGCGAGCGGAGCCAGCTTGCCATCCGCGAGTGACAGCCGGTAGGCGTTCACAGCGCCCTTGTCGCCACCGGCGAATGAGGAAATGAACACGAGAGGATCTTCGGCTTTCATGGACAGGGGCGATACCAGCCCGACCGTCAGGCAGACGGCCAGGGTGAACAGGGTGGAACGTCGGATGGGCATGGCCTCCATCGCTACCGGATTTCCCCCCGTCCGACCAGCGAAATCCGATGCGCGATCGGGGGAGGACCCGGCTGAAATCCGGGATCGAGCCGAAACCCTCGCGCTTTCGCTCCCACCCGGTATGCCGTAGGTGTATCCCGCGCCAACCTTCCGCCCCATCGTCTCCTACCCATGATCATCAGCTCCGAGTTTGCCGCTTCCGATGCCTCGCGCGGCCTCCGTCTGCACCGGATGCTCTGTCGGCCGGAGTCGGGGCCGGTACTGGGTCGAGCGGTCGTGCTGCATGGATTGGGCGATCACCTCGGCTGCCATCGGGCGGCGATGGAACTCCTCTGCGACCGCGGCTACGTCTGCGCCGGCTTTGACGCGCCAGGGCACGGGAAATCGGAAGGCCGGCGCGGGCATATCGACGGGGTCGAATCGCTCTTCGGGGTCATCGAAGAGACGGTCGGGCGTCTCGACGCAATCGTCGGACCGGTGGGACCTCGCCTGCTCTACGCACACTCCACGGGCGCCTTTTACGCACTGGTACACTTGCTGGCGATTTCGATGAAACAGGGTTCGATCTCCGATCAGACCCTGTTTGATCGGATCTGGCTGAGTTCCCCGCTGCTCCGACCCGACCATGGTCAGAACCGGTTCCTGATCGCCGCGGCCGAGTGGCTGTCGCGGCTCATCCCAGGCGTTACCCTCGACACCGGGGTGCGACCGGAGCGGTGCCGGCGCCTCGTACCGGGGACGACCCCGGACGAAGTGGAGCGCCTCTGCCACTGCCGGGTGAGCGTGGCTCTGGGCGCGAGCCTGCTGCGCCACGCCCGCGATGCCGATGCCGCGGCGGAACGCTTGCGCGATCCTGCCGACCTGCTGATCACGCAGGGAGCGGACGACACGATCTGTCCGCCGGCTTACTCGCGGGCGTTTTTCGACCGGGTGCCGGCGACGCGGAAGCGCTACGTGTTGCTGCCCGGCACGCTGCACGAACCGCTGCGGGAACCGGACAATGGTCCGATCCTCGCGGCGGCGGGTCGCTGGCTGGACGGCGGAGACGCGGTGGCTTAGCCTTCGGTAGCTCCACCGGATTCGGCGCGACGGGCCGCCCGCTCGGTGAATTCGAGATGGAACTGCATCGGGTCGGGCTCCGGTCCGATCTCCTGGGTGCGACCCCAGTAGTCGGTGAAGGTTTCGCCGGGCTGGCGGTCACGCGCAAAGGCCTCCAGCAGCGCCCGGATGGCGGCGGGGATGTCGTCGAAGCCGATCGATTTCTGATACAGGCCGGCGAGGCGGTCGCCGCGATGGGAGCCGCCCACATACATGGCGTATTTCTTCGGGGCGCGCCCGACGAAGGCGATGTCGGAATTGTAGGGCCGGGCACAACCGTTCGGGCAGCCGGTCATGCGGATGAGCAGCGGCTCGTCGGCGAGGCCGAGGTCGCGCAGGATGTCATCGACCGAGTCGAGCAGACCGCTGAAGACGCGCTCGCTCTCGGCCAGCGACAGGCCGCAGGTGGGCAGGGCGACGCAGGCGTGGCCGACCTGGCGGGCGGCGGTGAACTGGGATTCGTCGGGCAGTCCGTGTTTTTTCAGCACGGCTTCCACCGCCTCGCGGCGAGCGGGCTCGATATCGTGCCAGATGAGGTTGGCATTCGGGGTGACGATGGACGGCAGGCCGAGGTTCTCGGCCAGTTCGCGGAAGGCGCTGCGGAAATGGCGTCCGTCCTCGCGATCCTCGATGCGCCCCTGGGGCACGTGGACGCAGCGGAAGAGCCGACCGTCTCCCTGCTCGTGCCAGCCGATCTGGTCGGACACGGTGGTAAAGGTCATCGGGACGAGCGGCTCGATGCGGGAGCCGGCATCCATGTGGCTGGCGACCTGCTCGCGCATCCATTCGATGCCCTGTTTCTCCACAAGGTACTTGAGGCGGGACTGTTTGCGGTCTTCCCGATTGCCATGGAAACGCTGGGTCAGTACGATGCCTTTGACCGCTGAGACGACATGCGGGCGGGCGACAAAGCCGAGGGGCTTGGCGAGGACGGGCCGGGTATTTTCCATGCCGTGAGTCATACCGAACCCGCCTCCGACCCAGAGGTTGTAGCCGGTCACGACGCCATCGACGACGACGGGAGCCATGCCGATGTCCTGGCTGAAGATGTCGACATCATTGCGGGGCGGAATGGAGATGCCGATCTTGAATTTCCGGGGCAGGTACTCGGTGCCGTAGATCTCGTCGGGGGCGTCCTGGGTCTGGTTCAGGTCGAGCTTTTCCCCGTCGAGCCAGATCTCGGCGTAGGAGGTGGCTTTGGCGAGGAAGATGACGGTGATTTCCTCGGTCAGGCGCTGGGCGTCGCGGTGGGCGACATCGTCGATGGGCGAGGCGGGTCCCATGGTGTTGCGGACCACGTCGCCGCAGGCACCCCAGGTGGTGAGGCCGGTGCTGACGACACTGGCAATGACTTCCTTGAGGCCGCCGATGAGGATGCCGTGCAACTGGATGCCCTGCCGGGTGGTGAGACGCATGTTGCGGTTGCCCAGCTTCTCGGCCAGGTCGTCGTGGACGATGTATTGTTCGGCGGTGAGGCGGCCACCGGGCATCTTGCTGCGGATCATGAAGGACCACGCCTTGTCGAGGCCCTGTTTGCGACGCTCGGGGCGCAGGTCACGGTCGTCCTGCTGGTAGGAGCCGTGGAACTTCATGAGCTGATACTCCTCCTCCTCGAAATGGGTGGCGCCGGACTCGATGGTCTCGACGATGCGACCGCGCAGGCCGCGGCTCTGGGCTTTGATTTCCTCGACGCTGAGTTTGGACATGGCTTTGGGTGGGGATGGAAGGAAAACAGATGAATTGCTGAAAATGATAGAGAGGGGTGGGTGGCTTCCGGGGTGGAGAGGCGTTCCGGTTTGCCCGGCCTTGGTGGATCTCGGCCGATCCGGCAGGCGACAGCTCATTCGGCCACGCGCGGGCGGTCTGGGCGGTGCAGGCGGGCGGGAACTAAACACTCTCCACCCGAAACGCAAATAGCTGGCGGGTCATACGGTGGCTTTCGCGCCCCTCAGGCATCATCGCCAGCGTGCCGCCACCAGTCGGAGGGACGCTCCCAGGGATCGAGCTGCTCATCGGCAGTGCCTTCGCGCTCAAAGGGGGATTGTCGCCGATGATCGTGCTGGCCCCAGGCTCCGGCGCCGGGCTCGCGGTCGGAAGCGGCGTTGAGCAGGGAATCCAGCTCCCGATCCTGCTCGGTCTCGGCCCGTTCCCGCATCATCAAATAGCCAAAAAACAACACGATGCCCGCGGGCACCCCGACAGCCAGGCCGATCAGAAACATGGCAAGGGCGCTGTCCGCCGGCACGCCGATGTCACCCTGCAGATCCAGCAGCCGCGTTTCCGATGCCTGGAGACCCAAGGTGGTGGCGACCAACGCCGCCACGACCAACCATCCCGCTTGAAATCGGAACGCCATGGCCGGCCTGTGTCGAATAATTTTCACTTTTGCGAATTACGAGTGCGAATTGTAGCTTTTTTGAAAAAATTTGGCAACCCTTCATTTTCGCCCCGGGTGGATTTCGGCTTTTTTCTTTGCGGTTGCTTTCCGGGCCGGTGGGCGACAATGAGGAGTGGTGGACCGTCCGACAACGGCGCCCCTCCTGCCATCGCCAGCATCCGACCGCCCGCCCGACGGCCCATTTGGTGCGGGAGATCGCCACTCACGCTGAAACCCGCTTTACCGTCACCTGCTCCCGCCATGCTGAACGATCCCGAGAAGGTCTCTGAAAACGAGCCGATGGAGTTGCGCTGTTATTTTGTCAGGAACCGCAACGCTCTGGTGGTGCGGGGCGACTTCGGCGAACTCTACACGGATCACTACCTCCATCTCATGCAGCACGAGATCCGTCTGGAGCCGGGCTGGGATGGGATGCTCAAGGACGCGCTGGCGGCGCTGGCGCTCCACCTCGCCTCCCGGCCTCGGCAGGAATCGACGGCCTGGACGCTGAACCTGGCCGATCCGGTGCTGAACTTGTTCGTCACCGGCGGCAATCCCGGCCAGAACGTGGTCGGCCGGATCTTCGCGGAGAATGTCCGGAAACCGGAAAGGAACCTGTTTTTCTCCCAAACGACCTGTGATCGCCAGCCAGTGCGTCAGAGCACGGTGGAATTCGAGGAACTCGATGTGTTTTCGGCCGTGGAGACCTACTATCGGCAGAGCGAACAGCGCCCGGCGCGGTATTTCCGCCATGGTCCGGAGGACTTTGTGATGGTGACGGCGCAACCGGACTGCGACATGCCGTGGTTCCTCACTCTGGACGACGACCTGATCCGCCGACTGGATCAGGACGAGGAACTGAGCCTGCTGGAGCGGCGTTTTTTCCGCTACCACTGCGGTTGCCACATCGGGCGGATCTATCCGATCATCGCCTCGCTGTCACCGGCCGTGCGGGACGACGTGTTCCAGGAGGATGGGACCGCGACGGCTTCGTGCCCGCGCTGCGGGGCGCGCTACCAGATCACGCGGGAAGGGCTCGCTGCTTTTGAGAGCGGGGCCGCTCCGGCCTGACGATCCAGCCGTGACGCGGACTCAGCGGCCGGTGCGGTTGCGCTCTTGCTTGAGGAACAGCGGGATCATCTCGCGCTCCACAAACTCCATGGCCGCGGCAAGGCCTTCGGATCGGTAAAGGCGGCCCAGCCGGGCCTCGACTGCAGTCGGATTTCCCCAGGAAGAGAGGAATTGGTTCGACGTGAGCCGGGCCAGCATGGCGCCGTCGGTGCGGTCGTGCTGGCGCAGGATCCACTCGCGGGCGGCGAGGGCGAGCACGGCATCGCCGATCCAGGCTTCGGCGCGCTCGATTTCGAGAGGGTCATTCATGGGGTCTTTGTCAGGTAGGCGATGACAACCGGCGGAGGTCCGTCCGGACTGTGCCGTCGGATGACGCGAACTCAAGGCGACACCGGGTCCGGGCGTGGTGGCGGCGGCGAGTCCCCGGACTCCTGACCGGGCGGGATGCGTTTGAACAAAAAGACGATCACGATGAGCGCCAGCAGTCCGAGCCCGGCGGAGACGCCCAGCAGTCCCGGCAGGCTGTGGGAGGCGATGAGCCCGGCGATGATGGCGCCGGAGATCCGCGAGATCCCGCCCACCGTCATGGTGAACACTCCCTGGATGGAATTGCGGAACTGATCGCCGGCGAGGCGGTCCAGGAACATCACCGGGGCGATGAACAGGGCCAGCACCTCCATGCCATGGACGATCTGGGTGAGCACCGCCGTCCAGACCGACGGGTAGAGGGCCAGCAGCAGCATGCGCAGGCTCATGCCGCAGATGCCCACGACCATGATGCCTTTCAGCCGGAGGACACTTTGCAGCCGGGGCATGCCGATGGTGAAAAACACCTCGATGAGGACACCGAGATTGATCACCAAGGCGATAAACTCGCTCGGGATGCCGACGATTTTCCCGTAATACACCGCAATGAAGACCCCGTAGGAGACCGATGCCATGTAGGCCAGCGCCAGCCCCAGGCAGAGATACCGGGCCTCCGGCGAGAAGAGCCGGCGAAAGGCCTCCGCCGTCGGCAGGCGCCGCGGGGTCTCACCGCTGGCGCCCTCGGCGGCAGGCAGCACCACCGGACTCCGCACCTCTGGGAGCGTGAAGGTATTGATGAGACTCGCCATGCCGAACCCGAAACCGCAGAGCAGCGACCGCCCGATGGGGCCGTCATTCCGCAGCAGAAAGTAGAGGATGATGCTCGGGACGATGTAGCCGATCGTCCCCCACACCCGCACCGTCGGGTAGGGCCCCACCGGGTCTCCCGCCCGACGCCGTGCCTCGGCGTAGCTGAAGAAAAAGCCGTCCTGCAGCGGCAGCATGGCGACGAAGGCCAGGCCATGGAACAGAAACAGGCACAGCCGCACCCAGAGCACCGGAATCTCGTGCATCAGCAGCATGACCGAGCCACTGATCAGGAACGCGACCGCGAGGATGCGGCGGCTGTCCACCTGCCGGTCCGCCAGCAGGGTGATGAGCGCCGGCGAGAGGAGCATGGGCACGTTTGCCAGAGCGGTCGCGAGCCCGATCTGCCAGAAGCCGAAGCCAGCCTCCTTCCAGAGAAAGATCGACATGAGCGGGGCGACACTGCCGACCGCCCCGTAGGAGAAGAAGAACTGGCGGCGAATGGCGTTCAAGGCAGGGATCGACCGACCGATCTGAGAGGGGAAAGCCGGGATGAAACCGCCAATCCCCGCCCCGCGCAAGCAGTCAATCGGGCGAATGCCGGTTGCGGCCGGAGGAAATCGGGTGGACTATCCTCCCAGCCAACGGCGCCAGCCGCGCCCTTAGCTCAGTTGGATAGAGCAACGGATTTCTAATCCGTCGGTCGCTGGTTCGAATCCAGCAGGGCGTGCCACATCAGGCGCCGCCAGCGGCATCGCGCCTGTTGTCGATCTGGGCGGGGAGTTTACTGGAAACCATGCGATCACGGCTCGTTTCCCCTCTCCCCCGGCCCAAGGCTTCCGTCGGCTTTGGGTTTCATAAGCGCTCGGAGCGGGCACTCTGGATTCGCGGTTTGACCACATTCCTGCTGCTCGCCGGCTTTCTGGGACCTTTCACCCAGCCCACCCAAGGCCAACTCGGGGACGACCGCCCACAACCGGAATGGCTCGCGGGAGCACCGCGCTACGAAACAACCTTCGACCTAGATACCACCCCTCTGGTGATGGCCGTGCTCTGGGTGATCGCGGACCGCGAAGTCGCCGTGTGGGTGAACGATCAACCGGCCGGAAAGGCCACGTCTCCCGAGCAGGCGGCGAGCCTCGATCTCACCACGCGACTACGGCCCGGGGTCAACCACCTCTCCCTGCGCGCCGCGGACGGCCAGCCAGTCCGCGCCGCCGCGCTGCTCGAACTGCGGGGCGACCTCGCCGTCCGGGCCTGGCTCGCGACGGGCGCCGGCTGGAAGGTTCCCGAAGGAGTCGCGCCACACCGCGCCCCCATCGGAGCGGACCCGGCCACCAATCCTTTCGACCCCGCCCGCACGGTCGATGCCTACAACAGTTGGAAACTGGCCCAACGTGACAAACAAAGCACCGCCACGGACCCGGCGGCCTTTTCGCTGCCTCCGGGTTTCCGGGCCGAACTGATCCGCTCCGCTGGAGCCGACGAGGATTCCTGGGTGGCGATGAGTTTCGACCCGGAGGGCCGGATCGTCCTGGCTCGTGAGAAAAAGGGACTTCTGAGACTGAGTTCAGACGGGAAGATGGAAACCATCGACGATACCCTGCTCGAATGCCGTGGACTGCTCCATACCCACGGCGTTCTCTACGCCCACGCCAACAACAGCAAGGCGCTCTACCGGCTGCGGGATGGCGATGGCGACGGGACCTATGAGGAGAAGGAGGAGATCCTGCGCACCGAAGGCGGCGTGGGGCACGGACGCAACCACCTCAAGCTCGGACCGGACGGCCACCTGTGGATCGCCTTTGGCAACAACGTGATCCTTCCTCCCGGACTCGCCTCGACCTCGCCCCTGAGCCACTATGCCGAGGATCAGGTCCTCCCGAATCCCTGGGATCCCGGCATGTTCGATGGCAACGTGACGGCTCCGGCTGGCCACATTCTGCGACTGCCTCCTGATGGCGGTCCCGCCGAACTCATCGCCGGCGGCCTGCGCAATCCGGTCGACATCGCCTTCAATCGCAACGGCGAGTTGTTCACCTTCGACGCGGACATGGAGTGGGACATCCGCGCACCCTGGTACATGCCAAACCGGGTGGTTCACCTCGTTTCGGCATCCGATTTCGGCTGGCGCCGCGGCACCGGCCGTCAACCGGACTGGCATGTGGATACCCTGCCCAGCGTGGTGGACATCGGGCTGGGCTCGCCCACCGCGGTGTTCTTCGGCCATGGGGCAAAAATGCCCCCGCGCTACGAGGAGGCCCTCTTAATCTGCGACTGGGCCTACGGACGCATCCTTGCCATCCATCTCGAAGCCGCCGGGGCCAGCTACACCGGAGAGATCGAGCCCTTCGTCTCCGGTCGCCCCTTGAATGTGACCGACGGCTGCATCGGCCCGGACGGTGCCCTCTGGTTCATCACCGGAGGACGGGGCACCCAGAGCGGACTCTACCGGATCACCTACGACAGCCCGGTGGAAAAAGCAGTCGCGAAGTCTGCCTCCAACGAAAACCGCACCCTGCGCCACCGTCTTGAAAGCCTGCACCGGGGCATTCCCGAGAAGGATCAAAAGGCTGCCTTGGACATCATCCTGCCCCAGCTCGAAAGCAGCGATCGGTTCATCCGGCACGCCGCGCGCGTCGCCCTCGAAAAATTGCCGGGTTCCCTGTGGCAGGAGCGGCTCCTGTCGGCTCCCGATGGCTGGTCAGCCCTGCTGGGCTGTCTGGCGCTGGCGCGGACAAGCGATTCCGCAACGGCCGAGCGGGTTTTTCAGCGTCTGGGTTCATTTGATTGGGCACGTCTGGATACTGACCACCGACTTGCCCTGCTCCGAGTCGTGGGAGTGGCCCTGGCCCGCTTCGGCGATCCGCCTCCGGCGCATCGCAATGGACTGATCGCCCTGCTCGAGCCCGCTTATCCGGCCGAAGATCACCGCCTGAACCGCGAACTCTGCCCTTTGCTCATCCGCCTCGGGTCCACCGCAGTCCTCGCCCGTACCGTGACTCTGCTGAGGAATGCGGAGACGCCGGAGGACCTCGTCTTCTACCCGATGCAGCTCCGCTATCTCAAGGCGGGATGGACGGCCGACTTCCACCGCGAGGTCTTTGTGGCGCTGGATCGTGCCTCCCGCCACCCGGACGGCGGCCGGAATTTCACCAAAGCCATCCAGGATTTGCGAACGGAGCATCTCGCACTCCTGACGCCCGAACTCACCCTCGCCCTCGACGATGTCCTGCCCAAGTCACCGGCAGCGGCGGCGACCCTGCCGCAAGGACCCGTGGTCAAAGCCTGGAAATTGGCGGATCTCACCCCCCGCCTCGACGAAGTGGGCCGCGGTCGCTCTTTCCAAAATGGCAAAGCCGCGACCATCGCCGCGGGATGTGCGGCCTGCCATCGGGTCAGCCCGGATCCGGCGGTTCCGGCAGGCATTCACGGTCCCGATCTCGTCCAGGTTGCCGCCCGTTTTGGCCGGCGCGACCTGCTCGAGCACATCCTCGACCCGGCCAAGGTGGTGGAGGAAAAGTACCGCATTGTCACCGTCACCCGGACGGACGGGACCACTGTGACCGGCACCATCGAGAGCGCCGACGACGAGCGTATCCTTCTGAAGCCGAACCCGCTCTCCCCGGACACCATCGGCATCGGCCTGTCGCAGATTGCCAAGCGGGAGGAGTCCACCGCCTCCCCCATGCCTGCGGGTCTGCTCAATTCGCTGAATGCCGCGCAGATCCTCGATCTCCTCGCGTTCCTCGAGGCCGGCGGCAATTCGCAGCACCGTAATTTCCAACCCTGACCAGAAAAAGTCAGCGACCCTTCAGGCTGCCCAGCCAGGCCAGTACATCGGCCACCTCGGCTTCGGTCAGGAAATCCACCAGCCCCGCCGGCATCGGCGATGTCGGCAGCGGATAGGCCCGCCTCACCTCCGCCGCCTCCCAGCGCCGGGTGATCTCGGGATCGATCCGCAGGGCGACCGCACCGCCATCCCGCCCGGCCAGAAAACCCGAGTGACTCTCACCGGACCGGGTTTCGACCGTCCAAAGCTGGAAGCCCTCTGCCAACACCCGGGACGGCTCCAGCAGGCTCTCCAGCAGTTGCGGATGATCCAGTCGCGTTCCCACGGTCGTGAGATCCGGTCCGAAATCGCGCCCGACATCGCCGACCCGATGACAGGCCAGGCAGGCGGCAAGCTTCCCAGTCGGAGAAAGCAACGCCGCTCCCCGCCCCGGATCGCCCGTGAGCTTCAAGATCGACCCGGCTTGGTGCCGATGCGGCCGGGGTCGCTCTCCCGCAGGCCGGAATCGTTCGAACAAAGCCCGGACCTCGGGCCGCTCCGCCGCCAAGCCAGCCTGGATCGACTCTTCACGTGCCTTGGGCTCGCCCTGCCCGACGGCAACGGCATGGGCGAGCCGCATGGCCGATGCCGTGTCGCCCAGCAGTCCCGTATCGTAGTCGGCGACCGCCGCCCCCTCGACCGGCGCCTCGCGGGGCAGGCTCGCGACCCAGTCCCACAACAAGCGGACGCCGGCTTCGTCGACTTCCCGAGTTCCGAGGGGCGGCATGTGACCGCTGCCGATCGCGGACACACGATAGTTGAGCACGGACCGCCACGGCTCGCCCGGAACGATGGCACGGGCATCGGCGATGCCGAAATCGCCACGCGTGGGCCGCTGCCACAGCAGTGCAGCCTCGGAGAGCGCGCGATCGAAATTCACTTCCAGTGGCGCGCTGCCGCCGCCATGGCGCCGATGGCAGTGGGCGCAGTTGGCATGCAGCCAGGATCGCGCCCGCGCCTCCAGCGATCCGCCTCCGCTCCGGCTCGCGACCAAACGGCCGACCGGGTCGCGCTCGAAGTACTCGCCATCGGTCAATCCCAGTCCAACCGCCACCTCTCTCGCCGAAAGGCCCGGATGACCGGCAAAGCCAGCCAGTTGCATCGGCTGAAATCCGGCGACAAACTCATTCCATTGGGTATGGCACCGCAGACAGTCCGCCCGGCTGCCGATGCGATAAACCGGCCCCCCTTTCCACCGCGCCTGGTCACCCACCTCGACATCCTCGCCGGCCGCATCGGCCAGTGCGGCGTCGGTTCCGGCTTCGTTCCATCGGTAGGCATAGCCATTCCACGTCTCGCCATCATACAGCATGACCTGGGTCTCCACGGGCCGCTCACCGAGACGGATCGTCTTGGCCAGCACGGCTCCAGCCGGCCACACCACCCGCGACTGACGATTGCCGCTGGGCCGGATCGTGATCTCCGTGTCCACCGAGCTGTCCGCGGGCAGGGCAATGTGGCGGGTCGCCTCGGCCCCATCCTGCCACATTGGCTCGATCACCGCATATTCATACACCCCGTCCGCAGGCAGCCGGGCCGCCGTGTCGCGGAACAGCCCGGTCTCGCTGAGCAGCATCGGGAAGTCCGAGGTCTTGCCGGCTTTCGGATTCGGGACCAGACGGTGCATCGTCGCCGGACTGCCATAGTGCAAGTAGTAGATCTCCCCATCGCTGCCGAGACCGAAGGTCGCGATCTTGTGCGGCGTGTCCGCGATCTCCTCATGGCGGATCATCCTGCCGCCATCGTGCCACAGCGCCCAGATCCGTCCCGTCTCATAGTCTCCGTAGACATAGGCACCGCGCAGTTCCGGGAGGCTGCTGCCGCGATAGACAAAGCCACCGGTGATCGACGCCGCCTCGCTGTGGGGATGCGCCGCGACCGGCGGGAGGATCGGCGCCAGATCGCTCGCCGACTCGGGCTTGATCGGCTGGGCCGCCTCCATCGCGCTCCATCCATGGTTGGTGCCCTTCCCGGCGAGGTGGATCATTTCCCACAGTTCCCAACCCACATCGCCAACCCACAGGCCGCCGCGTTCGTCGAAACTCATCTTCCACGGATTGCGGAAGCCGAAACTCCAGATTTCCGGCCGCACGCCCTCGCGACCGACGAAGGGATTGTCCACGGGCACCCGGTAGGCCCGTCCCGGCTCCTTCGCATCGATGTCGATTCTCAGAATGGCGGACAGGAGATCGCTGTTGTCCTGGCCCGTGTCCTTGCCATCCGGGGGCGAGGGAGCGGTGCCGTCTCCGGTCGAGATGTACAAAAAACCGTCGGGACCGAACTGCAGCGCCGCTCCGTTGTGACCGCCGGCCCACCAGGTGACGATCACTTCCTCGCTGGCCGGATCGAGCCGCGGCGGCTCGACACCGGACAGACGGAACCGCGACACCCGGGTGCCATCCTCCACGTCATTCCCGACGGTATAAGCCAGAAAAACCTCCCCGTTTTCCGCGCACTTCGGGTGAAAGGCCAGACCATAGGCATTGGTCATGCCGGGATGCAGCGCCTTCAGATCGATCGTCAGGTCCGGCACGACCCGCTCCCCGGCCGGCTGCTCGGGAAAGGACCAGACCCGGCCACCCCGCTCGACCACATGAAATCGGCCGCCCCACGAGACCAATTCAAGCCCCTGATTCAACTCGATG
This sequence comes from Verrucomicrobiales bacterium, assembly GCA_016795505.1. Classification (GTDB taxonomy): domain Bacteria; phylum Verrucomicrobiota; class Verrucomicrobiia; order Verrucomicrobiales; family DEV007; genus JAEUHH01. The sequence goes on along the minus strand of JAEUHH010000014.1, from coordinate 162,082 downwards.
CCCGGAAACACCAGTTCGCTGGCGCAGCGCTTGCCCGGGTCAGGCGAGCCCTGCAGCCGCGAGGTGGTCCAGGGCACGCGAGCGGGCCGCGACACCTCGGCACCCGCCGCCGGAAACGCCAGGAAAAGGCACGCGACCCGCACGAAAACCGCCGCAACTGACTGGAAAGGTAACATACACCTAAGGTCGGGTGACCCAGCCCGGTCGTCACCGGCGGGCCTGCGTGAGCCGGACCGGTTCTCACTCCGCCGACGGCTCGGCTTTTCCGGGAGGCGCCGCCTTCACCGAAAAATCGTCGTAGTGCACGTCGTTGATCGTCGTCGTCAGACTCACCAGCGATTTTGTCGGGTGCGCGTTGCCTTCCGACTCGAGTTCGCCGGCTTCCTTCCCATCGACCAGCACCGTAATCACCGGTCCCTTGGTCCGGATCAGCAGCGTGTGCCACTCGTCCCGGTCGAGTTCGAGGTCAAACTTCGCCGTCTTCGACTCGAGCAGCTTCTTGGTCTCCTCGTCGAGCCCGCCGGGGGCATTTTTCTTTTCGTAGATGGCATTTTCCATGTTCCCCGTCTTGGCCTCGGTGATGTTTCCACCGGTGGGCGTGATCGTGATGCTGGCAATGTGTCCGGCGTGGGAGCCCTTGTAGTCCTTGTCGTCGAACCAGACATTGAACCGCTCCGCCTCGGGACCGGCGAACTTGAACTTCACCGACACCTCCATGTCCTGCCGCCCCTCGAACCGGATCGAATCCACTCCGGCGTGGTCCTTGATGTCGATCGTCTTGCCGATCAGCACGCCATCCTGGATCACACTCTGGCTCTTGTAATGCCCCCAGCGCTCGCCGAAGCCCTCGCCAGAAAAGTCGTCCGCAAAAATCGTCTCGCTGTAATACAGCTCCTCTTCGGCACCGCGCCGTTTGGCATCCCACTCCTTGAGGTAGGCCCGATCCGCCTCGGAGAGCGAAGCCACCGGCACATCGAACACCCGGCCATTCTGCATCCGGATGCGCACCTGCTCGCCCCGCAGATCGAGCAGTTCGGCATGGATGGTTTTGCCCTCCAGATTGGTGAAGTCGCGGAAGTCTCTCGCCGATGCCGACAGAGCCGCGAGAGCGATAAGGAACAGGGACAGACTAGGGATTTTCATGACGCCAAGCCTAGCGGTTTCGACCCGCGACGGCAAGCCGGCTCTTCCGCCCGCTCCCGGTCGGCCGCCTCACTTCTTGGCGCCGTAATCCGCCCCCGTCAGGCTCTTCAGCACGCCGGCCTGCCATTCCCGCAGCCGAGCCGCCATCGCCGCAGCCCGTTCGGCATCGGTTTCCGAAAGGTCCGATTTCTCCAGCGGGTCGGTCGACAGGTCGAACAGTTCCCTCTTCGCCTCGCCACCCTTCTTCTCGTGGATCACCAGTTTGTGGGAGCCATCCAGCATCACCCGTGCCCCGGCGTAGTCCGCCTCCTCGATCCGCGGGTGCCGGAAATTCGTGAAATCCCGCGTCGCCTTGCCGCCGCTCAGCTTCACCAGCGGCGTGGTGCCGGCTTGCAGGGCCGGATCGATCCACGGCTCCGGCTGTTCACCCGGCGCCCGCCGGGTCACGAAGCTCCAGAAAAAAATCGGCTCGGGCCGATTCGTCAGGTACCCGTCGAACACCGGTGCCAGGTTGATCCCATCCAGCGGCCGGTCCGGCAGCGGCACGCGCGCGACACCGCACAGCGTCGGGAGGATGTCGCTCGTCACCGCATTCACCGCGCTCACCTTCGGCTCAGGGATGCGCGCGGGCCACTCGATCAGCCCCGGCACGCGGATGCCGCCCTCATACATCCCGCCTTTCGCTCCGCGGAACGGCGGATCGACCTGCCCCGTGCCATCGGTGCCGTTGTCTCCGCAGTACCAAACCAGCGTATTGTCCTTCAGGCCGGACTTCTTCAGATGATCACGCAGCGTCCCGATCGCCCGGTCCATCGCCGTGATCTCGGCGAAACGCTCCCGCAGCACCTCGCCCTGCAGCCGCTCCACCGGCAGCCCTGTCTCGTTCGAGGTCAGGCGCACCTTCTTCTTCGCGTATTTCGCCGGCAGGTCGTCGTAGAGAGCCAGATCCTCGGGTAGGCCACTGTAGGGCTCGTGCGGAGAGCCGAACCACACGATCGCAAAGAAGGGCTTCCCGTCCGTCTTCGATCGTTCGATGAATTTCCGCGCCTCCTCGACGATCACCGCCGAGCTTTCCCCCTCGTACCGCTCCGGGGCACCTCCATCGCGCGACAGGTGCGGGTTCATCTCGAAGAAATTGTCGTGCGACACCCAGGTGTCGAATCCCATCGCACCCGGATTCACCGGCGACCCCGCCTTCACCGCGCCGACGTGCCATTTGCCGAAATGACCGCAGACATAGCCGCTGTCGCGCAGCAGCTTCGCGATCGTGATCTCCTCCGGCCGCAGCGACCAGCCCGGCGCGAAGGTCCCGTAGCGATTCGGATGCCGGCCGGTCAGCACGCTGCCCCGCGTCGGCGAGCAGGATGGATGCGCCGCGTAGAACCGGTCCAGCCGCAGACCCGTCGCCGCCATGTCGTCCAGCACCGGAGTCTTGACGTGCGGGTGTCCGTTGTAGCCCGTCTCCTCCCAGCCGTGGTCGTCACCCATCAGCAGGATGATGTTGGGCCGGGTCACAACGTCGGCGGATGCCGCGCCCAGGGAAAGCAGGAGGAAAGCAAAGAAGGCAGTCAGTTTCATGTCGTGAAAAGAATCATTTTTCGGCTTGGCTCATGCAGTCATGCCTTCGGCTGGATGAAAAGCACTTCGGCCCGCGAGATCCAGCCGGTCCGCAGATCGACGCGGATCCAGCCCTCGGCATTCTTCGAATGGAAGCGCACCGGAGACCGCGGGCCGAACTCCGCCAGGTCATACTCCCGCCACGTCTTGCCCAGATCCGGCGAGTAGGCGAATCCTGTCTTGAAGATCGAGGCCGGCGCACAGTGCGACGCGATCATCACCCCGTCCTCGACGATCATGTTCGCCATCTCGAACTGCGCGTCGAACAATCGCGTGTGCTTCGACCGGTCGGTGAAATCCCCCGGCGCGCAGCGGAAAATGCCCCGGTCGTGCTTTTGGTTCGGCAGCTTGGGGCCGTTCGCATCGGCGGCCCAGTGGAGCAGGCCATCGACAAAGGCGATGCCGCCCGACTTGAATCGCGAATTCGAGTTCACCGAGATCAGCACCTGCCAGTCCCACGCGTCCGCCGCCCAGTCATAGGTGCCGCGCAGCCAGTGGCATTCATTGCCGTGCCCGCGATTGATGTCGCCGGTGCAGGCGTAGAAGGCCCGCTCTGCCGGATGATACATGACGCAGTGAATGTGCCGGGCGATCACGGGATTGCCGGGCTCGCCGATGAATTGATCGGGCGTCGCCCCCTTTTGCTGGAATTTCGGGTTCTGCCCGAATCCATAAGCCAGCTTCACCGTCTCCCCGCCGTCAACCGAGTAGTAGATGTTCACCGGCACCGCCCCGCCGAGCACATTGCAGTAGTTACCCCACACCAGGATCTCCTTTCCATCGACCTCCCACGTGTGGATGCCGTCCAGCGAGTGGAAATACCAGCCCGGCGCCGCGGGATCGACCGGCGTGTGGGGCTTGTAGTCGCTCCCATCCGGCCGTTTCACCGTGATCTCCCGCCAGGTGGCCAGATTGTCCGTGCTGAGATACAGATTGGCCCGCGTGGCGAACAGGATGTTCCCGTTTTTCAAAAACGTGCTCCACAGCACATTCGCCGCATCCGGGAAAGGCGTCTGGCGCGCCCAGGATTTCGCATTGTCCTCGGAGTAGAGAATCTTTTCCGGCGTGAAGCCGAAGGCCTTGTGCCCGCGCTGCGAATCAATGTAGGGGCCGTCCGGCGGCGCCAGACGGTAGCGGAAATGCTCCGTCTCACCCGTGCCATCGACGGCGCGCAGGCGGGAGAGACTCAGCGAAGCCATCGCCGCCGACGAAGTGGCGAGAAATCGACGGCGGGAAGTCGGCTGGGGGAAGGAATCGGTCATGGGCCCATTTTTCGAAGTTTCCCCGGCCGGCACCAGCCTATTTTCGGTCGCAATCGCGCACTCTGCGCCGAAAGCGCGGCGCCGGCTTTCCGATGAGACCCTGTTCGATCGCCGATCGTACCCTGTTGCATCGGATCGCCATCCATCAAAACACCCTCGCCCATTTCGACAGTTTCCCTGTTCCGGTGTTTTCGTGCAATGTTCCCTCTCGCCGTCCACCGTTTCCTCCATGCCCAGTCCCGCCAAGCCCGATCTCCAGGCCAAGTTGCGTGATGTGCCCCACCAGCCTGGGGTGTATCTGCACAAGGACCGGCTCGGCTCGGTGATCTATGTGGGCAAGGCGCGGGACCTGCGCAAGCGGTTGTCGTCCTATTTCATGCCCTCCCGCAGCCGCACGGCCGATCACAAGACGCGGGCACTCATCGAGAGCATCTGGGATTTCGAATACCACACGGTCCGCAACGAGCCGGAATCCCTGTTGCTCGAAGGCAAGTTGATCAAGGAATACCGGCCGAAGTACAATGTCAGTTTCCGCGACGACAAGCGCTTCCTGCTGGTGAAAATCCACCCCGGCGAGCCGTGGCCGCGCTTCCAGCTCTCCCGGTTGCGCAAGGAGGACGGCGCGCGGTATTTCGGCCCCTTCGCCCACTCCGGCGCCCTGCGGCGGACGATCTCGTGGATGAACAAGGAATTCGGCCTGCGCAACTGCCGCCCGCTGAATCCTGGAGAAACGGACTATCGCCATTGCTCGAATGACATCATCCGCAACTGCGCGGCGCCCTGCATCGGCAAGATCACGCGCGACGCCTACCTGGCCAAAGTCGAGCAAGCCTGCGACTTCCTCCAGGGCCACTCGAAGGACCTGCTGCGCTCCATCGAGGCGGAAATGCACGAGGCAGCCGCGGCGCTGGACTTCGAGCGGGCCGCAGAACTCCGCGACATGATCGAAAATCTGCGGAAAACCCTGAAACCCACGCGCCAGTTCCGCCGGCGGGGCGTGCCGGGCAAGGCGATCGATCCCGAAGCCGATGTCGCGGAGCTGGGCGAGATCCTCGGCCTGCCGTCGCTGCCCCGGGTGATGGAGTGCTTCGACATTTCCAACATTTCCTCGAACCACATCGTCGCCTCAATGGTCCGGTTCCGGAACGGCCTGCCGGACAATGCCAACTACCGGCGCTATCGCATCAAGACTGTGACGGGGCAGGATGACTTCGCCAGCATGGCCGAGGTGGTGCGACGGCGCTACTCGCGCATCCTCCTCGAAGCCCGCGAGCGGGCCGGCGACGAGGCGGCCGACAGTACGCAGGAGGCCCCGCTGGAGGCCCTGCGCCGGATGGAGCGCGATTGGGAGTCGGAAGACGACCGCAGCGGCCCGACCCGGCGGCGGCCCTATGTGCGATTGCCCGATCTGGTGATCGTGGACGGTGGAAAGGGCCAGCTCAGCTCTGCGGTGAAGGAACTGCAGCGCCTCGGCCTGCACGACCTGCCGATCATCGGCCTCGCCAAGCAACGAGAGGAGATTTTCCGCCCCGGTGAGAGCGAACCGCTGGCTTTGCCCCATGAGACGGGAGCCCTGCGACTGCTCCAACGCATTCGGGACGAGGCTCACCGCTTCGCCAACGGCTACCACCAACTCCTGATGAAGCGTCGCGTCGAGGAAAGCCTCCTCGACGATTGCCCCGGCGTCAGCCAGGCCCGCAAGCAGCGGCTGTTGCAACGATTTGGCTCGGTCGCGCGGCTCCGACAGGCCACGCCCGAGCAATTGGCGAGCGTCGAGGGGATCAACCAGCGACTCGCCGAAGAAATTGCCCATTTCTTGAAAACTCACTCGCAGCGGTGACGTATTTCTCCGTGCCGGGAGTCAAAAAGTGGTGTTAAATGCTCTCGTTTCGCGCGTTTTCATTCATGGCAGCGGTATTCAGCCCCAGTCCCGACCGTCCGCGCCGCCGCCTCCCCCACGGGACGCGGCTGCTGTCGGCTTTTGCCTTGTGGGCAGTCGCCTCGGCTCAGGCTCAGGAAGTGGAAACGGGCGCGGTCGAGCCCCCGAAGCTCGACCTGAACAAGGTGGCGAAGCCGCGTCCCGACCCGGTGCCGCCGACGAAAAAGGATCCGCTGTCTTCGATCGGAAAACTGGAGCAGGTCCCGCCCACACCCGCCAAAGGCGCCCCTGCGGGCTCCGATGAGGCGGCCAACACCGGCTCGGGGGCCATCGGCTCGTCGTTCATCACCCAGACGGAGGCCCGCACGTTCACCCTCACCGTGCCGGCGCCGCGCGGCCAGATTTTGGATCGCAAAGGCTATCCGCTCGCCCAGAACAAGGTCGCCTACTACGCGGCGATCAATTTCCCGCTGCTTCAGGGTGCCGACGACACCGCCATCCTCCGCTATGCCGGGGAGCGGATCGTCCACGTGAACCGCCTGCTGGCGAAAAAGTGGGATCTGAGCGCGGATGTCGTGCTGAACCACTACCGCAACCGCCGCTGGCTGCCGCTGACCTTTTCCGATGCCCTGACCGACGCCGAGGTGGAAAAAATCCGCAAGGCGCCGGAGCGCGGGCTGCTGCTGCATCCGGTCTACCTGCGGCACTACCCACAGGGCCAGATGCTGTCCCACGTCCTCGGCTACGTCGGCAAACGGCCGCCGCGCGAACTGGGACCGATCCGGCCAAACGAACCGCTCTGGGGCGAGGCCATCGGCGTCGAGGGACTCGAGGAGACCTACGAAGTCCAGCTGACTGGAGAGCCGGGCCGGGTGAATCTGCTGTTCGAAGCCGACGGCACCAAGCTGCGGGAGGAAATGGTACGCCGACCGCGTCCCGGGAACAACATTGTCACCTCCATCGACGCGGAGATGCAGAAAATCGCCGAGGACATGCTCGCGAAGCATGTGAAACGCGGCGCCTTCGTCATCATGGACGTGCGGAACGGGGACGTGCTGGCAATGGCCTCCTTCCCCCAGTTCAATCCCAACGACTTCATCCCCGCCATCACGCAGGAAGCCTACTCGCGGCTGGCCAACGATCCCGCCAAGCCCCTGCTGTCACGCGCCTTTCGCGGCGCCTATCCGCCGGCCTCCACGTTCAAAGTACCGGTCGCCCTCGCCGCCCTGGAGGAGCGCATCGTCACCGAAAGCACCCTGTATTCCTGCCCCACGAGTTGGTCCATCGGCGATGTGGTGATGCGCAACTGGAACAAGGACCCGGAAGGCTCGATGAACGTCATCGGGGCGCTTGCCCGCTCCTGTAACACATGGTTTTACCAGGTCGGCACCCAGGCCGGAGCCGATCCCGTGACGATGATGGCCCGCCGCCTCGGCATGGGCGAAAAAACCGGCATCCCCATCCGCGCCGAAGTCGAGGGGCTCGTCCCCACCAACCGCTGGTGGCGCCAGAAATACCAATACAACATGTCCACCGGCGATCTGGCCAACATCTGCATCGGTCAGGGTCAGGTGGAAGCCAGCCCCCTGCAAGTGGCCCGCATGATGGCCGCCGTCGGCAACGGTCAAGCCGTCGTCAAGCCGCGCCTGGTGCTGCAAATTCAGGATTACAACAACGCGGTCATCCAGTCAGTACCGCGCGAGGAGATCGGCCAGCTCAACATCGACCCCGCCTACCTCGATGTCGTGCGCCGCGGCATGGACGAGGTCGTCAATTCCGGACGCGGCACCGGCCGGGCCGCCGGCAATGACAAGATCAGCGTCGCCGGCAAGACCGGCACCGGACAGTGGAAGCCCGCCCTCCAGCAGAACATCGCCTGGTTCGCCGGCTTTGCCCCCGCCGACTACCCGGTCATTTCCTTCGCTGTCGTTTACGAAGGCGACCCCGGCGAGACCGTCGGCGGCGGAAAAAATGCCGCCCCCGTGATCGGCGAATTCCTCAAGGAATACCTCACCGACGAACACGTGGCCGAGATCAAGGAAGCCTCCGAGGAGGTGAAGATCGCCCTCAAGGATCTGGAGCCGACCCGCGTGGCCAGCGCCGCCTCCAGCGGTGGCTCCATCTTCCGCGACGCCTCGGTCGAGGACCAGTATCAGCAGGGTGCCGACCAGATGGCCCCCGAGACGCCCGCCGCACCGCCCGTGGCGCAGGAGGAAGGCGGCTTGTCCCGCTGGCTGCGGAAATTCCGGAAACGCTGACCGGGGCCCCGGAAAATCAGGCCCGCCGGGCGCAAATCAAGCCGCCGACTCGGATTCGGCCTTGTCGCCGCCGCCCCGCTGGCTTCGCTCGTTTTCCTCATCCGGTCCAGACACGATTTCCGGCTCAAATTCGTCGTCGCCGTCCTCGATCTCCCGGCGCCACTGCCGCGACAGCCACGGCCGCACAAAGCCGTAGGTCAGATAGGAGAGGAAGAGAAAAAACGGCACCACCTTCCAGAAATTCACCGCCGACACCAGCACCAGGATCGCGACGAAGACCCAGGGCATCGACCGACGGGTGCGCCAGTTCACTTTCTTGAAGCTCGGGTAGGAAAACTCGCTCAGCATCAGGTAGGACAGGCCCAGCACCAGCACCAGCAACAGATAGCGCCAGTGGCCGATCTCGCGCGTGCCCTCGTACCACAGGATGAACACCGTCAACGAGGCGATCAGACCCGCCGCCGCCGGGATGGGAAAGCCGACGAAGTCCTTCGATCCATTTTCCGACTCCATCTGCGACAGACAATTGAACCGCGCCAGCCGCATCGCCCCGCACAGCAGATAGACGAAGGCGATCGTCCACGCCACCCGCTCCGGGAAGCCGCTCAGCACGATGTCCATCACCAGCAGAGCCGGAGCCATACCGAACGACACGATGTCGGCCAGCGAATCGAACTCCCGCCCAAACATAGACTCCTGGCCCCGCATCCGGGCGATCCGCCCGTCCAGCGCATCGAACAGGCACGCGCCCAGAATGAAGGCGATCGCCATATAATAGGAATGCGTGCTCGGCGTCTCCGCCTTCATCCCTTGGAAAATGTAAAAGATCGCGCTGAAGCCGCAGGCGAGATTCCCCGCCGTCATCAGGTTCGGCAGCAGGTAGACTTTCGGCGTGCGCCAGGGTTGGGGAGGTTTCATGGCCATGACGGCGGGAGTCTAGCGCGCCTTGCGCCGAAATGACAGCAAACAAAGCGGCGCCTCACCCGGCCGACAGGCACCGCGGACACGGCTCAGATTCGGCATCGCCACCGGTCAGCAGCGGTGCTACCTTCAAAACGCCCATTCTGCTGACCCCATGGCCAAAACCCACCATTCCCATCCCCCGCGACCGGAAAAAGATCTGGAGTCGCTCATCGCCCGCTGTCGCGGCCTCGGGATGCGCCGTACCCACACCTTGGACGCCGTGCTCGGCCTGTTGCTCGCCACGCACCGTCCCCTCTCCGCCTCCGAGATCGTCGATTCGCCCCCACTCAAGGGCAAATGCGACCCCGCCACCGTCTACCGCATGGTGGTGAGACTGGAAGAGCAGGGCATCCTGCGCCGGCTCGGCCTGCGCGACCGCGCCGCGCACTACACCATCCGCCATCCCCACACCCACGACGACTACATCGTCTGCACCCGCTGCGGCACCATCGAGGAGCTGGACATGCAGTGCCCCGTCGAAGCCCTGGAGGATGAGATCGCCCGCAAGTCCGGATTCACCAATCTCGACCACGAGCTCGAGTTCTTCGGCGTCTGTCCCAGCTGCTCCGACGACCACACCGCGGCGGCTTGATTTCCCAGCCCTCCCCGGTCGGCTCACGCCATCGCGTCACCTTTCGACTTGACCTTTCCGCCCCGCTTCGCCAGTCTCAGCCCTGATCGTCAACACCGTCACCCGCCCGCCCACGTCATGAAACGACTCCTCGCCCCCGCCGTCCTCGCCTGTCTCCTCGCGCCCGCGTCGAGCCCGGCCGTCGATTTTGAAAAGGAAATCCTGCCCATCTTCCAGTCCCGCTGCTTCCGCTGCCACGGCAATGGCGAAGCCAAGGGCAGCCTCAGCCTCGAACCGGCCGAGATCCAGAAACACATCAAATCCTCCGGCCAGATCAATCCCGGCAATTCCGGCCGCAGCATCCTGATGGAGCGGCTCACCACCGACAACGCGGACGACAAGATGCCGCGGAACGGCGCCCTCGCCCAGACCCAGATCGACCTGATCAAACAGTGGATCGACGAGGGAGCCAAGATCGGCGGCGAACCGGACACCAAGGGCGGCGACAAACCCGATGCCCCGCCGGCCCCGGCCGCGATGGCCCGTCCGGAGCCCGTCAAAGGCACCTGGACCAATGCCGAAGGCAAGGCCATCGAGGCCACTCTGATCCGCGTCGACGGCGAGAATGCCGTGCTCGTGCTGGCCAACGGCACGTCCGTGCCCTATCCGATCGCCAAACTTTCCGCCGAAAGCCAGGCCAAGGTCAAAGCCTTTCAGGAAGCCACCACCAAGGCCGCTCCGTGACGGGCGCGGGGGTGGATTTTCGATGCAACAGGGTCTGATCGCCGATCAAACAGGGTCTGATCGGAGACCCGACCCGGTCACTGCGGGGACGACTTTTCCTCAGCGCGTTGCGGCTTTTCCGCCTCCGTCGGCGGGGGGAAGAGCGCCCGGTGTTTTTCGTAAACGCGCCGGAGTTCGGCGATGGGGTCTTCGTGTTCGTCCACCCGGATGTCGCGATAGCGGTCGTTGAGCCCGCCGTAGCCCCAGCCGTCGCGCACGATGAGCAGGGCCGCGCTCTGCATGCCGCGCTTGTCCCCGCCGGCGGCCTGACCAGCATCCAGAGCCGCGAGCAGCCGCACGGCGAGTTCGCCCTCCGTCTTTTCAAAGGCCCCGGCCATGGCATCCACCACATCCTGGCCGGCCAGGATGTTGCCCTGCACGGCGTAGCCGTCGCCGGTGCGTCCGCCCGCCCAGTCCTGGCAGGCGGCACCTGTGTGGGTCGCGACTTCGCCATCGGCGCGGACGATTCCCACCTGCCGTCGGTCGGCGAGAGGATCGGCCTGGGTCAGCATGGCGACAGCCTGTTCGGGCGTCGATCCCAGCTCGAGCATCAGCAGCCCGACCGGACCATACCGGACATTGGCATAGGCCTGGGTGGCGACGGCGCCCACTCCGGCTTTGGCCCACGGCACCACGGCCCCGACGCCGACGATGCGGGACTGGACCGCGACTCCGATCTCGCCGGTCTCGCGATCGACGGCCACAATGGAAAAGGTCCCCACCTCGGGAGCCGGGGCGGGCGCACCGGCGGTCAGCAGGCAGAGCAACGGGATGACTCGGAATCGTTTGGCTTTCATGTCAGTGGCGACTGGCTGGAAATCAATCCGCGGGGCGGTCGTATTCGGCGATCTTGAAGGCGCGCCCCATGAGGCCCGGATGGGTGAGCGTCTGAAACTGGCGGAGACGTTGCCGCTCCGCGGCGAGCTTTTCGGCCCCGCCCGATTCGATCTCCAACAACCAGGGTGCCGCGGCGGCGATGAGGAAATGGTGCTGGTCGGTGAACTGGCGGCGTCTGAGTCGATGACGACAGGCCGCTCGGTCGAGCCGGGTGAAGTCCACGTCGGTGGTCAGATCTGTCTCTCCCGGCGCCTCAAAGGGATCATCGGTCCGCCGGTGGTCCCGGTATCCCCGCAGCGTCCCCTCGGTGCGGGCGGGATCGTAAAAATCGGCCGCCTCGAATCCATAGTCCACGATCCACCACAGTCCCCGGCGGAACCAGCGGACGACCTGCGCCACCCAGGGCTCGTAGCCGAGGCACAGCTCGGTGGTGTAGCCATCCGGCAGCCGGTCCGTCGGGATCACGGCCACAGCTTCGGCGAGGTCACTTTCGGCAGCGATGGCGCTCTCGATCCACCCCAGGACCCCGTCCCCGACGAGACCGACCCGGCACTCGACCCACCGGGCAGACTGCCAGCGGATGCGGTGGACGGGAAAGGCATCGAGCAATTCGTTGCAGAGGTAGACTCCGCTCTCGAATGGCTGCGCCGGCCCATCGCCCACCACTTCGAGGACGAAATCGCCTGGATAGGGATGTGACCACTGCCGGCTGGCATTTTCGAGGGACTGTCGGCGCCCGGGATCCGGCTCGTGGACGAGGTAGCGAACCTGCCCGGGGCCGGGAACGCCCGCCGCCCGTCTTTCGGCCAAGCCGGCCAGAATATCACCCGCCAGGCGGCCATCGTGGGCACCCTGCTCGACCACCACGAGCCGATCCGGCCGGCCCAAGTCATCGCGCCAGCGTTCCAAAAGGGCGAGACTGAGGAGATATCCGTAGGTGGCTCCCACTGACACGCTGGTGAAAAAGTCTCCCTCGCGACCGATTGGTCGACCGGTGGGATGAGCGTAGTAGCCGGCCTCCGGGTCGTAGAGACAGATCTCCATGTAGTCGGCAAACGAGATCGAGCGCTCTGGGTGGCTCGTGATGGCGTGAAAGATGCGTCGACTCAGCGCCGTATCCTCCAGAGACTGCTTGTGCGTGACCATATTAGCCAAAATTCCCAGAATTCATCAGGCACGGGTGCCGCTTGCCTGTCGACCTGTTCAGACCCATAGTTGAATCTCTTTTTCGTCCGGTGCCAAATCATTCGCAATCCTCCTGGCCGTCCCGCTCTGCCGACAGCCCCAACCATCGTCGCAAGACCCGCCGGCGGCGGAGCTGGCTGCTGAGCCTGTTTCTGGTCTTCCTGTTTCTGCTCATCGCCGGCGCCATGGTCGGGGCGGGCATGATCTTTTTCTATGCGAAGCCGAGCCAGCAATTGGCGGATACCTTCGACATGGACGAGATCGATGATCTCGAGGTGGCGAGTGTGATCCTCGACCGCCATGGTGAGGAAATCGGCCGGATTTTCGTGCAGAACCGCGAGCCGATCAGCATCGATGAAGTTTCGCCGAATTTCGTGCAGGCGCTGCTGGCGGCGGAAGATGCCCGATTTTTCGTCCACGATGGCGTGGACTACGTGGGCATCCTCCGGGCGATCTGGCTCAACATCAAAGCCGGGGAGGTGACTCAGGGCGCCAGTACGATCACGCAGCAGTTGGCGCGGAATGCCTTTAATCTGAAGGAGAAAAGCCTGCGCCGCAAAGTGACGGAAGCCTTCCTCGCGCGACGGATCGAGCGGGAGATCGGCGACAAACAGAAGATCCTGGAGCTGTATCTGAACCGCATCTACTTCGGCAGCGGCTTTTACGGCATCGCCGCCGCCTCGAAGGGGTATTTCGGCAAGGAGGCAAAGGACCTGACGATCCCGGAGTCCGCCATGCTGGCGGGCGTGATCCGCAACCCCTACTACCGCTCTCCCTACAATTTCCCGGACGCTGCAAAAAATACCCGCGACTACGTGCTCACCCGCATGGAAGCGGAGGGCATGTTCGATGCGGAGCAACTCGCCGCCTACCAGGCCGAGCCCCTCCGCACCGCCCCACGTGCCTCGGCTTTCGGTCGCTCCAAGTATGTCTATGAGCGGGTGCGGCAACAGGTCATAGAATTGATCGGCTACGAGCAGGCCTCCGAGGGCGGCTTCGTAATCCACACCACCATTGACAATCAGGTCCAGCAGGCGGCTGAGGAGACGTTGGCCGCCCAGCTCGATCAGGTCGAGAAGCACCCCGGATACGCGCACCAGACCCGCGACGTTTACAAAGAGGTGAAGAAGAATTTCCTCGCTTCGGCCGCGGAAGGAGCGACTCCGCCGGTGCCGCAGTATCTCCAGGGGGCGGCCCTGATGATCGACAACCGCACCGGAGGCATCGTGGCCCTGGTGGGCGGCCGGGATTTCAACGACAGCATGTTCGACCGGACCAGCCAGGCACGGCGCCCGCCCGGAACGGCCTTTACGCCCTTTGTTTACGCGGCGGCATTCGAAGGCGGGCATTTTCCCGGATCGCTGGTGGATGACTCGCCGATGGACAACAAGCAGGTCCAGATCGGCGGCGAGGCCGGCATCCTCGGGGAGTGGGGCACGGAGAGTGAGAGCATCTACGAGGGGGAGATCACCGCCCGCCGCGCGCTCGCCACCTCCCGGAATGCCGCCGCCGTGCGGATGGGCAGCAAGGCGGGTCTCGACAAGGTGGTCGCCCTGGCCGGCAAGGCCGGGATCCGCTTCTTCGGTGACATCCAGAAGTTCAATGCCACGCTGCTGGGCAAGAGCGAAGTGTCCATGGAGGAACTCTGCACGGCCTACACCGTTTTCCCGAATCAAGGCAAGCGGCCGGAGATGCTCCACGTCATCTCCAGCATCAAACGCATCGATGGCACTCAGATCTATGCCCCGGAGCCCCGCGAGGCTCCCGAGGCTGCGGTGGACGCCTACACGGCCTTCCAGATCTCCAGTTGCCTGACCGACGCCCTGAAGAGCGGCACCGGCAGCAAAGCCTACGAACGCTATGGACTCGGCGACTTCCCGGCGGCGGGGAAAACGGGCACGGAGTATGGATTCACCGACAACTGGTTCGTTGGCTACACCTCGGAAGTCACTTGCGCCGTGTGGGCGGGCTTTGACCAGCCGAAGACCATCTTCGCAGGGGCCTTCAGCAGCGACACGGTGCTCCCGGTCTGGTCAGCCATGATGAACGAGGCGGCCAAGTCTTTCGAACCCCAGGCCTTCACGCCGCCCCAGGATGCGGTGAAGGTGGAGATCTGTGCTGTGTCGGGTCAATTGGCCACCGACGCCTGCTACCGGGTCGAGAAACACGGTGACTCCACCCGCCAGGTGCGGAGCACCTATGTGGAGTATCTCCGGCCAGGCACAGAAGTGACGGCGGTATGCGAAGTCCACGGCGGTCCCGGGGCCATTCCCCGTACCGGCCCGAGCCGGGGACCGGACCGCTCGCTGACCCTGACGGAAGGCACCGGCGGACTGCGCGCCCAACCGATGGTCGTCTCCGACCCCATCGTGCCCGTCGGGCCGACGGTGGTGGGCATCGATCCCTACCAAAGTCTGGCACCGGTGCTTCGGGCCCAGATCGTGGCTCCTACGGCCATCGCGGAGGAAAAGGCGGATGAATCGGAAGAATCTCCCGACGATACCGGCACAGACAGCGATCCCATCGCCATGCCGCGGGCCGTGCCGGTGGAAGCCGGGGACTCACCGGCGACTCCCCGGGCCGAGCCGGTCGCGGTTCCGGTGGCCAGACCGCTGGAGATGGATCCGGAGGAGGAAAGTCCGGCCCGCCGGATCAGTCTGCCGCCTCCGCGGCCAATCCAATTCGATTGAGGCCCCCTGGGGCGCAGACCGGAGTCGGTGGATCCGCCCGAGACAAAAAGAAAACGGCGGCCTTCTCAGGCCGCCGCTTCTATTTGTGATTTGTAGTTAAGGACTGGGTTTTCTTCGGATCTGATCCAAGTGGATCGGTCAGAGTCCGGAAAAAAACCGGTGACTCACAGAGAACCCTTGAGCGACGACGAGGGCGAGAAGCCGACCGTCTTCGACGCTTTGATCTTCATCGACTCCCCGGTCTTCGGGTTGCGACCCATACGGGCAGCCCGCTTCTTGACCTTGAAGGTACCGAATCCGATGAGCTGGACGACGTCGTCCTTCTTCACACCTTTGGCGATCGCTTCGAGCACGGCATTGACGGCGTCTTCAGCGGCGCGCTTGGACGTATCCTTACCGAGGGCTTTCTGCACTGCTTCTACAAGTTCTCCCTTGTTCATCGGTTCTTTTTCTAGGTGAGAAGAGGCGTTTCGTAAAGTCTATATGAGCTTGAAAATGCCTAAGAAAGCCGAAATTTTGCAGTTTTTTCGAAAAAAACCGCCTTTTTCGCCCCTATTTTCATTCACAATATACTCGTTAACATGAATTTTGGCCCTATTTGCACCCATCTCCCGATCCCTCCCCGGATCGCCCCGAACGCCTTTATCGCCCCCGGAGCGGTGGTTCTCGGCGATGTCCAAGTCGGTGAGGAGTCGAGCGTTTGGTACGGTTGCGTGGTCCGGGCCGACATCCAATCGATCCGGATCGGCCGCGGATCGAACCTCCAGGATGGGTCGATCATTCACCTGGCCAGCGACCGGGGCACGGTCGTCGGCGACTATGTCACCTGCGGCCATCGTTGCCTGCTCCACGCCTGCACCGTCGGAGACGAGGTATTGGTGGGCATGGGCTCCATCCTCATGGACGGGGTCGAAGTCGGCTCGCGCAGCATTATTGGAGCCGGCGCCCTGCTGACCAAGGGCATGATCGTGCCGCCTGGAACACTGGTGATGGGGTCGCCCGCCCGCGTCGTGCGCCCCCTGACCGACGCCGAGCAGGAGGGAATCCGGCATTGGGCGGAGAAATACATCGCCGTCTCGCGGGAACACGCCGCCCACTTGGGAGCGAACGACATGGCCAAGGAAGCGGATTCCGGTGCCGCCTGAGCGGAAGAAATTGGGATTTGGGATTTGTCGTGAACGGCCTACATTGACCGGGCATTCCCCCCCCCCCGCCGCCCCTCCCTTATGGAAAAGTCAGTCGTCGAAGTAGAGGTCAAAGCCGTGCTCCCCACGAGCGGCGGCTGTGCGGTCTTCCTCGGAGACGCCCTCAAGGTGTTCGTCATCTACGTGGATCAGGCAGTGGGCGCGGCGATCACAATGTTCATGCACCACACGCCGAAACCGCGGCCGCAGACGCACGACTTGTTCGCCGATGTGCTGACGGCCTTGGGCGCCCACGTCGAGCGGGTGGTGATCAACGATTTTAATGAGAGCGTCTATTACGCACGCCTGATCATCGTGGCCGCCAACGAGTTGGAGCAAAAGAAAATCGTCGAGATCGACGCCCGGCCCAGTGACAGTATCGCGCTGGCGATCCAGCAACGGGCACCGATATACATCGCCGACCATGTCTGGGCTCAGGTGGAGGACATGTCCGATGTGCTGCGCAAGATGGAGGAACGCGGATTCCAGGTCGGCGACGACAGCCCCGGCGGAGATACGCCTCTCGATGAAGGCTGAGAGCCGTTGGCTGCTTCCCCTTACAGGATCTCCTGAACCTGCCGCATCGACCGGATGGCATCCGCCATGTCGGGAGCCCTGAAAAGCGCCGTGCCTGCCACCAGCACGTTGGCACCGTGGCCGGCCGCCACATGACAGGTCTCGGCATCGATGCCTCCGTCGACTTCGATGTGATAGGCAAGGCCATGATCCTCTCGATGGCGCCGGGCCGCGGCCACTTTCGGCATGGTCTCCGCTCCCATGAAGGCCTGTCCGCCGAATCCAGGTCTGACAGTCATCACAAGCAACAGGTCAATCTCAGCCAGATAGGGCAGGACGGCCTCGAACGGTGTATCCGGGCTGATGGCCAGCCCCGCCCGCCGTCCGGTTGACCGGATCGCGGCCAGCGTCTCGTGGCAGTCATGGTCCGCCTCGACATGGACTGTGATGCCATCGGCCCCGGCTTCCCAAAAACGGCGCCAATACCGGTCAGGCCGCTCGATCATCAGGTGGACATCCAGATCCATCCGCGTATGAGGGCGCAAAGCGGCGACAAACTGGGGGCCGAAGGTGATATTGTCGACAAAATGACCATCCATCACATCCAGATGGAGCCAGTCGCCACCGGCCGCCTCCGCCCGCGCGATTTCCGCCGCCGCCCGGCTCCAGTCGGAAGCCAGCATCGACGGGGCGATGATTCTCGTGTTGCAGGTTGACATGACCGGGCACTATCTTCCGCCCAAGTCCGGGCGCCACCTGAATTTCGCCGCCCCTTCTCTCCTCGACCATTCTCAGACCTCTCTCGTGATCGATATTCACAGCGACCAATATTTCATGGGAGAGGCAATGCGTCAGGCTCAGATGGCCTACCTCAGGGAAGAAGTGCCCGTGGGGGCGGTAATTGTCCGGGAAGGACGGATCATTGCCCGCTCCCACAATCAGGTGGAAACGCTCAAGGATGCCACCGCCCACGCGGAGATGCTGGGACTCACCCAGGCCCAGAGCCTCGTCGGTGACTGGCGACTCACGGATTGCGATCTCTATGTCACCAAGGAGCCCTGCCCGATGTGTGCCGGGGCCATCGTCCACTGCCGGATCCGCCGGGTCATCTTTGGCTGCCGGGACGAGAAAGGGGGCGCGGCTGGTGGAGGCTTCATCAATCTGCTCCAACAGCCCACCCTGAATCATCAGTGCGCCGTGACCGACGGGGTGCTCGGCGAGGAATCGAGGCACCTGCTGCGGGTCTTTTTTGCCGAAGCCCGCAGCAAGGTCCGGACTTCCCAATCCAATTGAGACTATTATCGCGCCCCCATCACCCGGCCCTCCTGATTTTGTCATGAATTTTCACAGTTTTGCCAGGGGCATCGACGTGGGTGCGCACAGCTACCTCGTCGAGATCGGGGGCTCCCGCATCGTTCTCGACGCCGGCACCCATCCCAAGCACGATGGGCTCGACACGCTGCCGATTCTCGACCGGCTCCACTACGACTCTGCCGACGCCATCGTCGTCACGCACGCGCATCTGGACCACATCGGAGCCCTGCCGGTGCTGTGCGAGAGGCTGCCGGGCGCACCGGTGCTGGCGACCGAGGAGACCCTCGTCTATGGCGAGGCCATGCTGCACAATTCGGTCAATGTGATGACGGCGCAGCGGCGGGAACTCGACATCATCGAGTATCCGCTCTACACCCACCGCGACCTCGACAATCTCCGCCCCCGCTGGCAGGCATTGCCTTTTCATCGCACTTTTCCCATCGACGAAGCCGGCCGCGTCACGGTGAGATTCCTGCCAGCCGGACATGTCTCCGGGGCGGCCGCCGTTTTGATCCAGCATGAGGAACGCACCATTTTCTACACCGGCGACCTTCATTTCGAGGACCAGAGCCTGTGCCGCCGCGCCGACTTTTCCGAAATCGAAGGGCGCCGGATCGATGCCATGATCGTGGAGACCACCCGGGGCGATTCACCGCGGCGACCGGACTACACCCGTGAGTCAGAGACCGAACGATTCCTGGCGAGCATTCTCGAAACTCTGGGCCGGGGTGGCTCGGTGATGGTGCCGGTGTTTGCCTTTGGAAAAACCCAGGAACTCCTCGTGCTGCTCCACCAGGCGATCGAGGAAGGCCGTCTGCCACGGGTACCGGTCTATCTGGGAGGCCTCGGCACCAAGATCACCCATCTCTTCGACAAATACGCGGATCGCTCCCGCCGTCTCATGCCGGGCTTCCAAATGCTCCGGGATTTCCCCGGTCTGAAACGCCCGGCCAAGAAGGACCCAGAGCCGGAATATGCTCCTGGCTGCATCTACGCCCTGTCGTCCGGCATGATGTCCGAAAACACGGTGTCGAACCGTTTTGCCCGCCATTTCCTGCCGAACCCGAAGAACGCCATCCTGTTCATCGGTTACGCCGACCCGGACACACCGGGCGGCCGCATCCTTGCCACCAACCGGGGGGGCGAAGTGTCCCTGAACGACCGGGACGGCGGCCGAGTGATGCGGATCGACTGCCAGATCGAGAAATTCGATTTCAGCGGACACGCACCGCGGGAGCAATTGCTCGACTTCATCATCCGCCAGAATCCTCGGCACACGCTGCTGGTCCACGGTGACGAACCCGCCCGCCTCTGGTTTGCCGGCGAGCTCCGCCGACTGGCTCCGCAGATGCAGGTCACCATCCCCGAACCGGGAATGCCGATCGATCTGTGACCGGTCACTCGGAAGACCGCCCCAGGCTTTCCTCCAGTGCCTTTACCCTTTTGAACAAGCCGCCGAGTCGTTTCACATACATGCTGTTGCGCATGAACTCCTTGAACGGCTTCGCCGGGTAACCAAACACCTTTTCTCCCGGCTTTACGTCGGTAATGGCACCGACCCTTCCTGCCAGGACCGCACCATCGCCAATCTTGAGGTGGCCCGCCACTCCCACGCGGGCCGCGAGGGTGACATAGTTTCCGATCCGGGTACTGCCCGAGATGCCGCTCTGGGCCACGATGATGCAGTGCTTCCCGATCACGAC
Organism: Verrucomicrobiales bacterium; assembly: GCA_016795505.1. Taxonomy (GTDB): domain Bacteria; phylum Verrucomicrobiota; class Verrucomicrobiia; order Verrucomicrobiales; family DEV007; genus JAEUHH01. Next base: position 142,177 of record JAEUHH010000014.1, on the reverse strand, counting down.
GTTGTGGCCGATCTGGACCTGATTGTCGATCTTGGTGCCTTCGCCAATCACCGTCTCACCGAATCGGGCACGGTCCACCGTCGTGCTGGCACCGATTTCGACATCATCTTCCACGCGGACGATTCCCAGTTGCTCCACCTTGCGGTGACGACCGTCGACAAACTCGAAGCCAAATCCATCGGCACCGATCACAGTGCAGGGATGCAGGATCACCCGGTCTCCCACGACGCAACCGTGGAGCACCTGTACGCCGGAGCCTATCTCGCAATCCCGGCCGACCTTTGCCCCGCAGCCAATGACCGAACCCGAACCGATCCGAGTACCGTCGCCAACGCTGGCTCCAGCCTCGATAACGGCGTTGGCGCCGATCGATACTTTGTCTGGATTCAGCCGGGCATCCTCGGCCACAACCGCGGATGGATGCACGCCGAGGGGATAGAGCGGTTTCGGGACGGCATACTTCCGAATGATGGTGTCGAATGCCAGAACCGGATTCTCGACCGTCACCAGAGCGCAGGTTTCAGGCACTCGGACATCGGTGCTCTTCAACAAGACCGCGCCGGCAGAAGTTTTGGCCAACTCATCGGCGTAGCGTTCATTGCCGTAAAAGGAAATGTCTCCCCCGACCGCCTCCTTCAAGGAGGCAAAGCCGGTGAAAACAGTATCCGCATCGCCCCGTGCGATCTCGCCGGAGACCAGATCCGCTAGCTGCCTCAGAGTCAGATTCACTGGCGGAAATGGGCGGAACAGATGAAGAACCTCGAAAAGTGAAAGCCGGGAAACCAACGCATCCCGGCCTCCGCAATCTCAAACCTCCGGAAGGAAAGGCTCAGTTCCCGCCCTTCGGAGCTGCCGGTGGATCGCTCACCGCTCCGGCCGGAGCATTCTTGTTCAACTCGGCAATGATACTGCCGGTCAAATCGGGCACCTTCGCACTGGTCACCAGGATCACCTTGTTGGCCTTGGGAAGGAAGGATTTGTCAAACACCAGATCCAAGCCACTCGCCGCAGCCTGGGCATCGACCACCACCCGGATATCGGCGACCAGCGTCTGCTCCATCTTCTGACGGGCGTCGACAATCTCCTGCTGGGCCCGGCGTTGCGCCTCATCAATCTCGCGACCCTTCGCCATTCGTTCCTGCATGATCGCCTGCAATTCGTTCACGGCGGCCTGGCGCTGCTCGTTACCCAGAGCCGTGTCGCGGGCGCGCTTGTCGAGATCGGTCAGCTTCTTGGTCAGCGCCTCATAGTCGGCCCGCTTGGCATCGATCTCGGTCTGCTTCTCCTTGGCGATCGCATTGACCTGCTCAACTTCCAGCTTCGTTTTGTAGAACTGGTTCAGACACTCCTGCATGTCCACCACGCCGATGTTGATGCCCTGAGCAGAGGCCATCTGCGATGAGGCGCCACCCAGCAACAGGCCGAGCGACAGAATTGTGGAAAAGAATGAACGCTTCATTGAATCGATTGGAGTGGGAGAAGTGTTGTGAGTGTGTTCCGAATGACGCCGTTGTGGGGTTTGGCGGGCGAAGAATTCGTCTGGCTGGCAGTCCCTTCGGGAGGGTCGCAAGAAAGCAGAATTCCGCTGAAACGCAAACGCTTAACCGGCGCAATCCCTTAGAGAAATCTTCCCGCCGGCCCCGTATCCTTTTCGCCAGCCACCGCCTCTGTGACGTATACGGAACCAAAAACAAAAAGCCGGCAGTTTCCCGCCGGCTTGTTGCGAAAGGAGAACCAGAACTTCCGGAAATCAGAACTGGTAGCCGATCGTGAAGTTGAACCGGCCCGAGTCGTCGTTGAACAGGTCGGTCTGGATCGGAATACCGTAATCCAACCGGATCGGGGCGTCGCCGAGCATGAACAGGCGGACGCCGAAGCCCCAGTTGGAATTCATGCCACCACCGAACTTGCCGGGGCCGCCGGAGACTTCACCAACATCGTAGAAGGCGGCGCCACGGATCTTGTCGACGATCAGGAAGGTGTACTCTGCCGACGCGTACCAGGACTCGTCACCACCGAGAGGCTCGCCGTTCTGGTCCTTCGGACCGACATCGCGATAGTCAAAGCCACGTAGATTGTTCGCACCGCCGAGGAACTCACGCACGAAGATGTGGTCCGCATCGCTCACCGTCGCCCAACGACCGTTCACGTTGAGGATCGGGTCGTTGCCGAGAACAAAGCCAAAGTCGGGCATCTTCATGTGGTGCGATCCCGTGGCACTGAACTTGGCCGCTCCCACATCGCCACCGACACCGGCTTCCACACCGAGGCTCACCCGGTTGCCCTCGCGGGGCAGGAACAGGTTGTCGCGCGAATCGTAAACCAAGTCGGCTTCAATAGGATTGTAGAAGAACTCACCCTCCTCCGACTTCAGTTCCGGGCTGGCTCCACCCAGCTTCGGCGGGATGGTGTTGAAACGATTCCAACCATAGTAGCCGGAACGCTCCAGTTCACGCTCGCTGGCTTCGCCATCCACAGAGATCTCGACCATCTGCGGACGGAGACCGATCTGCGCGTAAATGAAGTCGCTGATCGGCTTCCGGAGCGAGAGGGCGCCACCGTAATTGGTCTGGTCGTAGTAGTCGCTGAGGAACAGCAGGTCGCGATAGAACAACTCACCAGTCAGCGCAAGACGCATGCCCATGAACCACGGCTCGGTCAGGGCGACACTCAAGTCGCGCCGCTTGGTGCCGACACGCACACCCAGACGGAAGCGCTGACCACCACCGGTCATCGACGGCCAGTTGCCAACGTCGAAGTTGGTCTGCGAGATCTCCATGAAGCCGACCAAGTCATCGATCGAACTGAAGCCGGCACCGAAATTGATCGTGCCGGTCGGCTTCTCCGTCACGTTGATGATGAGGTCCTTCTCCAGATCGTATGACGTATCGACCGGCATCACATCGACCGTGGCGAAGTAGTTGAGGTTCATCAGACGACGGCGGCTGGCGTCCACCAATTCCTTGTTGAACGGATCGCCCGGCTTGATCGCCAACTCGCGACGGATCACGTGGTCCTTCGTCTTCGTATTTCCCTCGATGGTGATTTGCCCCACATTGAAGGAGCGCCCCTCGGTGACGATGAAATTGACCGAAACGGCCGTCGGACCCGCCGGATCGAGCTTGGGCGTGACCTGCGCGTCCGCGTAACCCTTCAAGCCATACTGGCTCTCGATCAGGGCGATATCCGTCTTCAGCTTCTCGCCAGAGTAGTAGTCGCCCGACTTCGTCTGGAGGTAGGGAAGAATGTCAGAGTCCAGCGAGACCGACCGCGCACCGCTCACCGAGACGTTTCCGACCGTGTAAGGCTCGCCCTCGTTGATGGTGATCACCAGATCGACATGCTGACCGTCTTCAGCCCGGATGCGGCTGACATTCTGCACATGCGCACCAATGTAACCATTGTTCTGATAGTGATCCTCGATCGCCCGGATGTCTGCGCTCAGCGTGCTGTCATCAATGCGGGCCTGCTTGGCGAAGGGATTGAGCAGGCTCTTGGGGCGCTGCTCCATGACCTTCTTCAGCTCAGCGGACGTGAAAACCGAGTTCCCCACGAAGGTGACCTCCCGCAATTTGGCCTGGCCGCCCTCGTCGATGGAGAAAGTGACCGTGGAGTAGCCCTGACGATCCGGTGCCGACACCTGATAATTGACCGAAGCCTCCGGGAAACCCCGCTTGCGATACATGTCGAGGATCGACTCACGACCTTCGCGAATCTTCGCCTCATCGATCGGCTTGTTGACCCGGAGATCGGCTTCCTTGGTCAATTTGTCCGTGTCAAAAACCGAGTTTCCGGCAAATTGGACGCCGCCGAGCAAGGCACGAGTCTGGACGACCAGCTTCAGAGCCACGCCGCCGCCGACTTCCTTGGACAACACGCGGATGTTTTCGAAGTCACCACTCGCGTAGAGATTCTTGATGTCCTCGTCGATCTTCGCCGGAGAAAGCACGTCGCCGACCTTCGTGCCCATGCTTGCCAGCACACGGTCCTTCGAGACTGAAGCGTCTCCGACGTACTCCACCTCGATCTGTTTGACGACTTTCCCGTTTTGGGCCTGAACCAGAGGGAGCCCCCCGATGAACGTCATGGCTGCCACGGCACCGCAGAAGTGGCGCCCGAGGCGCTGCCAGAAAATGGATCGATTCATGCGAAATTCGTCTGTGTGAAAGTGATTCGGGTCATCCAAGGCGGGCGTGATTCCCTCCCGAGGAAAGCCCATCTAATCGGAAAAAACTACGGTCGCGTCAAGTCTGAAATTTGCAACTCGTTTGCCTGAATGGCCGGAACAGAAACACGTGACTGGAGGACTCCATCCCGCGCGCAGCCCTTTGGCCCAAACTTGGCGCCCATAATACGAAAGAAAATTCGACTTTCCATAAAATTTGTTTAGATTTGGAAACTAATTTTGGACCGGTTCGCCCGCTCCGGAAACTGTCGCCCTTTCCCCCTCCCCTCAAGCATTCGCCGTGCCGACCGGACCGGACCGTTCCGCCCGGCGGGAGGATGGCAGCCAGATTCCGATCGGCGCCGCCGGCACGGAAGCCGTGAGCGACCCCTATCACAACGAGGCGGCCCGAGCGCCCAAGAACGAGTTCGACGCTTCCCTGCGGCCGCCGGACTTTTCGGAGTTTTGCGGCCAGGCCAAGGTCAAGGAGCGTCTCATGCTCATGGTCGAAGCCGCCAAACAACGAGGCGATGCCCTCGATCACGTCCTCCTTTGCGGCCCGCCCGGATTGGGGAAAACGACGCTCGCCCACATTCTTTCCCAAGCCTTCGGAAGCCAGATTCACTGCACCAGCGGCCCCCAGATCGAAAAGGCCGGGGACCTCGCCGGCATCCTCACCAATCTCCAATACGGCGATTTTCTCTTCATCGACGAGATCCATCGTCTCCACCCCGCCATCGAGGAATACCTCTACCCCGCGATGGAGGACTACAAACTCGACATCATCATCGATCAGGGGCCGAATGCCCGCTCCATCACCCTCACCCTGCCGAAGTTCACCCTCGTCGGCGCCACCACCCGCGCCGGCATGCTGACCGCCCCGCTGCGGTCTCGTTTCGGCATGACGAACCGTCTCGACTACTACACGGCCCGGGAACTGGTCACCATCATCACCCGATCGGCCGGCATCCTTCACGTGCCCATCCTTGAGTCTGGCGCCATGGAGATCGCCTCCAGATCCCGCGGCACGCCCCGCATCGCGAACAACCTCCTTCGCTGGGTGCGCGACTTCGCCCAGGTCCGCGCCAACAACGAGATCAGCCAGCCGGTCGCAGACGAGGCCCTCCACATGCTCGACATCGACCAGGATGGGCTCGACGAGATGGACAAACGCATCCTCGAGGCTCTCGTTTACAAATTCGGCGGCGGTCCTGTGGGCGTTGGTTCGCTGGCGGTCGCCGTCGGCGAGGACGAGTCCACCATCGAGGACGTCTACGAGCCCTACCTGATCCTCCAGGGATATCTCAAGCGCACTCCCCGTGGCCGGGTGGCCATGCCCGTCGCCTTCCGCAAGCTGGGAGCCGCGATCCCCAAAGACCTGCAAACCGAACTCTTCTAGAGACCGTCATGAAAGAATTCTTCGACCATCTCGACCGGATCGCCGCCGCGCTGCAGGATCCCGAGTACCTCTTCCTCGTCCTCGAGCCCCTCCAGATCTGGGGGGTCGCCTTTGGCCTGCTCGGACTCATCATCACGTGGTTCCTGAACAACGAGAAGCTCCAGGTCGCCGCGCTGATCGTCGTCCTCGTCTCCGCCCTTTCCGTGTGGCCCTACCTTGAGGCGCGTCAGACCGCCCAGCCGCGGATCGAGAAAATTCTCGCCGCGAACTACGGCACCCGAGCCAAACAGTTCACCAACCACACCACCGATCGCCTCGAGCACCGCTGGATCTTCCTCGCCCTCGCCGGCATCGCCGGAGCAGCCATCCTCGTCGGTCCGCGCCGCAACCGGCTCGGCATGGGGCTGGCTCTGGGTTGCGTGGCCTTTTCTCTGCACGGCATCCAGTACAGTCTCTGGATGCACTATCAGGACTCCCTCGCCTACCACCCGAACCTCAAACAGAACGAGGCCCCGGTGAAGGAAAAAATCCGCGCCGAGCCTGTCCAGGCGCCGAAGACGGAAACCCGCGCCGCCACTATCGCCACCCAGTCGACCGCCCCGGCCACCGCCACCCTGCGGGAGGTCAGACCGATCGGCGGGATCACTCCCTGAGCCGGTTGGTTTCCGATCAGACAGGGTTGGATCTCCGATCGAACAGGGTCTCATCGTCAACCTCCCGGCCTGCCGCGACGAACTCTTCGCCTGCGAACGCCCCATCACCCGTTTGCCATGTCCACGCTGCATTACGAGTCCCTCGTCGGCCATGCCCACGGCGCCCGCCATCTGCACATCCACCGCACCTCGATCCCGGACACGGCGACGCATCCGCCCTACCAGCATGAGCATGCCGCGGAGGAAGTCTTTTACATCCTCGAAGGCCGGGCCGAGTACCGGTTCGGCGGACAGACGATCGTGGCGGGCCCGGGCGAGACCGTGTTCATCCCCTCGGGCATTCGCCATGCCGAGATCGACTATCTCACCCCGTCGATGACTTACCTGACCATCCGCACGGTGGAGCCGGGTGACGAGCCCTGCTGTTGCGGCGGAGACCGGCCCTGAAAGGCTCGGCTGCGCTCCTTTGCCGGCCGCTCACGTGCCAGTCACGGCTCAGAAAAGATTAAAGGCGATCACATCGTCGCCGGCTTCGGGCTTGCGGGCCGTGGGGCTGAATTTGTTCTTGCTCATCAGCTCGGCGACCGACTGGGTATCCTCCACCTCCACCACTTTGATGAAACCGACGATGTCCGAGCCCCGCCGGACGGCCAGGCGCATTTCGGGGGTGATGTTGCGATTCTTCCCGCCATCGATGACCACGATGGCAAACTCATTGTTGTAGGCGATGACCTGGGCAATGGCTGGCTGCCGCCTCACCTGCTCGGCCATGGCCGCCACTTCGGTCGCCGTCTGGGCGGGCGGGGCCTCGCCCGGCGCCCCGGCGGGGGCGGGCGCATCTCCGACTGGTCCGACGAGGGGTGGCAGGGGCGGCGGCGGGATGGTCGTATCGTTGCCGGGCTCGGTAGCGGGAATGGGCACGGCGGGATTCATGGCCGCCCGGAGAGCGCTGTCCGGCGTGTCGCCGACCGGGCTGACCGGAGGCGCGACAACGACATCAGCCGGAGGCAGGGGTGCGGACGGGAGCGGACTGGACGGCTTTCCGGAGCGGAGCTGATCGAGTTTGGCCTGGTACAGCTCGGCCTCCCGTCGCAGGGTCTCGGCGGTGGGACTGCCGGCTGGCGCCGAGGGCATGCCTGCCGTCCCAGTTGGCTGGGATGGCGACGGCACTCGACCCGGCTGATCATCGGGTGCCTTGGCATTGAGGATCTCCGGCGGGATCGGGGGCAGCACGGTGCGCGGCAGGGTGGCGATCGTATCCGTCTCGGATGGCTCCGGAGTCGCCGGAGCCTCGGGTGGAGCCGGGGGGGCCGCAACAGGTGGGGTCGCCTCAGCGGCCACCGATGCGCCACTGTTTTTCGTCTCGACCGCGAGCCGGTATTTGAAATAGCTGTTGATGCCGAACACGCCGAGGATCACCACGGCGGCGAGCAGGGCGAGCAACGCGAGCAGATTGGATTTGTCCCGGTTCATGTGAGGGGGCGAAGTGAATTTCGGGAGGCCGAACAGACAAGAGATGGGGTCTCCACGCGGGAAGGGATTCGGAAAACAACGGCGATCATACACCACCACCCCGATGGCTCCAAGCTCATTCGGCACCCTTCCATCGATACAATTGGAAGCTCCAGAATGCCTCCTGCCCGGGGAGAGCGCCAGCCGGTTCGAACTGCCCGGTGTCCTCCAGTCGGGCAGCCAGATCCGGGTGATCATGCCGCAGACGGCCGGGGCCGCAGACGTAGATGAAGAGGGGCTTCGACGCCGCCCGGGCCTGTCCGATCGCCTTTTCCAGATCGGCCGGGGTTTTGACCCACAGCACCCGTGGATCATAGGTGCGCAGTTGATTCGCTCCCGAGCCAACCGCCGCCGTGATCAGACCGGCGTGGCGGACATCGATGGCCGGCGCCTCTCCACGGGCCGCGATCACTGCCTGCCGCATCGGGTGACGGTCATTGGCACGCTGGGTGGCGAGCGGTTTCCATCCCACCCAGGTCATGCCGGACACCATCAGCACCGCTGCGAGAGCCGGCCCGAACCGGACAGACCGGAGGACGCCGATTTCCACGACGAAAGCCAGCGCCACCACCCAGCCGAGGGTCAGATAGAGGGCATACCAGCCGTAAAACGCGAGATCGCTGACCGTGTTGTGGACGTAGATCAACACTGCGGCTGCGGCCAAGGCACCAAGGGCCAGGCGCAACTGCGGAGCCCTCCGCCACGCCGTAACCCCGCCGGCCAAGGCCAGCAGGGGCAGCCCCAGGCGAAACGCCCAAGCCCAGAGCGGACTGGCGGCTGAAAGCTGTGCGACATCCATCCCGGCATGGGCACCCGGTTCGGGCCCGGACCACGGGACGCCCAGAGTGAGATGGCCGATGAAATCCCGGAGATAGGACAGATCCATGGGAAACGGATCCACATGCGGCGCCTGGATCCAGCTCCAGATGCGGAGGACCGTGGCCGTCATGATCTGGAGAAATCCCATCGCCCCCAGCACATTGACGACCAGCCAGCGCCCCAAACCCGCCCGGTCGCGGCGCACCAGCAGCATCACCGCCAGCGCCCCGTTCATCGCGACCGCCAGATAGACGGCTCCCGCGAAACACAGCAGGTAGAGGCATTGGCACAGTCCATAGGCCAGCCACCAGCGCCAGCGACCGGTCGCGACCGCCTCCGTCGCGGCCAGAAAAGCCAGCACCATGCACAACAGCATCGCCGAGTAGCCGCGCGCCTCGACCGCATATCGCAGCACCCACGGATGCACCGCCAGCAAGCAGGCCGCCGCCACACCGGCCAGCGGAAAGCCGGATCGTCGCAGCCACAGCGCCAGGACCACGATGGTGAGCAGCCCGCTGATGTAGGGCTCCAGGCGGATCACCCATTCCCGGAAGACCTCCGGCTCCGGCCGCACCACCGCCCGCCAGACCGAGTGGCACAACTTGGCCGCCACCGTGTGCACCACATGATTGTTCCCATTGACACTGTAAAACAGCGCGCGGTCCCAGCCCGCCTCGTCAAAAACAAGCGCGTCCGACCCGGCATGCTCCGGCTCGTACTCGCCCCAGGTGAATTTGCGAAAAGCCTGCTCCTCATCATTCCAAAAGCTGTGATGCAGCCGCGGCGCCCGCAACCAGGCCGCCGCCACGACCGCCAGCAGGACGAAAAGCCAGAAGATCCGCGGCGGGAGAGCCGTGCCCGTTGCCTTTGCCGACCAAGCCGGACGCTCCGGCAGTGGCTTCGCCCACCAGCCCGCCAGGGCCAGCAAGCCCACTCCGAGAACTGCATTGATGGCCGCGCCGAGCCACAAGCCGGCCACGATGGTGTCCCGGATCGAAAGCTCCCGCTCACCGGACAGCTTTTCGGGTATACCCCGGTCCCAGGGCGATTCCGCCGCGATCAGATAGGCGACCGCTGCCAGCACCACAGCGACCAGGCCCAGCAGCACCCACCATCCCCCGCGGCCATGACGCGCCACGCGCCCCCGCCAAAAGGCGGCGATCGCAGAGGTGGCTTGGCGAAAGTTGGGCTGGGGCACGGGGACGTGGGCGCGACGGACGGCGCCTCTGATTACCCCGGATTTTGCCAAAAGTCACCGGGAGAAAATCCCTGCCGCGCCCTGCGGCCGGGCCCCATGACAGAGCAATCCGTTGGCTCCGCTGGAGATTGCGCCTACAGTGCCAGCCCACCGGCCTCCGAGCCGGGTCAGGCAGCCCATCCTCATTCCCCTTTCCCCCCACCATGGCACACGCGAAACACGGCATTGGCAACGTGGAGACCCGGTTCGCGTCGATCACCGACGACGCCGGCCCATTCACGTTTTCCTCGGGCCAGACCGTCGATTCCCTGACCGTTGCCTACGAAACCTACGGCACCCTCAATGCCGAGAAATCGAATGCCATCCTCCTGTTCCACGCCCTTTCCGGTTCCCAACACGCCGCCGGGATCAACCGCGACGTGCCCGGCATCGACGGTCGCTGGACGACCGATTGCCACCACGGCTGGTGGGACGATTTCATCGGGCCCGGCCGCGCGCTGGATACCGATCGCTTTTTCGTGATCTGTGCGAACTACGTGGGCGGCTGCTACGGCTCCACCGGCCCCGCCTCGATCAATCCCGCCACCGGCCGTCCCTGGGCTGCGGCTTTTCCCCACATCGCCGTCGGCGACATCGTGCGCAGCCAGGCGCGGCTACTCGATGTGCTGGGCATCCAGCGGCTCCATGCCGTCATCGGACCCTCCACCGGCGGACTCGCCTGCCTCACCTTTGCCACGACCCTGCCGGAGCGGACCTCGCTCGTCATCCCCATCGCCACCGGCATCCGCACCACTGTCCTGAACCGCATTTTCCTGCTCGAGCAGATCCTCGCCATCGAGACCGACCCGAACTTCCGCGCCGGCAATTACTACGACACCCCGGAGAAGCCCACCCTCGGCCTCGCCCTGGCGCGCATGATCAGCCACAAATGCTTCGTCCACCTCGACGCCATCGAGCGCCGCGCCCGACGCGATGTCGTGCAGGCCGACGACCACTTCGCCTGGTACTCGGTCGCCGATCAGGTGGAGAGCTACATGCTCCATCAGGGCAAGAAATTCGTGAACCGCTTCGATGCCAACACCTACCTGAGGATCTGCGAAATGTGGTCGCGCTTCGATCCCGTGAAGGAAGGCGGGGCCGAGAGTCTCACCGAGTTGTTCACCCGCTCCCGCCAGGCCGGCCACCGCTACCTCGTCTTCAGCATCGACCAGGACTACTGCTTCTACCCGGAGGAACAAGCCGCCCTCGTCCGGGCCCTGAAACAGGCCGAAGTCCCCGTGATGCACCTCACCGTCCACTCCGACAAAGGCCACGACTCCTTTCTCCTCGAGCCGGAGCTCTACACCCCCCATCTCAGCCATCTCCTGGCCAACGGCGCGAGCGCCCCGCTGGTCGAGAAAGATTGAGCCGCCTCACGGTCCGGCCCGGCTCAGCTCTTGCCCAGGTAGCGCGCCAGCGAGCGCAGCACCGACTCCGCCAGTGCGGGCGTCTGGCGCATCGCCCGATGCAGGGCCGGCCCCGGTATCTCCAGCACCCGGCTGTCGGAGAATGCCCGCACCGTGGCCGTGGCGACGATCCCCGACACAGCGCCGATCTCGCCAAAGACCCGACCCCGGCCCAGACGCGCCAGCGGCGCATCCTCGGGCGTGTCTTTCACAAAGACACCAAACTCGCCCTCGATCACCAGAAACAGGCTCCCACAGCGCACCCCCTGCCGGATCGGCTCGTCACCCGACGCGAAAGAGCGCTCCACCGCGCCCGACGCCAGCGTGGCCAGCGTCGAAGCCGGCGTGCCGGCAAAGGTGTCGTTTTGGCTCAGCAGCGAGACGAGATCAGTATCAGATGACATGCAGTGTGACGGTTCGTAGCGTGATGTTCACCCAATTGGCCGGCTTTTTCACCCCATTTTCGAGTGGCGGGAAGGCGTATTCGCCCACAAACTGCCGCCCAGCCATGGATAAAAACGCCGAAGACTTCCTGTTCGACCTGCTCCGCACCCCCAGCCCCACCGGATTCGAGGCCCCCGGCCAGCGGAAGTGGGCTGCCTACACCCGTCAGTTTGCCGATACCGTCGAGAGCGACGCCTACGGCAGCGTCTGGGCCACCGTCAAAGGCACCGATCCCGCCGCCCCCACCCTCATGCTGGAGGCCCATGCCGACGAGATCGGCTACATCGTCCGACACATCACCGACGACGGCTACCTCCGGATCGACCGCATCGGCGGCTCCGACTGGGCCGCCGCCCGGGGCCGCCGCCTCGTCATCTTCGGGGACCGCGGAGAGGTCCGTGGCGTCATCGGCAACACCGCCATCCATCTCCGCGACCGCCGCGACGGGGAGAAAGCCCCTGAGCAGCACGAACTCTACGTCGACATCGGCGCCTCCAATGCCGCCGACGTCCAGTCCATGGGCATCCGCGTCGGCCATCCCGCCGTTTACGTCGACGGACCCGAGCGCTTCGGCAACAACCGCCTCGTCGGACGCGCCCTCGACAACCGCCTCGGCGGCTTCATCATCGCCGAGACCATCGCCGCCCTCACCAAGGGCGGTGCCACCCGTCCCGCCTCCACTGTGATCGCCCTGAATGCCGTGCAGGAGGAAATCGGCGGCCACGGGGCAAAAATGGCCGCCCACCGCCTGCGTCCCGATGTCTGCGTCGTGCTCGACGTGACCCACGCCACCGACTCGCCCGGCATCGAACACGCCCGCCACGGCAAGATCACCCTCGGCGGCGGCCCGTCCATCACCCATGGCACCGTCAATCACCCCGAAGTCGTGAAGCGCCTCATGTCCGTCGCCTCGAATCTCGGCATCGGACTGCAGCACGAGGCCTCGTCGCGATTCACCTCCACCGACACCGATTCCATCTTCCAGATCGGCGACGGCATTCCCAGCGCCCTGGTTTCCCTGCCGCTCCGCTACATGCACTCCGTCGTCGAGGTGGCCGATTTTGGCGACGTCGAGAAAATCATCGCCCTGCTCGCCGGCTTCGCCCGCTCCATCGGCGCCGGCGACCGGTTCGCAGTCGAAATCTGACCCCCGCGTTTCCGATCAAACAGGGTAGGATCTCCGATCAAACAGGGTTTGATCGGAAACCGCCCTTTCGTCTCCGCGGCTTCGGCAGGCCCGCCGATCCAGCGGAGAATGCCCAGCAGTTTCGTTACCACATCGACACCATTTCCTTTGAGCCCCCGCGTTCGCGCCAGCCTTCGACGGGACAGTAGTCTTTACCTCACGGGCGCCTGTTCCCATCATGGGGAACCATGAGCCGCCCCCTTTCGATCGCCCTCGCCATTCTGGCTTTATCTCTTCAAGCCCTTCGCTCCGCTGACCTCCATCTCGGCGCGGCGACCGTGGACATCACGCCCGACCGTCCCGTCGCGCTCTCCGGACAGCGACACGTCCGCATTTCGAAGAAACCAGCCACTCCCATCCAGGTCTCGGCTTTGGCCCTCGAATCCCGCGAGGGCGACCGCGTCCTCGACCAGGCCATTTTCGTCTCCTGCGACCTCGTCGCGATCCGGCAGGGCATTCTCGCCTCGGTGCGGGAAAAACTCGCCCCGCGGCTCCCGGATTTTCCCATCGACAAGATTTTCCTCGCTGCCACCCACACCCATACCGCGCCCGTCATGATCGAGGGACGCTACGTGTTGCCCGATGACATTCTGCAACCGGCCGAATTCGCCGATTTCCTGACCACCCGCATCGCCGAAGCCGCTGAGACGGCGTGGAAAGCCCGCGTCCCCGGCCGGGTCGCCTGGGGCCAGAGCCACGCCGTCCTCGCGCAGAATCGCCGCCCCTACTATGCCGACAGCACCGCAGTGATGTATGGCAAGACCGACAAGCCCGAGTTCCGCGGCATCGAAGGCTACGAGGACCACAGCGTCGATGTGCTCTATTTCTGGGATCGCTCGGACCAACTCGTCGCCACCGTCATCAACGTGCCCTGCCCCGCGCAGGAAGTCGGAGGCGGCTCCTCCGTCCACGCCGATTTCTGGGATCCCACGCGGCGGATGCTGCGCGAGAAATACGGGAAGAACCTCCACATCCTCGCGTGGACGGGAGCCTCCGGTGATGTCACGTCGAAACAAATCATCAACCCCGCCGCCGACGAGCGCATGAGGAAACTGCGGGGAAACATTTCCCGCCTCGATGAACTCGCCGCCCGCATCGTCCGCGCCTGGGAGGAGGCCCTCGATGGGGCAAAGCACGACATTCGCGACGAGGTGGTCTTGCGGCACACCGTGAAGACGATCGACCTACCCTATCGCCTCGTCACGAAAGCCGAGCGTGACGAAGCCGCCAAAGCCGCCGAGGGATTCAAGGACAAGCCCGCCGAAAAGTGGAACCACCGCTGGAACCAGGGCGTCGTCGACCGCTAAGAGGCGCAGCAGGCCGACACCCAGGAGCCCTACCGCATGGAACTCCATGCTCTCCGACTCGGCGATGTCGCGATCGGCACGAACGACTTCGAGCTCTACACCGATTTCGGCATCCAGATGAAGGCCCGCAGCCCTGCGATCCAGACCTTCGTCGTCCAGCTCGCCGGCCCCGGCACCTACCTGCCGACGGAGCGCGCCAAGGCCTTCGGCTGCTACGGCGCCGTCATCCAGAGCAGCCAGGTCGGTCCCGAGGGCGGACAGGTCCTCGTCGAGGAAACGGTCGCGGCGTGGGCGGAATTGTGGAAAGACTGAAGCCGTCATGATCGAACACACCGTCACCTTCCGACTCGTCCATCCCACCGGCTCGCCGGAGGAAGCCACCTTTCTCGCCGCCGCCCGCGAACTCGCCGCCATCCCCGGCGTGCGCGATTTCACGATCAAGCGCCAGACCAGCCCGAAACTGTCGCACGACTATGGTATCGCGATGTTCTTCGCAAACCAAAGCGACTACGACGCCTATAACACCCACCCGCAGCACGTGCGCTTTCTCGAGGAACATTGGTTCCGGGAAGTGGCGGAGTTTCAGGAGGCGGATTTTTTGGCGATGTGACGGCATCCTTCTCCGGCCGTCCCAGCGCGACACTTGCTTCCGAACCATTTCCCGATAAACTATGAAAAATTGATGCCTGTGTCCCTCCACGAACTCGAAGAGCAAGCGCTGGCCCTGCCTCAGGACCAACGGGCCGCGCTTGCAGCCCATCTTCTTGATTCCCTGCCCGCCCTGCTGCAGGATGACGACTTGGGAATCTCCGAAGCCGTCCTCCGCGACCAGGAGATGGACACCGATCCTTCCACGGGTCTTTCGTTGGAAGAATTCAAGAAGGCATTCGGTCACTGATGCCCGCCCGGATTGTTTTCCACAGGCTGGTCCAGAGCGACATGGACGCCATTTTGCGCTATTACCACGAGAAGGCATCCGCCTCGGTGGCAGAGCGCTTTTTCGCCACCTTTTTACAAATCGTCGATCAGGCAGCCGGGAATCCTCGCTACTTCCATCCGCTGAAACCACCCTATCGGCGCGCCAACCTCCCGGGTTTCCCCTACCATTTCCTCTACCGCGAAACAGCCGACGGCATTCGCATCCTCGTGTTGAGGCACGACCGGCGGCACCCTTCTTTCGGCCTGAAACGCCGGTGAGTCCGCTGGTTGCGTCCTCCCCCGCAACCACGGACTTCCCCCAAGCCCGTCTTTCCGGAACAATGATCCGGTCATGACGACCGGCTCTTTCCCTCATCCACTGTTCCCTTCGCTCCTTCTCGCGCTGGCGTTGACCGCCTTGGCCACGTCGCCGTGCCACGCCCTCGAAGCCGGTGCTGCCGCCGTCGACATCTCCCCGAAGAAACTCCCCGCGATCAAGAACGGCGGCTTTCTCCAGGCCATCGCCGACCGGGTCGATGATCCGCTCTTCGCCCGCGCCCTCGTTCTGAAATCGGGCGACACGACCGTGGCGCTCTGCCTCGTCGATTCCTGCATGCTCCCCACCGACGTCTGCGACGCGGCCAAGGCGATCGTCACGAAGGAGACAGGCGTGCCCGCCCATCGCATCCTCATCGCCTCGACCCACACGCACTCCGCCCCCGGAGCAATGGCGATGTGCCTCGGCACGCGGAAGGACGAGACCTACACCGCCCAGCTCATCCCGCAGCTCGCGGAGGCCATCGGCAAGGCCCA
This sequence comes from Verrucomicrobiales bacterium, assembly GCA_016795505.1. Taxonomy (GTDB): domain Bacteria; phylum Verrucomicrobiota; class Verrucomicrobiia; order Verrucomicrobiales; family DEV007; genus JAEUHH01. The sequence continues at coordinate 126,318 of JAEUHH010000014.1, read as the reverse complement.
TGCCGCCCTCGTTCCGGCGAAGGCGGGCTGGGCCCAGGTCGACGCGCACGCCTTCACGAACTGCCGCCGCTGGATCCGGCGTCCTGACAAAATGCAAAACGATCCCTTCGGCGGACTCACCGTTCGGGCGATGATGCATCCCGGCTACGAGAGCCCCGATGTCGTCGGTCCCTCGGGTCCGACCGATCCGCAACTCTCCGTCCTCAGCGTGGTCAGGGCCGACAACGACGCGCCCCTCGCGGTGATGGCGAACTTCTCGATGCACTACTTCGGCGCGGGCGGAGGGTTCTCGGCCGATTACTTCGGGGAAATGGCCCGCTTTCTCGAGGAAGCGGCCGGATCCGGCGCCGTCGGCCTCGTTTCCCAGGGCACGAGCGGCGATCTCCACTGGATGGATTACAGCCGCGCGAAAGATCCTGACATCACCCGAACGAAATACGCCAAAGGCCTCGCCGATCTCGCCACCCAAGCCCGCGCCTCCATCGTCCACCACGCCGACCTGCCCCTCGCCATGGCCGAGGCAAAGCTGGAGCTCGGACGCCGCCTGCCCTCGCCCGAACGCCTTGCTTGGGCCAAGCCGATCAACGCCGCCCGTGGCGACGCCGTGCCGAAGAGCAAGGAGGAGGTCTATGCCGAACAGGCCGAATGGATTCACGCCAATCCCAAGACCGAACTCATCCTCCAAGCCCTGCGCCTCGGCGACCTCGGTATCACCGCCCTGCCGAACGAGGTCTACGGGATCACCGGCTTGAAGCTGAAACTGCAGAGCCCGCTCCCCGCGACCTTCAACATCGAACTCGCCAACGGGGCCGAAGGCTACATTCCCCCGCCCGAGCAGCACCAACTCGGCGGCTACACGACCTGGCCCGCCCGCACCGCCGGACTCGAGGAAACGGCCGAACCGAAGATCGTCGAGAGCGTCCTGACCTTGCTCGAAACCGTCGCCGGAAAACCGCGCCGCGCCCTCACCGATGGCGACAGCCCCTACCGCCGCGCCATCCTGACAGACCAACCCATCGCCTGTTGGCCGCTCAACGATCTCACCGGCCCGACCCCGCGCGAGGCCACCGGCAAAACCACCGCGACCTGGGAGGACGGCGTCGCCCTCGGCCTTCCCGGTGTGCAGAGAAAAGGCGGAGCCATCTCGGCCGAGCCGGAGAAGGAAAATCCCTTCACCACCGGCGACATCAATCGCGCCGCCCATGTCGCCGTCGGTCGGCTCCGCGCGTCGATGCCCGGTCTCGGGAAAACCTACAGCGTCGAGCTGTGGTTCTGGAACGGACTCCCCGACGACGCCCGAGCCGTCACCGGCTATCTCTTCTCACGCGGTCTCGATGGCGATCCGTCCGCGCTCGGCGAACACCTCGGCATCGGCGGCAATCACAGCGACGTGCCGGCGGGACGGCTCTTTTTCTACACCGGCAACGAGGTCGGTGAAGTGATTCCCGGGAAGACCCGGCTCACCTTCCGCGACTGGCATCACGTCGTGCTCGTGCGGGAGGAGGAGAAACTCACCGTCTGGCTCGACGGCAAAAAGGAGATCGAGGGCAAGGCGAAATGGACCCTTCCCGAAGGGGCAAAGGATCTCTTCCTCGGCGGCCGCAGCGACCGGATGTTCGGCCTCGAAGGCAAACTCGACGAGGTCGCGATCTACCCGTTCGCCCTCACCGATGCCCAAATCGCCTCGCATTTCGCCGCCGCCGAACGCACCGCGCCCAAACCCCAGCCTGACTCCGAGCCGCGCTCGCCGGAGGAAAGCCTCAAGGTCCTCCACCTGCCTGAAGGCTTCGAAGCGAAGATCGTCGCCGCCGAGCCGCTCGTGCTCGATCCCGTCGCCTTCGACTGGGATGCGAGGGGCCGTCTCTGGGTCGTGGAGATGGCCGACTACCCGCTCGGACTCGACAACGCCGACGCCAGCGGCGGCCGCGTCCGCGTGCTCGAGGACCGCGATGGTGACGGCACCTACGATCATGAAACGCTCTTCGCCGAGGGATTGAATTTCCCGAACGGCATCCTCACCTGGCGCGGGGGTGCGATCGTCACCGCGGCTCCCGACATCCTTTACCTCGAAGACACCGACGGCGACGGCAAGGCCGACAAAAGGGAGGTGCTTCTCACCGGGCTCACCGAAGGCAACCAGCAGCTCCGCGCCAACGGCCTGCGCTGGGGACTCGACAACTGGGTCCACGTCGCCGCCGGAGGTCATCACGGCAAACACGGTGCCGACACCGTCGTGAAATCGACGCGGGCGAAAAAGGAAGTCGCCGTCGGCAGCCGCGACTTCCGTTTCCGACCCGACACCGGCGAAGTCGAGCCCGAGAGCGGCCCGACCCAGTTCGGACGCAACCGCGACGACTGGGGCCATTGGTTCGGCACCCAGAATTCGCATCCGCTCTGGCATTACGTCCTGCCCGACCGCTACCTGCGCCGCAATCCCCACCTCGCCGCGCCCGACGGACGCGTCCAACTGCCCGGAGGCTCGAACCCGCCCGTCTTCGCCGCGAGCCCGCCCGAAAAACGCTTCCACAGCTTCCAGCAGGCCGGCCGCTACACCTCCGCCTGCGGCGGCATGATCTACCGCGACACCCGTCTCTTCTCCGGCAGCGAGACGATGGCTTTCGTCTGCGAACCCTTCCACAATCTCGTCCAGCAGCTCTCCCTGAGCCCTGACAAAAGCACCTTTTCCGCGAAGCGGGTCGGCGGGGAAAAGGCTCCCGACTTCTTCGCGAGCGAGGACCGCTGGTGCCGTCCCGTCATGGTCCGCACCGGACCCGATGGAGGGCTCTGGATCGCCGACATGTACCGCTACATGATCGAACACCCGCAGTGGCTGCCCGAGGAAGGCAAGCAGGAGCTGCTCCCCCACTACCGCCTCGGCGACGACATGGGCCGGATCTACCGCATCGACCGGAAAGGCGCCGTTCCCGCGAAGATCCCCGACCTGGATTCCCTCGACGCCAGCGCTCTCGTCGCGCAACTCCACTCCGGCAACGGCTGGATCCGCGACAAGGCCCAGCAGATTCTCCTCTGGCGAGGCAAGACACCCGAGACCCTCGGCGCACTCAAGACATCCGCCCTCTCCGCGCCCGAGCCCCTCGCCCGGCTCCACGCCCTCTGCACCCTCGACGGCCTCGGTGAACCCGGCAGCGCGAAGGATGCCCTCCTCGCCGCGCTGCGCGATCCGCATCCCGGCCTTCGCGAAAATGCCCTGCGCCTCGCCGAGTCGTCCGCCGATCCTGACATTCGCACCGCAGCTCTCGCCCTCGTCGACGATCCCGACGCCAAGGTGCGGCTCCAGCTCGCCTTCACCCTCGGGGAATGGGACTCGCCCGAGGCCGGCCAGGCCCTCGCCGCGCTCCTCGCGAACGACACGGAAGCCCCCTTCCTCGTCACCGCCGCCCTCAGCTCGGCCCTGCCGCATCTGCGTGTCCTCGCCGCCTCGGCCACGCCCGCGACCCGGTCGCAGTTGCTCCCCATGGCTCTCGCCGCGAAGGACCGCGAAGCCCTCGCCATCCTCCTCGCACCCGCGTTCGATTTCGAGAAGACGCCCGCGCCCGAACGATGGAAGACCTACCGCGAATTCCTCACCTCCGGGAAAGACGCCGGATCGATGGGACGTGAAGGCGACGACCGCCTGACCCAACTCCTCGCGCAATCCGGCCGCCTCGTCGCCGAGGCCGAGGCCGCGCTCGGCAACGACTCTGCGCCTCTCCCCGACCGCCTCGCCGCCGCCTCGCTCCTGATCCAACAGGGTACGATGCGCGATCCGACCCTGTCCCGTCTCGCCGATCTCCTGTCCAACCGACTCGACGACGCCGGCTGGCCCGCGATTCTCGAGACCCTCGCGGCCAGTGGTGACGCGAAACTTCCGCCAAAGCTCCTCGCCCTCTGGCCGCGTCTCTCACCCGCCCAGCGCGGCACCTCGCTCGACACCCTCCTCAACCGCCCCGCCTGGACCCGCGAGCTGCTCGCCGGGATGGAGTCCGGTCCGCTCAAGCCCGCCGACTTCGACGCGGGCCGCCGCATGCGCCTGCTCAATCATCCTGACAAAGACCTCAAAGCCGCCGCCGCGAAGCGTTTCGACACGGCCACGTCTCCCGCCCGCGCCGAGGTCGTGGCCCGCTATCGTCCCGCCCTCGCACGGAAGGGAGACCCCGCAAAAGGACGTCTCGTCTACCTGAAAGCCTGCGCCTCCTGCCACCAGCGTGGCCAGGAAGGCCTCGCGATCGGCCCCGGACTCGAAACCGTCGCCGCCCACGAGCCGGAGAAGATCCTGACGAACATCCTCGACCCGAATCTCGACATCCAGCCCGGCTTCCACGCCTACACCGCGACCCTGAAGGACGGCAGCCAGCTCTTCGGCCTCCTTGCCTCCGAGAGCGGAGCGAGCCTCACTTTCAAGCTGCCCGACGCCACGACCCGCGCCCTCACCCGCGACCAGATCGCGACCCTCCAGGCCACCGGTGTCTCCCTCATGCCCGAAGGGCTCGAGGCCGCCGTGACGGTCGAGGAAATGGCGGATTTGATCGCGTGGTTGAAGCAGGGCTGAGCCATCTCACCCGCGCTTCTGCGTCATCATGAACTCGTTCCCCTCGGGATCGACGCACATGGCGAGGTGGAGTTCCTCCTCGCCGGACTCGTCGAGGGGACGGGCCAGCTCGCCACCACATTCGAGCAGACGATCGACGCCCTCGCGGAGGTCGTCGAGTTGGAAGCTCAGGCCGGTCCAAGTGCGCTTGCCCTCGCCATCGGCATGCAGGCCGATGGTGGCCCCGGCGACGACGACTTCGCTCCACACGTCGGTCTGGAAGGAAAGGCTGCCCCCGAACAACTCTGTGTAGAACCGGATCGCCCGGTCCATGTCCACCGCCCAGAGGACGTATTTCACTTTTTCGACTTTCATAAGATCAAAGGATGCACCCGCGTCCGGCGCCTGTCACCCTCCCATTCAGTTTGCGCCCGAACTGGATCAGGGCAGGATGAATTCCGATGAAACCCTGTTGCATCGGAGTGACCACCCTGTTGCATCAAAACGCCTTCCTCCCGATGGCGGGTCCGCCCTGTCCGTCAACCAATCCGAAACGCTCCTCCATGAGCCCGGCCATCGCGACACGATTCGCCGGATGAACCAGGGCGGCCGTCATCGAATCAGCTCAGCTTCGGCAGCCTGACGAGCCGGCTCGGAAGTCCCGGCCTTTCCTCCGCCCAGCGTCGGCGGAGCGTGATCGGCCACGACACGCTTTGAGCGCTCCCAGAAAGCGGGTTTGTCCCCGCGGAGAAAACGCCAGGCTCCGATGCCGAGGGCCAGATTCATCAACAGAAAATAGCGCGCGAATCTCGGGATGCGGAGGTGCAAACCGAGGCGTCCCAGCCAGCCATCGGCCAGCGCCAATCCGATCAGGCCAAACTGTCCGGCCGCCGCGAGAGCGTAGATCGGATGAAAAGGCGCCAGCGCGAGACTGGTGACAAAAGCGGTGGCGAGGAGGAACGGCCCGAACCACCGGATGCCCTTGTGCGACCAGAAAACGAAGGCGGTGGCGAGCGCCTTGTCGCCGCCATGTAGCACGCGCCAGTAATCCCGGAGATTTTGAAAGTTACCCAGGGAAATGCGCTTCTTCCGGTTGAATTCCACCTGAATGTCCTCGGACACGTCCTCCCAGGCGACGGCTGCGGGTTCGACGATGGCATCGTAGCCTTGATCGAATGCCCGCAGGGTGTGCGCGAAGTCGTCGGAGATGGTGCCTTCCGGCAGAGACGACAGGAGGGAGCCGCGCAGGGCGAAGCAGGCCCCAAAAGCGCCCATCATCCGGCCCCAGAGCACTCCCTCCTGGAACTTGATGGTGTTTTCGCGATTCACGTAAGCTTCCTCTTGGTCAGCGATGCCATTGTGCTGACGGCGACCGTCGAGGACATTCGACGCCACGACTCCGATGCGGGGATTGCGGAAGTGCTTGGCCAGTTCGGCGGGCAGTCGGGGTGACCAGCGCACATTGGCGTCGCAAAGGATCGTCACGTGGTCGCCCAAGGCACGAAGACGTTCCCGATGCTCCTCCCAGAGCAGGTTGATGGCGCGGACTTTGCCATTTCGACCGGACAACACGCGGAGCTGGAGGTTCGGATGCCGCCCGAGATACCCGGACACGATCTCGACGGTTCGATCGGAGCAGTTGTCCGCGGCGATGAGGATCTCGATCCGGTCGGCGGGATAGTCGGTGGCGAGAATGCTGTCCAGCGTCGCCCCGATGACGGACTCCTCATTGTGGGCGGCCATGTAGACCACCAGATAGGGCCAGTCTCCGCTGCCGGGAGCGCCTTCGTGGACCAGCTCATTGTTCCGACGATGACGGGCGAGCCATTTCAGCAACTTTGGGAAAAATACATACGAATGCGCCAGGGCGAGGATCGAGCCCCAGAATGCTGCTTGCAGGAGGATGGAAAGGGCGGACATGGCGTCGAAGGAGTCGGATATCAGGCGGTGCGGGGAAAGGCCCCCTGCCACTGCTGCGGGAGATCCTCCTCGGTGAGGATGAGCTGCGGCGCGAGGGCCGCCTCCTGCTCCCGGTGCTCCAGATAGTAAGCCCGGTTGAAGAAGAACTGCGGCAGCGCGATCATGAAGCCCAGCAACACGCCGGTGAAGCGCTCGTCGAAGGGATTGCGGGTGATGCTCTCGCTGAGCAGACAGAGCATCGAGACGCAGGGCAGGAAGAGCAGGTGGGCGTCCATGGCCCAGCGACCCATGACCGTCTGGGAGTTCCGCCACGCGGCCCGGAGGCTGAGCCCCATGGTGGCGAAGAAGGTGCCCAGCACGACAAGAATGCCGACGATGCCGCTGGAAAAGAGCGTGTAGGTCCAGATGCTGTGCCCTGCGGTGTAGATGTCTTCGGCGAACTGGTGACGATCCTCGGGATAGACCATGAACAGTTCGGGGAAGTAGCTTTCGTCCCAGTAGTAGGATGCCCCTGGCCCGCGGCCATAGACGAAGGAAGCCGGCTCCTTGGACAGGATGTCGAGCATGGACTTGGCCTCGGCCTTGCGCATCAGGGCGGAGAGGTCCTCCGTGGTCGCTGCGCCGGCACCGCCATTGTAAAACATGCGGTCCACCCAGCGCTCGATGACCACCGGCTGCGCCAACGCCATCACCACCACACCGAGCACGGCCACGGCGCCCACACCGGCGATGGCTCCGAGCTTTTTCATCGGATGCGAGGGACCGTAGATCCGCCAGGCCAGTCCCAGCAGCAGACAGGCCACGGAACCCAGCGCCGAGGCAGTGATGGGAAAGAACACGCTGCGGGTGATGCTGAAGACCGAGGGGATCATCGGCACCGCCAGCACAGCGACAATCCAGAGGGAAAAGCGCCTCCCCAGCACCAGGGCCACCCCGACCCAGGCGAAAAGGAAATTCATCGCCGGGCTGAGGATCTCCATGCGGATCTCATCGATCGCCAGTCCGGAGAACAACAGGCCGTGGGTGAAGCGCCACAGCACATTGATGCAGGCGACAATGAGCACCCAGCGCATCGCCTCGGCCGCACGCAGCCCGGCACAGGCTGCCATCTGGGTGACCGACAGGCCGAGCAGCACCAGCAGCGGCGTGATGATGAGCCGGAAGATGCGCCCGGGATCATTCCCATGCAGCAGAGCCACCGTGATCATGAAGGCGATGTAGCCGCCCCACAGCAGCACCATCCAGGTGCCCGGCCGGACGAGGAGAAATCGCCAACCCCGCAGGAAGGCCAGACCGGACGAAGCCAGAGCCAGACCGAGAAAGGCAAACTGGAATGCCGATCCGCCCGTCTTCTCCGAGTCGAACAGGATGTTGTGGTCCCGATAGTCGAAGGCAAAGGAGAACAGAAAGGCGATGAAGCACGCCCTCAGAAAGCCGAACGACGGATCGGCGGGCGCATCGACTTCAGCCTGGCTTCCCAGCGTGGCGGACAGATCGGACATCGGTCGGGACGTGGGAATCGGTCAGCAGGCATTCTCCCGTTTGAAGAATGTCAGCACCATGATTTGGATGTCGAGAAAGAGGTTCCAGTTCTCGATGTAGTGAAGATCGTGGCGGATGCGCTCGGTCAGATCGGTGTCACCGCGGAGACCATTCACCTGGGCCCAGCCGGTGATGCCGGGCTTGATGTGGTGACGGGCATTGTAGTGGGGGATGACCTCCTTGAAGTTCTGGATCAGTTCCGGTCGCTCCGGACGCGGTCCCACCAGACTCATGTCGCCCTTTAGGACATTCCAGAACTGGGGGATCTCGTCGATGTTCCAACGGCGCATGAATTTCCCGACCCGCAGGCAGCGGGGATCGTCCTTCACGGTCCAGCCGGGGCTGCCGCCCTTTTCCGCATCCAGCTTCATGCTGCGCAGCTTGATCATGTCGAACAGCTTGCCACCCAGACCGAGGCGGCGCTGGCGGTAGAAGATCGGGCCCGGGCTTTCCAGATAGATCAGCGTGCCAAAGGCGGCGATGACGGGTGCCGCGAGCAGCAGACCGACGACCGCGCCGACGACATCGAGCGCCCGCTTGAGGTACTGATTCACCGCGGAGTGCAGCGGGAGCTTCGAGATGCCCAGCACCGGCATGCCCGACACGCTCTCGAGATTCAGGCCGCTGAGCAGTACGCGGAACCACGTCGGAACGAGCTTGAACTCGACCATTTCCTTCTCGCACAGGGCGGCCAGTTGGATCAGCTCATTGGTATGGTTGTTCATGTTCGCCACCAGCACCACGTCGCAGATCTGGAGGTGCAGCAGCAGGGGCAGATCCTCGTAGCGTCCGATGACACGCAGGTCGGCATGGCGCTCCAGCGGCAGGGCCTCGCCCGGCGGGGTGATGAAGCCGCAGACCTCGAAGGGACGGTCGGGCGAGTCACGGAACAGCCGGTAGGCCTTTTCGAATTCCTCGCTCCACCCGATGACGATGGCCCGCTGACGCAGCCGGCTGGCAATGCGCGGGCGGCTGACAGCCTTCCACAGCAGCCAGCGCCACATCGGCATCACCGTGATCATGGCCAGAAAGCTCAGCCCACAGAAGATGCGGCTCATCTCGGGCTCGAAGCTGAGGATCACCGTCAGGGTGAGGAAGGCCATCGTCCACAACACGGCGGTCTGCCCAATGATGCGGAGCGTGCGGTGAAAGGACAGGAAATTGCGCCGGTCGTAAAAGCGGAAGTTGGTCAGCAGCAATACCATCAGCGCCACGCCGACCACGAAGTGGCCGAAATAGCCCGCGATGCCCTGGGACTGGAGGTCGACCACGCCCACCCGGGCCAACCCTGTCTCGAAGCGCACCCAGTAGGCCAGCGCCAGAGCCGCCCACGCTGCGAGGGCGTCGCCGATGAAGGCGAAGGCGACCAGCTTGTTGTAGACGGTCTTCGACGGCTCTACCTGCTGCGGCAGGATGTAGTCGGGAGCGGTCCGGGGGTGGCTCATGGCGATGGAGGACTGACTCATGATCGGAAAATGGGAGGACAGTTGGCTTCAGCTTCGCGGAGACATGCCGAGAGCGAGGGTCGGGCGGGCTGCGGTCGCCGGCCGGTAGGTCTCGAAGTAGGCCTTCGAGCGCTCCGAATCGACGACGCCGTTGAGGATGCAGCCGGCCAGCGGCACACGGAGTTGGCGGAGTTCGCGACACGCCTTCTGGGCATCTCCGGCCTGGGTGCGGCCCGCGCGGGCGACCAGCACCACGGCATCGGCATAACGGGCAAAGTTGAGAGCATCGCTCACCAGCGCCAGCGGCGAGGTGTCGATGATGACGCAGTCAAAGGACCGGTAGGCCTCCCAGAGCATGGTGGCGAAGTGCTCCCCGCTCATCACTTCGGACGAGTTGGGGGCAAATTGGGCACAGGAAATGAGGTAAAGATTCGGGAACGGCGTCTTCTGGCACACATTCTTGGTCTCCAGGGCGGTGGTGTTCGGGTCCATCTGCGACTGCCAGTGCATCAGCGCACCCGACAGACTGGGGCGACGGAAGTCGGCGTCCACCAGCAGGGTCCGGTAGCCCATCTGGGCCTGGAGCAGGGCCAGGTTGGCGGCACAGAAGCTCTTGCCCTCGCCCGAGATGGCACTGGTCACCAGCACGCTGCGCGGGCTCAGGGTCGACAGCGACATGCGGAGCGAGCGGAAGGATTCCGCGGCGAGGGAATGCGGCTCCGAGAAGACGACCAGCGAATCCCGCAGGGTGTCGCCGGCTTCGGGAGCGTCGGCGATCTCGGACAACACCGGCAGCCCCAGCGTCTGCTCGATCTGGCGGCGGGTGCGCAGGCTGCGGTCCAGCAAATGCAGCGCCACGACTAGGCCGACGCCGAGGAACATTCCCAGCACACCGGCCAGGCCCACGGCGAGCGTTTTCTTCGGCGACGACGGCTTGACCGGCATCAGAGGCTCCTGCTGCATGCGTACGAGCGATTCCTTCACTCCCTCGGTCACGTTGGTCTCGTTGATGCGGGCCTGTAGGGCATAATAGGTTTGGTAGGCGGCATCGACCGCCTGTTTCAGCGAGCGGAACTCCTTGCGGGTGCGGTCGGCGGAGAGCACCTCGCGCTTTTGCTCGTTCACCGTCTCGGCGAGGGTCGTCTCGTGCTCGCGCGCCGTCTCCAGACGCTTGCGCACGCTCTCGCCCATCCGGCGGGCGGTCTCGGCGACCTCCTTTTCCAGCCCCTCCAGCTCGGCGATGAACGAGACATAGACGGGATGGGTAGGCTGATACTGCGACTGGATCTTCACCATCTCGGCGCGCTTCGTATTCCGGGTGAAAAGCAGCTTCTCGATGCTTTCCTGATCCCCGGGGTTCGCGATCTCCAGGATGCGCTCGGGATCTTCGGTGCCGGCGGCGTCGAGCTTTTGCACCTGGGCTTCGAGCTTGAGTCGGTCGTTTTTCGCCTCGCTGAGCAGGCGGTCGAGATCGGCCAGCTTCTTTTCGATGATGCCGCCTTCGTCCATCGGCACATCGGCATGGTCTTCGCGGAATTTCTGCAGCGCCTCCTCGGCCACGTTCACGCGGGCAAGTTGCTCCTCTGCCTGCTCCTGCAGCATCGCGGTGGCTTTGCGCGAGCTTTGCAGATTCTGCTCCATCATGTGGGCCTCGAACTCATCGACAAACGCCTGCGCAAGCTGCTGGGCGCGCGCCGGGGAGGTGTCGGTCACCTCGACATCGATCAGCCGGGTGCCGCGGCGCAGCGTGGCTTTCACCCGTTTGGCGACCGCCTCCACGACTTCGGCCTCGGTGTAGGGACGGCCACCGCTCTTGGGTTTCAGGAAATCAGGCTGCTTGAGCAGTCCATGCTTTTCCACCACCCGCAGAATCACCGAGCCCGAGGTGATGCTCTGCTCGAGCGATTTCAGCGAATCCAGCTTGCTGTAGTCATCGCTGCGCACGCCGCGGATCGCCTCGTTGAGCACCTGCTCCTGCTCGATGTAGATGACTGCGGTCGATTGGTAGCGCTTTTTCGCGATGAACGTGACGTAGATGGCCGTGACCACGACGCAGGCACCCACCACAGCACCTATCAGCCAGGATTTGCGCAGCAATCCCTTCGCCATCGCCTCCAAATCGAGGGTGGGATACCCCGGGAACGGTGACGACGAGCCCGACAAGCTGGAGTGGGAATTCATGGATCAGGACTAATGGAGGCAGTGGAAAACGGGACAGCGTTTGGCTTCAAGATTCCGGGGTCGATGCCTGGGGACGTGGGGAATCATCCCGGCGGCCGGCTTCCTCCTCGCGCGGCGAAGGGGGCGGCGGCGTGGAAGGGGCTTTGGCACGGCGCGATCGGAGCCGCCGTCCAGACCACAGCAATTGAGCGAGAGCGCACAGGTCCGACCAAGTGTCTGGAGACCCACTCACGCGCCCATCGACCCTGCGTGTCGGATAGAATCGGCTTGCCATTGAGGTGTAGAAGTTATGACAAATGTATTGAATTTAATGACTGCGACAAGTGAAATTCCATAAAAATTAGAATTTTCATGATTTTTTAAGAGATCTTAATCATCTGATCGTCTTAAAATTGCGACAGCCGCCACCTCTGAGGCGCAGCGCTGGCCGACCCGGGTGGGCATTCCCCCATTTTCCGTTGCTGTCGGCAGGGCCCTGCACGCTGGGACTCCTCTCGCGAATTACCATTCGCCAGGGCGTGATCAGACCCTGTTTCCTCTCCGATCAGACCCTGTTCGATCGGCGATCAGACCCTGTCGGATCGGCGAGGACCGGGGGGGAATGCCTTATGGAGCGGCAATACGCCATGGACTCGGAGCCGGATCTGAGGCATAACGGCGGCCTTATGCGCTCATTCTCCCCCGCCCGTCTGCTGTCGCTTTCGCTCACCCTCTCGTTTGGCTTCGCCTTGGGAGCCTCCGGTCAGGAATCTCTCTTCAATGGGAAAGACCTGACGGGTTGGAAAGGCTTGCCGGAATTCTGGTCGGTCCAGGAGGGGACCATCGTCGGTGAGACGACGGCGGAAAAGCCAACCAAGGGCAACACGTTCCTCATCTGGCAGGGCGGCGAGGTGGCGGACTTCGAGATCACCTGCGAGGTGCGCTTCAAGGGCAATAACTCGGGGCTGCAATACCGTAGCCGCATCGTCGATGAGGCCAATCACGTGCTGGCGGGCTATCAGGCGGACCTGCACCCGGCGCCGAAGTATTTCGGCATGCTTTACGGGGAAAAACTCGGCAAGCGCGGCATCATCGCCCAGCGGGGCCAGCGAGTGGAAGTGGCCGCCGACGGCACGGTGAAGGTGGTCGGCGAAGTCGGCGACGAGACGGAATTGAAGGATTGGGAGTGGAACAAGCTGCGGGTCGTGGCGGTGGGCAACCGGCTCATCCATCAGATCAACGGGGTGACGACGGTGGACATCACCGACGCCCACCCCGAGGCGCTGAAGTCGGGCGTGATCGGCCTGCAATTGCACGCCGGTCCTCCGATGCGGGTGGAATTCAAGAACATCGAGTTGAAGAAGCTGTCCGGCACGGACGCGGAAAAGACGCTGCAGGAGACCATCGCCAGCGGCGCGGCGGCAGCCAAGAAGGCGGCGGCGGCGGCTCCGGCAGCATCGGGGGCGGCGAAGTATGACTGGGTCAAGGCCGAGCCGCTGCCGACGTGGATCTGGCGGGCCGACAAGGTGGACGACGAGTGGATTTATCTGCGGAAGACGTTCGATGTTGCCGGCGCGGCTCAGGCGGCCCGGCTTTATGCCACCTGCGACAACGAGCTGGAGCTATGGATCAATGGCCAGAACGCCGGGAGGGCTCCGGACTGGGGCGATCCGGTGCTGCGGACCGATGCGGCGACATTGCTCAAGCCGGGCCGGAACGTGATCGCCGCCAAGGCCCGCAACCGGGGCGGCTCGGCGGCGATGGTCCTGAAACTGGAGATCGAAGGCGCGGACGGGAAGAAAACGACGATCCTGAGCGATACGGACTGGCGGCTGTCACTGAGTGAGGCCGAAGGCTGGAAGACGGCGGCTTTCGATGACTCGAGCTGGAAAATTTCGCTCAAGCCGATGGGGAAATTCGGCGTCGGCCCGTGGGGCATCGCCGGGCTGAACGGCCCGGGCGATGGCGGCGGCGGCAAGGCCTCACCGTTGGAGCCAGCCGACATCTCGGTGGCGAAAGGCTTCCGCGTGGAGCTGCTCTACACCGTGCCGAAGGACGAACAGGGTTCGTGGGTGGCGCTGACGACGGACCCGCAGGGCCGCCTGCTGGCCAGCGACCAGGGCGACAAGGGACTTTACCGCATCGAAGTCAGCGAGAGCGGCGGGGGACCGAAGGTTGCGGTGGAAAAAATGCCGGTGGCCCTGTCAGCGGCACAGGGGCTGGTGTGGGCCTTCGACGCCCTGTGGTTTCACAAGAATGGCGGCAAACTGCACCGCGTGACCGATGGCGACGGTGATGGGAAGCTCGACCGGGCGGAAGAAATCCCCAGCGCCACGGGCGGCGGCGAGCATGGCAATCACGCCGTCATCCTGACGGAGGATGGCGCCGGTCTCTACGTGAACTCCGGCAACCACACCGATCTGCCGCCCGCGGAGGCGCTCTCGGGCTCGCGGGTGCCGACCTGGCAGGAGGATCTGCTGCTGCCCCGGATGTGGGACGCCCGCGGCCATGCGCGGGGCCGGCTGGCGCCGGGCGGCTGGGTGACGCGCTACGACCCGAAGACGGGGAAGCAGGAGATTTACTGCATCGGCTTCCGCAACCAGTATGACCTGGCTTTGAATCGGCACGGTGACCTGTTCACCTACGATGCCGACATGGAGTGGGACATGGGCACGCCGTGGTACCGCCCCACCCGGATCAATCATGTCGTCAGCGGTGCCGACTACGGCTGGCGGAGCGGCTCGGGCAAATGGCCGGCCTACTACGAGGACAGTCTGCCGCCGGTGGTGGACATCGGCCCGGGCTCGCCGACAGGCGTGGCGTCGGGGATCGGCGCGAAATTTCCGCGGAAGTACCAGGACGCGATCTACGCGCTGGACTGGACCTTCGGCACGATCTACGCGATCCACCTCCAGGCCGAGGGCGCGGGCTATACCGGAAAGAGCGAGCCTTTCGTCTACGGTGCCCCGCTGCCGGTGACGGATGCGATCGTGGGCAAGGACGGGGCGCTGTATTTCACCATCGGCGGCCGCAACACCCAGAGCGCACTCTACCGGGTGACCTATGCCGGCGATCTGGCCAAGGATGAAGCCATCGCCGAGCCAAAGGCGGTGGTCGAGGCCCGCGCGGCTCGGAAGGCGTTGGAAGCTTTTCACGGCAAGACCAACTCCGCGGCGATCGAGCAGGCGTGGCCGCATCTGACGAGCGTGGATCGCTTCCTGCGTCACGCGGCGCGCATCGCGGTCGAGTCGCAACCGGTTGACCAATGGGCGGACCGGGTGCTGACGGCTGGCGATCCGCAGACCCGCATCACCGGAGCGGTGGCACTGGCGCGCAAGGGCGATCCCGAAGCGCACCGGGCCAAGCTGACGGCGGCTTTGCTGGAGATGGATGCCGCCTCTCTGACTGAGCCGCAACTGCTGGGCTGGCTGCGGGCGTGGCAACTAACCTTCATCCGCCTCGGCAAGCCCGAGGGCGATGAGCGCGCCCAGGTCGTGGCGAAACTCGACGCGCTGATGCCGTCCCAGTCGGCGGATGCCAACACCGAGCTGACGAACCTGCTGGTCTCACTGGAGGCCCCGTCGGTGATCGAGAAGGCGCTGACCCTGATCGAAAATCCGGGCAAAACCGAGATTCCGGACTGGGCCGAGCTGATCACGCGCAACGCCGGCTACGGCCGCACCATCGGGGCGATGCTGGAAAATTACCCGCCGCTCCGGGGCATCGCGCTGGCTTTTGCCCTGCGCAATCAGAAGTCCGGCTGGACGCTCGAGCAGCGGCGCCGCTACTTCACCTTCCTCAACGCGGCCGCGAAGCACCCCGGCGGGGCGAGCTACGGCGGATTCCTGGCGAACACGCGCGACGAGGCGCTCTCGCACGCGCCGAACGACCAGGTCGCCGCGCTGAAGGACGTGACCGGGGTCAGCTACCAGGCGGTGCCCGATTTTGCCATCACTCCGCCGAAGGGACCGGGCCAGGTGTGGACAGTGGCGACGGCTTCACAGCATGCGAATGGGGGGAAATTCCGCCAAGCGAGCTTTGAGAATGGCCGCAGCCTCTTCCACGCGATCGGCTGTGCGGCCTGTCACCGTTTTGGCGGATTCGGCGGCGACATCGGACCGGACGTGACGAGCATCCGGAACAAGTTCGACGTGGCCTATGTGCTGGAGTCGATCATCGAGCCGAGCAAGGTGATCAGCGATCAATATGGCTCCTCGATGGTGACGACCAAGGCCGGCGCGGTCCACACCGGCCTGGTGGTCGAGCGCGATGAGTCGCTGGAGGTCTATCCGCCCGATCCGAAGGGCGAGCCGGCCCGTCTGAAGCAGTCCGACGTGGCGAAGATCGAGCGGGTGCCCGTCTCGCAGATGCCGCCCGGCCTGATCAACCTGCTGAACGGCGATGAACTGCGCGATCTGATGGCCTACCTGATGTCGGCAGGCGATCCGAACGACAAACTTTACGGCAAATGATGCCCTCCGGGCGGGATGCGGAGTAGCGGCTTGGTCAGGATCTGGCCAGCCGCTCCGCGATCGCCGCGATCTGGGCCCGGTGAATCCCGAGATGGGTCGCAGACAGAGCGTGCCATCCGGCAGCCGTGAGAGGCCCGAACCAGGGATGCGGAAAGCGCAGTGACGTCTCCAGGCTGGCGATCCCGGCCACGGTGGCAACGAGTTGCTCGCAGGAGGCCTCAAAGGCGGCTTCGCTCCCGGCATCGGCCGCGGGAGACGGCTTTACAGCGGCAGTGTCGGCCTTGCCCGGAGGCATTTGCCCCGCGGCAAGGCTCCCGATGACGGAGGCAAAGGCCTGATTTGTGATCCGCAGGTGGTCGAGGGTCATCCAGACCGACCAGTAACGGCTGCTGTCCTCAAGACCGCGCAATCTCGGAATCAGAATGCGGCGCCCGCGGTCCGCCTCGTGCAGAGAGTCGACCCGCTCCCGAATGGCGCGCCGTTCGGCTTCGAATCGCCGCGAGAATCCCTCGCGAGAGCCCACCAAGCGCTTCCAGGCGAACAACTGCCGGGCAATGAACAGTTCAGGACCCGGCAAACCGGCTCCGGGGGCATCGAGTGGGGGTTCTGTCGCTTCTTGCATGAGAGAACGCTCTCATTTGACTTGCAAAATGCAAGTAAAAAAGCTTTTGAATTGAAAGTGATTTTCCCTGACCGGTCCCCATGCCCCGGAAAGCCGACGCCACCCAGCCGACTGCGCCTGAGACGCCTGCGCGGCGCTCTCCGTGTCCCGTAGCCTGCGCACTGGACCTGTTCGGAGACCGCTGGACGCTGCTGGTGATCCGCGACCTGCTACTGGGCAGGAGCCGGTTCAAGGACTTTGCCGCGTCTCCCGAGGGTATCCCGACCAACATCCTCAGCGACCGTCTAACGCGCCTCCTTGAGAGCGGGATCGTTTCCCAAGTGCCGGTGGAAGGCGGCAAGCGTCTGGCTTATGAGCTGACGGAGAAGGGCCGGGCGTTGAAGCCGGTGCTGGCAGCGATGAAAGAATGGGGCCTGCGCTGGGAGGAAGGCACCCAGGTGGGGCTCGAGAGTCGGTCGTGACGGCAGCCGACTCTCCAGGTCAGGCCTTGGGCGGAGCCGCTGCGACATTGGCCGCGCCGGCGGCGGCACTGTGCTGGCGCATCCTCTCGTTGAGGGCGTGCTCGACGGGGCGCAGGATCAGCTCCAGTTCGGTCAACGTCTTCTCCAAACTGGCGATGGAATTGAGCTGCGGCTCGTATTTTTCGCGGTGTTCCTGACAGACGGCACGAAGCGGCTCGAACATCTGGACGAACTGGCGGTAAAAATCGCTGACTCCCTCGCGGAAGGCCTCGCGCTGGGCGAGTTGGAGGTTTTCCCGGCGGGCCTCCAGTCGATCGGTGAACTGGCGACGGATCCGGGTGATGCTGCGGGTGCCGATGATGGCCAGCAACAGGATGGCGAGCACCGAAATGCCGAGGAGAACGAATTGGGCCGGGGCGACTTGGAAATAAGCGAGCACGCCGCCGATCAGACCGCTGATCGCCGCCGTGGCGAGGCAACCCCAGAGCCAGCGGGTCCTGCGCGCGAGGGCGCCACCGATATCCTCGACGAGGCGGAGATGTTTCAGCCCCTCCTGAGTGCGGTTCTCGACATCGGAGGCGATTTTTTGCCGGGCGGCGCTCCAGTCAGGCAGCCCGGTCTCGCCGACACTGAGCTGGAGGTTGAAATGCTCCTGCATTTCCTCGGCGATACGCTCCCAGAGCATGTTCACGTCGTCCTCCACCGCTGCGGCGGCGTCGGCGATGTTCCGCCGGACGGCTTTCATGGTGGTGGCGACGATGAGCCCCTCCATCTCCGCGACGGTTCTAGCCGGCGGCATCAGGGACGAGAGCAGACGAAAGCGGGACTCGAGCAGCGGCTCGGCCTGGAGGCCGGCGGCCATGTAGCTTTTGTCGAAGGCCTCGAAAAGCGGCTCGAATTTCCCCTGGGTGCGCTTTTCCTGATACTGGGCGGCATGCTCCAGACCGCTGAGCAGCTCGTTGTCGGCACGGATGATCTCGCTGGCGGTGGCGAGCTTGTCCTTGATCTCGCCCAGCACGTAGCAGGCGCCCCGCCAGGCATTGATCAATTTGGTGAGCCTCACCTCGGACGACTCGACGACATCGGAGATGAACTGCTCGATGGTGGCAAAGCGGCTCTGCCGCCAGAAATCCTCGTTTTGCAGCCCGCTCGTCTTGGCGAGGAACGCCTGGCGGGCGGAAATGGCAAACGTCGGAAAATACTGGCCGAAGCGGTGCGCGGCGGTTTTGCGCAGGTGATCGAGGATGGCGGTGACCTCCTCGTCGGTGCGCAGATCGCATTGTTGGAGCACAAAGACGATCTTCTTTTTCCACTGGTGGTGGATGCGGTCGAGCAGATCCCAGGCAGAGGCGCCCCAGGGATTGGTGACGGAAAAGACAAAGAGCACCAGATCGGCCATCGGCAGGAATTGCTCCGTGATGCGCTGGTGGCCGGATTCGATGGAGTTGGTGCCGGGCGTGTCGACGATGTTGAAGTCCTTCAGGAACTCATCGGGCCGATAAATCTCCATGAGCGTGTCGGAGACCTCGAATTCATGAGCCTCTTTGCCATGTTTGAAGACATTGATCCGGTCCGTGGTGGGGAGCACGCCAGACGAGCAGAAGTCACTGCCGAACAAGGCGTTCAGCATGGTGGACTTGCCCGCATTGACCTCCCCGACAACGACGAAGAGGAAGGGGTCCTTCAGGCTCGCCATGAGGTTCTGAAGCACGCTGAGACGGGCGGGATTCACCCCGCACTGCTCCCCGAGCTTGCACAGGGCGTAAACCGCCGAGCCGAGCTTTGACCGGGTATTGAAATAGTTTTGCCCCAACATGGTCACGGGCCAATGCTGTAACGCGTCCGGACGCGATTTCTATCGAAATCGTCGTATCCGGTTCCACGATCCGGCGATTCGGCCAGGGAACCCTGTAAACGGGGACCTCAGCCGGGGCAAGTCCGGGGATGGACCAACGCCCCGACCATTCCGGAAAAAACCGGAGGCTTGATCAGCCTTGCCCTTCCAGCGAAATGAGCTGGGAGACGGTGATGAACCGGAATCCCTTCGCCAGGAGTCGATCGAAGGTGGCCGGCATGGCCTCGATCGTGGGGGGATGGATGTCGTGGGCGAGGAGGATGCCGCCGGGCGCGGCTCCGTTGACGAGCCGGCTGGTGACGACGCTGACACCGGGGCGCTTCCAGTCCTCCGGGTCGACCGACCACATGATGGAGGGGTAGCCGAACTCGGATTTGATCCAAGCCTTTTGATCGGCGGTGATGGCTCCGTAGGGAGGACGCATCACCCGGGGCGGCACGCCGCAGGCACTGACGATGGCCTGATGGGTCACGGACAACTCGCGGCGGATCGCATCGGGCGAAATTTTGGTGAGATAGGCGTGGGAATCGGTGTGATTGGCCACTTCATGACCCTCGGCGATCATGCGCCGCACGATGTGGGGGTAGCGGCGCACATTGGAGCCGAGAACGAAAAAGGTGGCCTTGATGTTCCGCTGCTTCAGGATGTCGAGCAGCCGGGGCGTGAGCGACGGGTGAGGGCCGTCGTCGAACGTCATCGCAATGTAGGGCTGGCTGGTCGGCACGCGGGAGTAGGAATTCTGGCGACCGACACCGCCGCCGCTGATGTTCGCATCGGGATTCCATCCCGGACCAGCCGCACCAGGCCCCTGGGGACCGCCAGGCTGATTCTGCTCACCGCGCTTGCCCATTTGAAAGATGCCCTTCCGCTTTTTCAGCGCCGCCTCCTCCGGGGTGCGGCAGCCGGTCGCAAAAATCAGGGTGGAGACACCCAACAGGGACACCAGGGCAAGACGCAGGTACGGGAGGGGCATAGTCAGCAGGCAGGGCAGGTGAGAGAGGAGGGGGCGGAGGGGCGAGGGCCGCCTCCAGTCAGAGCAGGAATCGGAAAACTTAAGAAAATTTAAAAAAATCGCAAGTCGCGATTCGAGCAGAACGGATTTTTTAGAGAAACCGATCCAACAGGGGGCGCAATCGCTCGATGGTGTCCTCGGGCCAGATCGACCGGTCGGTGAACAGGGCGCTGTCGAGAGCACGGTGCTCCGGCCAGTCGGCCACAGCGGGAATGGTGGGAATGACCTGGGCAAGCACGCGCTTCGCGGTGACGGCATTGGCTTGCACGTGCTCAATGACGGCGTGGGCGGTGACGGCTTCCTCCTCCACTTTCCAGCAGTCGTAGTCGGTGATCATCGCGAGCGTGGCGAGCGCGATCTCCGCCTCCCGGGCCAGCTTGGCCTCGGGGAGATTGGTCATTCCGATCACATCGAAACCGAGGCGGCGGTTGGTTTCCGATTCGGCGCGGGTGGAAAAGGCCGGACCGTCCATGTTCACATAGGTGCCGCCATTGTGACAGGGAAGACCGAGCTCCCCGGCAGCCTCGGCGAGCAGGGCGCGGAGCCCGATGGAAATGGGGTCGCCAAAAGCCACGTGGGCGACGATGCCCCGGCCGAAAAAGGTGTGCTCCGTCCGTCGGCTGGTCCGGTCGAAGAATTGGTCGGGCAACAGGATGTCGCGGGGACGATACTCCTCCCGCAAGGACCCCACCGCCGTGACTGCCACAATCCAGCGTACGCCCAGCGAACGGAGCGCCCAGATGTTGGCGCGGTGATTCAATTCCGTCGGCAGGATCCGGTGTCCCCGACCATGCCGGGGCAGGAAACAGACCCGGCGACCCGCGAAACTGCCGGTCATGATGGCATCCGAGGGCGGACCGAAGGGCGTCTCCACGCGGATCTCCTCGCCATGCTCAAATCCATCGATCTCGTAGAGTCCGGAGCCGCCGATGATACCGATGGCGGGAGCGAGAAAATCAGGGGAAAGCGACATAGGGGCAGCAGTCTGCCGATGTTTCCCCAGAATTTCAACGGCGATCGGGAGGAAATCGTGGCAAGGTGTGATTCGAACCGGGTCGTCACCCCGTAGAGATCGTTTCCGCCGTGAGAGTGTTGCAATGGATCGCCTGGATAGCCGTGCTGGGCCTCGCGGCGGCCCTGCCCTGGCTGGTGAATGACTGGATCCACCAGCATGACCGCTCGGCGTCCCCGACTCCCGCCACCGGGGCCGTGCTGGAGGACAGCGCTCCGGTATCCGAGCCCGTTTCGCCGGACCGGCGACCCGGCGACGACCTGTCCGGCTTGATCGAAACCGTGACAGGGCCGGAAATGACCGACAGCCCCGCAGCACCATCGGCCGCCGAGAAAGCGGTGGGCTTTATCCGCGATCTGTTTTCGACTTCGGGAGATCCGGCAGTTCCAGACGGCTCCGGACGGATCGAGTCCGAACGATCCCGCGACGCCGCCCAGCGGGTGATGCCACCATTGGAAAAAGAGCTGTCAGCAAAGGGATTGCGTGCCGGCCTGCCGGTGTTCGTCCGGATCTTCAAGGAATCGAACGAACTGGAGCTATGGATGGAACCGGAGCCGGGCGCCGAATACGTGCTCTTCAAGTCCTGGCCCATCTGCAAGTGGTCGGGCGAACTGGGACCGAAGCTCAAGGAAGGTGACGGTCAGGCACCCGAGGGATTTTACTTCGTGCCTCCCCGCCGCATGAATCCGGAGAGCCAGTATCACCTCGCCTTCGACCTCGGGTTTCCCAACGACTACGACCGCCACCACGGCCGCACCGGCAGCTATCTGATGGTCCACGGCAATTGCGTCTCGATCGGCTGCTTTGCCATGACCGATCCGGCGATTGAGGAAATTTACACCCTCGCCGCCGCCGCCCTGCAGGGAGGGCAGGCGTTTTTCCGGGTTCACTCTTTCCCATTCCGGATGAGCGACGAGCGGATGGACTCCCTGAAAACGGATGCCAAATGGTTCGATTTCTGGGCCAACCTGAAGGAAGGCTACGACTACTTTGAGTTCCTCAAACGACCGCCAAACGTGACCGTCGCCGAGGGCAAATACCGCTTTCACTGAACTCCCCTGACGTTTCATGAACATCCGAATTCTGCCCATCTCCCTGCTGGCGATCGCGCTATGCACCTCCAATTTGATCGCCCAAGCCTCCCGGACCGGCGCTCTCGTCGAAACAATCCAGCCATTCGTCGACCGGGGCGAACTGGCCGGAGCCGTGGCTCTGGTGGCGGACCGCGATGGCGTGCTCACCGTGGAGGCTGCCGGCTTCGCCGATCTCGCCAACGATAGACCGATGACGACGGACTCGCTGTTCTGGATCGCCTCCCAGAGCAAGCCGATGACCGCCGTGGCGGTAATGATGCTCGTCGACGAGGGAAAGATCTCGCTCGACGATCCGGTCCACAAATACCTCCCCGAATTCCGCGGCCAGATGCTGATCGCCGAGGAAACCCCGGATCGAGTGGTCCTGAAAAAGCCCGCCAGACCGGTGACCATCCGGGACACCCTGTGCCACGTGGCCGGCATGCCGTTCCAGTCTCCCATCGAAGTTCCCACGCTCGACGGCCTGCCTCTCGCGGCTGCCGTGCGCAGCTATGCCGTAACACCCCTGCTCACCGAGCCAGGGACGGCCTATCGCTATTCGAACGCCGGCATCAACACCGCGGCGAGGGTGCTGGAGGTGGTTTCGGATCTGCCCTACGAGACATTCATGCAGCAACGGCTGTTTGACCCGCTGGGCATGAAGGACACCACCTTCTGGCCCTCTGGCGTGCAATTGGAACGGCTGGCAAAATCCTACCGCCCCAACGAAGCCAAGGACGGCTTGGTCGAGACTCCGATTTCCCAACTCCTTTATCCCCTGGATGAACGGTCAAAGCGCTTCCCGATGCCGGCGGGCGGCCTCTTTTCCACCGCAGGCGACACCGCCCTTTTCTGCCGGATGATGCTCCGCCGCGGAGAACTGAATGGAAAACGCCTCATCAGCGAGTCGGCATGGAACGAGCTGACCCGCCGCCAGACGCCGACGGCCGTGAAGGACAGCTACGGACTGGGGTTCAAAGTGGAGCCGGAGCATTTCGGCCACGGCGGCGCTCACGCGACGGGCATGGAAATCCGCCCCGAACCGGGCCTCGCACTGGTCTGGATGGTGCAGCAAACCGGTGGATTCCCCGGCGAGGGCGCCAAAGCCCAGACTGCCTTCAAGACGTGGGCCTTGGAGCGATACGCCGGCAGACGGGACTGAGGCGACTCAGGTCAGACGGGCAAATCCAGTGTGCTTGACCGGTCCGCCAATCCGTCCGGCGATGTCGCCCTCGCGAATCGCCACGGCCATCTCGGCAAACACCTCGTCCAACGCCGCCAGATAAGCCTCCACATGGCGCGGCTCGTGGGCTAGCATGGGATTGAAGGCCCCGCCGGCCAGAAACCCACGCCGGAGCATCCGGGCCGTCATCAGCGTCGTCAGCGCGGCCGCCTCGGGATGATCGAAGGCCAGCAGCGTCATTTCCGGCCGCCCCGGGGTCTTTACCGGCACCCCTTGCCGCCGGCCCAGTTCCTGCCAACCTGCGATCACGAGGCTGCCGATGCGGGCGAGATGGGCGGGCACATCGAGCGACATCTGCTTCTTCACGCAAGCCAGCGCGGCGGCGGGACCGACACCCTCGGTCCAGAAAGTGCTCGAAATGAAGGAGCCCTGGGCCGCCTGCATCGTCTCGCGATTCCCCAGTACCGCGCCGATGGGAAAGCCGTTGCCCAACGCCTTGGCAAATACCGCCAGATCGGGCGTGACGCCGAACTTCAGGTGCGCCCCCCCGAGGCACAGACGCCAGCCGATCGAGATTTCGTCAAAAATCAGCCGCGCCCCGATCCGGTCGCAGCGTTCGCGAACGCCTTCGAGAAATCCGGGCTCGGGATCGGTTTGGCGGGTGGGCTCCATGACGATGGCGGCCAGTTCGGAGCCGTGCTGCGCCAGGATGGCATCCAGCTCGTCGAGCCGGTTGTAACGGAAGGTCAACGCATCCCCCGCCAAGCCAGACGGCACGCCCGACGGCTCCAGGCCCGGCAGCAAATGCCCCACGAGACGGTCGGCTCCATCACCGGCCCCGGGAGCAGCCAGATTGGCAGCCAGATACCAGTCGTGCCAGCCGTGGTAGCCGCAAATGGCCACCTTGTCGCGACCGGTGAATGCCCGCGCAATTCGTACCGCCACCGCCATCGACTCGCCGCCGGCCCGCGTAAAACGCACCTGACCGGCCCAGGGATGGATTCGCGTCAGCAAGTGAGCCAACTCCACCTCGTCATGCGTCTGGAGCGTCGCCATCGACCCCAGCGAGACGCGCCGGATCACGGCGGCATTCACATCCGGATCGGCATAGCCCAGGATGGTGGACAGGATGCCGCCGAGGCTCATGTCGATATAGCGGCGGCCCTCGAGGTCGATCACCTCGCAGCCGCGGGCTTCGCGATAGTAAGCCGGCCATTGATCGGGAGCGAACATCTCCGGCCGCTTGCTGAGTAATTGCGTCCCCCCCGGAATAATGGCCCGCGCCTCCCGGTAGGCCGCCTGCACATCGGGCACGGGACGTGGCAAAGGCAGCCCCAACAGTCGTCTGGCACCGAGACAGAAAATCTCCTCCACATCTGTCGCATCGAGATGCCGGTTCCAGCACGCTTCCTTGAGAGCGAGCAGCGATTCCAGTCCCAGCAGAGTGGGACGGGCAAAACGCGATCTAGAGTAGTCCGAGCGAATCTCATCGAGCCAGAGGAAGCCATCCGCGAGATTCACGCAGCGACTCCGCATCTCCGTGACGCAGAAATCCGCGCCGAAAAAGAGCCGCGTCGGACCGAACACGTCCAGGATCGCCTCGAAGGCCGAGGCCTCGCACACGGCCGACGTATCAAAATACACATTATCCAACCCGCGCAACGAGCCGATCCCCTCGACCGTGTGACGACCGCAGAAGCCCCGCGCCGCATGCGCCAGGATCAGGCGGGCACCTGGATACCGGGTGCAATGCTCGCGGATGTAGCGCTGGTTTTCCGGCTCGGCCACCGCCCGTGGCAGCACCATGTGCAGCATGATCGCCAGGCCCCGCTGGTCGGCCAGTTCCCAGGCCCATTCGGGGATGAACTCATCCGTGGTGGCGAACAGCGTATCCGTCCGATCGGCGAACAAATGGTAAACCTTGAAGCCGACAAAGCCGTCCTCGTCCAACTGCCGCTCCACCGCCGCCGGGTCCTGCCGGGGGGTCGCGATCATGAGTACCCGCGACCCCGGATCGCCGCGCATTTCATCGGCGAGATGGCGGTTGGCGCCTTCCACATCGAGCTGGCGGGTGGGAAACGGAAAAAAGAGCCCACCCGTCGGACACCGCCCCGGCATCCACAGGGACAGTCTCTCATCGTAGACCGCACGGGTCACCACTGCGGGGCCGTGACCTGCGAGGGCCGGCGTGGGCGTGCCCAGATCGGCTACCCGCCAGAGATGGGCATGCGCGTCGAAGGCGTCCGGAGGCACGAAGTCCGCCAAATGCCGGTGCCACAAGTCAAGGTCTGCCTCATGGGGAGTGGCCCACACATAGGGATCGATTTCGGCTGACGGAACACTCATCGGTAGCGGGGTAAAAGTGGCGGATGTCGGAGTTCGCATTCGGCGGGAATGCCGTATCCTTCCCGCGTGACGATGCTTTCCCACTTGATGCGAGAAAATGCCACTTTCCGCAAGACGACGATCGGGCGCAGATCCGTTTTGTCGCTCCTTGCCACACTCTTGCCGGCGCTTCTCTGGGCTCAGGACGGGTCCACCGAGGCCGAACCGGACCCGCACGACGAATCCCGCTATTACCGGCTCGTCACCTATCCCCTGCCCGACTCGCTAAAACTGGAAGCCACCGGCGCCGCCACCCTGCCCGATGGGCGGCTCGCCCTCGCCATCCGAAAGGGAGAAATCTGGATACTCGAGAATCCCCTCACCGAATCCAACGATCCCGACGCCTACCGCTGGATGCGCTTTGCCTCCGGCCTCCACGAGCCGATCGGCCTGACCTGGCATGCCGATGCCCTCTACACCGCCCAGCGCAGCGAGATCACCCGTATCGAGGATGCCGACGGAGATGGCGAAGCCGACGCCTATCTCACGGCGGCCAAAGGCTGGGGCGTCACCGGGAACTACCACGAATATGCCTATGGCCCGGCCTTCGATGGCGAGGGGAACCTCTGGCTGACCCTCAACCAATCCATGGGTGCCGGTCAGGACGTCGCCGGGCCGCATGCCACCGACTTCCGCTGGCGGGGTTGGTCCCTGATGAAGCCCGCCGACGGCGGCCCCCTGCGCCCCATGAGCGCTGGCCTGCGCTCGCCCCATGGCGTCGCGGCCAATCACCTCGGCGACATCTTTGCCACCGACCAGCAGGGGAACTGGTGGGGCACCTGTCCCCTGCTCCATCTCCGGGAGGGCGTCTTCCACGGACACGCCGAAGCCCTGCGCGATGCCGGTCGCCCCGAGTCGCCCGTGAAACATCCCGGCGATCTACCGAAAGACATCACCACCGCAGAGGCGATCTCACGCGTGCCCGGCTACCGGCCGCCCGCCGTGTGGTTTCCCTATGGAAAGATCGGAATGAGCGCCACCGCGCTGATCTGCGACCGCACCGCCGGACGGTTCGGCCCCTTCGAAAACCAGTTCTTCATCGGCGAGTTCACCGAGTCCTTCGTCACCCGCGTGTTCCTCGAAAAGGTGAATGGCGACTACCAGGGTGCCTGCTTTCACTTCCGCAAGGGCCTCCAGTGCGGCGTGGTCAGCCTCGGCTTCCTCCCCGATGGCTCGCTCGCCGTCGGCCAGTCGAACCGGGGCTGGAATTCCCTCGGCACCCGCAGCTACGGCCTGCAGCGCCTCGTTTTTACCGGCACCGTCCCCTTTGAGATCCAGAAAATGGAAGCCCGGCCCGATGGCTTCCGCCTCACCTTCACCCGGCCGGCCAAAGGCGACACCGCCGCCAATC
Organism: Verrucomicrobiales bacterium; assembly: GCA_016795505.1. GTDB lineage: Bacteria > Verrucomicrobiota > Verrucomicrobiia > Verrucomicrobiales > DEV007 > JAEUHH01. The sequence continues at coordinate 99,297 of JAEUHH010000014.1, read as the reverse complement.
CCTATTCCTATGCCATGACGAGCTACTGCTGGAAATATCACAGCACCTACGGCAGCGAGGAAGTGGACACCCGCGAGGTGCGCATCGTCTCCGCCACGCCTTCGGACGATGGCCTTTCGGTGGATCTCGTCTGCGAGGGCCTCCGGCCCGGCTACTGTCACGAATTGAATGCCGAGGGTGTCTGGTCTGCCGGAGACGCCGTGCCGCTGCTCCATCCGGTCGCCTACTACACCCTCAATGCCATTCCCGCAGCCAACCCGTGAGAGCCGGGTCGCTGCCACCTCACATCGACGAGCACACCACCGAGGCGTATTTCTCCAATCGCCAGAAATGGAGGAAGGAATCCCGCCCGATCCGGACAATGCCATACTTCGGATCCATCAGCAGCACCTCGTCATTCGTCCGGCCGATCGCCACGACGTAGTGCGACAGCCACTCGTTGCCGGTCGTCATCACCGCACGCCGGTCGAGCGTCTCCACCAGCGGGATCGACTTGCCGAAATAACGGCCGCGGGGCAACTGCACCGCACAGATCACCGGCCGCCCATTGTCGATCTGCTGACTGAGCTGCGACCAGGGGTCGCTGTCCATCGTCAGCGCGAAGGCGGCGAACCCCTCCTGAATCGCCATCTCCCGGAGTTGCAGGATCGGATAACCCCGCTCCGACCGTGCCGGATAGCGGGCCACCAGGTCCTTTTCGACAAAAGCCGGCTTCGCCTCGTCCTTCCAGTAGTTCAATACCGCCGTCAGCGCCGCCGCGCCGCATGAAAGCTGGTTCGACTGCCGCACCGCATCCACCGAGCAGTATTGGAATCCCTGATACCGCTTTTGAAACGAACGGTCCTCCGTGGCCTTCGGCGTCGTGACGCACGCCGGCATCGCCAGGGCCCCAGCCAGCAGGAGAATGACCGCCACGGCCATCGGCCGCCGGCCCGGGGGAATGTCTGCCTCTCTCGGTCGCATGATCACTCCGCCACCCATGCCCGATTCCCCGGCCAAAGTCCAAAAAAATTACCCAGCCCCGGGGGGCTGGGTAATTCCGAAACACGAAACACAAACAGACAGTTACCGAGAAAGTAACTGACGCGAGGATGACAGAAGGTAAAGAGATGTCAACAATTAAAATCGGCGAAAAATCAATTTTTTTCCGCCCTGGCTCCCCCACCCCGAATTTTCCGCGCCCCGCCCGCTCAACTTGCGGTAGTCTGAGCCACTCCGTCTTCACCCCGACTCACGCCATGTCCGCCTGCCTCCGCACCGCCCTGCTCTGCGCCGCTTTCGGCTTGTCCAGTTGCGCCACCAGGCCCCAGCCCGTCGACTTTCAGTCCACCGCCGCCACCCCGACGGATCCCAGCCGCGTCCATGTGAAAGTCAGTCTCACCCATCGCGCCGCCTACGTGCTCGAGGGCAACCGACCCCTGCTTGTCACGCCCGTTGCCATCGGCAAAGCCGGCAGCGAGACTCCCACCGGACAGTTCCGCGTCTTCCGCAAGGAAGCCCGCAAGCGCTCGAACACCTACGGCTTCCATGTCCGCGGCGGTGACATCCGCTCCGGCAAGCGCGTCGACACTCCCCGCGGCAGCCGCTACGTCGGCTATCCCATGCCCTGGTGGGTGGAATTTCATCCCGGCTACGGCTTCCACGCCGGGTCCGTCTGGCCCACTCCACGCACCCATGGCTGCCTGCGGCTTCATCAAAATGTCGCCCCCCGCTTTTTCGCCATCGTCCCCCACGGCGCCCGCATCTCCATCGCCCGCAGCCAGCCCGAGGATGCCACCCTGGGTCGCGGGCTCGCCCGGCCCACCGACTACGCCGATCCCGACCCGCCGGCCGCCTACCTCATCACCGATGCCGCCTTCGCCGACCTGATGGGCAAAAGTCTGCACCGCTGACCTCTCCCGCCTCCCGACACCCAGCCCCGGTTGGACAGACCCCGCCCCATCGGCCATCTTCCCCGTCCCATGCAGACCACGCCCCCCAGCCCGACCAGCCCCGCCGCGCCCCCCCGCCGCGTCAACGTACGCACCCCCGAGGTCATGGAGCGCGTCCAGGCCGAAGTCGAGGAGCACTACCGCAGCCACATCGTCGAAAAGATCCGCGCCCGCGGCGGCGCCATCCGCGTCGGCCACACCACCGTCCGCCTCGCCAAACAATTCGGCTTCTGCTACGGCGTCGAGCGCGCCATCGACCTCGCCTACGCCTCCCGGCGCGTCTTCCCCGAGAGCCGCATCTTCCTCATCGGCGAGATCATCCACAACCCCGAGGTCAACCGCCAGCTCATCGAGATGCGCATCGTCTCCCTCCCCTGGCGGCAGATGAACGATGAATACGACGCCCTCACCCCCGACGACGTCGTCATCGTGCCCGCCTTCGGCGCCCCCCTCACCTTCATGGACAAGATCGAGTCCCAGGGCTGCCGCATCGTCGACACCACCTGTGGCGATGTGATGAAAGTCTGGCGCCGCGTGCGCACCTATGCCAAGAGCGGCGTCACCTCCCTCATTCACGGCAAAGCCGACCACGAGGAGACCCGCGCCACCGCCTCACGCGCCCTCGGCGACGACGGCTCCGGCCATTACCTCATCGTCCTCACCCTCGCCGACACCGACTTCGTCTGCGACTACATCCGCCACGGCGGCGATCGCCAGACATTCCTCCAGCGTTTCGCCGGCGCCCACTCCGACGGCTTCGATCCCGACCACCACCTAGTCAAGATCGGCGTCGCCAACCAGACCACCATGCTCAAGTCCGAGACCGAGGAGATCCAGCGCCGCATCCGCCAGGCCATCCTCGACCGCGACGGCTCCGACAGCCACTTCCAGGTCTTTGACACCATCTGCGGCGCCACCCAGGAGCGTCAGGACGCCCTCTTCGACCTGCTCCGCGAAAAAATGGACCTCCTCCTCGTCGTCGGCGGCTACAACAGCTCCAACACCTCCCACCTCGTCGAGATCGGAGAGAAAGAACTGCCCACCTTCTTCATCCGCGACGCCTCCTGCCTCCAGTCCCTCGAGCAGATCGTCCACTTCGACCTCCACAGCCGCACCGAGCGGGCCAGCTACTCCCCCGCCCTGCTCGGCGACGGCCCCGTCACCGTCGGCATCACCGCCGGCGCCTCCTGCCCCGCCAACCTCATCGAGGACACCATCCTCAAAGTCTTCGCCCTCCGCGGCATCAGCCGCGCCGACATCGAGGCCGCCTGAGCCCGGACAAAAGCGGCTCGACAAGCCCCCATCCGGCGATACGTTTCTTCCCCGCTCACGCCCGTTGGCACCATGAGACTCCCCACCGACAGCGCCCCCACCCTTCCCCACCCGCTCCTCCCCGAGCTGGCGCTGCTGGGCCGCCGCGCCCAGTGAGTCTCCCCTTCCCAGCCACCGTCCCCCGCCCCGCAGTGGGGAGGACTGTACCCCCGTCCCGACCACAGATCCCTTTTACCCCTCCCCCTCCCCTTTATGAAACCTGAATCCATCCGCAAATACCGACCCTTCCCCCCGGTCGACCTCCCGGACCGCCAGTGGCCCGGACGCACGCTCACCCAGACCCCCATCTGGTGCAGCGTCGACCTGCGCGACGGCAATCAGGCCCTCCCCGTCCCCATGAGCGTCGAGGAAAAGCTCGAACTCTTCGACCTCCTCGTCCGCATCGGCTTCAAACAGATCGAAGTCGGCTTCCCCTCCGCCTCCGACACCGAGTTCACCTTCCTCCGCACCCTCGTCGAGCAGGACCGCATCCCCGACGACGTCACCGTCCAGGTCCTCGTCCAAGCCCGCGAGCACCTCATCCGCCGCACCTTCGAGAGCCTCGCCGGCGTCCACCACGCCATCGTCCACCTTTACAATTCCACCTCCCCCCTCCAGCGGCGCGTCACCTTCGGCGACGCCACCCGCGAATCCATCAAACAGATCGCCGTCGATGGCACCCGCCTCGTCCGCTCCCTCGTCAATACCGTCCCCGGCACCGACGTGCGCTTCCAGTATTCCCCTGAGAGCTTTTCCGATACCGAGCTGGACTACGCCCTCGAAGTCTGCGAAGCCGTCAAAGCCGAGTGGGGCCCCACCGCCGCGCGCCCCATCATCCTCAACCTCCCCGCCACCGTCGAGTGGGCCATGCCGAACGTCCACGCCGACCAGATCGAGTGGTTCAGCCGCCACATCTCCCAGCGCGAGACCGTCCAGATCAGCCTCCACACCCACAACGACCGCGGCACCGGCATCGCCGCCACCGAGCTCGGCCTCCTCGCCGGCGCCGACCGCGTCGAGGGCACCCTCTTCGGCAACGGCGAGCGCACCGGCAATCTCGACATCGTCGTCGTCGCCCTCAACCTTAACAGCCACGGCATCCCCACCGGCCTCGACTTCTCCGACCTGCCCACCATCCGCTCCGTTTACGAGCGCACCACCCGCATGACCGTGCCCGACCGCCAGCCCTACGCCGGCGAGCTCGTCTTCACCGCCTTTTCCGGTAGCCACCAGGACGCCATCAAAAAAGGCTTCGACCGCCGCGCCCGCGACACCGCCGCCGCCGACCCCGGCACCATCGTCCCCTGGGGCGTCCCCTACCTCACCATCGATCCCCAGGATATCGGGCGCAGCTACGAAGCCATCATCCGCATCAACAGCCAGAGCGGCAAAGGCGGCGTCGCCTACGTCCTCGACCGCGAGCACGGCTTCGACCTGCCCAAGACCATGCACCCCCAGGTCGGCAGCCGCATCTATCAGCTCGCCGATGCCCTCGGCCGCGAGTTGTCGCCCGACGAAGTGCGCGACTTCTTCTTCCGCGACTTCGTGAATCTCCAGGCCCCCCTCGCCCTCGTCGACTACGAGCTCGACCACCACTCCGGCGCCCGCGGCGAAGTCGCCTGCCGCGCCACCATCGCCGTCGACGGCACCGAGCGCGTCATCAGCGGCTCCGGCAACGGCCCCATCAACGCCTTCGTCCACGCCCTCGAGACAGCCGGCCTCAAAGACTTCTCCGTCACCGACTATCGCTCCCACGCCGTGCGCGGCGGGTCCGATGCCGACTCCGCCGCCTACGTCCAGCTCCAGACCGGTCCCGAGACCGACCGCCGCCTCATCTGGGGCTGCGGCGTCGATCCCAGCATCGAGATGGCCGGCCTCAAAGCCCTCGTCAGCGCTTGGAATCTCGCCCGGCCGTGACGTCGCCGGGCCCCATTACGCTCACTTCGCCCCCGTCTTCGGCACCTCGTCCGCCAGCACATCCAGCACCAGATTCGGCGAGTAGCGATGCTGATTCGCCGCCCACCAGGCCTCTGCCTGTGCCGGTGACTCGAAGATCTCGTGAAACGTCAGCGCCAGCGCATCCCGCGCCTGCTCGCTCACATCCGCGTTGCTGTGGTTCATCGCCCGGATGAAGTAGGGCACGTTCGTCTTGTTCGGATCCGCCTCCATCGCGATCAGCGCCGCCGCCACCACATCCGCATGCGCCGATTCCGCCGCCGACTTCACCACCCGGTCCCGACCGGCCGGCGGATAGTCCGTCCCCACATGCAGCGAGAGCTGCCGCACATTCGCATCCGCATCGGACAGCCCGCGCGTCAGCAGCCCCTCCGCCTCGTCACCCGAGGCATACCTCAGCAGTTCCACCCCCATCAGCCGCACATCCACATCCCCGTCGCCCAGCGCCCGGCCCACCACCGGCAGCACCCCGGGGTGATCGACCCCTTCCAGCGCCGCCAGCGCCCGGCCCCGCACCTCGGGATCGGCATGGGACAGCAGCCGGTCCACCAGCGTCGGCAGCTTGTCCGACGGGATCTCGCTGGCTTCGGCGATCAGCGCCAGCCCCTCCTGCTTCGACAGTTGCGGACCCGCCTTGGCGATCAGCTCCGACATCCGCGAGTCCAGCGCCGTGTCCCCGCTGACCAGCACCCGGCCCGCCGCCGCGCCCTTCCCCGGCCCCAGCGCCTGGATGTCCACATACTTCCCCCGCCGGAACCGCGCGATCTCCCGGCCCGGCGGGCCCCCGCGCGGACGGCGGTGACGCCCCGCCTCATCCGCCTCATCCGCCTCATCCGCCGCGTCCTGCTCCGCCTGGCTGCGCCGTTCGTCCAGCGTCAGCGACTTCTTCGCCTCGGCCGCCGACTCGTCCCCGGCCTTGTCCCCGCACGACACCAGCGACAGACAGCCGCCGAGCAGCAGCAACGCCCGCACCAGACCCGCAGGAGTGCACCCGGAGAGACGGAAAAAGCGCGAAATAGCCATGATGATCGGAAAAAGAGAATCGCTCACCTCATAGAGACTGGGCAGCCGGGGCCCCTCCTTTCACGGAAAGCCCCGACTGCCCAGGAACTCCAATGCAACAAGGGTCAAATTGACAAAGAGAACTCCTTCCGGAGCCAAAACGGACTTCTCAGTTGACCTCCTGATAGCCGACCCGCTTCAGCAGCGAAATCATCCGGGCGACACCATTCTCCACCGTCGCCTTCGGGTAGGTGATCCCGTCCGTGGTGAAGTCCGACAGCATCGCCGCCGCCGTGGTGGCCAGATCCAGTTGTTGGAGGATGCTGCCGTTCGAGCGGTAGAATTTCCGGGTCAGGAAACCATTCGGGGTGAAGTTCTGCGTGTCCTCGTCAAAAATCCCTTCCTCCAGGAGCGTGTGGGTGGACCAGAGGCTGCGGCCAGACAACAACCGCGGCACCGTGATCGTCACCGTGTTCGGCGCCCGGCCGAGCACCAGGGGCGTCGCCAGACCCGCCAGGTGATAGGCATCCCCCTGCAACTCCCCCTCGCCGAGGAACACGCCCGCAGCCGGCGTCTGGTTGGCCCTGCTGGAGACAAACGACGACAGCCAGTGCTGCGTGCCCGCCACCCGGCCGGGGACCACATCAAAGCTGAACACATTGTTGACCCCCCAGTGAGTGAAATACCCCTGCGTCCTGCGACCCACCTTCTCCGTCCAGGTATTAATCCAGCCCACCCGTCCATTCGTCGAGTCATAGACCACAAAACTGATGGAGGGCGTGACACTGGTCGACGTGGTCGGCACCTGGGGCGAGTCTTCATCGACCCCGTGCGAGTAGTCCACACTGGTGTAGGTCTCCTTGAAGACCGAGATCTCACCCGGCGGCAGCGGCGCCCAGTTGATCATGATGTCGCCCTCATCCGGGCCACTGCCGAGGTCCTGCCCCCTGACTGAGAGGAAGTAGGTCTGGCCCGCCACCGCAACGACGGGAATCGAGACCTCCTCCGAACCGATCTCCTCCAGATCCGTCAGCGTCGTCCCGGTGTAGATCGTCAACACATGGTCGAAGTCCTCTGCATTCTTGTCCGGACCGCTGCCGAGCGTGTCGAAGACGAACACACCGCTCTGCGGCGCCGTCCAAGCCCACCACACGGACGTCCCCGTGTTGCTTGGGAAAGACGGCTCTGGCTCGTCCACTTCCAGCGTGGCTTCGAGATTCGAGCCCGTCGTGGAGCCCGAGAGACCCGTAATGGGCGTGGCGTTGGCGAAGTTGTCATTCGCCGGCGGAGCCGCCAGCGTGGAGACCAGGCCCGCCAGCATCAGAGCGGCGGCCAGGCCGAGGGAAAGCGTGAAAGAGATCGATTTCATAAGAGATGAAAAAGCGGTTCGAGTGAAAAAAGGTGAAAAGATGAGTCGTGGGTATGCCGGGCAGGATGGCCCGATCAGTCCTCGTAGTCATAGCCGAGCGCCTCGACCAGGGCGACAGCCGCCGCCACCCCGTTGAGCATCGTGTTCGGTGTCTGGTTGTTGACCGAGACAGTCCGGGCCCGGAGCGTCAGGACCACATCCAACAAGGCGGATTGTGCGCCCGCGTCATTCCGGTTGCGATAATAGTCGTAGGTGGTGCCCTCGTACTTTTCGATGCCCTGAAAGAAACCTGTCAGCAGCCGGGCGACATTCGGCAGCGGCACACCGCCCTTGACCAAGGGCACCGGAGCCGTCTTGCCGACCAAGTCCCACACCTCTCCGAATTCCCATCTTTCATCAGGCGTGGAGTCATCGTCAGTCCAGCTATTGCGGAAGGACAGATTTTTCACCACGGCGACCGGGGTAGGCACCGTCATCACATCCATGAACTGGTCATCATTGCCGCTGGCATTGTCGCTGTAGGCGGCCGGGTCGATCCCCAAATCCGTGAAAGTGTATTCATAGGTATCGTAGAGCTTCTGCTTCACATCGTCCACATACTGCACGTAGTAGCGGATCTCGGCGATTTTCTGGTTTGCCCGGTCGATGACCCAGAAGCTGTTGTCTGCCGAGACGCCGGCGAGCACGTTGCGGCCCCTGTAGTTTCCAGTGGCATCCGGCACCGCCTGGTATTGCTGCCAGACCCGACTTCGGGCGAATTTATAGACGAGGATGTCCTCGGGGTTCTGGGCTTCGGCGGGGACGGAGAGGGCCAGCAGGGCCAGGGTGGTTAACCAAGCGTGGTACTTTTTCATGGATTTTCGGTTCGGTTCAGCGACAACGCAGGTTGTCGTGGACGCATATTGTGAAAATTGGGGGCGACCGTCAAATTTTTTGTAAGCGCGCGATGAAGGAAATTCGCCCCTCTCGACAGCCCGCCAATCCAGAGAAGCGAGCCGCTTAGGGAAGCCCCTATAGACGCCACTCTTTGCCGATCAGACAGGGTACCATCGGCGATCGGACAGAGTCTCATTGGAGACCGGACGACATCCCTGTCCCACCGGTCAGACGGGCTGACTCTGGCCGGAAGGAAGCTTTCCCAAAGCCGTACTTTTTCTCGCCAGCCCGGCACAAATCTGATGGGATGCCGACTAACCGCTCTCCGCGAAAGCCCCAACGGGGCACGACGCTCGCGGGGAGCCTGACCATCCTCTCAACCTCGCCAGCGGCAACTCTCCCCGACCCGAAAACCTCCCGGACTCGGATAGCATTGTCCCCGGCCCCCACCCCAGTCGCGATCTGGCAGGTTAGCCGCCTCGGAGACCGAAAAGCAGTCACGGAAAAACGGTCCGAAGCGCTTGATGGCGCCTCCGTCGTGCCTGCAAAGGCGTCCACAAGCCTTTCGGACGCCTCCGTCGGGACCGCAAAAGCGATCGCAAGCGCTCCTCGCTGCCCAGGTGGACGGCGTGACCACGCTCGATCCCGGACAGGCGGCCCAGGCATCGGTCACGCTGACGGGTCAGACGCTGCATTTCACGTTCCAGATCCCCCGCGGGGAGCCCGGCGGGCTCGGACCGACCGGTGCGACCGGTCCGGAAGGTCCTCCCGGCGGCTCGGGGCCGATGGGACCGCCCGGCCCGGCCGGTCCGGCGGGAGATCCCGGTCAGACGGGCCCCGCCGGCCCCGAGGGGCCGCAAGGACCGCCCGGCGAGGTGAGTCTGGCGCAGTTGGCCGCCGCGCTCGACACGGCGGCCCGTCGTCCGGTCTCCGTCGCGCCGATCCCCTACGCCGCCAGCGATCCGCCCAGCCAGAGCGAGGTGCAGGGCGTGATCGACAAGGTCAATGAGCTGCTGGCGGCGCTGGTGTAGGGGAGGAATAAACCGGAAACTCCAAATTCAACACCAACAATTGGAACTCTCGAAACACTAGAATCCACTCTACACAACTCCTATTTAGGAAATCGGATTATATCCAACTGGACGATTTTCGAAAAGCCGAAAAAAATCATTCCAAGGTATCAGGCCGAACTAATTCAAGAGGTCTCAGACCAATCTCACTAGAAAAATCTTTTAGCGATAGCTTCACTACATCGGACTCATTTAAATTCTTTATTAGCTGCTCGATTGCAACATTAAGCTTTTCAACATTAACACCTTCTACAGGCTCATCATAAACAATTCCTATAGTCCGCGCCGAAAGGCCATGCCCCAGTGTCACCTTCATAGCCAAATTTGACCCACGCCTACTGATCTTGATCATCAGAGTATCCTTTGCCGCAATCACATCTAAAAAGTCGATCCAGATAAACTCGGACGAAAAGACCACCCCCTGAAAAAACAATACTAATACAATACCTAAACTTGGAACTTTAATGCGAGGCACACCTACTACCCTGCGCGAATTTCGTCGAAATTTGAGAAACGTTTTCATGATATTTAATAGTTACCGTTTTTCTATTGGAACCTAAAGCCGTGACAACAAGTGTTCACCCCCTCTTTCGCTTAACAACTCAAGGCGAAAAGTAATTAAAATCTCGGGCATGCCATGACAATGTGAAGAAAACCGAAGGAGCCTGTCTTTGATAAACTCGGAATTCGGAGCAGAAATTCATGGCAATCGGACTTCCTTGTTGCGTTAACTTTAAGTTTTCCTTCAACTTAAACCTCACAGAATCAGAGCCGTCATCTGAATTTATATTAATTAGGACCTCATCTGGTAGGGATTGAATCGGCCATTTACCGTAACGCTGTGTAGCGTATTGAATTCTACACTCTAAAATGTTTGGATTCTCACCCAGAATGCTCCTAGCAATCAATAATTTTCCCGTCCAATCTCCTCCGCTTCCCTTTAGAACAATTGAAGACTCCCGAAAATCTTTTAGATTTAGCACACTTACCCAAAATTTCAAATCAAACTTTCCCAGATTCGAATACTCACTAAATTCAACCCTCGTGCTTAAAATCACTGGCTCCTTCCAATATTCCAAACCAGCCGGAACGATTCTGTTTTTTACCAAAATTTTCACCGTGTTCGAATTCGTGAACGTCAATTCACAAATTGCGCTTTTTAAAAGTCCCATTTGTGGCGAAGCAAATGAAATAAGCTTAGCATAGTCTTCGCCCATTACTGTCCTCCCAACTCCCACAACTGGAGACCGCTTTGGATCCGGGTACACGACCTTGACGAAGTATGTAGTAACCGGTGTGGAATTCCAAACATCACCTCTTTTCTCAATCACCTCCCATTTTACACCCTCAAAGAACAGCCCCAAAACGCTATTGCCTAGATCGTTTTGATTTTGAATCCCCTCAAGGGCTACCACCCGCTCATTAAGCATTGAGTCAAACTTCTCTTTTTGAAGTGATTTCGGCAGCATTGGGACTGATTCTGAAACAGATTTGACGAATTCCTGATCCATCGCGATAAGCGCCCCAAAGTCCCTTTTAATCGCACTGTTCACAAATTGATTTACAATTTCATCGGAATTTGCATCTTCTTTCCTTTCGAGATTCGGATCAAGATTGATTGAAGAATCTATAGATTTCGTTTTAATTTCGCTTTTCTCACCCTGATGCCTTTCCAACTTTTCGGGTTCTGAACAACTATAAAGCCCCAGAAGCGCGATACCTAAAAGGCACTCATTTAGGTTAAAACTTTTCAGTTTCGGCAATATTAATCGGTTCAGCTTCCAAAATTGAATAACAACGGCATTCCAGAGGTTTCGACAACGATGTTGAAGCAAAAAGTTACTCGGTGCGTTCGATTTCATTTTGGTGCTGATTAGGGTTCACGATATTAATAGAAGCCACGGGTGGGTTTTCGAAGGCTTCCCGAAGGAACTCGGTTCGTCAAAGGGAGAGCAACATTGAAAAGACTTCGTGGATTTTGAGTGCAATTTGGGAAGGAAGAGATCGACAAGGTCAATGAGCTGCTGGCGGCGCTGGTGTAGGGGAGGGCCCTACCGCCGGATGACGGTGACGGTGACGACACCGGACGACAGGCCGAAGTGATCGACGCTGCGCAGCTTGATGACATTGACGCCCTTTCTGAGGAGGACGCGCAGGGACCAGAAGCCGGTGCCCGAGACGTGGGTGGGCCGGTTGTTCACAGTGGCGCGGATGGAGGCGACGGCGCCGCCGGGGTCGGTGGCCGTGCCCCGCAGGGCGATGGTCGACTGGGTGGTGGTGCGGGTGGCGGGACCGGTCAGAGTGATGGTGGGCGCGACATTGATGGGGCCGAAGCGGAGGACGCGGTGGTAGGAGAAATCGGTGACCAGCAGGCTGCCATCGGGCCCTGAGGTGATGTGGATGGGGGTCTGGGTCCGGTCGGCTCGCGCGGTGAGGTCGTTGTCGATGAAGTTTTCCTGCCCGAGCACGAGATCGGCAGCGGCACCATTGGTCAGGGTCGAGGCACTGGAATAGCGGAGCACGCGGCGATTAAAGGAATCGGCCACCCACAGGCTCCCGGCGGCATCGACGAAGACCCCGAGACACAGGCTCAGGGTATTGGCCGCCCGCGTCCCCCCGCGGTTGACACCATTGGAGGTGAAGTCCGGCTGGCCGAGAACGAGGCTGGCGGCAGCGCCGTGGGTGGTCATGCCGGTGGCGCCATCGAATCGCAGGACGCGGTTATTGTCGCTATCGGCGACCCAGAGATTGCCGGCCGCATCGAGGCAGATGCCTACGGGACTACTGAGCCGGTTCGCTGCGACACCGATGGCGCCATTGGTGAAGTTTGTCTGACCAATGACGAGGTCGGCAGCCGCCCCGTTGGCCTTACTGGAAACGGCGTTGTAACGGAGCACGCGGTTGTTGAAGCGATCCGCGACCCAGAGGGCATCGTTGGCATCGATGCAGAGTCCGTGAGGGCCATTCAGGGTCGTCGCCGATACACTGGCCGTGGCGGTGGTAAAGCTGCCCTGCCCCAGCACGGCGCTGGCCGGCGCGTCGTTTCCGAGAAAGGCGGCGTTGTCGAACCGGAGGATGCGGTTGTTGTTCCCGTCGGCGACCCAGAGGCGGCCCTCGGAATCGACGAGGACGCTGCGGGGGAAGTTCAGGGTCCGGGCAGTGGGAGCGGCGAGTCCCTGATTGGCCAGGGCATCGGTGAAATTCGCCTGGCCGAGGACGCACTCGGGCATGGTGCCGGGCTGCAGGAGCGCCTGGACGGGGTAGCGAAGCACGCGGTGGTTGGCGCTGTCGGCGATGTAGATCTTGCCGTAGACGGCATCGTAGGCGACGCCGCGCGGGGCATTGAGCCGGTTGGACAGGTTTGAGGGCAGGATGGACAGGAAATCGCGCTGCCCGATGACGCCGATGGCGTCCTGCCCATTGGTGAAGGTCTGCGCCCGGAGGGGGAGCGCGAAGACGAGACTGGTGAGGAGGGAGCAAGCCAAGATGAGCCGGTTCATACTCTGGTGGGGGTGGCGGTGCGGAATGACGGCGCTGCCCGGCAGGAGCCGACCGGGTCGCCGACGGAAAAGGGAATACCACCGGGGGCGGGCGTTTTCAATGATCCGCTCGCCCGGCGCGCCGGGCGGGGCGCATGACCGGCCTGGTGGATGAAAGATCACCCGCGATCCGTCAACTGCCCGTCGGCATAGAGCGCGAGGGGCAGGCTGCCATCGGCGGGCCGGGTGGCGGCGTTGGCGCAGCGCAGAGGCTTGGCTCCGGCAAAGGCGCGGCGGGGCAGCAGGGTCAGGGTCACGCCACCGGCCGGGAGGGCGCCAGCGGGGACGGTGAGGCGCCCGGTCCATCGCTGGGCAGGCTCGCCGGGCAGCACGGCATCGAGGGTCCCGTCCAAGGCGGCACGGGCCAGCTCGCGGTGGCCGCCGGGGGAGACGGCGGCGTCGGCGAGCACGACATCGACCTCCCAGGGGGCGTAGAGGGGGGCGACGCCCCGGTTTTCCCACTCCACGGTCAGGACGGCCTCCTGCCCGGGCACGAGGCGCGGGGGCAGCTCGACGGCGGGCACGTGCAGGTCGTAGCCGAGGCTGCGGGCGGCGGCAAGGGCGCGGTCATACTCGGGCGCGGGACGGCGGGTGTGAAAGAGGTGGTCGCAGATCATCCACGAGGCGCGGGTCTGGCGCACGCATTCGGCAAAGTCCTGCCACTGCAGGTCGGCAGGCCGGTCGGCGGGGTCTTTCCACAGGTGGGGCTGGACTTCGGGGCGGACTTCGCCACCGATGGGCCGGGTTTTCCACAGATCCTCGGCCCGGGCGGCCCGGATGCGGGGCATGAGCTCCCAAGGCGAATCGCCGATTGTGCTGTGGGCGAAGGAGTCGTCGTGCAGGCCGACAGGCCAGTCCATGGCATCGGGCACGGGATAGCGCATCAGCAGGGGGGTGCGGGTGAATGCGGCGGCATAGGCCTCCAGCACGCGGCGGCGCAGGGCCTCGGGAGCCATGAACTCGTCGCGCGGCCAGGTGTGCCACTCGCCCCAGTGGCCGAGGAGGCCGAGGGTCAGGTAGCCAATGCGGGGATCGCCATCGTAGCGCTCGCCAAAGGCGCCGATGAAGTCGACGAGGGCCTGGACGAGTTCGTCATTCGCGTAATCGGGGCTGTGCCCGCCGCCGTGCTCGCGGTAGGGGGTGAGGCGCAGCCCGTTATCGATCAGGAACCGGGGCACGCCGCTGGGCCGCTGGGGATAGTCGAGATAGATGCGCACGGCGGCCTGGTTCCCCCGCCCGGCGATGTCGGCGATGGTGGAATTGAAGACGCGGTCGAAATCGAAGCGTCCGGGGCCGGTCATCAGGGCATTGAGCGGGAAATAGGCCCACTCGAGGGAATGGGGAAAGGTGTCGCCACGATCGCCGGTGAAGGGCACGAAGCCTTTCAGGGGATTGTCGGGCGGTCCGGGGGCATGGGCCAGCTCGCGCCGCAGGGTGGCGACCGCCGCCGACCGGTCGCAGCCGGACAGGGTCCACCCGGCACCCAGCGCGCCGGTGCGCGCCAGCCATTGGCGACGGGTGTGGTGATGGGAGGGAGTTGGCACGGCAGGGTGGGCGCGGGGCGGGCAGGTAGGCAAGGCAAGCCAAGGTATCTCCACTGGACGCGAATACATCCGAATCCTGAAGTCAAACTCGCGGCTTGCAATGAGATACCGCGCTGCCAATCTGTCTCTACGCTGGTTTAAAGTGCGCAATACCCTGAGAAACCCGGTGAGGTAGGACCGAAGGCCGGGATCAACAAGAGGGGCGCCGGGCGGCCTACGTCCCTATTTTACCGGATCACATACTCAACGGTTCAGCTATGAAAACAGTATTCAATGCGCCCGTGTATTGGGCCGAGAACGCCGTCGGCACGGGGCCAAAATTTTGGCTTTTAATCGCTCTCCAAGCAGCAGGCTTTGTGTATATCGGCTTCGTCTCTGAGTGGCGTGATGTAATGGTGTTTGCGTCCACTGGGTTAGCTCTTCCAATTTACTACCTGATTGCTCTTCGAGGCACCATCAAAGAGTTGCGCGAGCAAAGGACGCAAGAAATGGGCGTGGGCGATCCCCCCAAACCCGCGATCAATCCCCCGCCCCGAGATTCTCGTAGGAGGCGATGAGGTCCATCCCCATCAGCACGTAGTCGTGGAACTGGGCCCGCATGTCCTGGATGTAGTCGGGCAGGCGCACCAACTCGCGGAAGCCGGCGGCGGCCATGGACTGGATGGCGGAGGTCCGCTCGCCATTGAGCTCGGACTCGAGGCGGGTGAGGCCGCTGTGCCGGGCGAGTTCGACGATCTCGTCGAGCAGGCGGTCGATGATGCCGAGGCCGCGGTAGTCGGGATGGGTGAGGAAGTGGACTTTGCCGATGTGGCGTTTCCACCCGCCGGCACGCTGATGCAGGGACCCGGTGGCGGCGAGGCGGCCATCGACGTGGGCGACGAGGGGCAGGTGCTCCAGGCGGGAGGCGTCGGCCATCCATTCACGGAAGAGGCTGCCGTCCTGGATGCGGCTTTTGATGTAGAGCTGCTCGCGGTCGGGAATGACGGCGTGGAACTCTCGGAAGGCGGTCTCGTCCCCTCGCTCCAGGGGACGGATGGTGCACGGGGTGCCGTCGGTGAGGGCGGTGCGGACGGGGAATCGGTCGATGACTGTCTCGATCATGCCCCTGTCTGGGAGCATGGGACGTGCCATCCGCGCCCGCGCCGCGTCGGGGTGCAAGGTCTCAGGGCTCGACTTTCATCACGCCACGCATGGCGCGCCAGTGGCCGGGAAAGGTGCAGATGTAGGGATACTCGCCGGGCTCGGCGGGGGCGTAAAAGCGCAGCACATGGGTGCGGGCGCCACCGATGGTGAGCTGGGGGGTCCACTGGAGGACACCAGGATCGTCGGGCACGTAGTGTTTGGCGAGGCCGTCGGGCTGCCCGGCCATGATGTCGGCGGCGAGGCCGACGCGCTCCAGGGTGCCGGCTTGTACCAGCACGAGATTGTGGTACATGTTGTCGGGATTGTAGAAGGTCAGCTCGATGGCGCTGCCGGCTTTGACGGTGAATTCCTTGATGTCGAACTTCAGGTCGGGCGTGGCGGCGATGCGCACGCGGTTCAGCACTTTGTTGGCATACTGGGGCGGCCAGGAGGCGGCGGGCACGCGTTTCATCGCCTCGAGGGCGGCAAAGCTGAGCTGGAGGTCGGCATCGGCGGCATGGGCCTCGGCAATGGCAGCGAGCCGGCCGAGGGCGTCGGCATCGTGGTCGGGGAACAACGGCAGGGCCTCGACAGCGGCCATCCGCACCGCCACGGGCTGGCTGGGCTCGGCAAGGGCGACGATGGCGGGCTCGAGGGTGGCCGGGACGCGTCCGCGACCGGCGAGCCGGGCGGCTCCGAGGAAGGCGAGCTTTTTCGCCACCGGGGCCTCGGCGGCCGGGGCGTCGGCCTGTCCGAGCCGCATCCGGACGGCACCGGCATGGGCGGCGACCTGGGCATTTGCCGATGAAGCGGCGGCCGTGAGGGCCTCGGCGCGGTCTGCCCACTCGGCCTCGGGCCAGTCGAGCAGCCGGGCATTGAGCACGGCGAGAGTCGGCTCGTCGCGATCGGCGGGCGAGCCGATCTGGTGGAGCAATTCATCGAGCGCACCACGACCGTCGGGCTGCCCGAGCGCGGCGAGGGCCTCGCGATGGCGCTCGGGGGCCAGGCTGGCGCGGCGCAGGCGCTCGCGGCTGACAAAGGGGTCGGTGCCTTTGGTCAGCAGCACGTCATCCTCGAGATGGGGCAGGAGGAAGCGATCCACCGCCGCAGGGGCGGGGCTGACGCGCTTCGTCAGCCAGGTGAGGGTCTCGCGGGTGGCCAGTTCGAAGCCGGGGTCCATTTCTTTCTCCAACGCCCGGGCCGCCACCGTCATGCCGGCGACGGGATCGGCGTGGAAGCCGGCCGCGACCACCGCCTCCAGCCGGACACGCTGGCTGTCGTCCTGGACGGCGCGGTCGAGCAGAGCGATCGCCTCGTCGGCGGGCATCTGCTCCTGCCAGTAGCGCAGCACCCGCACGGCGGCGGTGCGGGCATCGTGGCTTTTCGCCCCGAGCAGGCGCTTCAGCAGATCGAAATGAAAATGGTCGTGCCCCTGGCAGATCCACAGCGCCTCGGTGAGTTCCCACTCATCCTGGGTGGCGGCAATCCAGGCCTCCAGGGCGGGCAACACGGTCTCGGCTGGACGCTCCTGCAGTTCGCGGCGGGCGAGGTAGCGCCAGCGGTGGTTGACGCGGTCTTTCAGGATGCCGAGCAACTTGTCCACCGGTTCGCCGAGGATGGGCGGCTGCCAGGCCAACGGCCGGCCCTTGGCCGTGATGCGCCAGACGCGGCCGTAGGTCTTGATGTGGCGGGGATCGCGGAAGTTGTAGGTGGTGTGGCCGACGATGGGGTTGTAGTAATCGAGCAGGTAGAGCGCGCCATCCGGCCCGATGCGCTGGGCGACGGGGCGGAAGATGGTGTCGGTCGAGGTGAGCAACTCCTCCTCGCCGCGGGGCTGATCGGAGGCATAGCCGCTGCCCTCCTGCCGGAGACGGTACCAGCGCAGCCCGTGCCAGCCTTTCATCTGATTGGTGATGTACCAGCCGCGCACCTCCTCGGGGAAATGGGCGCCGGAGATCAGCTCATTGCCGCAGGACGGCCGCCGGCCACTGGGGGTGAAGGAGTACCCGCCACGCACGGCAATGGGGTTTTCGTACTTCTTCGGCTTGGGGTAATCGTAGCGGGCGGTGGTGTGGCTGAGGTAGTAATTCAGCCCCGGCGAGGCATCGGCGACGAGCCCCTGGCCCCAGTCGTCGAAGACAACGCCCCAGACATTCGACCAGCCGAAGTCGCCAAAGACCTCGAGCCGGTGGTTGCGCGGATCGAGACGGAACACCGCACCCTCATGCGCCCGCACCGGACCGAAGGGCGTCTCGACCTGGGTATTGAGGAACAGCCCCTGCCCAAAGAACAGGCGGCCATCGGGCCCCCACTGGAAGCCGGAGATGTAGTGGTGATTGTCCTCGGTGCCGAAGCCGTGGAGCATGATCTCCTTTTTGTCGGCCTTCAGGTCTCCGTCGGTGTCGGTGAGCTTCAGCAGGTTGGGCTCGTCGCAGACATAGACGGTGCGGCCCCCGTCGGCGACCTCCAGGCCCATGGGCAGGTAGAGTTGGTCGTAGAAAACGGTGGATTTCTCGGCGACGCCGTCGCGATCGGCATCTTCGAGAACGACGATGGAGTCGGTGGGCGCCTTGTCCGGCTTCGCGTGGGGCTGGCTGGGGATGCAGGTGACCCAGAGCCGCCCCAGGCTGTCGAACGTCATGGCGCACGGGCTGTGCAACGGCGCAGTGAGTTCGGAGGCGTAGAGGGAAATCTCGTAGCCCTCGGCCATGGTGAAGGCGGCGAGGGATTCCTCCGGCGTCCGCATCTTCGGCGCCTCACCGCCGACGAGGTCGGTCGACCAGACCCTGTCTGATCGGAGACCCAACAGGGTCACCACGGAAACCGCGACGGCGGCACGCAGGTGGCGGCGGACATTCATGGCTTCTTCGAAAGGGTGCTGGCGGCTGCCCAGATCTGTTTGTCGAGATCGGCGATCTGGCGGTCAAGTAGTTCCATCTCCGGCGGAAAGGAGAGCACGCCGAAGGGTTCCTTGCGCCGGCCGAAGACGTACTCGGCGTTCACAGGCCGCCAGCGGAGCATGAACTGGCGGTTTTTCTCAACGATGAGCCCGCGCAACTTGTCGAGGCCGGCGGCATCGGAAGGCAACGGGTCGCTGATGCCCAAGCCGAGGGCAAGGATCTCAGTGACGGCTCGGTAGCCGGCCTCGGTGAGGTGCATGCCATTGATGGTCATCGGCTCCCTCGGATTTTCGGCCATCAGGGTGCGGGTGGGGTGAAACAGGTCGATGAAGGCGATGCCCAAGGCGGCGGCGCTGTCGCGCATCGCGGCAGTGTAACGCTCCAGCTCGACATTGCGCGGCGCGGCATCGGGCCAGGGCTTTCCGAGCTGTTCGTGGGCGATCGGGGAAACCAGCACGAGACGCGGCGCGGTCTTTCCATTGAACTTTTCGGCCTGAAGCCGGCGGACGAGGGCGGCGAGATCGGTCTTGAACCGGTCCAGTCCGGCGGCCCCGGCAAAGGACTCGTTGGCTCCGAAGCACAGCAGGATGGTGTCCGCCTTTTGGCGGGCGAGATGGCTCTCCAGCGAGCCAAACTCCAGCGGCCGGGGCATGAGCCCGACCTCGTCGGCACTCCAGCCCATATTGCGCTGGGTCAGTTGCCGACCGGGCTGGGCAAGCTGGAGGCGCGCCTCGAGCCAGCCGAAATGCTGCATCCGGTCGGCCAGGGTATTGCCGATCAACACGATGCGCTCGCCATCGGCGAAGGCAAATTCATCGGCTCGCACCGGCGTGCCCGCACCCGCGAGGAAGACCACGGCAATCACCGCCGCCATCAACAGGCGACGGACCGAAAACCGGTGCCGAGCCGGCTGGCGATCAGTTTGCACCGCTCTTCGTGGCGGGAGCTGGCGTCGCGGGCTCTGCGGCCTGGGTGGGGGCAGCGGGCGCGGCACCGGTCGCTGCCGGAGCCGCCGCTCCACCGCCGGAACGATCGAGCGCGAGATCGGCCAGCACGCTGATGGACTGTGCCGCCAGGGTGCCGAGGATATTGGTGCGCTTGTTGTCGATGATCCGCTCCAGAGTGATGCCGACCACCTTGCCGTCGATGGCGAAAACCGGAATGCCCTGAGCCGTACCGGCAGTGGTGACGAAGTAGCGCCGATCGCCATTGAAGACACCAGTCACGCGGCCCACAATGACGGTGGGCATGTAGGCATAGGCCGAGGAGGAACGGGACAGCCCCACGACCTCGTCAGCCGGCTCGGACTGGGCGGAATTGGCCAGATCGACGTATTCGAAGACTTTGCCCACTTTCTTCGCCGCTTCCTGATCCGGCAGGACAAAAGCGGTGTCGGAATCAACATCCTGCCCCACGACAGTGCCGGGCAACACGGTGGAATCGCCGTAGCTGATCTCCACTTTCTCAAAGACGGTTTTGGCGGACTGGATGGTCACGACCTTGTCATCGAGCCGCGCCTTCTGGCCGGCGAGGCCGACGGCGGGATCAACGGCGGAATTTGAAATCACAATGAGTCCCGACGGGCGGATGGACACCCCCAGAGTGCGACGTTGCTGCTGTTGATCGGGCAGGGGGGCGCCATCAGTGGTGGTGGTGAGCCGGCCCTCGACAGTGACGACCACCAGAGTGGCCTTGTACTTATCGAGCATCTGGCGCGCGCTGGTTGCCACAGTGTCCTGACCGTGCGCATCGCCAAGGGCGCCTGACGCCACAGCGATCACGGCCATCAGGCACGACATCGGGGAGAGAAAGTTGAATCGGGTCATTTAAGGGGATTGGCTGATGGTAAGCGGGGCAAAAAGGCCAAAAATCCTCGATTTTCGGCCGAAATCCAGCGGATTTTGGGGGTTTCCGGGATGGAAAGCCGGCCTCGCAACCGGCGCTCCCCATCCTTTGTCCTCCTCGTTCGGAAAGTGACGAAAAAAGGCCGGCTCGTGACGAGACCGGCCCTGTTTTCGAGAGAAAGCCGGGAAACCTCCCGGCGGGGCGTCTCGGTCAGCGAGAGTAAAGCTCGACGACCTGCTGCACATTGACGATCGGGTCGATCTCTTCGCGCTCGGGCACGCGGACGACGGTGCCGGAGAGCTTTTCGCGATCCATGGTCAGCCAGTCGAGCACCGGGCGGGCCTGGGTGAGATCGACAAGCCGGAGGGCGAGCTGCTGGGAGCGAGTGCCTTCGGCGACCTTGATCACGTCGCCCGGCTTGCATTGGTAGGACGGCACGTCCACGCGGCGGCCATTGACGAAAATGTGACCGTGGTTGACAAACTGGCGCGCGGCGCGGCGGGTATTACCCAGTCCGAGACGGTAGCAGACATTGTCCAGTCGCAACTCAAGCAGTTGCAGCAGGATGTCACCCGTGATGCCTCGGCGGCGGGCGGCTTCCTCGTAGTAGCGGCGGAACTGCTTCTCCAACAGGCCATACTGCATGCGGAGCTTCTGCTTTTCGCCGAGCGCCACCGCGTAGTCCGACTGCTTGCGGCGACCGCTGCGCACCCCGTGCTGTCCGGGAGGATAGGCGCGGCGCTCAAGAGCCTTGGAAGAGCCGAACAACGGCACTCCAAAGCGGCGGCTGATCTTGTCGGTGGGTCCTGTGTATCTGGCCATGACGGAAAATGCGTTCGCAGTTTAAAAGAGAATGGGTCGGATTTGCCGGATCACACGCGGCGGGCCTTCTTCGGACGGCAGCCGTTGTGGGGCATGGGGGTGACATCAGCCACGCGGGTCACATCGATACCGAGCGCCTGCACGGCCCGCACAGCGGACTCGCGACCGGCTCCGGGACCCTTCACCCGCACTTCGGCCTGACGAAGACCGTGGCTCATGGCCTGGCGGCAGGCATCCTGGGAGACCAACTGGGCGGCGTAAGCGGTGCTTTTGCGGGAACCGCGGAAACCCATCTTGCCGGCGCTGGACCAGCCGATTACGTTGCCGTTCATGTCGCACACGGACACGATGGTATTGTTGAAAGTCGCACTGACATGCACCACGCCGACGTGGACATTCTTGCTGCCCTTGGCCTTGAGGAGCTTCGGCTTCTCAGCCGCGTCGCCACCCTCGAGCTCGAGGAAGATGTCTTCGGCGGTGCGCTCCTTCCTGATCTCGGGTTTCTTTTCCTCGACAACGGGAGCCGCAGCCACCGGGGCCGCCGCCTCCTGGTTCGTATTCTCGGTCTCGTCAGCCATGGATTCGGTCTTTCGTTGAAAATGGGGCTAGGGGCGCCAACCGGAGGATCCGGCAATGGGGCGCGCCGGAGGGATCACTTGCTGCGCGACACCCCGACGGTCTTGCGCTTGCCCTTGCGGGTGCGGGCATTGGTGGAAGTGCGCTGTCCGCGCACCGGCAGATTGCGGCGATGGCGGATACCACGATAGCAGTTGATGGAAGTCAGGCGCTTCAGGTGGCTCTGAATCTCCCGGCGAAGATCGCCCTCGATGAGCAGGCCGCTGTTCGACACCGCGTGGGCAATGCGGGCCAACTGATCGTCGCTCAGCTCGCCCGTTCGGATATCAGGATCGATACCGGCTTCTTCCAGGATCTTCTTGGTGGTCGAAGGACCGATGCCGTAGATGTAGGGAAGGGAAGCCTCAATGCGCTTCTCGTTGGGAATTTCGACTCCGAGCAGTCTGGCCATGGTAGTGGGATAGTTGGAAATTCGGTTGCCGGTCCGGGCGATCTCTCAGAAAAATCAGCCCTGGCGCTGTTTGTGGCGCGGGTTTTTGCAGATGATGCGCAGGACGCCTTCACGCCGAATGATTCGGCATTCGCCGCAGAGCCGCTTCACGGATGGTCTGACTTTCATGACAAAATAGGTGCGTTCGTGTAAGGGAATTGAAGAGAGGGTTGGAGCCAGAGCTCCCAGGGCGAACTTGCGATGCCCCCGATCGGCTTCAGAACCCGAAAAGCGGCCCAGGGGCCGGAAGGACGGAATCTGTATCACAAGTTTCTTTGCTGGCAAGGCGGGATTGACGAAATCTCAAACTTTTCCAGGGTTGGTTTCGGGTCGTTTTTCTGTTTTCAAAAATTTCTCGCAGTTATTTCGAAATCAGCCCGGCAAGGACTGCGGATCCAGGGAAGCCTTGTCCACCAGCCGTTTCCGGGGCGTCAAGATTTCGGGTTCGCCCTCGGTGATGAGCACGGTGTGTTCATAGTGGGCCGAAAGCGCCCGATCCTTGGTCACCACGGTCCATTTGTCGGCCAGGATTTCGATTTCGCTGGTTCCGGCATTGATCATCGGTTCGATGGCGAGGATCATACCCGGCGCCAACTTCGGCCCCGGCCCCATGGTGGACCGATCCCAATAGTTGGGGACTTGCGGCTCTTCGTGCAGATGTCGGCCCACGCCGTGGCCCACCATTTCCCGAACCACCGTGTATCCGTAGCGACGGACGCAGTTTTCCACCGAGGCACACAGGTCGGCGAGCCGGTTGCCGGGGAGGGCGAGGGCAATGGCTTCGTCGAGCGACTCCTCGGTCGCGTACATAAGGCGCAGCGCCTCGCGACTCGGCGTGCCGGCGCACACCGTCATGGCATTGTCTCCGACCCAGCCGTCGCGAGTCAGGATGCCGATGTCGATCTTCACGAGGTCCTGCTCCCGAATCATTTTTGAAGGATGGCCGATGCCATGGACGACCTCTTCGTTCACGGAAATGCAAATCTGCCCGGGAAATTTCCGATAGCCCAAAAAGGCGGAACGACAGCCCTTCTTCGCCATCAATTCTGCGGCGGCGGCATCAATCTCGGCCGTGGAAACGCCCGGCTTCACCAAAACGGCCGTCTCTCGGAGGATCTCCGCAGCGAGCTCTCCGGCATGGCGCATGGCATCCACCTCGCCGCCTCTGCGGTAGTGGATGCGATTTTTCTTTTTGGCCATTTCGAGCAGTCTGCGGAAAAACATTGTCGCCGGGCGGCGCCGAGGAGTGAGGCATTGGACCCGTCCCGCCGGGCGGGTGGAAGTTCGCGGATGAGACGGTCGATTATGAAGTTGGTTCCGATCAGGTTTCCCCGCCCTCTCCGACCAGCCCAGCGAGCTTGGTAATGCCCGCCACCCGGAACAGAACAAGGAGGCCGGCATCCCAGCTGGCTTCTCCCGAGATCAGCCCTGAGAGACGAGGAAAGCGGTGACGCCGAAGATGATGAAGATCGCCGCGATCACAAACAGCCAGATGATCGTGGAGCTGCTCGCCACCGCACCCTTGCCACCGGGGCGATCGAATCGACCGCGGATGCGGCCCTTCCGGAGGAAACCATCATAGTGACGCTGAATGAGATGCGTCTCGACCTGGCGCATGATGTCCAGCACGACACCGACCATGATGAGGAGACTGGTGCCGCCGAAAAGCTGGGCGGGAATCGCCGGGACTCCCAGCCACGCAGACAGGATGCCGGGCAAAACGGCTACGAGCGTGAGGAAAATCGCGCCCGCGAAAGTCAGGCGGCTCATGGTGAAATCAAGGAACTCGGCCGTGGGCTTGCCGGGACGCACGCCGGGGATGTACCCGCCATTTTTCTTGAGATCGTCGGCGATCTGGTTCGGCTGGAACATGGTCGCCACCCAAAAGTAGCTGAAGAAGAAAATCATCAGCCCCGTGATCGTATAATGAATCCAATTGCTCCCGCCAAGGGCCTCGGAAACTTTCAGCGCCCAACTGGAAGTCGGGAACATATAACTAAGGATCTGAGCCGGGAAGATCATGATCGCATTGGCGAAGATGATCGGCATGACGCCGGCGTAATTGACCTTCAGCGGCATGTACTGGGTCTGGCCGCCATACATTTTGCGACCGACCACCCGCTTGGCGTAGTGGATGCTCACCCGGCGCTGCGCCTGGGTGATGGCGATGACAGCGGCGATCACCAGGAAAAGGAAGAGGAACAGAATGACCAGGATGAGGGGTTTCAGCGGATCTCCCGCCGCGCCGGCCACATAGGTGCGATAGAGCTGCACCAAGGCACCGGGAAGGGCGAAAATGATGTTTACCGTGATGATCACGGACACCCCGTTGCCGATCCCACGCTCAGTGATCTGGTCGCCCAGCCACATCAGGAACATGGTCCCGGCGGTCACGATCAACACCGTCGTGATGATGAAGGACAAACCGGGATCCGGCACCAGAGGAGCCGTGGTCGTCTGAGCGAACTGCCCGAGGAATGGGTTTGCCTTGATGTTGATCAGGGACTGCGCCACCACGAAGCCCTGGAAGATACACAGGACGATGGTGACGTAGCGGGTGAACATGTTGATCTTCTGCCGCCCCCCTTCCTCACGCGCCAGCCGGCCCAGTTTCGGCACCACGGCCGTGAGCAACTGGATCATGATCGACGCGCTGATGTAGGGCATCACACCGAGCGCAAAAAGGGCGCTGTTCTGCAAGCCGCCACCGCTGAAGACGTTCATCAGTGCCATGACGGCGGCAAAGCCTTTGCTGCCGCCGGCCTGATTCTGCATTTCCAGCAGGATGCCCTCGCGGACGCTGACATCGATGCCCGGCAGAGGGATGTTCGCCCCGAGGCGAACGATGACGATCACCAGCAGAGTGAAAATGATCCGTTGCCGAAGCTCCGGGATCTTCAGGGAATTGGCGAAAGCGGAGATCATGAGAGGGGAAACGAAACGGAGGCTTTGAGAGGGACCTGGCTCTTGCCGGGGAACGGAAATCGGCAGTCGCGCGGTCCAATCACGCCGCCGCTTCCCCGCCCGAGACGGAGCCGCCGGCTCCTTCGATCTTGGCACGGGCCGACTCGCTGACCCTGTCCACGCTGACTGTGAGCTTCTTGGTGAGATCTCCGGATCCGAGGACCTTCACGCCGTCCCACGCACCCTGGACCAGGCCGGCGGCGCGGAGAGACTCTTCGTTGACCACGGCGCCGTCGTCGAACTTCTTCTCCAGCGAGGAGAGGTTCACGATCGCGTAATTGGTGCGGAACTTGGCATTGCTGAAGCCCTTCTTGGGCAACCGACGGGCGATGGGCATCTGGCCACCTTCGAAACCGGGGCGAATCGCAGCTCCCGCGCGGGCTTTCTGGCCCTTGTGGCCCTTTCCGGACGTCTTGCCATGACCGGAACTTTCGCCACAGCCCAGCCGTTTCCGGCGGTGCTTGGCTCCGGGATTGGGTTTGAGATCGTGCAGTCGCATCGTCGTAAATCGGGCTTGAGGTGAGTGAAAAAGAAAGAGGAAAGAAATCAGAGGGCCGCTTTGTCGCGGGTGCGCTTGCCACGGGCCGAGTAGATCTGCTCGCGGGTGCGCAGCTGCTGAAGGGCGTCGAGAGTGGCTTTCACCACGTTGAACGGATTCTTCGATCCGAGCGATTTGGCCAGCACATCCTGAATGCCGGCGGCTTCAACCACGGCGCGCACGCCACCACCGGCGATGATGCCGGTGCCGGGCGACGCAGGGCGGAGCAGCACCCGACCGCCACCGAATTCACCGATGACTTCATGGGGAATGCTACCGCCATCCATCTTGATCTCCATCAGTTCGCGGCGGGAGGCATCGCTGGCTTTGCGAATGCAGTCGGACACTTCATTGGCCTTTCCGAAGCCGTATCCCACGCGGCCGCGCTTGTCACCACAGACCACGAGGGCACTGAAGCTGAAACGACGTCCGCCCTTCACGACCTTGGCGCATCGGTTGATGTGCACGACCTTCTCATGCAACTCGGGGCCATCACCGGACTCGCGGTTCTCACCCAACAGGCGCTCGGCTTCCCGAAGCTTGCGGGACTTGAACGGAACATCCGCTCCTTCCACCGCCGCGGTTTCCAAATCCGCGAGGATATCGCCGGCGGCAATCACCTCGGTGTCCAGGCCGGCCGTTTCGCCATCGAGGCCGGCGCCGGAGGTTTCGTCGTTGAGTAGTTCGTCGCTCATTCGCGTGAAAAGAAATGCTTCAGAATTGGAGTCCCGCCTCGCGCGCCGCGTCGGCGAGCGCCTTGACCTTGCCATGATAGAAATAACCGCCCCGGTCGAAGACGACCCCCGAAATCTTGGCGGTCTGGGCGCGCTCGGCGATCAGTTTGCCAACCTTCGAAGCGGTCTCCGCATTGGCACCGGAGAGCGAGCTGCCCTTCTCCTTGGTCGAGGCCGATACCAGCGTCTTGCCGGCCTCGTCGTCGATGATCTGGGCGTAGACGTTCTGGTTGGAGAAGTGAACGGCCAGACGGGGACGTTCGGCCGAGCCGGTGATCCGCTTGCGGATGCGGCGGTGGACCTTCGCCCGGGCCACTTTGCGATTGATCTTGCTGCTCATGACAGTGAGTAAAATTGGGGATCGGTGACGGTGGTTTCCGCTGATTACTTGACGCTCTTGCCTTCCTTGCGGCGGATCTGTTCACCTTTGTATCGAACACCCTTGCCCTTGTACGGCTCCGG
The DNA here is from genome assembly GCA_016795505.1 of Verrucomicrobiales bacterium. Taxonomy (GTDB): domain Bacteria; phylum Verrucomicrobiota; class Verrucomicrobiia; order Verrucomicrobiales; family DEV007; genus JAEUHH01. Next base: position 72,246 of record JAEUHH010000014.1, on the reverse strand, counting down.
CGGGTAGTAGGCTCTCACATCGGCGGCGAATTGACCCACCTTCTGCTTGTCGATGCCCTCGATCTTGATCTTGGTGTTTTCTTCCACGGCAACCTTGAGATCGGCCGGGATGGGGTGCTCCAGCGGATGGGAATAGCCCAGACTGAGGTCGAGGATGTCGCCCTTCACCGCAGCACGGAAGCCGACGCCGAGGATCTCAAGCTCGCGGACGAAGCCCTTGCTCACGCCTTCCACCATGTTGGCGATCAGCGCCCGCGCGGTGCCATGAAGCGTGCGCACGCGGCGGTCTTCGCTGCTGCGGCTCACCGAAAGAACGCCGCTCTCCTGGCTGACGGAAATGCCCTGAGGCAATTGCCATTGGAGCTTGCCTTTGGGGCCCTCGACATGCACCACGGAAGCGTCGTCGACGCTGATGGTGACCTTGTCGGGGATGCCGATCGATTTTCTGCCGATACGAGACATGATGCTAAACCTCCTGAAGTTCGTTGGTGGGATACGGGGATGAACGGGCGACCTGTCGGGATCACCCTTACCAGACCAGAGCCATCAACTCGCCGCCCAAATTTTCGCGGCGAGCCTTGTGCCCAGTCATCAGACCTTTGGAAGTGGAAACAATGGCGATGCCCATGCCCCCGAGGACGCGCGGGATCTCCGTGGCACCGACATACTGGCGCAGACCGGGACGGCTGACCCGCTTCACATCGGTCAGAGCCGGCGTGCGGTCAAGATACTTCGGCTTGGCCTTGATCTGAGCGTGGGTGCCTTCGCGGACCACTTCGTAGGACCACAGATAGCCTTCCTCCTTGAGGATGCGGGCAATCTCCTCCTTCACTTGGGAGTGAGGAGCCAAAAACTCCTCTTTCTCGGCTCGGGCCGCGTTTTTGAAGCGGATCAAAAAGTCCGCGATCGGGTCACTGGTGACTGCCATGGCTATATCCTGGTCGGTTTGATTGAAATGATGTGAAAGGAACGGCGACTGGATTTTGCTCAGGCCGCTTCGGCCGCATCCTGGCCTTCGCTGGTTGCGGATGCCCCCCCGCCGGTGCTTTGGCCGCCACCGCCGCCCTTGCGGAAGGGCATGCCCAGTTGCACGAGCAGTTCGCGGGCCTCGGCATCGGTCTGGGCCGAGGTCACCACGGTGATGTCGAAGCCGACCGTGCGACGCACCTTGTCGAGTTCGATTTCGGGGAAGATCGAGTGATCGGAGATGCCGATCGTGTAATTACCCCGTCCGTCAAAGCTCTTGTAAGGGACACCGCGGAAGTCGCGGATGGTCGGGATGGCGACGTTGATGAACCGATCGAGGAATTCCCACATGTTGCGACCGCGCAGGGTCACGCGGGCACCGATGGCTTCATTCGCCCGGAGCTTGAAATTCGAGATCGCCTTCTTCGACACCGTCTGGATGGGCCGTTGGCCGGTGATCGTGGCCAGGTCTTCCATCACGATCTCCGCAGCCGACTTGCGGTCCTCAGCTTTGCCGAAGCAGCTGTTGAGCACCACTTTCTGGATGCGCGGGACCTGATGGACGTTCCCGTACTGGTATTTCGCCTTCAGCGCGGGGACGACCGATTCCTTGTATCTTCTGAGCATGGTAGGTTCCATGGCTTTGCCTTCCTGTGAGTGGGGTGTGAAATGGACGGAGTTCTTTCCCGGTCCGGCTGGGATCAGCCGTTCGAGACGAGCTTGACGTTCGAGATATGGATGGGGCCCTCGCGCTCGATGATGCCGCCATCAGGACGATCCTGCGAGCGCTTCGAGTGCTTCTTGATCAGGCGCACGCCTTCGACGATCACCTGCTGCTTTTCGGGGAACACCTGAAGGACGCGCCCGGTGGAACCCTTGTGGTTCCCCGAGATCACGATCACTTCGTCGTTCTTCTTGACGTGGGTCTTGATTCGATTGGCCATGGCGCGATTACAACACCTCCGGTGCGAGTGACACGATCTTCATGAAGTTCTTTTCCCGCAATTCACGGGCAACGGGCCCGAAGATACGGGTGCCGCGGGGATTCTTGTCCTTGTCGATGATGACGATGGCATTGCGGTCGAACCGCAGCACCGAGCCGTCCTCCCGGCGAATCGGAGCGGCCGTCCGCACCACCACGGCGCGCACCACATCGCCCTTCTTCACGTTGGCGGTCGGGATCGACTCGCGGATGTGGGCGGTGATGATATCGCCAATGCTGGCGGTACGTGTGCGCTTGCCGATCACACCGATCATCTTGGCGACACGGGCGCCGGTATTGTCGGCCACCTGAACCTGGCTCTCCATCTGGATCATGATTCGTCTGGGGAAAAAGTTACTACGTTACAGAGTCTGCGATACTGCCTGCCATCGGACACCGGTCCACCATCAGTGGGCCAGCACCTTCAGGAGACGCCAGCGCTTCAGTTTGCTCATCGGCCGGGTCTCCATCACCATCACCTTGTCGCCGATCTTGGCCTCGCCGTTTTCGTCGTGGACGTAAAGCTTCTTGGTCAGCTTCACGATCTTGCTGAAGCGGGGATGCGGCACGCGGCGCATCACCTCGACGACGATCGTCTTGGCCATCTTGTCGGAAACCACCACGCCGATCCGGGTCTTGCGCAGACCGCGTTCGGTTGATTCCTCGGTTGGGGTCGGTGTATCGCTCATCTTTTCAAAAATTCAAATGCTTGCTGTCGGAAAATCTCTGCCGGATCGCCGGTTCGGGCCAGGTATCGGGCTCAGGCCGCGACACGCTTGGTCGTCATCACCGTCTCGATGCGGGCCACTTCCCGGCGCACCTGACGGATGCGGGCCGGGTTTTCCAGTTGGCCGCTCTGCTGCTGGACGCGGAGATTCAACATCTCTTCCTTGAGGTCGCGACGGCGGGCCGCCAGTTCCTCAACGCTCATTTCGCGAAGTTCCTTGATTTTCATGGATCAGCTCGGGCTGTGGGTCAAATGGAGATAAAACGGAAACAGGGTGCAAATCACTGGTGACTGTCGCGGATGACGAAACGGCAACGCAGGCCCAACTTGGCGGCGGCACGGCGCATGGCGTCCTTGGCGGCCGTCTCGGAGACGCCGGCCACTTCGAACAGCATCGTACCGGGACGGACCACGGCGACCCAGAATTCCGGAGCGCCCTTGCCCTTACCCATTCGGGTTTCCGGCGGACGGGCCGTGACCGGCTTGTGGGGGAAGATACGGATCCAGACTTTGCCCTTTCTTTTCAGGTGGCGGTTGATGGCCACACGGCAGGCTTCGATCTGGCGGTTCGTGATCCAGCCCCGCTCCAGGGTCTGCAGGCCGAACTCTCCGTAGCTCACCTTGGTTCCACGCTTCGCATTCCCGGCGCGGCTCCCGCGGTGGGCTTTGCGAAACTTGACTCGTTTGGGCATCAAGGGCATGGCAAAATCTCCTTCTCAGTCAGTTGATGGTTTCGATCTTAGGGTCTCGACGGGCGCAGGTTACCGGATTCTCACGAGGAACGGCGACGGCCACCGCCACCACCCTCACCGCGACCGCCGCGGCGCTGGCCACCGCCACGCTGCTGGCCACTTCCCTGGCCGGCGTCCTCGGGTCGGTTGATCCAGCATTTCACGCCGATGATGCCCCACGTGGTGCGGGCTTCGGCAAAGCCAAAGTCGATCGGAACGCGCAGGGTCTGCAACGGCACCTTGCCCTCGCGATATTCTTCAGAGCGGGCGATATCCGCACCACCCAGACGACCGGCACAACGGATCCGGACGCCGTCGGCACCGAAGTCGATCGCGGTCTGGACCGCCCGCTTCATGGCGCGGCGGAAGGAAATGCGGCGCTCGAGCTGGACCGCGACATTCTCCGCGATCAACTGGGCATCCAGTTCGGGCTGCTTGATTTCGAAAATGTCGATTTTGACCTGAGCCCCGCCGCAACGCTGCGAGATGTCATTGGTCATCCGCTCGATCTCCGATCCCTTGCGACCGATCACCAGACCAGGACGCGAGGTGTGCAGGGTCACCCGGACACTGTTCCATGCGCGCTCGATGACGACCTTGGAGATGGCAGCCATCTGCAGCTTTTCGCGCAGATAGGCGCGGATCGCCAGATCGCTGTGCAACTGATCGGCGAAATCGCCTTCGGGGGCATACCATTTCGAGCGCCAGTCTTTGTTGACCGCGAGACGGAAGCCGGTGGGATGAACTTTCTGACCCATGATGCGTGTGTCGTTGAATTACTTTCGATTGGTTCCTGTGCGGAATGTCGGGATCACTCGGCCGAAGCCTTGGCGGCAGTTTTCTTCTTGGCGGTCGCCTTCTTCTTGGCAGTGGCTTTCTTCTTGGCGGCCGCCGGCTTTTTGGGAGCCTCTTCCTCGGGGGAGACCTCCTCGGCTTCGACGACCGACTCCTTCTTGCCACCGGAGTCGACACCATCGGTCAACACGATCCGAATGTGACTGGTGCGCTTGCGAATCGCACCCGCCGAACCGCGAGCCCGCGGCTGGAACCGCTTGAAGGTCGGACCTTCGCCGATCGATGCCTCTTTGACAACGAGACTCTCGACGGAAAGTTCAAAATTGTTTTCCGCGTCGGCCATGGCGGCTTTCACCGTCTTGCCGATGAGGTGCGCGGCCTTCCTCGGGGTGAACGTCAGGATGTCCAGCGCGGCGGACACCGGCAATCCTTGGATTTCCCGGGCCACGTCACGGGCCTTGCGGGCCGAAATGCGGGCATACTTGTAGGTCGAAATCACGTCCATGGTCTTGAGGTCAGGCTGCGGGTTCTGAGGGAAAAATGAAGGGATAGATCGTTAAGCGGTTTCGGGAAAAGCCGGAAGTCATTGATCAAAGCGCATCGGGACGGGGCTTGATGCGGTCGCCGACCTTCACTTCCTGGTCGGTTACGACATCCTGAAGCAGGGCGCCGGCGATCGAGTCGCGGACATCCACCACCAAGGCCGTGCCCACCGGCTTTTCTTCACGGGAAACATTCAGCGGCATGCCGACACGAACACCGCTCTGGCGGCCGACATTCACCACCACCAGTCCGATCTCGGAGTCGATGCTGACCACCCGGCCATCATCGAGGCGCCGGGCAGTGGCGGTCGTGGAGGCATCCGCCAACGTGGCGGCGCTGAGCGCCTGGCTGGCGGCGGTCAACTCCCGCTCCAGAGCGGCCTGAGCCTCGGGCTGGGGGGAAACGGTGGTTTGCAGATAGGCGACGGAGGCTTCGCTGAGCTGGGCCAAGTGCCGCGCGAGGTCCTGCTTGTGGCGCTCGGCGACATCGCGGTCGCGAACGGCGGCGAGCAGGCGCTGCTCTAGGCTCTTCGGGTCAGGCTTCACCAGATCGACACCCAGAGAGGCCATGCGGAGCAGCAATTCCTCATACTGGGCGCGCACTTCGCCGGCGACCCGGTTGGCTTCGGCCACGGTGCCCTGCAGGGCGATTTTGGCCTCTTCGGACTTGGCGAGAGACGCTTCCGTTTCAGCCAATTGCTTGCGGGCGACCTCGAGGGCGGTCTTCAGCTCTGCCGCCTCAATCGCGGAAGGAGTCGCTTCCTGACCCACGGAAACCCCCAAGTAGATCACCACCGCCATCACGACCGCACCCAAACGCCCCATCGCGCCACCGCGAGACGCGGAGACGGCCGGGAAGCCAGGGGTGATGCGATCAAACAGGGTCATATCGGCGAAGCAACAGGGTTGGATCGGAAACAGCAAATCGAGCCGGGAGGGGCTATCAGCCCTTGATCTTCGGGTTGTGGCCGCTGTGGCCGGCGAACTTACGGGTCGGGGAAAACTCGCCCAGCTTGTGGCCGACCATGTTTTCCGTGACGAAGACAGAGATGAAATCCTTGCCGTTATGTACGAGGAAGGTGTGGCCGACGAAATCGGGCGTGATCATCGAGCGGCGCGACCAGGTCTTGATCGGCTTCTTATGCGGTGCCTCGTTCTGGCGGTCGATCTTCAGCAGCAGCTTCTGCTCGACGTAAGGTCCTTTTTTCAGGGAGCGTCCCATGGCGTGTCAGCGGGTTGGTGAGAGTGTGGGGAAAAGGGCGGGCATCATCGGGCCTGATCAGCCACGCTTCTTGGCGTTGCGGCGCTGCACGATGAACTTGTTGGTGGACTTGAACTTCTGGCGGGTCTTCTGGCCCTTCGCGTGGCCCCAGGGGCTCTTCAGGTGCTGGCGACCACCACCGGACTTGGACTTGCCCTCACCACCGCCGTTCGGGTGGTCGACCGGGTTCATACACATGCCGCGCACGGTCGGGCGCACGCCGAGCCAGCGGGTGCGGCCGGCCTTGGCGCTGGAAACGTTCATGTGGTCGGAGTTGCCCACCACGCCGATGGTGGCGTAGCACTGCACATTGATTTTCCGGATCTCGCCGGAGGGCATCTTGATCAGCGCGTAGTCGCCTTCGCGGTTGGAAAGGATGCAGCTCTGGCCGGCGCTCCGGGCGACCTTGCCGCCGCGGCCGGGGATCAGTTCGACGTTGTGGATGACGGAACCGGTCGGAACCTTGGACAGCGGGAGGGCATTGCCGGGCTTGATCGGCGCCTTTTCACCAGCGACCACCTCGGCTCCGACTTCGAGACCGCGGGGGGCGATGATGTAGCTCTTCTGGCCGTCGCCGTACTCGATGAGCGCGATGCGGGCGGTGCGGTTCGGATCGTACTCGATGGCGATGACCTTCGCGGCCTCGTCGCGACGGGTGCGCTTGAAGTCGATGAGACGGTATTTCCGCTTGTGACCACCCCCGCGGTGCCGGCAGGTGATCCGGCCGTTGTTGTTGCGGCCGCCGGACTTCTTCAGCGCGACGGTGAGGCTCTTTTCCGGCGAGTCCTTGGTGATCTCCGCAAAGTCGGGCAGCAATTTGTAGCGATTCGACGGAGTGATCGGCTTGTATTGTTTCAGCGGCATGGCTCGAAAGGGTTGGGTCGGTTTCTGTTTGGGTTACCGGGAAGGCATCAGGCTGGGGCGGGATCAGACGATCTCGATGGACTCACCCTCGGCGAGTTTGACAAAGGCCTTCTTCCAATGGGCGGTGCGGCCGAAGTCGGCGCGACGCTCGCGCTTCTTCTTGCCATCGTAGTTGGCCGTGCGGACGTCGGCCACCTTCTTGCCGAAAAGTTTCTCGACCGCCTGCTTGATCTCCAGCTTGTTGGCACGGCGGTTCACTTTGAAGACGTACTCGTTGTTCTTCTCGGTGAGGAGGGTCGCCTTTTCGCTCAACTGGATGGTGTCGATGACCTGGAAAATGTCTTTCATGGGACTGTTCGGTGTCGGTTGGTTGGGGCGACGGTGAGATCAGTTGGCGCCAGTGCGGCCGGCCAGGGTGGCGAGGGCGTCTTTGACGACGACGATCTTGCCGAAATACAGGACGTGCTCGGTGTTCAGTTCCGCGGCGCTCATCAGCAGGGCGGAGGCATAGTTGCGGGCAGCCCGCTTGGTGGTTTCGTCGAACTTATTGCCGACGACGATGACCTTTTTGGCGTCGGTGAGACCGGAAATCTCTTTGGCGAAAGACCGGGTCTTGCCATCGGTGATCGAGAAGGAATCCACCACCAGCACATCCCCTTCCTTGATCCGCTCGCTCAGCGCCTTGGCGAAGGCGAGACGACGGGTGCCTTTGTTGACCTTCTTGGAGTAATCCCGGGGACGAGGACCGAAAACGACACCGCCACCCTCCCAAATCGGAGAGGCATTGCCGCCGGCACGGGCGCGGCCGGTGCCTTTCTGACGCCAGGGCTTTTTGCCGGTGATGTTGACCTCGCCGCGGGTCTTGGAATTCGCGGTGCCGGAGCGCCGATTGGCGTGCATCGCGACGACGACATCATGGACGGCCTGATTGCCGCGTCCATCGTCTTCGACGACAGCGAAATTCGCCTGTTTGGCTTCGTCCAGGGTAAGTGCTTTAGCAGCCATGATCTTGGAAAAGGTAAAATTGCCTCGGTTTCAGGGTGGTGGCTCGGGAGCGCGCGGGTTGGGCGGATATCACTTGCCGGTTTTCTTCTTGGACGGGCGGATGATGACGTATCCACCCTTCGCGCCCGGCACCGCGCCGCTGACGAGGATCACATTGTCCTCGGGCCGCTTTTTCACAACCTTCAGATTCTGCACGGTGCGGCGGTCATTACCGAGTTGGCCTGGCATTTTCTGTCCGGGCCACACGCGACCGGGGGTGGAGCGGCAGCCGATGGCGCCGGTTCGGCGGTGCATCATGGAGCCGTGGGTCTGGCGCTGGCCTTTGAAATTATGGCGGACCATGGTGCCCTGGAAGCCCTTGCCCTTCGAGGTGCCGATCACGTCGATCCACTGGCCTTCCTCAAATAGGTCGACTCCGGGATGGGCGCCTTCCGGCAGTTGATCATCGCTGTCGAGGCGGAACTCACGGACGACACGCTTCGGGCCGGAACCGTTGGCCTTGAAATGACCACCCAGCGGCTGGTTCATCCGCGACTCTTTCTGGTCGTCGTATCCCACCTGAACCGCGGTGTAGCCGTCCTTCTCCTGCGTCTTTTTCTGCAGAATGACGTTGTCGCTGACATCAATCACCGTCACGGCGATCGACTCGCCTTTGTCGGTGAAAATCCGGGTCATGCCAATTTTCTTGCCAATCAATCCGATGCTCATGGCCGAAATCCTCAGTGGAGGTCAGTAAAAGGGTCCGTAGCGATAAGGTTTGTTCCCGTCGCTGTTAATTAGATCTTGATGGTGATGTCCACACCCGCCGGCAGGTTGAGCTTCTTCAGCTCATCGACGGTGTGCGCGGTGGGATCGACGATGTCGAGCAACCGCTTGTGGGTGCGGATTTCGAACTGCTCGGCCGACTTCTTGTTGACGTGGGGCGAGCGGTTCACGCTGAATTTTTCGATGCGGGTCGGCAGCGGGATGGGACCCGCCACTTTGGCGCCAGTGCGCTTGGCGGTTTCCACGATGTCCTGCGTCGACTTGTCGAGAAGCCGATAGTCGTAGGCCCGCAGCCGGATTCTGATGCTGGTGCTGTGCATGGTGATGCGCCTCGGTGATTCGTTGAAAGTGCTCTGGGATGATTACTTCTTGCCGCCCCGCTGTTCGACGATGCTCTCGACGATGTTGTTGGGCACCTGCTCAAAGTGGGATGGCTCCATGGAGTAGCTGGCGCGGCCGCTGGAAAGGCTGCGCATGTCGGTGGAGTAGCCGAACATTTCGGAGAGCGGCACCTCGGATTTCACAATGCTGAGGCCGTTCTTGGTGTCAATTTGGCCGATGCGGCCACGGCGGCGGTTCAAGTCGCCGATGATGTCTCCCTGGTAATCGTCGGGAGTGGCCACTTCGACTGCCATGATCGGCTCCAGCAGGATGCACTTGGCCTTTTTGAAGCCCTCCTTGGTGGCCAGAATGGCCGCCATTTTGAAGGCGTGCTCGCTGGAGTCCACTTCGTGGAAGGAACCGTCGAGCAGATCGACATGGACATCGACGACCGGATAGCCAGCAATGACACCATTGTTCATGGCTTCGGTGATACCGGCGATACAGGGATTGATGTATTCCTTGGGAATCGTGCCGCCAACGACCTTGTTTTCGATCGTCAGCCCCTTGCCGCGCTCATTGGGCGTGACCTTCAGGACGACGTGGCCATATTGACCGCGACCACCCGTCTGCTTCACGAGCTTGAATTCGCCATCGGCCCCCTGCGTGATCGTCTCGCGATAGGCGATCTGCGGCTTGCCGGCGTCGGTGAGCACGTTGAACTCCCGCTTCATGCGGTCCTGAATGATCTCCAGGTGCAACTCGCCCATGCCTGCGATGATCGTCTGGCCCGTCTCTTCGTCGGTGCTGACCACGAAAGTCGGATCTTCCTCAGCGAGGCGCTGGAGGGCATTGGCCATGCGCTCCTGGTCGGCCTTGGTCTTCGGCTCGACCGCCATCGAGATGACCGGCTCGGGGAACGCCGGCGGCTCCAGCATGATGTCGAAGTCTTCGGCGTGCAACGTGTCGCCCGTCTTGACGTTCTTCACCCCCACCATGGCGGCGATGTCACCGGCGTAGCAGGTCTCGATGTCCTTGTGTTCGTTGGACTGAATCTGGATCAGGCGACCCACGCGCTCACGCTTGCGGGTGCGGGGGTTCACCACCGTATCACCCTTCGAAATGGTGCCGGAGTAGACGCGGATGAAGACCAGCTTGCCGACGAATTTGTCGGACCACAGCTTGAACGCCAGAGCACAGAATTTGCCGTGATCGCTCGTCTCCGCCTCGATGACGATATTCTCATCGTCGGGATCCTGACCCTTGGCCACCGGGATCTCCAGCGGGCTCGGCAGATAGTCCACCACCGCATCGAGCAAATACTGAACACCCTTGTTTTTGAAGGCAGAACCACCAGCCACCGGCACCACCTTGTTGGCGATGGTGGCCCGGCGCAGCGCGCGCTTGGCGTCATCGATGGTGATCTCCTCTTCTTCGAGATACTTCATGCCGATCTCTTCGTCGGCATCGACCAAAGCCTCGATCAGGTCACTGTAAGCCTGTTCGGCAACATCCTTCTGCTCGTCGGACAACTCCTGAACCGTGTAGGTGGAGCCGAACACGTCGCTGTCTGAATAGATGATCGCCTTTTTGTTGATCACGTCGATCTGGCCCTTGAGCTGATCTTCGGCACCGATCGGAATCAGGATCGGACAAGCGACCGCACCGAGCTTCTCGCGCACCTCCTTGACGACATTGGCGAAATTCGCGCCAATGCGGTCCATCTTGTTCACGAAGACGATGCGCGGCACATTGTACTTCGTCGCCTGGCGCCACACCGTCTCAGACTGGGGCTGCACACCTGCCACACCACAGAAAACCACGATCGCACCGTCCAGAACACGCAAGGAACGCTCGACCTCGGCGGTGAAGTCCACGTGACCAGGAGTATCGATGATGTTCACCCGCAACTCCTGTCCGGCGAACAACTTGTGCACACCCTCCTCCTTTATCTGCTTCCACTTACAGCTGACAGCAGCGGACGTAATGGTGATGCCGCGCTCGCGCTCCTGCTCCATCCAGTCAGTAGTGGCGGCGCCATCATGCACCTCACCGATCTTGTGGATCATCCCCGTGTAGAACAGGACGCGCTCCGTGAGCGTGGTCTTGCCGGCGTCAATGTGAGCAGCAATCCCGATATTGCGGGTGCGCTCCAGCGGCATTTCACGTTTCGGATGATTCGGATTGGCGCTCATGTGAGAAAAGAAAAAGGAGGGAGGAAGGGGGAGGGAAATAGTAGAGACGGAAAAGCCGGACCGCTTCGGAGACCGCAGGCAGCCCGGCACTCGCTTCCGGGGACAGGTGGGAGATTACCAGCGGAAGTGGGCAAAGGCCCGGTTGGCCTGAGCCATCTTGTGCACTTCGTCACGCTTCCGGATCACACCGCCCTGATTGGAACTGGCGTCGCGAATTTCATTGGCCAGAGCCACATGCATCGCCGTGCCCTTGCGCCCGCGGGCGGCATTGACCAGCCAGCGCATCGCCAGCGACTCCTGCCGGTCCGGCGACACTTCGAGAGGCACCTGATAGGTCGCACCACCGACACGGCGGCTCTTCACCTCGACACGCGGCTTGGCATTTTCCACCGCCCGATTGAGGACCTCGAGAGGATCAACCGACTCACCACCTTCGTTGGCGCGGTCAATCGCGGCATAGACGATCCGCTCGGCCAGGGAACGCTTCCCGACCATCATGACCTTGGAGATCAACTTGGCGACCAAGGTGCTGTCGTATCGCGGATCGCGAAGTTCGGGCTTCGCGTAAACTCGTTTTCTTCGGGACATAGGATTGAATCAGTCTGGGCTAAAACATTCGTATCACCGGAAGAAGGCTGTCAGGACTGCGGCGCCGCTTTTCAGCGCCCCAGAACCGTCACTTGCCTTGCTTCGGTCTCTTGGCGCCGTATTTCGATCGGCTCTGCTTTCGCTTGGTGACACCCAGGGTATCGAGGGCGCCACGGACGATGTGGTATCGCACACCGGGCAAGTCCTTCACGCGACCACCGCGGACCAGGACGATTGAGTGCTCTTGGAGATTGTGGCCCTCACCCCCAATGTAGGCGATGACTTCCTCCCCATTGGTGAGACGGACCTTGGCCACCTTCCGCAAGGCCGAGTTCGGCTTCTTCGGCGTACGAGTGTAAACCTGAAGACACACCCCACGTCGCTGCGGACACTCGGACAGAGCGCGCGATTTGGACTTGTAGGGTTTGTCTTGACGGCCCTTGCGGACAAGTTGGTTGATGGTCGGCATAACGTCTCCGTTTTGCTAAATGTTTCCGGGCACACTGTCCCGATTTTTCCCTCCACGAGTCGCGGTTGAAACCCGGAGATCCATTTCTCCAAGGTCATCACCGGAAACGCGAGCGGGTGAATCACCCACCAGACAGTCCGTTTCCGGAAACCTCCAGCGGCGAGGGCGGGGAATATAGTCGGAGGCCTATTCTCCGCAACCGGTTTCAGCGAAATTTTTTCAAGATTTCTCAACCCTGAACCGCCCTCCTCACAAACTGCTCAAATGAGCCTTATTGTAATTATGGCAAACTCTAAAACCGCCTCGAATTTGGTAGCAGGAGGCGGATTTGAACCGCCGACCAAAGGCTTATGAGTCCTCTGCTCTACCACTGAGCTATCCTGCCGCCGTGATGGCGGGAATAAATGTTCACTCCCGGCCCGAAGTCAACCCGTGAAATCCCCCAATTGCCGCAAAGCACCGCTTCCCGGCCCCATTCGGACCGGAGTTTTCAGCCCGCATCACGAAAACCCCTCAGAGAACCGGCTGGGCGCCGATCGTCCCCTTGATGGTATAGAGATAGGCCTCCGGGTCTTCCGCCAGCGCCTGCCGCTTCTCCAAAGTGGCCTCCAGACGGCGGCTGATCTGCATGCGCTCGGCCTCGCTGGCGTAGTTTTTCAGCTCCAGAAACGATTCCAGCGAGTGGATGTGCGTCGCCAGCGTGGCATGACGGATCGCGAGCTTGGCCTCCAGCCTCTCCCGGTACCAGGATGAAGCCAGCACCGTCTCCCGATCAAACAGGGCACGCACCTCGGGGTCGGACGCCTCGCGACCCTCCCACGTTCCATCGCGCATCAGGTGGAGCAGCGCCCGCAGGGGCGGAATGGCCAGATCGATCGACCCGTCCTCAAAGTACTGTCGCGCCACCCGCTCCTGGGTTTCGACGATGTTGTTGATGCCGTCGACATAGTCCTCCAGCCCCTGGAGTTCCGGCCGGAGCATGTCCTCGGTGAAGACAGTGGCCGGATCGTTGAAAACGCGGCCGAAAAACCGCTGCACAAAGCTTTCCGTGATCCGGTAGCCGAGGCGACTGCCCCGCACCAGGCGGCCTTCGTGCTCGAAATCCGCCACCGGCTCGAGATGCCCCTGCGCAATCAGCCAATCCGGCTTCCTCTCATCGAGAAACATCCGGCTCCACACCTCCGGCACCAGCAGGCTGACATCGTGATCGACCCGAAAACGCGGCCCCACATAGCCCGCCGCAGTCGAAAAGCCCTCATAGCCGCTCAGGATGTAGCTCAGCAGCGCGGCATTCAGGTCGATCACTGGCGGCAGCGCATTGAACGGCCCCTTCGTTAGCGCCCCCTCCGAGCCCGCGCCGGTCGTTGAGGGAGAACGGCCCGTGAGACTCGCAATGAAGTCCATGAACAGCTCCGGCAACTCCTGAAAATGAATCGGCCCGTAGACCGCGAGAGGCCGGATGCCCGTCTCCCGCTCCGGGGGATTGTTGCGACGACCCGGCAGCACCGCATGCACCGGATTCAGCAGCGGCCGGTCCAGCGGCACGCGCCGGTAAAGCCGCGCCCCGACCTCGGCCAGGTATTCCGCCCGCGGATCCTCCAGATCGGGGCGATTCTGGAGATAACGCGGATTTTTCGTCGGCTTCCCGTCGACCAGACGCGGGTGTGCCGAACTGATCGCGTACCCCGGCGAGGTCCCGTCCGGCGATGCGGCAAAAGCCCGCAGACTTTGCCTCATGGGCAGCGTGAACTGCTCGAAGCGGATCGCATCCTCCACCATCTCCCGCACCTCTCCCCGCGCCAATGGCTCGTAGTTGGAGAAAAAATTCCCCTGCCTCGCGAAATCGGATTCCGTCTTGCGATCATACCCGCGGTGGACGGCATCGTCAGGCCTCTGGAAAAGCCGGTACTCGCAGTTTTCCACGAATTTGTAACTCGGGAAATCCACATCCGGATGCAGCAGCGCCCGGTCCACCTGACTGGCCGGCACCGTCACCGAGGCGGAAATGTCGTCCTCCCGCTGCAGCTTCGTCGCCGCCACGAAATCCTTCCGCAGGCCAAACATCCGCCACGAGCCATCCGCCCCGTAGCCCACCCGCAGATACTGCGTGTTCACCGGATCCAGCCGGTATTTCAGGATCGTCCCCGGCTGTCCATTGATGCTGTCTACCCGGAACCGGCTGCGCCAGTCCGATCCCCAGTCCGGCTTGTAGTAGCGCTTCAGGGTGAAGATGAAATCCCGCACCGTCCGCGGGATCGAGCCGATGAAGGCATTGTACGCGTCCGAGTACTCCTCACTCTGCGAGAACAGCCGGATCACCGAGCCCAGCGACCGCGCCGGATCGAGGATGCCGCGGCTTTTCCGCCCCAAATCCTTCTGGTGCCGGTAGCGATCGCCGTAGTCCCGGTTCAGCAATTCCTCCACCAGCCTCATGTCGGCCTCGAAATCCGCCATGATCATCGGTCCCACCTCCATCGCATCGGCCAGCGACTTCGAGATCTCCGACTTGCCGCCACCCGACACCGTGCACGGCTTGTGGCAGAAAGTGCCCTCCGCGTTCGTCCCGACCAGCCGCCAGCGCATCCCGCGGGACGGCTTGCGCATCTCCACCTTGTAGCCCGAGGGCATCACGTAGGTGTGACCGGGCAACAACCGGATGCGGCGCTCCTCCCCTCCCCTCTCCCACGAGATCGACGTCGCATGCAGATCGATCCGCGCATCCTCCGGCAAATAGACGATGTCCCCATACTGACAGTCGATGCCATGCCCCTCCGGCTGGAGGACCATCATCTCCCCGTAGCGCTCCAGCACCTCGTCGAACGAGTGATCCACCGTCTGGCGGAACTGGCTCAGCGAAAATTCCTCCCCCAGATCGAAGCTGGGAAACACCAGCGCCCCGCCGGCGTGCTCCTCCTCGGCCAGGCCGTAAAGATTCGCCGCGAAGCTGATCTGCGTCTTCACCTCCTTCTTGCAGTAGCCGAAATAGTTGTCCGCAATCAGCGTGACCATCACCCCCTTCGCATCCCGCGCCGTCAGCTTGAACGCAGAACCCCCGTTGTAGGGCTCGTCCTCCCTCTCCCAACACATCCCGTCACGCCGCTGCCGGTCCGTCGCCTCGCTCACATGGGGCAGGCCGAGGTCTTTTTTCTTCAGCCCGCAGAGATGCGGCGCCAGGATCACGCAGCCGGTGTGGCCGGTCCAGTGCTCCACATCGAGCCGGGCGTCGTTCTCCGGCAAGAAGGGATCTCCCGCATTGCCGAAAATCGACTCCACGAAGTCCAGATTGCTCACCAGATTGCCCGGCGCAAAAAATCGGATCTCCATCATCTTGCGCATCGTGAACCCCGGCACCTCCGGCACCACGATCGGCCGCAGCAGCAGGGAAACAAACGCCTCCACCGGCTCCGGCTCCTCCGCCGTGAAGGGCAGCACCTTCAGGTCCGCCGGCGGGACCAGCGCCGCCTGCAGCATCCGGGCAAAGACCACCCGCGGCACGGCCAGCTTGTCACCCGGCACCGGCAGACCGCCCTCCGCCACGTGAAAGACGCCTTCCGTCGTCCGGCGATCCTTCGCCGGATTGTGACAGACTCCCTGCCACGTCCGGTAGCTCGACACAATCGAGGACTCGAAACGATCCGACCGGGCCGGCAGAGACAGGGTGCGCGCCACCCCGTGCTGCTCCAGGATCATCGCATCGGGCAGCAACGGCCCGCCCTCGCCGAATACCGCCGTGCCGTCTTCGCCGAGATACTCGCGCAGCCAGGCCTGCACATGGCGATCCACCGGGCAGCGGTAATCTTTCAACAGACGCAGGCGCTCCTGAAAGTTTTGGAGCATCGACCGCCCGATTTCGAGAAAAGGAAAATCCTTCTCCTCGCCCACGATCGGAAAACCGCGGGCGGCAAATTTCAGATTCACGTACTCCCGGAGATGCGGATCCCGGGTCGGGTGAGTGGCCTGACGGTGAACGGGATCGAAGCCGATCGAATCAATCAAAGAGCGGGGCATGATGGAAAACCTTGGGTGCGAGCCACCCGGAACGCAAGAGCCGCGCCAGTGCGACCCCTTTTTCGCGACAATTTCGCCGCGCGGCTTTCCGATGAGACCCGGTATGATCTCCGATCAGACCCGGTTGGATCGGAGATGAGACAGGGTCTGATCGAAAATCGCCCGCCCTGTCTGGTCCAGCCCACTCAGCGGCGGCCCGGCGACCGGCGCCCGCCGGACCGGAAGCTGCGCTTTGCCGGCGGGCCTCCCCCGCGACGGGGCGCCCCTGGCTTTGCGTCTCGCGCCGCCTTCGCTTTTGCCGGCCGCGGCGGCCTGGCTTCGGTCGCCGGCACGGCCGGGGGCTTTGGGGTGCCGGATTTCTTGGCTGGAGCCGGATTCGCACTGACCAGGGCGATCTCCTTGGCATTGAGAATGCGGTAGTCTCCCGCCGACAGTTCGGGGGCGGTAAGCTGGCCGATGCGGACCCGCTCCAAATCGCGCACCTTGTATTCCAGCTTGGCAAACATCCGGCGGATCTGGCGGTTGTAGCCCTGGGTGAGGACCACGGTCAGCTTTTTCCGCGACTGGAAACGGACCGACTCCGCCCTGGCAACGCCATCCGAGAGCCGGATGCCCTCCAACAAGCGCGGCGTGAGCCCGGGGTCGAAGGGCCGGTCCAGCGTGACCTCATACTCCTTCTGCACGGCATGTCGGGGATGGGTCAGGGTCGCATTCAGCGAGCCGGAATTCGTCAGCAGCAACAGACCGCGACTTTCAAAGTCGAGCCGGCCCACATGATTGAGGCCGTGGAACTTCTGCGGGATCAGATCGTAGACGGTGCGCCGTTCCTCGGGGTCGTCCTTGGTGCAGAGGTAGCCCTTCGGCTTGTGCAGCAGCAGGGTGACCTCCTCGTCCATCCGCACCACGCGCCCGTCAAAGCGGACGTAGTCGCCCGGCAGGACCTTGGTCGCGAGATCGACCACGACGCGTCCGTTGATCTCGATGCGTCCGTCGCGGATCAGCTCCTCGCACTTGCGCCGCGACCCGAGGCCACAGGAGGCGAGGTACCGATTGAGGCGGACGCCCGGCTCAGGCGATGACGAGCGGGACATCCGGTTTGAGAGGAAAAACCGCGCGGGATTACTCCGCCGGCTTGGTTTTGGGGAGGCGCATGGCACTCATGCCCTCTTTCCACTCGCCACGAGACTGGAGCAGCTTCACGCGCTCGAAGCGCTTGAGCACGCTGCGCTTGGCGCCGACGGTCTTGGAACCTTTGAGACTGGGATGCTGCGACATGGGTAAAAACGGTGCTGGTTTCGTGGGGCGGCGATAGTAATGCACCCCCCGCGACGATGCAAGCGGGAGTTCCTCCGAAAAATGCGGACTTTTCACCCACGGGATAGCCGGGGCTCAACCAACCGGTCCGTGGGACGCCTCGACGGACAGGGAAATGCCGCCGCGGGAGCCGAAACGGCCCGTCACGATCATCCGACGCGGGTCGGTGGCGGCGACGAGGTCGGTCAGGATGCGATTGACCACCTCTTCGTTGAAGGACGGCCGCGACCGGAAGGAGGCGAGGTAGAATTTCAGCGACTTCGTCTCGACGCACCGCTGATCGGGCACATAGCGGATCTGCAGCACGGCAAAATCCGGCTGTCCGGTGACCGGGCACAGGGAGGTGAACTCGGGGCAGTCGAGCGTGATCCAATAATCGCGCTCGGGATTGCGATTGGGGAAGGTCTCAAGCCGGGCTTCATCGGGCGAGGCCGGTAGCCGGCTTTCGGACCGGCCCAGCAGGGTCAGCGCGGGATCTTCGGGCATGGGGCTGCTCATGGTGGCGTCAATTGCCCTCTCGTAGCCGATTCCCCGCCTCGTCGCAATCCCGAGATTTCCCTCTGACTTTTTCTGTCATTCACCGAAAAAGGCGTGACGACCACACGGAAATTTGCGTCAATCCGAGGCAAGGAGAGCCGGTAACCTCAGAAAGCCAAAAAACTGTATGATCGACGAATTCAAAAAGTTCATTCTCAAAGGCAACGTCATCGACCTGTCCACCGGTGTCATCATCGGCGCGGCCTTCACCGGCATCGTCGGGGCCTTCACCAAGGGCATCGTCGAGCCGATCCTCGCCCTCGCCGGCAAGGGGCCGAGCCCGGATCTGAAGATCCCCATCGTGCAGAAGATGGTCGAAGTCACCGAGAAGGGCGCCGACGGCAAGGATGTCACCAAGATGGTCAGCAAACTCATCGAGCTGGACCTCGGCATCATCATCGGGGCGGTGATCAGCTTCCTCATCACGGCGGCAGTCGTCTTCTTCGTGATCGTGAAGCCGATGAACAAGCTCGTCGCCATGGCCAACAAGCCCAAGGACGAGGCGCCCGCCGCTCCGGCCGAGCCGAGCGAGGATGTGAAGCTCCTCACCGAGATCCGCGACCTGCTGAAGGCGAAATAACCCCAGCTTAACAGGCCGGACAGGCCCTCAGGACGCGGACGACTCGAACCGATAGGCATAGAGGTCCGCGTCTTTCATTTCAAAGCGCAGCCGCACGGCTTTTCCCGCCAGGGACGACAGATCTGCGCCGCCGGTCCAAGTCACTTCGCGGTCGATGGCATCGCCGAAGAGCTGCGGACAATCGTCGAGCGCAAAGCCGGGCAGGGCCCGCCCCGTGGCGGCATCCTGGATCTCGACGCGGACACCACCGGCGATGGCGGTGGACAGGTTCAGCGACAGCCGGCTCCCGCGGAAGCGCAGCGGCCTGGTGAGCAGTTCCCCGCCCGTCGCCGGAGCCGTGGCGGAGACAAAACCGTCCAGCCGCAGCGCATAACGCCGGAGCTGGCTGCTGTCGCCTGTCCAGTAGTTCTCGGTCGCGTAAAAGGACAGCTCGTCGGGTGCACCGGCCAGCGGAGACCGCGTCTCCACCAGGCCCCAGGCGAGGTATTGCTGCCCGTAGTGCCAGGTGCCGTCGCGCTCAATGCCGGGCCGGAGAAAGGCCTCGTTCCAGCGCTTGAAGGTGACGCCATCCCGGCCGGCCATGAAGAGGGCATCGGTCAGCGCCGTGCCATAGCGCTGGGTGGCTTTGGCCCGCTCCTCACGATGAATCCGTTCCGGGAGGGCGCGCATGGATTCGGACCAACCGCGGTCGAGATAGCGGGTCGGAAACCCAAGCAGCAGGTGCGGCGCCCGCGGGTAGGGCTTCACGCCGTTGGTGTAGAGTTCCTCGGGCGGCGAATCGGTGTAGGCGACGTCCTTCCAGGGCTCCCAGCGGATCAGATCGCGGGACACCGCCGTGCGGATGGCGCGGAGTCCGGCGGGTTTCCAATTCGCCGCGTCGGTCTGGCCCCCGGTGAAAATGCGCCAATAGGCGCGGTAGGCGCCAATGTTGGGATCGAAGAAAGCCAGGTTCTGGGAATCGAAGGCCCCCTCGGTGATGACCGGCTCCGGATGGGCCAGTGACCAGCGCAATCCGTCGGGCGACTGGAACACGAGCAGTCCGTGCGGCTTGCTGGCGCGGATGATGGCCTTGTAGCGGGCCTCGGGCGGGCAGGCGGGATTCTCGTCCCGGAACACCGCCGGGTGACCCGGATCGGATTTCACCGCACCGAAGGTACCCGGCGCGAGCACGATGTTGTTGGCTTTGGAGCCGCGGAACTCCACCAAGCCCAGCTCCGGCTTGCGCCAGTGGATGCCGTCGTCACTCTCCGCATAGCAACAGTAAAGCGGATGGGCGCCGGTGTTCACCTTGCCGTCCTTCACTTCGAGGTGCCAGGCCTTGTAGTAAAGCCGGTAGATGTCCCCGTCTCGGAAAATGCTGTGGTAGCCGCTGCCGCTGCCCTCCCAGGGGGCGTCGTGGGTCAGCACGATCTCGCGGGGCTCGGGATGGTGCAATTCCAGCCGGGCCCCACCGGACAACGACTCGATCAGCGCGTCATCGACGAACAATTCGCGGCGCGAACCGATGTCGGTGGGCTCGGCGGCGGTCGCGAAGGTGGCGACGAGGAGCGGGAGGGTGATCAGGCGGGCATTCATCCCCCCGATGAAACAGGCGCCCGGCCTACCAGCCAAGGCACGCAGTCGAGTGAACTTCGGAGTCGGGCTGAACCGGGAAGCGGGTTGCGTTTCTGACCCGTAATCCCATATTTACGGCCCATGAAGACAACCATCGATCTGCCGGATGAGATCTTCCACAAAGCCAAGGTATTGGCGGCCCACCGCCGCTCCACCCTGAAGGATCTCGTCATCCGGGCACTGGTGGATTATTTGCGGGATTCCAACGAATCAGATGTGCAACTACGTCGTGCCGACCTGAAGAAATTGCTCGAATCAATGCGGGCGACCAATATTTCCCCCATCGAACCGCTGAAGCGCGAGGATATTTATGACCGCTGAGGTCTTTCTGGATACGAACGTCCTCCTCTACGCCTGCTCAGGTTCCCCTGAGGATGAGGAGAAAAGGCGGCGGGCTTCCGATCTGATCCTGAACTCGCGGTTCGGGCTTTCTTCACAAGTACTCCAGGAATTTGTGGCCAACGCGCTTCGCAAGCCGGCTCTGGGGATATCTGAGGCTGGAATCGACGCCACTCTGGAACTGGCGACCTATGTTCCGGTTCTTCCCATCACCTTGGAACTGATCGTCAAAGCCACCTCACTCCGGAGACGCCACCAACTGTCACATTGGGACGCCACCATCGTCGCGGCTGCATTGGAACCGGGTTGTACCACCCTTTACTCGGAGGATCTCTCCCACGGACGGACATTCAACGGCCTGCGTGTGGCAAACCCATTCATCTGAAACAGCTCCCTCCGGCCACTCACCGCGCCGACCTCCCCATCGCGCCGACCGGGTCGCTGATCTCCACCCGCTCCGGGCCGCCCGCCAGCGGCACGAGGTCGGGCAGGTCATAGTGGCGCAGCGCCCCGTGGACGATGTTGACGAATTGGTTGTGCGTCTCCCCGGCGCCGACCAGCGACTCCCAGTCGGGCAGCATGCCGGTCAGGCGCACGTCGGCAAACGGCGCCCCGTCGAGGGCGGCGGCATGCAGGGCCGGGATGGCGGCCTCGCCGCTGGCGACGAGGTGCAGCGGCGCCTTTTCCCCGGCCAGACGGCGCAGCACCCGCGTCCAGGCCCGGGCGTCGGCGGTCCGCATGCCGACATAGCTCTTCCCCATCAGGTAAGCCGTCCACAGATCAAGATTATCGGGGCCGAAGCGGCCTTTGCCGAACTCATTCTTCCCGATGCCCGTCTCGGTCTCGCCAATACCGCGCAGTTCGGCGGCCAGCACGAGGTGCCCCTGCCGGACCAGCGCCTCGATCGGCCCGCCGGGTGCGGCGTCGGCGGCCATGCTGGTGCCGTGCAGGTAGAGCGTCGCCGTGACGGCCGGCTTTTCCGGGACGAAAGCCAGGGCCGGCAGGGAAAGCCCCTCGTCCACCGGCAGCACCAGCTTGCGGATCGTGTAGCCGTCCCGCGGCACCTCCCCCGCCTCGCGGGTCTCCGGGTCGGGCAGGGTCTCATTCGACCCGACGACTTTCTCCACCAGGGACCGCCTGGCTTCTTCGGATAAGCCAGACCAGACCGAGGCGCGGGTCTTTTTCAGGTCGGCCGCGGCGGCGGCGTTGATGTCGAAGACGCTGCGCTCGCCCTCCATCAGGAGCACCTGCCCTTTTGGCGTGCAGTACAGTTGCTCCTGGGTCCAATCCGGCTGATTCCATTCCCGCAACTGCTCGTCGGTGAAGGCATCGGGCAGCGGATCGACCTCGCGGATCAGCTTTTCCCGGCCCAGCAGCCAGCGATGCATCCAACTCGCCACCGCCTCGCGCTGCTGCAGGGTGAAACCGTGCGGCGCATCGGGCGCGTTGATGTCCACCGCGTCGGTGCGGCCGAGGCGGGAGTAAAAGCGCTTCACGTCCTTGTAGAGGTCCCACGTGCCATTGAAATCGAAGGTCGCGTCCCGCGTGCCGGCGACGATCAGGGTCGGCTTCGGCGCCCGCATGATGCAGTAGTCGGCCTCGTCCATGCCGTAGCTGATTTGGGCAAAAATATTCTGCTCTCCATCCTGCGGCCCCTTGGTGTCGATCAGCGCGCGGAAGGTGGTCAGGTAGCACCCCGGCGCGGCAGCCACGATGCGGTCGTCCAGCGCCATCAGGTAGGCCGTCTCGGTACCGCCGCCACTGTTGCCGGTGCAGCCGATCTTATCGGGCAGGATGTCGTCGCGCGTCTGCAGGTAGTCGATCACCCGCATCCCGTCCCAGATGCGGTACTGGGCCACATTGGCTCCGATCAGCGCGCTGCCGATGGCCATCATGGTATGCTCGGTCGTGCACAACAGCCGCACGTTCGGATGCGGCACCGGCACATGCGCCGCATCCTCGAAGGCAGTGCGCTCGGTGGACAGGTCGAGCATCTGATAGCGCTCGCCCTGCCCGATGGGATCGTAGCAGATCGCGGCCATGCCGTGCTGCGCCAACAGGATGGAGGCGCGCTGGTATTGGGCGACAGCCTTCCCATCATGACTGTGACCACAGGGCACCAGCACGGCCGGATACGGCGGCGGCGTGTCGGGGAGGTAGAGATTCGCCGTCAGATGAAAGCCGGGCCGCGTCTCGAGCAGGAGGTTCTCCACCCGATAGCCCTTTCCCTGGAGCGTCCCGACGATGCGGGGGTTCAACGGCGTGCGTTTCGGCAGACCGCCGATCTGCTCCAGAAAAAAGGCGCGGCGGTCCTCCTGCCATTTCCGGCAGGCCGCCTCGCTCTTGATCGCCACTTCGAATGCCGCGCTCCGGGCCTCCACCATCTCGTAAAAGCCCCGCTTCAGCCAGACGGTGAGCTGCTCTCCCGGCGGGACACCACCGGCATCGGGGCCGAGCACCCGCAGGCTGTCGTCCGGCGACTGGGCGGATGCCATGCCGGCGAGCCAGGTGGTCAACAAAGCGGAAACGAGAATCGGGCGGGCTTTCATGAGTCAGTTTCAGAACAGCATGCCGATTTCGCCACGCTGGGACAAGACCGTCGCGGCGCGCCATCACGTCCCTCCTCCATCGCCCGACCAACCGGCCGCCGATTTCCCGCATCCCGCGCTTGTCGCCCGCCGGGGGGCATGATTCCTTTCGCCGCCGCGAGCCGGCATTCCGATTTTCGCCCCTTTCCCCACCCCAGCCTGTTCAACTGCCCATGCGGCACACCGCCATTCCGATCAAACAGGGTAGGATCTCCGATGCAACAGGGTCTGTCCGGAGACCCAACCCTGTCTGTCCGGAATGGCGCGGCGCCTCCCGGCTTTTCGGCGTGATCGCCGCAGCGGTCGTGGTTGCGATCGCGGGAAGCCAGCGGACCGGGGCGCATCCGGCCCATGCCCAGCCGGTCAACTACCCCTTCGTGGTCGGCTTCGAGCGCTTTTTTTCGGGCGACGACGATCCGGACTACCTCGCCGAGGGCGGACTGGTGCTAATCAACGAACTGAACTGCGTCGCCTGCCACACTCCGCCGGAATCTCTCCGGGAACGGCTCGCGGGCCGGCCGGCCACGATCCTCGACGGGACGGGCTCGCGGCTGGCGCCGGTGGATCTGGAGCTGTTCATCCGCAATCCGCGCTTCGTGAAGCAGGACACCACGATGCCGAGTCTCTTCGCCGGCCCGGATCGCGATCCGGCGGAGGTGGAAGCGCTGAAGCATTTCCTCGTATCGCTGAAGACTCCCGTCGAACCGCTCCCAGTGGCGGGTGACATCGAGGCGGGACGACGCCTCTACCACCGCATCGGCTGCGTGGCCTGCCACGCACCGGAGGTCGGCTATCGGCCGCTCGACCTGCCCGATGGCATGGAGATCGAGCTGACCGGCCTGCCCAGTGTGCCGATGAATCTGGCCGACAAATACGATGAGGCCTCGCTCGCCCGCTTCCTCCTCGATCCCCACGCCACCCGGCCGGCGGGCCGGATGCCGGCTTTCCGGCTCACCGATCAGGAGGCCGCCGACCTGGCGGCTTATCTGAAAGCGGGACCGAAGCCGGACCTGCCGCCCGTGCTCGCCGAGCAGCTCCAGCCCGAGGCCCCCTTGGTGCCCGATCCGGTGCTGGTCGAGACGGGTCGGCGACTTTTTTCGTCGAAAAACTGCGTGGCCTGTCATCAGCCCGTACCGGCCGGCAGCCCGGGTGGCGAGCCGATCCGCTCCAAGTCGCTGGACTCGCTGGCGGCAGATCCGGCCAACCGGCGCGGCTGTCTCTCGGAAAGGCCGGTCGGCGGAGGCGTGCCGGCTTACTTCCTCGATGAGGTGCAAAAGAAGGCGATCGAAGCGGCGCTCTCGCGACTGGGCCGGATAAGTGCGCTCGACACCACGGGTCGGATCGACTGGAGGATGACCCTGCTCAATTGTTACGCCTGCCACGAGCGCGATGGAAAAGGCGCGCCGGAGACAGCCCGGGAGCCGTATTTCGCAGTGAACGACCCAGCCGCTCTGGGCATCGGACGCTGGGGCAACATCCCGCCGCCGCTGGATCGCGTGGGCCGCAAGCTGACGGACGGCTGGTTCGACCGCATCCTTTTCCATCGGGGCGGCGAGGGCGAGGTGAGGCAATACATGGAGGCGCGCATGCCGCGATTTGGCGAGGAGCCGTTGCGGGCGCTGTTGGCCGACGTGAAGGAAGTGGACCGGCGCGAGCCACCAATCGAAATCGACGTTTCGGGCCTGCCGAAGCACCAGCGCGCGCCCTTTGGCCGCGATCTGATGGGGGTGAAGGGGCTGAGCTGCGTGACCTGCCATGGTCTGAAGGGGCAACGGGCCATCGGGGCGCCGGCGGTCGATCTGACGCACACGGCCGGGAGGCTCCAGCCCGCTTTTTTCAAGGAATTGCTGCTCGACCCCCAGACCACGCAGCCCGGCACCCTGATGCCGCCCCTGTTTGCAGGTCGCCCGAAAGCCGATCAGGAAATCGAACAGATCTGGACCTACCTGAAGGAGGTGGACCAAAACCGGCTGCCGGATGGCCTGTTGCGGACGGAGGAATTCGAGTTGAAACCGGAAAAGGCCGGCCGCCCGCTCGTCTTCCGCACCTTCCTCGAAGGCGCCGGGACCCAGGCCGTCGCCGTGGGCTACCCGGCGGGCATCCACGTGGCTTTCGATTCGCGGGAGTGCCGGTGGCGGCTCGCGTGGCGCGGGCGCTTCCTCGACGCGATGAGCACGTGGGACGATCGCTTTTGCGCGCCGGCGAAGCCGCTGGGCGATTCGGTGACCGATCTGGGTGAGCGCCTGCCGGGACCGGAGGGCGAGCCTGCCTTTTCCGGCTACCGGCTCGATGCGGACGGGGTGCCGACCTTTCTCTATGAAGCGGGCGGCCGGCGCTACGAAGACCGCCTGGCACCGGCACCCGACGGCAGCGGACTGATCCGCCGTCTGAACGGCGAGGAAACCCCAGTGACCCTGCCGCCTCCGTGAGGCTCAGTCTTCCTCGTCATCTCCGTCCGCGGCGCCGGACTCCCAGTGGCGCAGATTCTGCCGCAGTTTTCGGCGGTCGGCGCGGTGCTCGATCTGGCGCTTTTGCTTGGGAGTCAGCTCTTCCTTGTGACGCATCCAGGGCGCGGGACCGGCGTCGCCGGCCATGATGCAGCCTAGCGGCTCGATCTCGGCAACGATGTCGGCCAGCTCGAACCGTTCGATCTGGGCGCGCACCTGGGCGGCGGGTTTGTAGCCGAGCGGACTCTCGGTGAGGTCGGCTTTTCCGTAATACCAGCGGATGTCGAGGCCCCGCGTGGCGGCGGCGACCGCGGAGGCGACGCGGCGCTCGTCGAGGTCGCCGTTTTCCCTGCGGAACTGGCGCAGAATGGCGGTGCGGGAAAAATTCCTGCCCGCTCCGTGCGGCGCGAATCCCTCGAACCCGGCGTTGTTCCTGCCCAGAGTAATGAGAATCGGAGAGGCCATGTTCAGCGGGATCAGGCCCGGCAGCGGGCGGCTGTCGGCATCGAGCCAGGCGGGCGTGGCGCCCTTGCCATGGAGGAAGTGCTCGCCACGGCGCCAGACGAAATTGTGCTCATTGCCGAACTCGGCAACTTTTTCCGCTCCGGATCGCTCGAGGAACCGGGCGTGGATGCACTCGTGATTGGCGCGGGTCCAGCGGCCGACGTATTCGAGCGCCTCCCAGTAGTCGCGTCCCGTGTCGGTGGCGATGTCGAGCCAGGCGGCGGCCTTGGGGATGCCCTCGGCGATGCGATCGGTCTCGCGGATCGCCGCCTGATGCCCGCGCTTGTAAACCTGCGCTCCGAGGCCGCGCGAGCCATGATGGGTGACCAGCGCGAGGAAGGTGACGCCGTCGGGATCGTCGAGGTCGCTGCCAACCGCATCGCGCAGGGGCCGGGCGAGTTCGTCGCGTCCCGCCGCCGCGAGGGCATCGATGACGCCGCGGGTGACGCGGAGCCGGCCGAGGTAGGCGAAGTGATTCCCATCTCCCTGGTCAGCCAGATGCATCGCGGCATGCCGCTCCAGGCCGCGGAGGTAGGGATTGCTCCACACCGGCTCGTTGAGCACGGGGTGGACGACCTGATCCTCCGGTTTCCGCCCGCCAAAGCCGAACCGGGTCGAGGCAGTCAGCGCATCGAGCAGGGCGCCGGTTTCCTGGGCGCTCCGAAAAAAAGTGGCATACATCGAACAACAGATGTCAGCGCTGTGGGCGGCCGGCAGGATGGCGCCACGGGCGGCGATGGCTCCACCGACCGGAATGGTGGCCTCGGCAGCCCCCGCGGGGCAGGCGTCCGGCATCACCGCGCCGCTTTCGATCACCGGCGTGCGCATCAGTTGGCGCATGAAACGCCGCACCGACGCGATGTTTTCCTCGTCGGCCTCGTTGGTGGCCTCGATCGCCTCGGCAAAAGCCAGTGGCTCATCCCGCATCCGCAGCCGGGGCGACGGCCTGGCGTAATCGCGGTCCAGGAGCTTCAAAATGTAGGCCGGATCGCCAATCCCCCGCGCCTCGTAGGCGGCTGCGGCGGCCAACCACTCGGGAAACTGCGGCCCGGGCGGCCAGCCGGCTTCAATAAGATCCTTGCCAGAAATGAGCGGCATCTGGCAAAATGACACTGTTCCACCCGCCTTTCAAACCATCCCGGGGAGATCGGCACGGGGATTGCGAGCAAAGAAGGGGTTTCCCCGCCCAAAATTTCTGGAATTTAAACTTGTTATTTTTGTGGAAATTTCATATATCCAAACTAAATAGGGGGAGAAAACGCTTGAAAAAATATTGAACGAAAGTAGAACGCGGGAGTCTACGCACCTAGACGCGATACATTTTCCGGACCGGGACCGTGCCTGATCGGCCCCATCCAGACCCAAGACGATCGGCCGGCCATCCGCCGCCGCCGATGTCACAAAAGGCCCGGCCGGGAGAAAAAAATCGTGATTCTCGAAGAGAGGCACCCGCGTTTTTAAGGTTCGCGCAACTTGGCGACTCCCGCCGCATTTCATTGACCCAACCAACACACCCGACCCAACACGACCATGGCTAACCTCGAAATGGATGGAGGCATCAAGATCTACCTTCGGGAGATCGGCAAGACGCCCTTGCTCACCCGCGAAGAAGAAGTCGAACTCGCCGAACGGATCAAGAAGGGCGACAAGGAAGCCCGCGCCCACATGATCAAAGCCAACCTGCGACTGGTCGTGAAGATCGCGCAGGACTACGCCAACTACGGCCTGCCCCTGCTGGACCTGATCTCCGAGGGCAACATCGGCCTGATGAAAGCCGTCGAGCGTTTCGACCCCAACAAGGGCGGCAAGCTCTCCACCTACGCCGCCTGGTGGATCAAGCAGAGCATCAAGCGCGCTCTGGCCAACCAGAGCAAGACCATCCGCCTGCCCGTCCACATGGTGGACAAGATCTCGAAGATGCGCCGCGTCGCCATGGTCCTCAGCGAGGAGTTGGGCCGCGAGCCCACGGATGAGGAACTGGCCGAAGAGATCGGCATCGACCGCGCCAAGCTCTCGCACCTGAAGTCCGCCGCCCTGCGCCCGGCCTCGCTCGACGCGCCCATCAGCGACGATGACACCACGGAATTCGGCGAAATCATCGGTGACGAAAAGGCCCAGACGCCTCTGGAACTGCTGAGCCACAAGAACATGCACATGCAGCTCGACGACCTCCTCGAGGTCCTCGACGAGCGTGAGCGCAAGATCATCGACGCCCGCTTCGGCCTGAACGGTCAGAAGCCGAAGACGCTCGAAGAAGTCGGCCAGGAGTTCGGCGTGACCCGCGAGCGCATCCGCCAGCTGCAGAATATCGCCCTGAAGAAGCTGCGCCGTGCGCTCCAGAAGAAGGAAGATCCCGGTCCGCGTCCGCTGCGCGGGCAGAAGCCCCGCAAGAAGGGTTCCGGAGACGATCTCGATCTCGACGACGAATTGGACGACGACGACGACGGTTTCTTCGACGACCACGAGCCGGAGACGGCCCTGGCCATGTGATCGAAGCCGGACGATCCTTCCCGTCTTTTTCCCGAGCGGGCCTTCGCGAGATGATCGCGAAGGCCCGTTTCGTTTGCCGCCCGGCATGCGGGGCTCTACACTCGGCCCCATGCCCGCCCCCGAAGCCGACACCTCCGCACCCGCCGCCACCGATCACCGTCTCTTTCTCCTCGACGGGATGGCGCTGATCTACCGGGCCCACTTTGCCCTGATCCGGGCGCCCATCTTCAACTCAAAAAAGGTCAACACTTCGGCGATCTACGGCTTCGCCACCACGCTGTTGGACTTGATGGAGAATCAAAAGCCGACCCACATTGCCGTGGCCTTCGACACGCCCGAGCCGACCCCGCGCCATGAAATTTTCCCCGCCTACAAGGCCCAGCGCGAGGCCATGCCGGAGGACATCGCCATCGCCATCCCGGCGGTGAAGCGGCTCATCCGCGCCTTCGACATCCCGGTCCTGGAATGCCCCGGCTACGAAGCCGACGACATCATCGGCACCCTCGCCAAACAGGCCGAGGCGGTCGGCGACTACACCGTCTACATGGTGACGCCCGACAAGGACTTCGCCCAACTCGTCAGCGACCGTTGCCTCATCTACAAACCCGGCCGGCAGGGTAGCGCGCCAGAGATCCTCGATGTCGCCGCCATCCGCGAGCAGTGGTTGGTCGATCGGCCCGAGCAGGTCATCGACGTCCTCGGACTGTGGGGCGACGCATCGGACAATATCCCGGGCATCCCCGGCATCGGCGAAAAAACGGCCAAGAAACTCGTCAGCGAGTGGGGCAGCGTCGACAACCTCCTCGCCCATGCCGGCGAGTTGAAAGGCAAACTCAAGGACAATGTCGCCACCCACGCCGATCAGGCGCGTCTGTCACGAAAACTGGCCGAAATCATCGTCGATGCGCCCGTGCCGGTCGACTTCCACGCGCTCAAGCTCGGCCCGCGCGACGACGAGGCGCTGCGCAGCCTGTTTGTCGAGTTTGAGTTCAATTCCCTCGGCAGAAAGCTGTTTGGCGAGGATTTCAGCGCCGGACGCGGCCACGGCGTCGAAACCACCGCAGACGGCGCGACGGTCGCAAAGCTCCGCACCATCGCCGACGTGTCCAAGGACTACCGCCATCTCCGCGCCGGAGACGCCGCCGGACGCGCCAGCCTGGCGAAAGAGCTGGGACAGCTCGACTCCTTCTGCTTCGATATCGAGACCACCGGACTCGATGAAAAGACCGCCCGCCTGCTCGGCATCGCCTTTTCCTGGCAGCCAGATTTCGGCTGGTATGTCGAACTGCCCGAGGGCAACCCGGAGGCACTGGAGGATTTCCGCGCCGTGTTGGAGGATCCGCGCCTCGCCAAGACCGGCCACAACCTGAAGTACGACATCGGCGTGCTGCACTGGCACGGCATCTCCGTGGCGGGCGCGCTTTTCGACACCATGCTGGCCCACTCGCTGATCGAGCCCGAGCAGCGGCACAAGATGGACTACCTCTCCGAGACCTATCTCGGCTACAAGCCCATCACCTACGAGGAGGCCTTCGGCACGCCGATGGAAAAGACCGGACAGCTCGGCCTGTTCGATCTGGATCAAGCCGACGCTCCCGCGGGCCCTGATCCGGAGAAAATCGCCCGCTATGCCGCCGAGGATGCCGACGTGACCTGGCAACTGGCCGGCATCCTCAGAGAAAAACTGGCCGAACACGGCCAGGACCGCGTCTTTCACGAAATCGAAGCTCCGCTCGTGCCCGTGCTGGTGCGGATGGAAGCCGAGGGCGTACGGATCGACCCCGCAGCCCTCGCCGACATTGGCACCCAGTTGGCCGCCACCATGGCGGACCTGGAGACCCGCGTCTTCGAGGCCGCCGGGACTCGGTTTAACTTGAATTCTCCGAAACAAGTCGGCGAGATCCTGTTTGACCGACTCAAGCTCATCGACGGAGCGAAGAAAACCAAGACCGGCCAGTTCAAGACCGACGAGCAGACCCTCGCCACCCTGTCGGGGAGCCACCCCATCGTCGCCGACCTGCTCGCCTATCGCGAGGCGGCCAAATTGAAGGGTACCTACGTCGATGCCCTGCCGACGGCGATCTTTCCGCCAACCGGCCGCGTTCACACCACCTTCCTCCAGCTCATGACCGCCACCGGACGGCTCGCGTCGAACAATCCCAACCTGCAGAACATTCCCATCCGCACCGAGCAGGGCCGTGAGATCCGGAAAGCCTTCGTGCCACGCGACGCCGATCATGTGCTGCTGTCGGCCGACTACTCCCAGATCGAGCTGCGGGTGATGGCCTCGCTGAGCGGCGACGCGGCCATGATCGAGGCATTCGAGGCGGGGCATGACATCCACGCCATCACCGCCGCGCGCGTCTATGGGGTGGAACTCGATGCCGTGACCTCCGACATGCGCCGCACCGCCAAAATGGTCAATTTCGGCATCATCTACGGCATCTCTGCCTTCGGCCTGTCACAACGCCTCGGCACCCTCTCGCGTTCCGAGGCCGGGGAGATCATCGACCAGTACTTCCGCCAGTATCCGGGCGTGAAAGCCTACATGGACAACACGGTCGAAACGGCGAGGCAACAGGGTTACATCGAGACCGTCACCGGCCGCCGCCGCCATCTGCGCGACATCAACAGCGCCAATGCCACCATCCGCAACGCCGCCGAGCGCACCGCCATCAACACGCCCATCCAGGGAACTGCCGCCGACATGATCAAGATCGCCATGGTGCGGATCGATGCCGCCCTGCGCGAAGGCGGCTATCGCAGCCGGATGATCCTCCAGGTGCATGACGAGCTCGTCTTTGACCTGCATCGCGACGAGCGCGAGACGGTGGTCCCGCTCGTGGAAAGAAACATGCGCGAAGCCCTGCCTCTGAAGGTGCCCGTCGTGGTCGAGACCGGAACGGGGGAAAATTGGCTGGCGGCGCATTGAATGACGCCGCAAAAGGATAGCCGCGGCCTCAATATTCGCTCAAAATTTACGCTCCATCCGTCCCCGAACATCACTGAGTACATCAGCCAATGCGTTGACATCACTTTCGATCAGGTGCGGCCGCAGGGCGCCAAGGAGCGTTTCATCCGCCACTGGATGCGACAAAAGCAAGAGCGCGAGGTCTGACTCGTAAAGGGCTGCACGAGCGATCTGACCCTGCCGATAGAGACTGGGCAAAGCATAGAGCTTGAGAAGCAACAACCCAACCGGCGTGGCTACACGCAGACGGTGTCCCCGGTAGTCCCGCGTCTCGGCATGCTTTGCCGCGACTTCAGCAAAAAGAGGATTCTCCGTCAACAGGATGTCCACCTGCAACGGCCCGTAAGCGGCTTTCGCAAACCATTCATTGCGATCCGTTATGGTGAGTTCCGGCAAGCGATCCAGATCTGACAACGCCATGATGAGATCGACATCTTCTGTATTGCGGGCCTCTGCATGGAAGACCAGAGCGAGGCCTCCCACCAGCAAGTGAGGTATCTGCCGCTCGTCCAGAAGCATGAAAAGTCGCTCGGCGTTCGCATAAAGTGAATTCGCTTCCATATCGCTACCGGGAGAGAAAAACCGCGCCAAGCCCACGACTGCCGCTAGATCTTCCTGCGGACGGCGTGAACTGGAGGCAGGTGGCGCGTATGGAACTGACATCGTCGTAACGTAAGACGGTTTACCCCTATGGCAATTGCCACCGCAGACCGAAATGGCAAATAGCCAACCCGCCACACCACACCACCACTACTCCGTCGTCGGCTCCTGGCTCAGGGCAAAGCCGCCCTCCCGCAGCAGCCAGACCTGAAGGCTCCGGCTCGTGACCGTGAGGGAACTGCACCGGTCGCAGCGGACTTTACCCGGCTCGGCAAAGCCACCGGGAAGAGCAGTGTCGATCGCCAGTTCCCAGATGATGCCCTCGCCACCGGGCGGGCGGAACTCGCGGTCGTCCGGACTGGGGTTGAACATCAGCAGCAGCGTGTCGCTCTCCTGCAGGCGCCAACCATTGTAGCGATGGTCGGCGGCATTGCGGTTGATCACCACGGAAAAGACACCGGGCAAATCCGCGTCCCAGGTCGCCTGATCGATCGTTTCCGCGTCGGGCGTGAACCACGCCATGTCGCTGGCTTTGCCTCCGTGGATCGGTTGCCCGGTGAGAAACTCGTGCCGACGCAGCACCGAGTGCCGGCTGCGAAACTCGGCCAGCCGCTTCACGAACTCCCGACGTTCCGCGTGGCTCTCCATGCGCAACCAGTCGTGCCAGCTGATTTCGTTGTCCTGGCAATAGGCATTGTTGTTGCCTCCCTGGGTCCGTCCCGCCTCATCCCCGCCGAGGAGGAAGACACATCCCTGCGAGAGGAACAGCGTGGCCAGAAAGTTCCGGCACTGCCGCTCCCGGATGGCCTGGATCTCCGGGTCGTCGGTCGGGCCTTCCTCGCCGTGATTGTAGGAAAGATTATGCGAGTCGCCGTCCCGGTTTTCCTCTCCATTGGCCTCATTGTGCTTCTCATTCCAACTGACCAAGTCCTGCAGGGGAAAGCCGTCGTGGGAAGTGATGAAATTCACGCTCGCGCCCGGGGAACGGCCATTGTGGTGAAATAGATCCTCGCTGCCGGTCAGCCGGGTGGCGAATTCCCCCAGCACCCGCCCGTCGCCCCGCCAGAACCGGCGCACACAGTCGCGATACCGGCCATTCAGCTCGGCCCAGCCCGTTGGGAAGGCACCCACCTGGTAGCCGCCGCGGCCGATGTCCCACGGCTCGGCGATCAGTTTCACCCGCGACAGCACCGGATCTGCCGCCACCGCCTTGAAAAAGGCCGCCTCCGTGGTGAACGCCGCCGGCTCCCGCGCCAGAGTGACGGCGAGGTCGAATCGGAACCCGTCAACGCGCATTTCCTCCACCCAGTAGCGCAGGCTGTCCAGCACCAGCCGCAGAGCATGGGGATGCGGCACATTCACACTGTTCCCGCAGCCGGTGAAGTCCTGATACTCCTCGGGGTATTTCGACCGTGTCCGATAGTAGGCGAGATTGTCCAGCCCGCGAAAGCCGATCATCGGGCCCGCCGGACCGGCTTCTCCGGTGTGGTTGTACACGACATCCAGGATTACTTCTATCCCCGCCGCATGCAGCGACCGGACCATGGCCTTGAACTCCGTCACCGGGTCGTCCGTCGCCGCGTAGCGGGCCTCTGGAGCGAAAAAGCCGATCGTATTGTAGCCCCAGTAGTTCACCAACCCCCGCCGCAGCAGGAAATCGTCGTCGAGGTGATGATGCACCGGCAACAACTGCACCGCCGTCACGCCGAGGTCACGGAGGTAGCCCACCGCAGCCTCGTGCCCCAGGCCGGCATAGGTCCCCCGCAGCGGTGCGGGCACCGACTCGAGGCGCCGGGTGAAGCCCTTCACATGCATCTCGTAGATCACGCCGTCCACCATGCGCCGGGAGGGCGGAGCGTCATCACCCCAGTCGAAATCGTCACCCGGACCGCGCAGGACCGCCTTCGGTGCCACCGTGGCGCTGTCGAAACGGTCCCGCCTGCCCGAGGCATTCACGCCATACAGCCACGGATGCGCCCGGGATGGCTCATGGATCTGGCGGGCATAGGGATCGAGCAGGAGTTTGTCCGCATTGAACAACTGCCCCCATTCCGGCATCCACGGGCCGTGGACGCGAAAACCGTAAAGCCAGCCCGGCTCCAGCCCGCCCACAGCCACGTGCCAAACCGATCCCGTGCGGTCGGCCAGCCGCACCCGCGCCGCCTCACGCTCCGGCGACCCGGGACGGAACAGCACCAGGTCCACCGCCTCACCATGATGGGAAAACACGGCGAAATTCACCGTACCATCCCGCCGCCACGTCGCCCCGAGGCGATTGGCATCACCATGATGCACGGTCAGGGTATCGAGGCCGCTCGTCGTCGCCGTCGTCGTCATCGCAGAAATCGGAAGGTCACCACCGACGGTTCCTTCCGCAACCCCTGTTCCATCAGGCGCGGAAATCGATCACCAATTCAGCGCGTGCAGACTTTTCGGCACGAACTGGCCGTCCTTCCGGATCAATTTGCCATCGAACCAGATCTCGCCGCCGCCGTAGTCCGGCCGCTGGATGCAGACCAGATCCCAGTGCACCGCGCTGCGGTTACCATTGTCGGCATGCCCCTCATAGGCCTGCCCCGGCGTGAAATGGAATGAACCCGCGATCTTTTCGTCGAACAGGATGTCCCGCATCGGCTCCTTGATCCCCGGATGAAAGCCGATCGCGAACTCGCCGATATAGCGGGCGCCCTCGTCCGTATCGAGGATCTTGTTGATCGCCTTCTCCTTGTTGGCCGTCGCCTTCACGATGCGGCCCTTTTCAAACGTCAGCTTCACCTCGTCGAAGCCGATGCCCTGGTACACCGACGGCGCGTTGTAGTGGATCGTGCCCTCCACCGAATTCCGCACCGGCGCGGTGAAGCACTCCCCATCCGGGATGTTGTGCGAGCCGCCGCACGGAATCGACTTCAGCCCCTTGATGCTGAAGCGCAGGTCCGTGCCCGGTCCCTTGATGTGGACATCGTTGGTCGCATCCATCAGCTTTGCCAGCGCCTTCATCGCCGGAGCCAGCTTGGCATAGTCGAGCAGACAGGCCTGGAAATAGAAATCCTCGAACGCCTCCGTCGACATCCCGGCGCTCTGCGCCATCGAGGGGTTCGGCCAGCGCAGCACGCACCAGCGGGTCTCATTGATCCGGTGGTTCATCACCGGACGCATGATCGACGAGATCAGCCGCATCCGCTCGCTCGGCACGTCGGACAGTTCATTGATGTTGTGACTGCCGCGCACCGCGATGTAGACATTCATCGACTTCATCTGGGCCAATGCATTCTTGGCGATGGTCTGGTACTGGGCCTCCGTCGCGCCGATGCCCATCTCGCGGGCGATGCGGGCCTGGTTGATGTTCACAAACGGATTCGCCTTCACCGCCCGGACCTCGCGGATCAGGGCGATCGCCACATCCTCCGGCACATCGAAGACATCGATCAGCACATTGTCGCCTTTTTGAACCTTGGTGGAGTAACGGACAAGTTGCCGGGCCAGTTGTTCGATTCGCGTGTCGCGCATGGGGGGGAATCAATTCGTGGGTTTCAGGATGCGTGGCGGGATTCGCTGGGGTATTGATCCCACGGGATTGCATGGAATCTAGCTTTATTTCCGATACTGACACAGTGGCCGCGTGGCGCGATGCCCTCGACCGCGAAGGCCGGCGGGTCGTCCTGACCAACGGCTGCTTCGACCTCCTCCACGTCGGACACGTGCGCTATCTCCAGGAAGCCCGCGCTCTCGGTGACGCGCTCGTCGTTGCCCTCAATGGCGATGCCTCCGTACGCGAGTTGAAAGGCGAAGGCCGTCCCGTCAACACCGCCGCCGACCGGGCCGAGATCCTGCGCGCCCTCGCCTGTGTCGACCGCGTCGTCGTCTTCGACGAAAAACGCGCCACCCGCGTCATCGACGCCATCCGGCCCCATCTCTATGCCAAGGGCGGCGATTACACGCCCGAAAGCCTCAATCCCGAAGAACGCGCCGCCCTCGACCGCGCCGGCAGCGAGATCCGCATCCTCTCGCTCGTTCCTGGCCAATCCACCAGCGCCACCCTGCGGCGGATGGCCGGCGACGGCGACAAAAGCCCGGGAACAGGGCCCCGACTGGCCATTCTGGGCTCGGGCCACGGCAGCAATTTCGAAGCCATCGCCGACGCCATCGACCGGGGCACGCTCGATGCCACCATTGCCGTCGTCCTCAGCGATGTCGCCGACTCCCGCGTGCTGAGCCTGGCCCGGAGCCGCGGCCTGCCCGCCCTGCATATCGAGCCCGGCTCAGAAAGGGGTGGTCGCCTCGGCGATGCCGCCCTGAAGGAGATTGCCGACCGCCTGAAGTCAGCCTCAGTCGATCTCGTCATCCTCGCCGGCTTCATGCGCATCCTCCGCGGCCCCGTGCTGGAAGCATTTGCCGGCCGCATCCTCAATATTCATCCCTCCCTCCTGCCCCTCTATCCCGGCCTCGGGGCTTGGAGGCGAGCCCTAGCCTCCGGCGATACCGAGACCGGCTGCACCGTGCATCTCGTCGACTCCGGCATCGACAGCGGCGCCATGCTGGCCCAGGAGCGCGTGCCCATCCTCCCCGGCGACACCGCCGAGACCCTCCACGCCCGCATCCAGGAGCGCGAGCATGAGCTCTATCCCCGCGTCATCGCCGCCCACTGGGCCGGTCTGATGAAACAGGGTTGAATCACCGATCAGACCCTGTTTGATCGGAGTGGCTACCCTGTTTGATCGGAAAGCCGGAAGCGTGGGAGAAGCCCGTGACGGAATAGGGCGACGGACTATCCGCGCATTCCTCCCAGATAGCTCATCGCGTCGGGGTCGGAGGGCGCGGCCAACACCCGGCCGGCCGGCCCCGACTCGATCAGTTGCCCGGCTCCGTCGCGATGCCAGAACACGGCCACGTGATCGGCGATGCGGCGGGCCTGGGCGAGATTGTGCGTGACGATGGCCACGGTGAGCCTGTCGCGAAGGGAATGGATCAAGTCCTCGACCACGCCCGAGGCGATGGGATCGAGGGCGCTGCACGGCTCGTCGAACAGGATGACCTCGGGGTCGAGGGCGAGCGCGCGGGCGAGGCAGAGCCGTTGCTGCTGGCCGCCGGACAGAGCGACGGCACTTTTGTGGAGGCGGTCGCTGACCTCCTTCCACAGACCCACCTGCCGGAGCACGGTCTCCATCTTGTCCGGGATGTCCCGCCGGTGCCAGCCGTGCTCGCGCAGGGGGATCTCGAAGTTGCGCCGGATGGACTGGGGAAAGGGATTCGGTCGTTGAAAGACGATCCCGATGCGGCGGCGCAGCGCGAGCACATCCGCGCGGGGATGCGCGATGTCCGTGCCGTCGAAAAGCCGGATGCCCCCGGTGACGCGGCATCCGGGGATGAGATCGGTGAGACGATTCAAGCTGTGCAGGAAGCTGCTCTTGCCGCAGCCCGAGGGGCCGACCAAGGCGGTGATACGCCCGTCCGGAAAAGCGAGCGTGACATCACGGACCGCGACCAGATCGCCGTAGCGGACCGTCAGGCTCGTGACGCTGAGCCGGGCGATGCTCTCGGTTTCGGTGGAGTCGTTGACGGAATTCATGCTTCCGGATGATACCGTCGGCGCATCCAACGCTCCGAGAGCATGACGGCGGCGGCATTGATGATGAGGATGAGCGCCAGCAGGACCAGCGCGGTGGACGAGGCCATGGGGCCGCCATTGGCGACATTCAGGGCGAGATCGTAGATGTGGACGGACAGGGCGCGACCGGAATCGTGGATGGACTCAGGCCAGCGGACCGAGT
Organism: Verrucomicrobiales bacterium; assembly: GCA_016795505.1. Taxonomy (GTDB): domain Bacteria; phylum Verrucomicrobiota; class Verrucomicrobiia; order Verrucomicrobiales; family DEV007; genus JAEUHH01. The sequence goes on along the minus strand of JAEUHH010000014.1, from coordinate 34,275 downwards.
AACCGCTGGTGAAGAGGAGGGCGGCTGTCTCCGAGAGTGCGCGCCCGATGCCGAGCGTCACACCGACGACGATGCCCGGCATCGCGGCGGGCAACAGGATCCGCACGATCGACGTGGTCCGGGTCAGGCCCAGGGCGGCGGCAGCGGGTCTGAGATCAGCGGGTAGCGACTCCAGCGCGGTGAGGGTCGTTCTGACCAGGATGGGCAGGATCATGCCGGCCAGGGTCAGGCCACCGGACAGAATCGAGAATCCCATCCCCAGCTTTTGACAGAAAAAGACCATGCCGAACAACCCGAAGACGATGGAGGGCACGCTGGCCAGCAGATCCACGCCGCCGGTGACGAGCCGGGCTGTCAGGCTGCCCCGGCGCACGCATTCCGACAGCCAGAGGGCGCAGCCGACGCCCAGCGGAACGGCGGGGACGAGGCAGCAGACCAGGATCAAGACCGAGGAAATCAGCAGCGGCCCGACGCCTCCCTGTCGGCCGGCATCCTCGACTTCGCCGGTGAAAAATGACCACGACAAGTGGGGCCACCCGAGACGGATCAAGTCCCATACGATCCAGCCAAACAGCCCGGCCGTCAGGAACGCCGCCGCCCCGCCGGCAAAGCCGAAAGCGCGATCCGCCCACCCAGACCGGGTGGCTGTGCGAGTCGATGAGTCAGCGGAAAAAGACATGAGCGGGAGTGGCAGCGTCGCTTTCTCAAGCTCCGCCCGTGCCGGTATCGGCCATCTGCCGGCGGAAGGAATGCCAGCCGACAAAGACGGCGGTGAACAGCACCAGCACCAGGCCGGCGCAGAACAGCAGCGCCTTGTGGGAGGCGGTGGCGTAGCCCATTTCCAGCGCGATGGTCGAGGTGACGGGCCGGATCGGGTCGAACAGGCTGTCGGGAATCTGCGGGATGTTTCCACAGACCAGCACCACGGCCATGGTCTCACCGATGGCCCGCGCCAGCGAGAGCAGCACGCCCGCCCCGATCCCCCCGCGCGCAGCCGGCAAGGCCACCGCCCAGATGGTGCGGGCGCGGCCCAGGCCGAGTCCCGCCGCAGCGAGCAATTGCGCCCGCGGCACCGCCTGCAGGGCAGCCTGTGTGGTCAGGGTGACGATGGGCAGGATCATGAGCGCCAGCACGATGCCACCGGCGAGCAGACTCTGCCCGGGCGTTTCCGGCGCGAGCCGCACGATCAGGGGCACCACCGTCATCAGGCCCCAGAATCCGAACACGACCGCGGGGACACCGATGAGCAGCTCGAGCATGCGCCGATTCCATCGCTCCAGCACTGGCGGGGCGTAAAAGCGATGAAACACCGCTGACGCCACGCCCACGGGCGTCGCCAGCCCCACCGCGAGCAGAGTGACCAGCAGGGAGCCGACCAGCATGGATACCACGCCGAACTGCGGGTCCCGCGCCGAGCCCGGTTGCCACCGCTCGTCGGTGAAAAAGGCGGCCAGGCGGCCCGCTTCGATGGCCGGCCACGCTCCGGTGACCAGATAGGACACGATCAGGAGGACCATCCCGCCCGATACGGCTGCCAACAGGCCCAGCACTCCCCGAAAGACCCGGTCAAGGGACCGGGACAAAGTAGTGCTTTTCGACGAGGTCATGGATGGCCGGCGAGGTTAGAAACTGGAGGAAGGCGGCAGCCGCTGCGGAGGTTTGAGCATCCTCGACCACATTCAAGGGCCGGGTGATGGGGAACGTGCCATCGGCCACCGTCTCCATGGAGGGTGTGATGCCTTCCGTGATGACCAGCTTGATTGGGGTGCCGTTTTTAGCCTCGCTCGCGGCGGTGCCGATGGAGACGTAGCCCACGGTGTTGGGATTACTGACCACGGAGTTGATCACGTGCAGATTCTCGCCGACGACGACATCGGCTTTCACGTCGGCATTGTCGAGACCGAGGAAATGAAGGAAGACCTCCAGCGTGGAGCGTCCTTCGGCTTTATTGGCGACCACGATGGGGGCGTCCGCGCCGCCAACGGTGGACCAGTTCACCGCCTTTTTTGTGTAGATGTCGATCAGTTGCTGCCGGTTGAGCTCGGCAACAGGATTGTCCTTGTGGAGGATGACACACACGCCATCGGCAGCGATACGATGCGCCTTCAGTGTTTTTGCCTCTTCCAGAGTCAGAGCGCGGGAAACCATGCCGAGATCGGCGACGCCACTGCCGGCATCGGCCAAACCACGGGACGAACCGCCACTCTGCACCTCGATCCGGACGGCGGGATGGGATTCCTCATAGCGCTTGGCTGCATCGGCGACGAGCGGCGCCACCGTGCTGGAGCCGGTGAGGGTGATGGTCTCGACGCCGGCTTCGCGTTTGCTGCAACTGGCCAGGGAAAGACTGAATCCGCCAAGCAACACCCAATATTTGCGTGAGACCGCAAATGAAAAAACGGAATTCATCGAGAAATCGTTGCCCATTTACCGACCATCACGCATCACGGTGCGTCGGCACCGGTCGTCCGGGCCGGAAGCGCTCCAGATGATCGAGGGAAAGTTGGCAATCGGCCGTGCTCACCGCCGCGATGGCCTCGCGCACGATGGCTTCGAGCCCCTCGGGATCTCCCTCCGCACGCAGATTGAGGATGATCTGGCCACCTTCGACCGGCTCGTCGAGCTCCTGCCCCATTTCGGGCGCGAAATCATTGCGGACCAGGTTGATCACCGCCACCTCGCCGGCAAAGGCCTGGTCTGGGCTCAGCGTCATCTTGAGATGCGCGACCTCGGCACCCTCGGCCACGAGCCGGGCATGGATCTCGCGGGCCAGCGCTTGCAGCAGCGGGGCGGAGTCGAATTCGTCCGTCGCTTTCACTTCGATCGTCGCATTCAGCCAGCCCAGCAGCGCCTCGCCCTCGGCATAGGTGTCGTAATCGACCTCCATCGCCGCGCCCAGGGTCTGCGTCTCCGACTCCAGGATCTCGAACCACGCCTCGAGGCCCTCGCCCTTGCGGGCTGAGATGGCCAGCACGCGGGCTTTGGGGAATTCCCGCTCCAGCGCCTCGCGCAGTTCCGCCTCGCCGGCTTCATCGAGCAGATCGCGCTTCGAGATCAGGATCACATCCGCCTCCTCGAGCTGCTTGCGGTAGATGTAGAGGACCTTGTCGGAAAAATTCCGCCCTTCCTCCAGCCCGAGGATGCGCCGCGCCCGCATCGGATCGACCAGCACCGACAGCGGAGCGATGGAAAACCGGTCGCCATAGATGCGGCGCAGCGGGTAGGTCACTGTGGCCACCAGATCGGTGCAACTCCCCACCGGCTCGGCAATGAAGACCTCCGGCGCTGCATCTAAGTCGAGCCGGCTCGCCGCATCGACCAGCGAGTTGAACTTGCAGCAAAAGCAGCCGCCCGCGATCTCCTCCGTGGCAAAGCCCCGCGACCGCAGCATCTGTGTATCCACCAGTTCCCGGCCCTGATCGTTCGTGATCAGACCGACCCGCTTGCCGGCATCGGCGAGGTGTCGGGCGACTGCTGCGACGGCGGTCGTCTTGCCGGCGCCGAGAAAGCCACCGATCATAATGTAACGGGCAGGGGAAGACATGGTCGCGAGAGTAGGGATAGTTGCATGCTGAAGCAACTGTTTTTTTGTCCGCGATGCCGTTCCAGCCGCGGGTGTGGAGAAATCGAAGCGGCAGCAGCCGAGGTCGAGCGCATCCGAGCCCGCCTGCGACCGAATGCGGCGGCGAAAGGCGGGCGCGATGCCGATGCGCTTGAAGCGGCCCTCGCGTTCCACCGAGACGATCCCGGCTTCGTGGAGCACCCGCACATGGCGCGAGGCATTGTAGAGCGACAGCCTGAGCCGCTCCGCCAGATCGCCCAGATTGAGCCCATCCGGCGTGGCCACGAGCAGCCGCACGATTTCCCAGCGGCTTTCATCGGAAAGCGCGCGGAGAAATGGCAGACAATCGGCACTGGAGGTGGCGCTGGCCATGAGCCGGGATCGCCGGTGCGACCGGCCCGGCCAGTCAAGCCGCCACTGGCGTTTCTTTCAAGGGCCGCCTTTCGAGAAAAGACGCCTGACCGCCGGCCCTGCCCTTTTCTTGAGGGAAATGAAAAAAAAATCTATCGGTCGGACCCCGTTCTCCGTCAAAGGGTCGCCTCTTCCTCCAGACCTGTCCCAGCCATGCCTCCAGCCCTCTGTCGCACCTCGTTTCCGTTCCTCCGTTGGCCCATTCGCCCATTTTCCGAGACCGTTGACCAGCGTGAGCCAGACCCGCTGCTGGCGGCACATCTGGCGAAGGCCCGCTACTCCATCCGGCTGCTCCGCTATTGGTGGGCAGCCCAGGCGATCCGGCAGGAGTGCCAACGCCGGGCCGATGCCGGGCTGGAGCCGCCGGTGATCGCCGATTATGGCAGCGGTCGCGGGTGGCTGAAGCGGTTCGTCGGCTCCGATGTCGCAGCTCGCTGGATCGCGCTCGACTGGCAGCCCGAGCAAGGCTGGCTCCGGGCCGCCGGCTATGAGGACATCCGCCCCTGTCATTTCGACCAGCCGCTGCCTCTCACCGATGGCGAAGCCGACGTGGTGGTCGCCCTCCACGTCTTCGAACACCTGCCGCGGGTCGGCTATTCGCTGGCCGAGATCAGCCGCGCCCTGTCCGGAGGCGGATTCCTCCTCACCGCGACGCCCACCATGCCCGGTTTGCTGGCCGACATTCGCGAAAAGCAATTCCGTCGCCGCCTCGCAGAGGGTCGGCTGGCCCGTGGCGGACACATCAACAGCTTTTCCCCCGACCGACTGCGCATGCTGATGGAGTCCACCGGACTCGGCGTCGAGTTCGTCACTGGCTCCCACCTGATCCGCCACACCGGCAATCCGCTCGAAAATCTCCGCCCCTGGGTGCGGCTGAACCAACTCTGGGGATCGCTCTTCCCCTCCCTCGGCTCGGAGGCTTGCCTGCTCGCCCGCAAACCCGCCGTCGAAGATCCGGATGTGGCCGCCTGGTCGCCCCAGCCGCTGCGACGCGGCGCCGGACGCCCCCGCCTCGCCGTGGCGGCCGCGGCCGTGGCCAGTCTCATCCTGCTGACCGGTGCCGCCTGGTCGCTGTGGGAGCAGGGACCGGAGCGATCCGTGCATGCGGTGATGATGAGTCAGTTTCAGCTCGATGCGAGTCACTTCCTCGTCGTCTCCCACCCCGCCATTCCTGAATTCGGACCCGACGACCGGATCGACATCGTCGATCACGTCGGGCAGATCCCCGGCCGGCTTCCCGCCGCCCCGGCCGGCACCCATATTCTCATCCACGAGACCGACCTCGCCGCGCTTGGAGACTCGGGGACCGACTACATCATCGATTCCCGCATCGATGCCGGCTGGAGTGACTTCTACGTGCTCCGGGTCGGAGGCAGTGGCACGCGGCTCAGCCACTTTTTGTCCGAAACCGAACGCGAAGGCTAACCAGCCATCCCCGGCCCACTTTTCTCACGGCGCGCCCAGCGGGTCGATCTCGGCCTCTTCGATCGCGAACCAGTATCCCTTTTCCAGGCCGCGATTCGGACCCGGGTAGCCTGCCAGGCGGAGAATGCCGCGCACGGAGAGGCTGCCCGGCTGGTGGGGAAAGCCATCCGCACCCTGGCCCGACCGCGCCGCCTGCTCGACGTAGATCGCCTCATTCGCCGCCGGCGGCCGCATCAGCATGCCCTGGGGATTTTCCACCAGCCGGAATCCCCGGAAATCCTTCGCGTCCTCCGAGACCGGAGACGACAGCATGTAGCCAGCGATCACCACCGGCTTCCCGTCGAGACGTCGCAGCGCTTCGCTGAAAACCGGCCGCTTGGTCGCATCGTCGAATTTCGTGCCGAGCAGCAGCCGGAACTCCAGCACCGCCTCGGGCCCGGCCGCCTGCCGCGCCGCCTCCCGCTGCCGATGCACCCCGATCAGCAGGCCCACCCCGAGCAGGAGGAGCAGCGGCAACACCAGTGGAGCCAGGGTTCGGGCGGATTTCACCATGAGAGAGCGGGCAGTAGCAAGGCCCCGATTTTCGCCCGACGACTGCCACCGCTCAACTGCCGAATCTCATCCAGACACGCTGCAATCACGAATCCGACGGCTCCATCACCTGTGTCGCCCCTTCCTTTAGAAACGCCACATAGCCGCTACATAGCCGAAACTGGTGTCGGGCGACTGACCCGTGCCGGCGACGAAGTCTCCGGGAAAAAAATGCGAATATCCCGCCTCGACCTCCAGGTGGTGACTCACTTTCCACGTGGCTCTCAGGTCGATCTCCTCGCCCACGTGACGACCGCTTCCACCTGTGGGGTCGCCCCGCCGGGTCGCGACCCAGATATCCCGCTCGCTCGCCAGCCAGGCGGAGCGCACAAAGGCCTCGCAGCGGAGCTTCGTAGCGGGCTGAATGGTCAACCGCAGGGCGGGCTCGACCTGATTTTGCCACACGAAATAGCTCTCGTAGCCATAGTGCGCCCAGCTGTCGCCGAACAGCGAGTCGAAACGCCCCGAGCGATCATCCGTCGGATCGCGGTCCCCGGAGGCATGGTCGATCCACAGACCCAGCCGTGGCTTCCATGAATGGCCGGACCACGTATACCCTGCCTCGACATGCGCCGCCCAAGCTCGGTGGACACGACCGCCAGAGTCGCCACATTGACCGGCAACATTCCAGTCGTAGTCCCACCCAGTGCCCGTGATCTGACCATAACCATGAACCCCAGTGGTATGGAGATGCCGGACAGTGCCGGCTTCCTGATCTGACAAAAAGTAATAGGGTTCCAGCAACAATGCCGGTGATCTGCCGCGCAGGTAGCCGTGCACGCCGTAGAGCCAGGCATCGTCACTGGACTCGTCGAGGACGCTCACTGATCGGGTCACGGGGCGGAGGGCAAAGGTATCCAACTCGAAATCGCTGGCGTCCCCACCGAATCGTAGCCGGGCACCGTCGAACGCATTGATGGCATTCCGATAGCGGTTGCGCGACACCAGCCGCCGGTCGCCGCTGTCAAAGGCCATCCGGCCAAAACGCACGCTCACCGGCTCTCCCCCGATTGTGTCGCCGAAATAGAGTTCTCCAAAAGCCTGGAGGATCTCCGTGTGGTTCGCCTCGTTGGCCGATTCCGACCGATCGCTGAAAAACCGCCGCGCATCCTGGAATTCCACCCCGAAGCGCAGCGGATCGATCAACTCGCGGATACCAAGATAGAGCAGGGTCTGGTCATAGAGGACATCCTCCGAGATCAGGTCCACGGTGCGGTAATCCTGGTCGCGGACTTCGTAGCGGTCCCGGTGGCTCACGCCGAAATCCAGCCAGTCGAGCCTCTTCCAGGACGGCACCTCCCACATTTGGGCGGCTTCGGCGAGGGATTGGACATAGTCCGGCGTCGCCGAGACCCGGTTGGCGGCGGCCGCTTTGGTCACGAACGGCCCGTCAGAATCCGCCCCTCGTAGCAACGGTAGCACCAGAACGAGGGAAACAAGGCCGGACAGGATGTGGGTGGGAATAGTTGACATGGCTTGCATCCTATCCGAAAATGACAGCATCATGTCAATTAAAAATCCCGCTGCCCATCCGGTGACCCTCCGTCGGCTCGAACGGCATTGGTCCCAGTCCGATCTGGCGGATCACGCCGGCGTCCCGCGCTCGACCATTAGCGCCATCGAGAGCCGCCGCCTCACGCCCTCGGTCAGCGCCGCCTTGGCAGTGGCCCGGGCGCTGGGTGTCACCGTGGAATCGCTTTTCGCAACCGTTGACGGGGCCGCAACCGATCTCGAATGGGCTTGGGCACCGCCGACCCATCCCTGCCGCTACTGGGAGGCACGGGTCGGCGCCCGTCACCTCGCCTATCCCACCGAATCACTGTCGACCAACGCTTTTGCCCACGACGGCGTCTGGAAAGACGGCGCGCACCGCTCCGGCGGCGCCTCGCGGGCGGCCGAGACGCTGGTGCTGGCCTGCTGCGATCCCGGTGCCGGCCTGTTGGCGGCCGAGTATGCCCGCACCACTGGCTTTCGACTACTCGTACTGGAGCGCGGCGGTCTGGACGCGCTGGATCTCCTCAAGCGCGGTCTGGTCCACCTCGCCGGGCTGCATTTTGCCACCGCCGACGATCCCGATCGCCACGTCGCAATCGCCCGCAATGCCCTCGGAGCCGGCCACGCCCTGATCCGCGCCGCCGAGTGGGAGGAAGGCCTCGCCCTTCCCGTCGGCGGCCGCTCCGACTCCACCGACGCCCTGCTGAGCCGCTGTGACCGCTGGGCGCTGCGCGAGCCCGGCTCTGCGGCCCGCGATTGCCTTGATGCCGTGCTCGGACCCGACCGCGCACCCGTCGGACACGTCGTCCGCGGCCATGCCAGCGTCGCCAGCGCCGTGCGGGCCGGTTGGGCCGATGCGGGTGTCTGCATCCGCCTCAGCGCCGAGGAGGCCGGCCTCGCCTTCCGGCCTCTGCGGGAGGAAAGCCTCGATTTCTGCGTCGCCGAGTCCCAACTGTCCGAGCCGCGCATCCGCGGTCTCATCCGGGTGCTCCAGAGCCATGCCCACCGCGCCCTGCTTGAGGATCTGCCCGGCTACCGGTCCCGTTTCACCGGCGAGATCCGCCCCATCCCCGCGCCTTGACACTTCCCGCCCGGCCCCTTCCATGACCCGCCCCGCCGCCCTGTGGCTTCTCGCCCTGTTGGTCCTGAGTGGTTGCAAAAAAGCAGCCCCACCCCCGCCGGAGACTCCCACGAAAATCACCGTGGCCGTCGCTGCGTCGATGCGGCACGCCTTTGAGGAGATCGCCGCTGCCTTCGAGTCGGCCCATCCCGGAATCGACGTCGAGGCGACCTACGGGGCGAGCGGCGGCTTCTATGCCCAGATCGTGCAGCAGGCACCCTTCAGCCTGTTCCTTTCCGCCGATACTGAATACCCGCGTCAACTCGTAGCCGGGGGCCGCGCCGTAGCCGATTTCCCCTACGCCGTCGGCCGGCTGGTGCTGTGGGCGCCAAAAAGCGCTGGTCTTGACGTAGGCACCCGCGGCCTGGAAGCGCTGCGCGATCCCCGTGTACAAAAAGTCGCCATCGCCAATCCCACGACTGCCCCCTACGGCCGCGCCGCCATCGCCACCCTGCAAAAGCACGGACTGGAGGCCGAAATCCGCGCCCGGCTGGCCCACGCTGAGAATGTCGGACAGGCTGCGCAATTCGTCCAATCCGGTGCCGCCCAAATCGGCCTCTTTGCCCTGTCCCTGACCACCGTGCCAGAGATGAAAGACGACGGCGATGCCTGGCTCGTGCCCGATACCGATCACGAGCCACTGGAGCAGAGCGGCGTCATCCTGCCCGGAGCCGGCGATCCCGCCGCCGCGGAGAAACTCCGCGATTTCCTCCTCGGACCCGTCGGACGCGCTATACTCGAGCGCCACGGCTTCAGTCCGCCGCCACCCACGGTGCCGTGATGGATACCACTGCCCTCTGGCTGACGTTGAAGCTGGCCGCCAGCACGACGCTGATTCTGGCAGCCTTCGGCCTGCCCCTCGCCTGGTGGTTGGCCACCACCCAGTGGCGCGGGCGGGTCGTGGTCGAGTCCTTGCTCGCCCTGCCGCTCGTGCTGCCGCCCACGGTGCTCGGCTTTTACATCCTCATGGCCACCGGCCCGCGCTCCTGGCTGGGCGCGACGTATCAGGACTGGACTGGCACCACTCTGCCCTTCAGCTTTCCCGGCATCCTGCTCGCCTCGGTGTTGTTCAATCTGCCCTTCGTCCTGCGCCCATTTATCGCCGGCTTTGCCGCAGTGGACCGTCGGCTCATCGAGGCGTCCTGGTGCCTGAGCGTGTCGCGGATCGCCACCTTTTTCCGGGTCGCCCTGCCGCTGGCGTGGACCGGGGTAGTCTCGGGCATCGTGCTCGGATTTGCCCACACCGTCGGGGAGTTCGGCGTGGTGCTGATGGTCGGCGGCAACATCCCCGGTGTCACCCGCACCCTGTCCATCGCCCTCTACGACGACGTACAGGCCATGCACTACGCCGAAGCCGGGCGGACCGCGCTGTGGCTGGTTGGCTTCGCCTTTGCCAGCCTGTGCCTCGTCTCTGCCCTAAATCGCCGCCCTCTGACCGTCTGACCCGCCGAAAGATGTCCACCGACCTCATCGCCCGATTTACGATGCGCCACCGCCGCGGCCCCGCCATCCACGGCGACCTGCGCTTGCCGCTGGGCCGGCGGCACATCACTGCACTCTTTGGACCATCCGGGGCGGGAAAGACCACTCTACTGCGTTGTCTCGCGGGTTTGGAGCGCCCCGAATGCGGCGAGATTCGCGCCGGCGATGAGATCTGGTTCGACTCCGCGCGCCGCCGGTGTCTCAGCCCCCAGCAGCGCGGCGTCGGCTATCTGTTTCAGGAATATGCCCTCTTCCCCCACCTCTCGGTGGCGGAAAACATCGCCTACGGCCTAGCCGACCTGCCCAAAGCCGGGCGCTGGGAGAAAGTCGACAGCTTCCTCCAGCGATTCGATCTCGCCGGGCTGGCCGACCGCCGGCCGCGCCAACTCTCCGGCGGCCAACAGCAGCGGGTCGCCCTGGCTCGTGCCCTGGCCTGCAAGCCACGCCTGCTGTTGCTCGACGAACCGCTTTCTGCTCTCGATGCCGGGCTGCGCGAGGAACTGCGCCGCGAACTGGCCAGCATCCTGGCCGACTTGGACATCCCCGTCGTGCTGATCACCCACGATGCCGCCGAAGCCTCCGACCTGGCCGACGAGGTGCTGCCCGTGCCAATGCCGAAGTCGAAGGACGCGGCCCAGTTTCCGATGCAACCGGGTCTGATCGCCGATGAAACCCTGTCCGATCAGATTCCCGGCGGCAGGCAAGGCGGATGCTGATCCCATGCACCCCAATGCACGCCGTGCAGCAGAGTGGCTAGCGCATCGCGGCCAGGGAGCGTTTTCGTTCTTTCGTCGGGGTAGTGGCACGGGTGCTTTGCGTCGGGCGGCTTTTCGGCTAGGTTCGGCGGTCTTCACGGGCGCCGAGGGGCGCTGTTAACGACCAATCCTTTTCCGCCTTTTTCCCCGACGCGCTCTCTGCATGACTGCTCCTGACTCTCCCCCGCCCGGGATCGAATCGCCGCCGCCGCCAACCTCGGCGAAAAAGCGCGCGACGCTGTCGGGCTCGGGCGGCAAGGCGGTGGCGCAACTGGCGGGGAGCCGCTCGTCGCTGTGGCAGCGGCTGCGCCAGTCGGTAGGCCGGCGACGGCAGCCGCAACGCACGGAGCAGACGATGCTGCCGGTGCTGATCCAGGTCTTTGCCGGATTCACGAAGCTGGACGGCCGGGTGGCGGAGGCGGAGATCGACTCGATCCTGGGCTTCCTGCGCTACGACTACCCGGAGACGGTCTACTCGGAGCTGCGGGGCCTCTACGCGACGGCACTGCGGGAGCGGCAGAATCTGGACCAGATCGCGCGGGATCTGTCGGGCCGGCTGCCGTTGAGCGAAAAGATCCTGCTGGGGGTGCAACTCTATGTGCTGATCTCGCGGGCGGGGCTGCCGAAGGAGAATCTGATCACTTTCTACCAGTTCATGACGAATCTGGGGGTGGCGTCGGAGGCGATCAACATCGTCTACCAGCTCAACACCAGTGAGACGCTGGAGGCGGCGGAATCCGCGGCGGCCGAGGGCGAGCAGCCGCTGGAGACGATCATCATCGGACGCCGGCGGCCGGCGGATGTGGTGCTGGAGCCGCTGTCGGACTCGCACGCGCTGGCAGCGTTCCGGTTCCGGGATCTGATCCTGATCAAGAACATCGGCTCGCAGTCGATCATCGCGCGGGGTCGGCAGGTAAATGAGGGGGAATTCTGCCGGATCTACGAGAGCCAGCACATCCTGATCGGGGAGATGGTGCTGGACTACCAGGATCTGGCTTTCTATTTCAATGCGAAGAAGAATGTCTCGGGGGTGCAACTGTACCTGGCCCAGGACAGCGACGGGACGCATTTCATCGAAAAGGCGCGGACGAAGCAGAGCTATCTGGACGTGAAGTTCGGCCTGAACATCACGGCTTCGGTGCTGCGGGACATGGATGCGCGGATCGGCAGTGTGGCGCTGCGACGGGGGGCGATGGTGGAGGTGTCGATCCGGGACAAGATCGTCTTCGCGGACCGCACGGAGATTGCCTTCAGCGATCTGCGGCGCCGGGCGCGGGAGCTGGGGGGGCGTTTCAATCTGCTGCCGAACCGCTCGGAGTATCTGGTATCGAACAATCCGAACCGCCTGCGGGAGGGAGACATCCTCCTGTCGCCGGGGGCGCGGGGCGATGTGGTGCTGCGGATCGTGTGCGACTATTTCGACAAGAGTGGCGAACTGGAGGTGATCGAGTCGCCGCAGCCGATCCAGGTGGACGGGGTGCCGGTGCGGGCGACCAGCCCGCTGAGCGACGGAGTGACCATCACGATCACGGAGGGGCAGTATCTGCGCTGTTATTTCAGCGATGGGATCATCGAGGAGGAGCGCAATGTGATCAATGTGCTCCGGGTCACGGATGTCTCGCACACCTATGACCGGCGCACGACGGCGATGGACAATATCGGCTTCACGGTGCAGCGGGGCGAGATGGTCTGCGTGATGGGGCCGAGCGGCTGTGGCAAGAGCACGCTGCTGAAGACGCTGGCGGGACAACTGCGCCCGGACTACGGCCGGGTGGAGCTGAACTCGGTGCATCTCTATGACCATCTGGCGGATCTGACGCCCTACATCGCCTACATCCCGCACGAGGATGCCTTCGACCCGCTGCTGACGGTGGAGGAGAATCTGGACACGGCGGCGGCGATCCGCGCCCCGCATCTGTCGCGGCTGGAGCGTCGTCGCCGGGCCGATGCGAAGCTGGTGGAGCTGGGGCTGAGCGAATTCCGCCACCGCCTGGCCGGCGATGACCGTACCAAGAGCCTGAGCGGGGGCCAGCGGAAGCGGCTGAATGCAGGGATGGACATGATCGGCATCGCGGACATTTACCTGTTCGACGAGCCGACCTCGGGCCTGTCGTCGAAGGACTCGGAACACGTGCTGGATTTGATCCGGGGCCTGACGCACAACAAGATCACGCTGGTCTCGATCCACCAGCCGAGCAGCCGGCTGTTCCACATGTTCGACAAGGCGCTGCTGCTGGACAAGGGGGGCAAGCTGGCCTTTTTCGGCACGCCGGCACAGATGCTGGAGTACTTCGCCGAGGCGCGGTCGCAGGAAGGGGTGCTGTCACACGCGTTCGAGGAGCCGCTGCCGGACGAGTGCGCGAAGGGCCAGGCGGTGACGCCGGACTTTGTCTTCGATGTGCTGGAAACGCCGCTGCGCGACCTGAGCGGGGACATCATCTACGAGCAGGACCTGCGGGGACAACTGATCCCGGCACGGCGCTTCAGCCCCGGCTTCTGGGGCGACCGGTTCCAGACCCACCGGCTGTTGCAGGAGGTGAACCTGCGCTCGCTGGAGGCGGATGCCACGGCCACGGTGCAGCTCTCGAAGACGCCCCAGCGGCCGACGCGGACGTGGCGGGATGACTGGACGCAATTCACCAACCAGGTGAAGCGGGCCTTTCTCAGCAAGATGCGCAACCGGGCGAATCTCGCCACGACGCTGCTGGAGGCGCCGGCGCTGGCCTTCCTCGTGGCAGTGGTGCTGCGCTACAGCGAGGACGGGGCCTACAACTTCGCATCGGCGTTTCACATCCCGACCTACCTCTTCCTCACGCTGGTGATCGGACTCTTCCTGGGGCTGACGAACAGCGCCGAGGAAATCATCCGCGACCGCACGCTGCTGGAGCGGGAGCGCAACCATGGCATCCGGGTGGGCTTTTACATCCTGAGCAAGCTGATCTCGCTGGGATTCTTCGCTCTGGTGCAGTGCATCATCTATCTGGTCATCGCCGATGCCATCCTGTCGATCCGGGACATGTTCTGGCACAATCTTTTCTGGATGTTCATCACCTCGTTCGTCGGAGTGGCGGCAGGGCTGTTCATCTCCAGCGTGGTGAACACGCCAAAGACGGCGCTGAACGTGATCCCGCTGATCATGATCCCGAACATCATCCTCGGTGGTGCGCTGATCAAATACGAGGAGATGAATCGCGGCCTGGACATCATCCACAGCATCCGCCGCTGGGTGGGACCGAATCAGGGTGACAAGGAGGAGGAAGACAGCAAGCTGAAGGTGCCTTTCATCTGCCATCTCATGCCGCTGCGGTGGTCGTACGAGTCGATCATCATCGCCCACGCCGAGCGCAATCCGGTGAGCGCGCTGATCAACGACATCGGCGCGCAACTCGACGTCTACAAGAAGAAGAACGAGTCTGGCGAGGGCCTGACGCCGGAGGAGGAAGCCGGGCTCGACGCTGCCAAGGATGCGCTGGCGATCGTCTATGGGCTCGAGGGAGCGGATGCCGACGAGGTGCGCGCGAAAATTCAGGCGATCCGCGGCGGGCTGGCCCGCGGGGATTTCAATCCGGCGGCCTTCCTCGGCGACAGCGCCCCGGGAGAGACGGTGACAGCGGAGCAGCTCTATTTGAACGAGAAGGTGCTCGATCTCTTCAACCGTGCCGAGGTGGAACGCCGGGACTACCGCCGCGGAGACGACCGGCCGAATGTCTTTTTCGGCAAGGAAAAGCAGTGGCTGATCCAGCCCGGCGACGACGAGACCGGGGAGGAACCAGTGATCTGGCAGGCCGACACGCTGAAGCTGAATGCCTCGATGCTGCTGATTTTCTCCCTGATCGGCCTGATCGCCCTGCACACGAATCTGAGGCGACAGATGCGCAAGGTCTGAACCGGGGCGACGGGTGAATTGAGACGTTGCAAGACCCGGCGGGATGGGCATGATGACCCGGTGTCAGATAAGATGGCAGGGAATAGCAGCAGCGGCGGCCGGCAGCCAGAGCGACGGGGCAATGTGGTGCTCATCGGCTTCATGGGCACGGGAAAGAGTTCGGTGGGTCGCCGCGTGGCGGACAGTCTGGGCTTTACCTATGTGGATACCGACCAGATCGTCGTCGATCTGACCGGCAAGCCGATCCCGCGCCTGTTTGCCGAGGAAGGTGAGGAAACTTTCCGCCGCTGGGAGACAGAAGCCCTGCGGCAATGCGCCGCCTCCGAGCGCCAGGTCATCGCCACCGGGGGCGGTATCGTCACCCAGCCGCGCAACCACGAAATCCTGCGCGAGGCCGGATACGTGATCTGGCTGCGGGCGACACCGGAGAGGATTTACGACCGGGTGGCGCGGAATACGGACCGCCCTCTGCTCCAGACGGCCGATCCGCTGGCAACCATCCGCGACCTGTTGGCCTCCCGCGAGGCGCTCTATCGGGCCTGTGCGAACGAAGCCGTGGATACCACCGACCTCACCCTCGAGGAGACGGCCTACGGCATCGCCGAATCGGCCCGGCTGGCCCTGCACGGCACCTGACGGCGGGTTCTGTCAGCCCGGCTGGCGGCTGAGACAGAGCCGGAAGCGGTGTGGGCTGTGATGCCCGCCGAGAAGCAGTTCGCTTTCCCCCGGCGGGACGATCTGGTCAACCTGCCCGTGCCGCGTCCCGAGATGCTCGCCATTCAGCACGGTGCCGAGCGTGCTTTCACAGTCCCGCAGCCAGATCTGCCCGTCACGCAGCTCGAAGACACAATGTTCCCGGGAGACATTGTGCGGCCGGGGATCGTCCAGCATCAACGCCCGCGCCGTGACGCGGTGACCGGACCCCTGCTGCGAAACCCGGCCGATCCGAAAGGGGAACAGGCGCACCGTGACAGCGACCGCCGCGACCTCGACCGCCAGATCATCATCCGGCGACAGGGATTCGATGGTGATCTCGAATCCTGATGAATCGGGAAGAGAAGACTGCAAGCGGCCGAAGAGAGGCGGCATGACGACGAGGGTGGTTTTGGAGTTGGAGAGTTGTATCTTCGGAACAGCCGGTCCCCGGGGCAAAAATCACCGCCAAAATGACGGGAGATGCGAAGTCGATCCAAAGTTTATCAAAGAGCGTTAGCGCTGAAACCGGAACTTTCAAGCGAAACGTGCCGACCCGATTTGTGCCATTACCGCCCGCGGGATTCGTCAGGGGCCGGCTTTCGCCCATCCGGGCGCCGGGTCCCGGCAGTTTCGCGTGGAGGCGGGAGCGGGAATCGAACCCGCGGTAGAGGTTTTGCAGACCTCGGCCTTACCACTTGGCTATCCCGCCAATCCGCGAAACCGGCGCAGGAAGCGCGCCGGGGCCGGAAAGGCCGATAATTAAGGCCCGGCCTCCGCCACTGTCAATCGGGGAATCCCCGCCACAGGAATGGCTCCTTGTCAAAGGGTGCCCGATTCCGGTAGGCTTGCCGCATCTTGGATACGGACCACATCTTTCACGAACTTTTTCGCGATCATCCGGAATGGCTGCGCGAACTCACCGGCCTCCCCCTCCCTGCCGGGTGTCGCGGTTCCGCCCGGACTCTCAAACAACTCGAGATCCGCTGCGACCTCCTTTTGGAGCCGGAAGATCCCGCCGATTTTTGTTATCTGGTCGAATTCCAGCTCTATCACGATCACTCCATCTTCAACCGCATCGAGCTGGCGCGCCAAGTCCTCTGGAAACACCTCAACCCTCGCAAAGACTGCCGCCGTCGCGACTATGTGCCCCGCGAGATCGAGACCGTCGTGCTGTTCGGCTCGCGCACGGAGCTGCCCTCCAGCCACACCCGCCACCCGCTCACCCGCGTCCTTTTCCTCGATGAATTGCTCGAATCCCTGAAGCAAAGGCATCCAGATTCCCCGCTGGTGGCCGCGTTGGCGCCTCTGAGCGAGCCGCTGGCGGAACTTGAAAAGAATGCCGCCGGACATTACCAATTCATCCGCGGCTACGGCCTCCTGAGTCGCGAGGACCGGGAAGTGCTCGGGGAGATTTTTCTGCTACTGTTGCTGCAACGCTTCAAAACCAAGAACCGGGAGGAAATCCGCAAGATGATCGCCGAACTCACACCACTGCACGAGACCCGCGCCGGAAAAGAGCTGCTCGAAGAGGGTTTGGAAAGGGGCAGACAGGAAGGTCTCCAGAAGGGCCTCGCCAACGGCATCGCCAAAGGCATGGCCGATTTGATCCGGAAAATGGCCGGAAAAGGACGGACCCCTGCCGAAATCTCTGACCTCACCGATCTCTCGGTCGCCGAGGTGATTCGCTTTCTCGAAGCCGACCGGGACTAGTTCGGGCTTTTCGGGGCTCTCCCGGATCGCAGTCACGCAGGCGCCAGTCTGCAAATTTGCCACGCCGGATGCCGAGTGAACGCACCCGCTCATGTCGCCCGATTCCGGACCCGTCTATCTCGACGCCCATCTGCACCTGCAGGATGCCCGGCTGCGGCCCCATCTCGATGACATCGCGGCCGAACTGAGGCGCCGTGCCGTGTCCCGGTGGGTGGTGGCGGGCACCCGCGAGACCGATTGGCCCGAGGTCGCCCGTCTCGCAGAGCGATTCCCCGAAGTGATGCCCTGTTACGGGCTCCATCCCTGGTATCTCGCCGACCGTACGCCCGATTGGGAGCCGGCTTTGGCCGATTTTCTCTCCCGCCCGGGCACCGCAGCAGTGGGCGAAATCGGATTGGACAAATGGATCCGTGATCATCGCATCGAGGAGCAGGAAACCGTCTTTCGTGCCCAACTCCGGCTCGCCGCGCGTCTGGGCCTGCCGGTCGTGATCCACTGCCTCCGCGCCTGGGGCCGCCTCCTCGCCGTGCTGCGCGACGAAGCCCCCTTTCCCGCCGGCTTCTTGCTCCACTCCTACGCCGGTCCGGCCGAGATGACCGACGATTTCGCGTCTCTGGGCGGCTATTTCTCCTTTTCCGGCTATTTCCTGCACCCGCGCAAAGCCGATGTCGTCGAGACGTTCCGCCGCCTGCCACTCGATCGGATCCTCATCGAGACAGATGCGCCCGACATGCGGCTGCCCGAGGAGTGGGAAGCCTGCCCGCTCTTCTCCATCGATGGCGAGCCGATCAATCACCCGGCCAATCTCCCCGCCATCTACGCGGGGCTGGCTGCCGCCCTCGGGATCGAGGTGACCGTCCTGGCCGGGCAGGTGGCGACAAATTTCCACCGACTTTTCGGCTTTGCCGGCATCGGAAACCCGCTCTAGCTTCCCGGCTCCCTCCCCCCAACCCAGCCGCCCGGCGGCTCCAGCCCATGGATTTGCCCCGCCCCCGCATCGCTTACCTTTTTTCGCGCTTTCCGGTCGTGTCGCAGACCTTTTGCGACTCGGAGATGCTTGCGCTGGAGGCCCGCGGCTTCGATCTGGATGTCGCGTCGATCAATCCGCCGCCGAACGCCTTCCGGCACGAGCGCTATGACCAGTTCGCCGCCGAGGCATTCTACCCACCCCCGCCGGAAGCGCTCGCCCGGCTCAAATCGCGGCGGGAAAAGGACGGCACCTGGCCGGCACGCTTCGGCGACCTGATCGCCCGGCACGATCGCGACTACGGCCCCGCCTACAAGGCGTCCACCCGCGCGCGAAACGCCCTCTACTTCGCCGAGTTGTTCCAAAAGCGCGGGGTGCGCCACATCCACGTTCATTTCGCCAACCGGGCCACCCACACCGCCCTGTTCATCAAGCAATGGGCCGGCATCCCCTTCAGCTTCACGGCGCACGCCCAGGACTTCATGGTCGACCTGGGCAGTGACGACCTGCTGCGCGAATTGTGCCGCGAGGCGGAATTCATCATCGGCGTCAGCGACCACAGCTGCGGCCTCCTGCGGCGCACCTGCCCGGGATCGGTGGACAAAATCCACCGCGTTTACAACGGCATCGCGATGGACCAGTTCCCCGCCGCACCCATCGGCGAGTTCGGCGCGCTGCGCATCGTGTCCATCGGCCGGCTGATCGAGTTCAAGGGCTTCCACCACCTCGCCGCCGCCTGCGCCCAGCTTCAGGCGCGGGGCATCGAGTTCCACTGGACCCTCGTCGGCGAAGGACCGTGGCGCGAGCGGCTCGAGACACAGGTCTCCGACCTCGGCATCGGTGCCCATGTCACCTTTGCCGGCGTCCAGAGCCAGGAATCGATCAAAAAGACCCTCGCCGCGAGCGACGTCTTCTGCCTGCCCTGCATCGTGGACTCCAAGGGTGCCTCCGACATCCTGCCCACCGTGATCACCGAGGCCATGGCCTGCTCCCTCCCGGTCGTCTCCACCCAGCTTGTCGGAGTGCCCGAGATGGTCATCAGCGAAGAGACGGGACTGCTCGTGCCACCCGGCGACGAGACCGCCCTCGCCGATGCGCTCGCGCGACTGGCGAACGACCGCGACCTCGCCCGCCGTTTTGGCCGCGCTGGCCGGGCCCGAGCAGAGCGTGTCTTCGAGTTGCGCGAGACCTCGCGGCAACTGGCGGCCCATTTCGATGCCTGCCTCGCCGCCGCGGAACGCATCGATCCTCCCGCTCCCACCATTCTTTACGTTATCGACGCCTGGCCACCGGCGCCGGGCGACGACAGCGATCTCGGTGGCGAACTGGCCGCCCTGGCCGCGATTGGAGAGGGTCCGCTCTCCGATGCAACCCTGTTGGGTCTCCGATGCAACAGGGTCTCATCGGAAACCGCCCTGCCCGATTGGGCGGAAATAATCGAGTTTTTCCCCGATGCCCTCGTGCTCGAGGCCGAGTGGGCGGCGCATCCCGACATCGTCGCCCGCGTCATCGATTGGCGCGATGAGTTGGGCAGCGGCATCGACACGGAGAACTATCTGTTCCAGGCGCGACGTGCCCTGCACCTGGCCCGGCTGATCCGCAAGCGCCACATCGGCCACGTGCATGCCACGCGCTCGGCAGTCGCCGTGACGGCCTGGCTGGCGGCCCGCCTGACCGGTGTCGGCTTTTCCGCCGCCTTCGAGGCCGATGCCGACCTGGGCTCGGCCACGATCGACCGGCTCGCCGCGGATGCCGCGCTGGTGTCGCGGGCCGACGATGCCGGACAGGATCACCTGTGTCTGCGCCCGGCCGATCGCAGTCGCCGCCTGGTGCTGGGACCGCTGAAAACGAAGCTCCCCGGGGAAAAGCCGGCACCGGATCGCACGTCCATTTACCGCGAGTGGTTCCGCCAACTGGAAGCCGTGGTCAAAACGGGGCGTTAGCCGGCAGCAGGCAGGCGGTTCCGGCGCTTGGTCCGGATGCCCCAGACCAGAAACGCGGCACCGATCGCGATCATGAACAGCGAGTAGAACTGCCCGCGGGTGAACCCGAGGATGTAGCCGGCATCAGGCACGCGCACCGTCTCCACGGCGATGCGCCCCACGGCGTAGAGGATGAAAAAGACGCCGGTCAGGATGCCGTGGGAGAGATTTTTCCACCGCAGCCTCACGGCCAGGAGGATCAGAAACAGGAACAGTCCTTCGATGGCGGCTTCGTAGAGCTGCGAGGGATGGCGCGGCGGCACGATTTCGGCGATGGCGGCCTGGAGTTCGTCACTGGTGCGGGATATTTCGACGAGGGCTTCGACCGACTCGGCATGGTAGCGGTTCAGCAGGCTCACGACGGCGAGTTGGTCGGGCACTTCATTGAGGGCGCGGGGGAAAATGACTCCGATGCGCGACTCGGTGACGTGGCCGTAAAGCTCGCCGTTGATGAAATTCGCGATGCGTCCGAAAAACACGCCGATGGGGGCGACCACCACGAGATTGTCCCCCAGCCCCGCCCAGGACAGCCGGTTCATGCGGGCATAGAACCAGGCAAAGATGACCAGCCCGAGGATGCCGCCGTGACTGGCCATGCCGCCCTGGAGGAATTGGAAAAAGATCCACGGCGCGCGGATGAACTCGTCGAATTGATACAGCAACATGTAGCCGAGCCGGCCGCCCAGCATGACGCCCAGCAGGGCGCCGAAGGTGATGAAATCGGCGACCTGATCCTCGCGCAATTCGCTGCAGCCTTTGCGGACGAGCCAGCGGAGCATCAGGTAGGCGCACAGAAAGCCGAGCACGTAGGCGAGCCCGTACCAGCGGATGCCGAAGGTCTCGGTGAAGCGGACGAGAAAGGGGCTGAGGTCGTGGACCCAGTGGGTGGAGGCGGCGAGAACGGTCACGGCGGCTACCTCACACGCGGAAGGCACCGGATTCAAGGCCGAGCCGAACCAAAAACCGCCGGGAATCGACAATTTTGGATTTATAATTAGTGTAAATATGATAATTTACACCCATGCTCGGTCCCCTGACCATTCCCCACGAGGCGCTGCCTGACAGCCTGCTGCCGCGGCTGTGCGGGGCCTGTTTGGCCGTACGAGGCCGGCTGGGACCGGGCCACTCGCCAAAAGGGATCGCAGAGGCCCTGATCGGTGAGCTGCGCGGGCTGGGATTTCAGCACATCCGGCCTCGGCAGTTCAGCCGCTGCCGCATCGGGCCTTCGGGCCAGCGGCTCGAAGTGGATGAGTGCCTCGATCTGGTGGTGGAGTCACGGTCGGTCATCGAGCTGGCCCATCCGGCCAGCGCCGAGGCGGCGGCTGTGCAACTCTCGGCGTTTGAGGACCGGCTCACCCGGTTCGGCTGGGCCGAAGGGTTGCTGGTCGATTTCGACCGCACCGATCCGGTCGAGGGGCTGTGGATCGCGCGGGCGGCAGGGGATTTCCTCACGCCGATGCTCCCGGAACGGATCGGGATCAATTGAGGCGGCTCACCAGGCCGTCTGCGTGCCCGGCGCGACCGGAGCGGGAGCTGGAGCCATGGCTGGCGCGGTTGCCTGGGCAGCCGTGGCAGCGGCCGCCGCGGCAGCCCGTTTGCGGGCGCAACGCTCGCAGGTGATGCAGGAGGTCAGCGAGGTCGCGGCAAAGGCGGCGAGCAGGGTCGCCAGCGTGAGGAAAGTGGACGATTTCATGGTCGCAAGCGTATGAATGGGAAACTCCGCGCGCAAGTGTCGAATTCCAATCCCCCCTCCCCGTGGCGAACCTGCCCCCTGTGCGGTCGGGCGATCCCGCCCCATCTGGAAAGCCGGCACCACCTGACGCCAAAGCTGAAAGGCGGCAAGCACGGACCCATCGCCATCCTGCACACGGTCTGCCATGGGAAAATCCACAGTGTCTTCACCGAGGGGGAACTGGCCCGCGACTATCACACCATCGAGCGCCTGCTGACGCATCCGGAGATCGTGAAATTCGTCCACTGGGTCTCGAAGCGGCCGCCCGACTATCGCTCCAGCAATCGGCCGCCGCGCGGCTAAGCCGCCATCAGCCTTCGCGCCACTGGGCGAGCTGTTCGGGAAACGGGCAGTCGGCGCAGTCCGATCCGTCGCGCAGGCAGAAATCGCGGTAGATCTGGAGCAGGGCCTGCTGCTGCCAGTAGCGCCGGGTCGCCGCCGCGATGCGGGCGGAATCGGGGCCAAACAGCCGCAGGGCGGCACGCTTCAGGCTTTCGTTCATATCCGAGCCGGGCAGCAGCCGGTAGGCGGCCCATAAGTTGGGCCGGCTGGAGATGGCGGCGGGAAAGAGGACATTGCCGAGCAGGTCCTGAATGCGGTCTTTGCCGATCAGGGCGAGGGGTTTCGGCGCGGGATTCGCCTTCAGCGTGTAGTGGCGGGACCAATAGGCATGCTTCAACTGACCGAGGTAAGCCGTCAGGTCGCGGGTCCAGCCCTCCGGCGATTCGGTCGGGCGCGCTCCGACCAGCCGCGCGTAGGCGGGCCAGTCATTGACCAGCGCAGCGAGGGCGGCGACGCGGCGCTGGGGATGATTGACCGGACGCGTGCCGGCCATCCTCCACGGCAATCGGCGGTGGGGCGCCTCGGGCTCGTGCTGGGCGCGATGCTTCCACCAGTGATCCCAGAGGCTCTTGAGATAATGCCTCGCCTCGGGGTCGGCGGTGTTTTCGAACCGCTCGGGGTCGAGGAATCCCGCCACGCCGAAGAGCAGGGCCTCGCGCTCGGGAGCGGCCTGGCGTTTCAGCGTCGCCAGGGAGAGCCGCTGGGCCAGCACTGCCATGGTGAGCTTGTTGTGGCGGTAACCGAGCGCCTCGGCCGTGCCCTGGAGCAGGGCCTGCCCGTCGGAGTGAGTCGCGGCCAGCACCTCATGGCGCCGGGCTTTTCGACGGAGCCGGTACTGGGCGGCGGCGGTCATGAGCGACTCCAGGGCGGCCTCGCCCATCTCCCGCAGCGGGGTCGCACAGCGGCCGCGCCGGGCCACCGGCAGATGGCCCCAATGCCCGGCCGGCTCGTCGGAGGCCGCCAGGTCGATGGGTAGCTGGGCCACGGCCTGGTGACGCGAGGTCCGGGTGAAAAAGCGCGGCGCCGCCGCCTGCCGACCGTCGCAGTGGACGTGCAGCACCACCTCGTCGTAGTCGGGATTCGCCCCGTGCCCGTGCGCTTCCCAGTCGGTCGCGGTGAGATCCACCTCGATGGCGCCGCGACGGACGACGCCGTCGATTTTCACCACTGCCTCGGTGAAATCCGGACCGGCGGAGCGATTCCAGTGACCGAACTGCACGATCTCGACCGCCTCGCCATCCCGGCCCACGAAATCGCGGCCAAACTCGCCGGCGAACCACCGCGCCTGCACCTCCAATTCCGGCACCGGCTCAGCCGCGCGCGGTCCGGCATCCTCCCGCAGGGCGCCGGCTCCGGTCTCCCCGTTCGAAGGTGGAAAGACCGCCCGGAGGAAGTCCTCATATTGCGAAGCCGCGGACGGATACTGCATCGGCGTGGGAAAAGGCGGTGGAACAGGGTTTCCCACCCTCTTTAGCACCTTCCGCGCCGTACCGGCAATCCCGAAATCGCTCAGCCGCCGATCCGGATGCGCTGGCGATCGCGGGCCAGTCCCACGCCCGCCGGCAGACGGGGCGCGACGCGGCGGTAGTCCATCCGGCAGGAAAAATGCGTCAGCCAGGTCTCGCGGGCGGCGAGATCGGCGGCCACCTCCAGCGCCTCGTCGATGCTCAGGTGGGTGGGATGCGGCTGCTCCTGCAGGGCATCGAGGATGAGCACGTCGAGCCCGCGCATCTGGTCGCGCGTCGCGTCCGGGATGGCTTTCACGTCGGGCAGATAGGCGAAGCTGCCAGCCTCCGGATGATCGAACCGGTAGCCGAGCGTGCTGACTTTCCCATGCTCCACCGCCAGCGGCGTCACGGTGGTGCATCCGATGGAAAACGGGCCGGTGACGATGTGCGGCCGCGGCTTCAGGTAACCCACGTAGCGGTTTTCCCCGTTGAAAGCATAGTGAAAGGACGTCTCGATGCGGGCGAGGCAGCCGGCATTCGCATAGATTGGCAGTTCGGCATCGGCCGGTACGGTGAAGCGCCGCAGGTCGTCAAAACCCATGATGTGGTCGGTGTGCTCATGGGTGTAGAGCACCGCATCCAGCGTCACGATGCCCTCGCGCAGGCACTGGATGCGCAGGTCCGGGCCAGTGTCGACGATCCACGACCGCTCATCCGGCGCCGTCACGTGCAGGGAGCAGCGGAGCCGCTCGTTCACCGGATCCCCCGAGGTACAGACCGGGCAGCCACAGCCGATCACGGGCACCCCGATGGAGGTGCCGGTACCGAGAAAAGTGAGCGTGAAGGCAGGCTGGGGCATGATCCGTTTCCAGTTTTGCAAGGCGGGCGGTCAGTGTTACATAATGCCGACCTCCCTTCCTCACAAATGCTCGCCGTTCTGAAGATCAAAAACCTCGCCCTGGTGGACGATCTCACGTGGGAACTGGGTCCCGGCCTCGTCGGCGTGACGGGCCAGACCGGCGCCGGCAAGTCCATGATCGTCGGCGCGCTGAAGCTCATCCTCGGCGAACGGGCCAACCACGACCTCATCCGCACCGGCGAGTCGAGCTGCAGCGTGGAGGCCATCTTCGAGCTGGGCGGCAACCTGCCGCAGGTCAATCTGTTGCTGGAAGAATGCGGCCTGGAGCCCTGCGACGGCAACACCCTGGTGGTGAAGCGCGTCTTCGGCGGCGGCAGCGGCAACAAGCAGTTCATCAATTGCTCGCCCTGCACCCTGGGCGTGCTGAAATCCCTCGGCGACCAGCTCGTGGACCTGCACGGACCGCACGAGCACCAGTCCCTGCTGTCCCAGGACCGCCAGTTGGCCATGCTCGATGCCTACGCCCAGGCCGGCAAAGAGCGCACCGCCTACGCCGCCGCCTGGCGGGACTGGCAGACCGCCAGCGAAGCCCTCGAGGCCTTTCGCGGCCTGCGCCAGGCGACCGATGCCGAGATCGAGCTGCTGCGTTACCAAGTGGAGGAAATCGAGTCCGCCGCCATCGACCCCGACCAGGAGACCGAGCTCGAGCAGCGCTACCGCCTCGTCACCAACGGTGCCCGGCTCGTCGAGTTGACCGGCGAGGCCGCCCGCGGACTCGGGAGCGCGATCGAACAACTCGGCGAGGTGCACCGGGCGATCCGGGAACTGGAAAAGCTCGACCCGGCCCTGGAAAGTCTCACCGGCGGCTTCGAAGGCGCCCGCGTCGAACTGGAGGAAATCGACCGCAGCCTCGGAGACTATCTCGCCGATCTCGAATTCGACCCCGCCGAAGTCGCCGAGATGGAGCGCCGCATCGATCTGCTGGAAAGCCTGAAGCGCAAGTACGGACAGAGCCTCGCCGATGTGGTCGCCTACGGCCAGCAGGCCCGCGAACGACTCCGGCGCATCGACCAGCGGGAGGACGAGCTGGAGCGTCTCGAGGCCGCCGTCGCCCGTGGCCGGACCGCGCTGGACAGCGCCGCCGCCGCCCTGTCGAAAAAACGCCGCGCCGCCGCCCCGAAACTGGCCCGCGAGATCGGCGGACAACTGGAGGACCTTGGCTTTCGCCAGTCGCATTTCGACGTGTCGATCGCCCCCGGCACCGAGCCCCAGGCGCGCGGCTATGAAAGCATCGATTTCCTTTTCGCCCCCAATCCCGGCGAGCCACCCAAACCTCTGCGAGTCGTCGCCTCGTCCGGGGAAATGTCGCGGGTCATGCTGGCGGTGAAAAGCGCCCTCGCCGATCAGGACCAGATCCCGCTGATGGTCTTCGACGAGATCGACGCCAACGTCGGCGGCGAGATCGCCCATGCCGTGGGGCGGAAAATGGCCTCCCTCGGCGAGCGACACCAGGTCGTGGCCATCACCCACATGCCCCAGGTCGCCGCGCTCGCCCATCACCACTACGTCGTGTGCAAGGAATTCGCCGAGGACAGCACCCGCTCCACCCTGCGGCCCGTCGCGGGTGACGAGCGCACCTCGGAGCTGGCGCGCATGCTCGGCGGCGTCGGCAAGGAGACGCTCGCGCTCGCCGCCCGCATGCTCACCAGCGGGGACCGTTGACCCGCCTTTTCCGATCGAACAGGGTCTGATCGGCGATCCAACCCTGTTTGATCGGAAATCGATCCGGGCGAAAAACAAAGGGGCGCGGCCTCCAGTGGATACCGCGCCCCCGCGGGGGTTGTTTTTTCTCACCCGGAGGTCCGTCGGGGGGAACCGGGCAAAAAAATCAGAGGGATGTCATCACCGGCTCACGCCTGGGGACCACGAGGCCCCTGGGGACCGCCGGGTGTCGGGCAGGAGCCTCCGGGAGGACAGTGAGGGGCTCCCTGCGGGCCATGCTGGGGAGGGAATGCCGGCCGGAATTGGCCGCGCCCCATCTGCATGCCGTGACGCGGTCCCCAGCCCTGGCCTTGGCCCTGCCAGTGACGCGGTCCACGCGGACCCTGCTGCGCCCACGGCGGCGGACCCCAACCGCGATGGCGGGGACCCTGCTGGAAGTGCGGGCGGGGTCCCTGTGGTCCCCGATAGGCGCCGTGATGGCCGGGGCCGCGGTGTGGTCCGCCATGCGCGTGGCCGTGATGGCGATGGCGCTTGTCTTTCCGGGCCTTTTTGCCCTGTTTCTTCCGCTGCTCGGGACCCTGCGCCTGGGGGCGATGGTCTCCCCGGTCGCCGGGGCCTGCCTTGGGGCCGGGACCCTGATCGGGGCCCTTGGCGTGGTGCGGCGGCTGATGATCCGGCTTACCCGGTCCCTGGTCGGGGCCGCCGGGACGGGGGCCGCCATCTGGGCCGCCTTTGGGACCGGGACCCTGGTCGGGGCCTTTGGCGTGATGCGGCGGCTGGTGATCCGGCTTGCCCGGTCCTTGGTCGGGACCGCCGGGACGGGGGCCGAACTGCTCGCGCATCTGGCGCATCCGGTTTTGGAATTCGGCGATGCGGCGATCGGCTTCCTCATGCTGGCCGGACTCCTTCAGCCGGCGGACTTCCTCCATCTGACCGCGCATTTTCTCGCGCATTTTGTCGAAGTCGGGGCGGCCGGGACCTTCGCCGCCGGGGCGGCCCGGATGGTGCGGCCCCTTGGCCTGCTGGCCGGGAGCTGGCGGCTGTGGCTTCTGGCCGTCCTTGACGGGAGGCGGGGCATCGGCCGGCTTGGGTGGTTTGGGCGGCTCGGGCTTTTTGCCTTCGCCGGGGGGAGGCGGCGTCTTTTGGGGCGCCTGGGGCGGCTCGGGCTGTGGTTTGGGCTTTTCCTGCGCGACTCCGGCAGCAGCCAGGGCGAGACAGGCGGACGTCGCGACGATGAGTCGGGACAGGGTTTGGGGATGGGGTTTCATACGATCGGGATGCGATGTTTTCGGTCACTCCTGCACCGGGAATCTGAGGTCCCGGTCTCTGCATCGAACGCCCGCCACGGGAAAAGGTTGCGCGCCGGTATGCAGCAGCGGCGTCTGCAGCGTTTGCGATCGGCTCCGTCGGGACTGCAAAAGGGTGCGCAAGGCCTTCGGACGGCTCTGTCGGGACTGCAGAGGCATGCGCAAGGCCTTCGGACGGCTCTGTCGGGACCGTTTTTGGGGTACCGACAGGTCAGCGGGCGAAGGATTCGATCTCGGCTTCGACCATCAGGGAGGTGCGGCACAGCCGGGCGTAGTGGGCGTTGCGGTCGAGGAGTTCCTGGTGGGTGCCTTCCTCGATGACCTGGCCGTGGTCGAGGACGTAGATGCGGTCGGCATTGCGGACGGTGGAGAGGCGGTGGGCGATGACGAAGCTGGTCCGGTCGGCCATGAGACGCTCGAGGGCGATCTGGATCTCTTTTTCGGTCTGGGTGTCGACGCTGGCGGTGGCTTCGTCGAGCAGGAGGATGGGGGGATTTTTCAGGACGACGCGGGCGATGGCGATGCGCTGTTTTTCGCCGACGGAGAGCTTCACCCCGCGCTCGCCGACGTTGGTATCGAGGCGGTCGGGCAGGGCTTCGACGAAGGCGCGGGCGTTGGCGATGTCGAGGGCGGCCCAGTAATCGTCGTCGGTGGCATCGGCCTTGGCGAGTTGGAGGTTTTCCCGGACGGAGCCGTTGAAGAGGAAGCTCTCCTGGGTGACATAGCCGACGGCGCTACGGAGGCTCTCTTTGCGCAGATCGCGGATGTCGATGCCGTCGAGCGAGATGCAGCCGCCGCTATACTCGTAGAAGCGGGTGAGGAGATTGATGATGGTGGACTTGCCGGCGCCGGTGTGGCCGACGAGGGCGACGGTCTGGCCGGGCTCGGCTTGGAGGGTGACGCCTCGGAGAGTGGCGATTTTCTCCCCATAGCCAAACTCGACGCGGTCGAAGACGACGTGGCCACGCACGGGGCGGGCGAGGTCGCGGCCGGTGTCGAGCCCGGGCTCCTCGGCGGCATCGACGATCTCGAAGACGCGCTCGCCGGCGGCGCGGCCGGCCTGGACGATCTGGTTGAGCGAATTGAGGCGGGTGATGGGCTCGTAGAAGAGATTGAGGGCGACGAGGAAGGCGGTGAAGACGCCGGTCTGGGCTTTGAGGGCCTCGGCATCGGGGGCCTGCATGACGCCGTAGGCGCCAAAGGCGACGACGAGGGCGTAGCCGGCATTGCGGCAGAACTCCATGCTGGGATTGTAGACGGCCCAGACGGTCATGAGGCGCAGGGTGGCCTGGCGCACGAGGTCGCTGGCGGCATTGAAGCGGCCGAGCTCGGCGGTCTCGCGAGTGTAGGTCTTGATTTGCTGGATGCCGTCGATGTTGTCGTGGAGCAGGGAATTCATGCTGCTGGTGGCTTGGCGCACGCGGCGGTGGCGCTCGGGGGCGGCCTTGGTGTAGGCGACGGCGCCAGCAATGAGGAAGGGCATGGGGATCATGGCGATGGCGGCGAGCCGGGCATCCTTGGTGAAAAGAAAGATGCCGACGGCGATCACCTGGAGCAGGGCGACGACTCCCTGCTCGATGCCGTCGATGAGCACGCGCTCGACGGCCATGACGTCTTCGGTGACGCGGGTCATCACGTCTCCGGTGCGCTTGTTGTCGAACCAGCGCATGGGGAGGCGCTGGATCTTTTCGTAGAGGTCGGAGCGGATGTCGTAGATGACTTTCTGCTCGAAGGTGTTGTTCAGGACGATGCGCAGGCCGTTGAAGAGATTGGTGAGGAAAAAGGCCCCGGCGGCGGCGAGGGACAGGGGCAGGAGCCGGTCGAAGTCGCGGTTGGGGATGACGTCGCCGACGACGCGGCTGGTGACCTCGGGGAAGACGACGACCAGCAGGGTCATGCCGATGGCGCAGGCGAGCTGCGCGGAGGCGAGCAGGGGGTAGCGGCGGAGGTAGGAAAAGACCCTGAGGACGGTTTTCATGTGCGGGAGACGGACCGCTTTCGCGTTGGAAATCGGCCTGAAGCGGTGCGACGGTTTCCCCCGGTCGGCGGAGCCGCCACCCTCGCCGGTTCGCCGGTCAATCTCAACCCTGGTGTGCCCGCTTTTTTCCCGCGGGGAACGTGGCTGGGAGGCGGCTCTGGAGGTCCGGCCGACGCCCCCAGCCCCCCATGTCCCGGAAACGCAAACATTCGTCGCTCTACTGGCTGCTGTTCTGGCCTGCGCTGGCGGTGGTCGTGGTGGTGGCGGGGTGCAATCTCTGGGTGGTGCTCTCGACGCAGGGGCGGATCTATCGGACGGTGGACAGCATCGAGGCGCGGCCGGCGGCCCTGGTGCTGGGCACGACGCGGAAGATCGGCCCGGACCAGGCGAATCCGCATTTCGACAATCGTCTGGCGGCGGCGGCGGCGCTCTACCACGCGGGCAAGGTGAGCCATCTGCTGGTCAGCGGCCACCGGGAGGCATCGGGCTACTACGATGAGCCGCGCGACATGACGGCCAGGCTGGTGGAGCTGGGAGTGCCGGCGGGGGCGATCACGGCGGACGGAGCGGGCATCCGCACGCTGGACTCAGTGGTGCGGGCGAAGCGGGTCTACGGTCTGGAGCGGATCACGGTGATCTCGGACGATTTTCATGTGAGCCGGGCTTTGTTCATCGCCGACCGCGAGGGCATCGACGGGGTGGCTTTCCACGGCGAGGCGGTGGACCTGCCGCACTCGGTGCGGGCGCGGACGCGGGAGTATCTGGCGCGGGTCAAGGCGGTGATGGACCTGTATCTGCTCCACGCGGAGCCCATCCTGCTCGGCGAGCGGCACACCATCGTGGTGGGCGACTCGTGACCCGGCTCAGGGGGTGGTGGTCGGATTGGCAGATTCGGCAACGGCGCCGAGGGCGACGAAGCCGAGGAGGGCGAGGATCATCAGCGCGGCAACGGCAAAGCCGATGTAGCCGATGACCAGGCCGACGACGGCCATGCTGCGGTTACTGTTCTGGCTGGGATCACTGAGTCCGCGTTTGGCGATGTGGCCGCAGATGATCGCGGCGATCGAAAAAGGCACACCGATACCGTAGCAACCGACACTGACGAGGCCGAGGATCCCGAGGATGAGGCTGGCCACGGACAAGCCGTCGGTGGGCACCGCCGCCGCGGGCGGACGCTGGGGAGAGCCGCCCATCTGGGACGGCAACGCCGGTGGCGCGGCAGCAGGCAGCGCTGGCGGTGCGGCCGCGGGAAGGTGGGAAAACAGATCGGGCCGGACGGTGCGGCACGGGGTCCACTGCGGCAGGCCCTCGTGCCAGACCAGAGTGTCGGGCTGGAGGTGGCCATTCAACACAAGCCGGGGCAGATCCTCCTCGCGGCAGGGCACCTGCTCATGGCGATCATTGGCGTAGTACCACTCCATGGCCGTTTATCCGGGGAAAAGTTCGCCCCGGGCGCGGCGGCAGCGTCGCAGCATGTCGGCGATGAGGCTGCGGAGTTCGCGCGGCGGGTAGGGCTTGGGCAGCACTGCGGAAAAGCCGAAGGCTTCTGGCCTTGCCATCGCCGGAGCATCGGAATACCCGCTGGAGACGATGGCCACCACGCCGGGGTCCATGTCACGGAGCGCCCGGATGGTTTCCACACCGCCGAGGCCGTGGACGATGGTCAGGTCACTGAGGACGAGGTCGAAGGGCCGGTCTTCCTCCATCGCCTGGCGATAGGCGGCGATGGTCTCGTGCCCGTCGGCGGTCTCGACCACCTCGTGGCCATCGCGCCGTAGAGTCACGGCGATGAGGCGCCGGATCAGCTCATCGTCTTCCAAGATCAGGATGCGCCCGCCATCGCTGGCGACGGTCTCGGCCGGGAGATCCTCGCGGCTGTCGCTTGCCGGCTCGAGTGGCGAGACCTTTGCAATCTCCCCGGCGTCTGCGGGACCGGACTCGGTGGCCAGCCGTGGCATGAAGACATTGGTGGGCAGGAATCCCCCGGTGGTTCCAGCGGCTGGCGAGAGGGCTGCGACCGGCTCGCGGAGCGGCAGGCACAGCGTGGCGATGGTGCCCCGCCCTTCTTTTGACTGGAGCATCACGAAGCCGCCGTGGGCCTTCGCGATCGATTCGCACACCGTCAGGCCGATGCCGGTAGCGTTCGCGCCGCCGCGGGTGGTGAAAAAGGGCTCGAAGGCCTGCTCCAGTTCGGCCTCGGACATGCCCCGGCCCGTATCGATGATCTCGATGATGGCAAACTCCTCGTCGAACACCTCGCCGGTATTCCGGAAGCGTCCCACCTCGGCGCCGGGCAGTCGCTGGCAGCGCGCGATCAGTACGCCGCCGTCGGGCATGGCCTGCTCCGCATTGGTCACGAGGTTTTCAATCAGGCGGGAAATCTGGCGTGGGTCGACCGAGGCAGGCAGACCGACCTCGCTGGACTGGAACTGGTAGCGGATGCCCGGTCGGGTGCGTCGGCGCTCGCCCAGAATCGCCCGGACCAGGTCACAGATCCGGATCGGTTCGCGGATCGGCTCGCCGCCCTGGGCAAAGGTCAGCAGTTGCTGCACCAGATCACTGGCATCGCCGGCAGCACCGCGAGCATTGTCCAGCTCGACCGCTTCGAAGCTGCCATCCGGCAGCGATTCGGCCGCCAGATCGAGGCTGCCGATCAGGATGGTGAGCAGATTGTTGAAATCGTGGGCAAATCCCCGCGCCAGCAGGCCCAATCCCTCCAGCCGCTGCTGGCGCAGGGACTCGGCCTCGGTCCGGCGGCGGGTGGAGACATCGCGGAACCACACCAGCAGCCCCGGCTCGCCGCCCGGCGCGGGCGATGGGGTGCGATAGGCACTGATTTCGTAGTAACGGTGCCGCGCGGTATCCATCCAGCCAAAATGATAGGCGCCCGTCGGCGATCGCAGGGCTTTGGAGAATTCCGACTCGCCGCGCCCGCGTTCCTCCCCCTCGAAGCCGGACCAAAACTCACGACCAATCAGTGGCGACGCGCCGCCAAAGTCCACCAGCGCCCGGGCATTCGCTTCGGCCACGCGGCCCTCACCGTCGATCAACAGCACGGGATCGCCGATCAGATCCAGCAGCGAGACAGGATCGTCGGCATTTTCGTCCGAGTCAGACTCGGCATCGAACGGCGTTTCCTCGCCATCGACTTCCTCCAAAAAGCTCGCCCTGCTGTCCTGCGTCGCCCCCCGGCGCCCCAGCAACTCACGGAAGGAAGGCCGCCGCGACAGCTCCGCCGCCTTGGCCAGGGCCAGACCCCGCGCCATCGGCTCGGGAATCGGCTCCGCTTCAGACACCGGCGTGGCTGGCGCCGTTGCCTCTGCCGCCAGCACTCTGCCATCGCGGGCGGCGGCCAGACAGGCGGCCAGCTCGGCATCGCTGTGAGGTCGTTTCAGATAGCCTGCCGGTCGCGCCGCCATCGCCCGATCGAGGAGCGGACCGGACGTTTGACCGATCACAAAAATCACCGGCACCCCGCCCTGCTCCCGTAGCCGCGTCGCCAGAGCCACGGCATCCGGCTCGCCGCCAAGACGCAAGTCGATCAACGCCACATCGGGACGCCGACGCGCCGCGGCCGTGAGCGCCGCCCCACCCGCGGGCCACGGCCCGCTCACCACATGGCCCAACCGCTCCAGCGTCGACCGCAGATCGCAGGCGACCTGTCGATCAGACGCGGCCACCAGCAGGCGGAGTCGCGAAGACGGTGAGGAGGCATCCATAGCAGGAGGGGAGTCTTTCCGCCCGGTCACCCGGGGAACAGAGGCGACACTATGAACACAAATTCCGGCTTCGCCCAATCAAATCCGCAACTTCCGCTCGTCGAAAAGCCAACCTTCATCCCAATGGTCTCACCTGCAGATCGCGCAGCGTCCGCAGCTCGCCCCAGTCCGCTCCACCTCGCAGGGGGCGGGCTCCGCTCTTTCGCCCGGCGGGAAACTGACCCCGATGCGCCTCAAACACGCGGTTTACGAATTCCACCGTCCCAAACACCGCCCCATCACAGAAATATCGCACCCGACAGCGCAGGATCTCCGGAATCGACAATCGCCCCTCACGCTTTTCTTCCGCCTCGATCCGTTCCGCGCTGAAACCGCGACGTGCTTTCGCTCCTGTCGCCGCATCGGCCTCGCGCTCCAGCCCTTTGCCATACAGCAGCACCCGATAGACGCCGGCCACATACTCCCAAGTCAGGTCGCGATTCACCCCGTGGCTCGTGTGCTCCAGGATCGCTTTCAGCCCCCGGCGCGCCACCTGTTTGCCCGCCACCGCCTCGGCGTAGCCGCACCAGCGATAGTCCTCGGGGTTTTTCACCAAACCCGCCCGGATGGGATTCAGATCAATGTAAGCCGCGATCGTCAGCAGGGCGCGCTCCGAGCCCTCCACCAGCACGCTCTTGAAGCGATCCTCCCACAGGGTGCCCCGACGATTGTTCGTGCGATTGTACCAGCGGGTGAAGCGCTGTTTGAGTTCGCGGACGAAGATCGACAGATCAAAGCGCCGCCGCTCGAAGCGCTCCAGAATTCGCACCAGCCAGGCCTCGTCGCGGGCGGTTTGGGCGCGCTCGATCTCCTGCCGGATGCCCAGGCTCTGCGTGTCGGAGTAGAGGACCGGCAGCAGTTCCAGCAAAGACTCGACCGTCAGTTTCGGCATCGAAGCCCGGTCCGGGACGCGCAGGAGGAGGTGGAAGTGGTTGGACATCAGGCAATAAGTGACCACCTGCACCCCGAGAAAGGCCTCCAGCTTGCGCATCCATTTCCGGAAGTGGTTTTTCTCCTTGGCATTGAAGATGAAGCGCTTGTCGACCAC
>JAEUHH010000091.1 GCA_016795505.1 Verrucomicrobiales bacterium | reverse complement strand
TGGTTTTTCTCCTTGGCATTGAAGATGAAGCGCTTGTCGACCACGCGGGAGACGACATGAAAATAGCCGTCACCGCGATCGGGAATAAGTCTGGAAGCTCTCATGGGTCAGGCAGGGTGGCTGAGCGGGAAACTGATCCATTCAGAATGGCACGCCGATGGCCGAATGCAAGCATTCTCTCTTTCAATTTCTCCGGCTCATTAATAAAATGCCGCATAAACGATGTGCCCCGGCTTATTGATAAGACGTGATCGTAGATGGCCTCAGTGGCGAGTTGGCTCAATGGGCGCTGCCAGCGAAAAACATTGCGTAGAGGCTCAGAAAAATCTCGAACAGGATCAGGATAACGATGTACCACTCGACCCGGAGGCTTTGGCGATTTTGGACGAGATCGAGATAGAGTTCGGTGGTCTTCGAGACGAGGTCGAGCTTTCGCGAGAGGGCGAGGTCGCGGTCGCGCAACTCGTACTCGGCAGCGAGGCGCACGTAGAGGCGGTCGAGATCCGGATCGTCCCAGACGAGATCAGGCTTTTCGGCGATTTCGACGCGGCCGACGGTGCGGGTCTGGATGACCAGCGACTGGCCGATCTCCTGAAGCAACTGCCGGCGCTCGGCTCCGCTGTGACCGCCCTGAAGATTCTCTCCGAGTCGCTCGACGCGTTCCAAGATGGGCGCGAGACACTGCTCATAGTGAGCCAGCACGACGCTTTTGGCCAGGACGCTGGCGGCGGCGAGGAGTCGCTCGGTCGTGTGCTCATTCAGAATCAGGGTGCCTTCGTCGTCAATTCGCTCGGTCTCGCCGGGCACAATGCGAACGGCGAGCGACTCGCTCTCGGGCGCATCGAATCGGCCGGAAATCCGTTCGGCCAAGCTGCCGAGCCGACCGGATTCCTCCATCTCCGAATAGCCGGCAAAGCAGACCACACCAAACCGAAAGACGGCCATGAGCCGACCCCGCTCATCGATGACGGTCTCCGGCACGGTGTCGAGACTGTCGCGCCGCTGCCGGGAACGAATCTCAATGCGGGTGCCGACAAACCAAGCTCGGAGGGTGAACGTCGTATCGTCCATTGGAG
Organism: Verrucomicrobiales bacterium; assembly: GCA_016795505.1. Lineage (GTDB taxonomy): Bacteria > Verrucomicrobiota > Verrucomicrobiia > Verrucomicrobiales > DEV007 > JAEUHH01. The sequence continues at coordinate 44,861 of JAEUHH010000091.1, read as the reverse complement.
CCACCCTAAGCCCGATTCGGCTCCGACGGCAATCGAATCCCGATCCGTTTGTCGTTTCACCCGCTTCAAACCGAAAAACTACCGCCGGAGCAGCGAGGCGGGGTCGAGCGGGTCGGGCACGACAAGGTTGCGCCCCCGGCTGACGCGACGCATCATCACCCGATCATGGAAGACAAGCTCCAGTCATTTCGCCAGCCCATCGTCACCGCCACGGGTATCCTGCTGGGGTTTATCCTGAACTTTGCCGCCAATTGGGTCAAAACGGAGACTCCCATGCCGGACTGGCTGGCCTATCTGGTCGGTGCCTGCGTGCTGACCGGAATCGTGATGCTCATCGCCGTCCTGCACCGCGTGCTCCGGATGGATTACCCGCGCGATCAGGCCGAAGCCTACCATGCGCGCACCCTGCTGTATTTGATCGCCGGGGTGGCGCTCTCTTTCGCCGGCGCCCTGATCGACATGTTCAGCCACTTCATGCAGGAATAATCCCGACGGCAGTCAAAATGGCGCCAGCCTCAACCCAGGCATCCAGAAACAGCCCGTGGCAACGGCCTAACTCTTGATCACTTCTTCCGCGACGCGCCGACCGGATAGATAGGCGCCATGAGCGGTGGCGTGATAGTCGGCATCGGTGGCTTCGCCGGCGAAAAAGAGCCGACCATCCACCGGGCGGGCGAGTTCGCGGCGCGACCGGGGCGTGGCGCCAATCGGCGTGTAGGAATAGGATCCGCGAGCAAAGGGATCGGAAGCCCAGCGGGTGATCTGATGGCCGGTCGGATCCGGTATGCCGGAACCAAAAATCCGGCGCAGCGTGCGCATGGCATCAGCCACGATCTGCCTGTCGGGCAAAGCCTCCAGCGCGCGTCCCTGCGTGGCGGCATTGAACCCGAGCAACACCGGCTTTCCGGCGGCACGGGCCAGGCTGACCCATTCGGTCCACTCCCCGTGCTTTTCGGACACATATTCCAGCCAGTCCACGTCATCCGGCCAAAAGACGCGGGGAAAGCGCAGATAACATTTGTTCAGCACGCCCATGCCGAGCGCGGCTATGGCAGCGCGCTTGGTGGCTGGCAGGTCGGGCACGAACTGGACGCTCCCGGCCTGCAGCACGCCCAGTGGCAACGTGATAACGATGCGGTCGCCTGTGAAAGTCGATTTCCGAGTGACGACCCGAACCGGTGTCTCCTGCCAGTGGACTTCCTGAACGACCTGTTCGGTCTCAATGCGAAGCCCCTCGGCGAGGTGCCGGGTAATGACATGAAATCCCTCGGCAAACAGCGCGTCGTCGCCGCGAAATTCCTTCGCGCTGTCAAACCAGTGAGCGGAGAGGCGGTCCGCGCTGCCCGCATACTCCTGCTCAATGCCCCCACTGAGGAGAAAGTTCACGAAACGCCTCTCCTCGGAATTTTTGGCGAGGGACTCGGCCAGGCTTCGCACCGACACATCGGGATCCCGGTCCTGGGCCTGCCTGATGCGTTTCCACAACTGCCCGTCCAGCTTCTCGAGCCGCTCTCCGGCAGTTTCGTCGAGAGGCTGACCGCTCGCATCGTAGATGACTGACCGATCATACTCGGTCACCCATCGTGCGGCTCCGATGCGGTCCGCCACTTTCGTGAGGGGATTCCCCCTGACGCCATGGATCCACGAGGCGCCGAGATCGAGGGGTGTTTCGGGCCACAGGGTGCTCGTCCAGATCCTTCCGCCGATCCGACCACGAGCCTCGATCACGACGACGTCTTCCCCGGCAGCTTGGAGGGCCTGGGCGGCGGCGAGACCGGAGAGACCCGCCCCGATGATGAGGGTACGGCGGGCAGGTTTCCCGTCTGGCGCCTTTGTCCGGATCGACTGCCCGGGAGCCTGGGCGGCCGGCAGCGACAAGCCCAAGAGCAGAAGCGCGTTTCTTCGGTCCATCGACAGGGGATATGAGGTTTTGCAAAAATCGACTCGGAGACAGACGGGGTCAAATCTGCTTCGGCAGGCAGCAGGTAGTGCATCAGCGGCCCACCAGCCGCGCGACAGCCTCCGCCGCGGCCGCAAAACCGATCGCCCCGGTGACGAAAGCCGCCGTGCCGAAACCGCTCTCGCAGTTCAGCCGCAACTCACTCCCCGGCTCGGGTGTGGCGCAGACGGTGCCGTCAGCCCAAGGATAGAGCGCTTTTTCGTCGCAGAATACGGCCGTGACGCCGAAATCACGCTTGCTCGGCTCGTCGGGAAAACCATGGTCCCGGCGCAGGATCTTTCTCACCCGCTTGAGCAGGCGGTCGTTGGTGGCCTTGGCCAGATCGGCGACGCTCAGAGAGGCGGGGTTGCGTTTCCCGCCGCCACCGCCGGAGACGATGAGGGGAATCCCACGCTGGACGCACTCGGCGATGAGCAGGGCTTTGTGCTTCACGTTGTCGATGGCGTCGATGACGACATCGTAGTCCAACCCGAGCAGGCGATCAGCGGTGGCTTCGGTGAAAAATTCCGACACCGGACAGACCTCGCAGCCTGGCGAGATCAGCCGCACGCGATCAGCCATGGCCTCGGTCTTGGGTCGGCCGATCTGGCCGTCGAGGGCGTGAATCTGGCGGTTCACATTGGTCACGCAGACCTCGTCGAGATCGATCAGGGTGAGCCGGCCGATGCCACTGCGGGCGAGCGCCTCCACCGCCCAGGTACCGACCCCGCCGATGCCGATCACCGCGATATGAGCATCGCGGAAACGCTCCAGAGCCTCTGCGCCGTAGAGGCGCCCGAGACCGGAAAAGCGATCATGGTAGGTGGGATCGGAGGACATGGAAGGGGCGGCAAAGATGCCACCAGATAGGCCGTATCGGGGAAAAATATACGACGGGACAGTCGTCACCCCTCCACGGCGAGCTGCCGGACCGCCTCGTAGAGGACGATGCCCACGGCAGTGGCGAGATTCAGGCTCCGGCCGGCCTGCTGCGGGATGGTCAGGCAATCGTCAGCCCGGTCGGCCAGCAGACTCTCCGGCAATCCCCGTGTCTCGGGGCCAAAGACGAGGTGATCGCCAGCCCGGAACGCCTGCGACCAGTAGGGTCGGTCGGTCTTGGTGGTCAGGAAAAAGTAGCGCGCCGCCTCACCAGCTTCGGCTTGGAGAGCCTCCAACGATGCCCAGTGTCGGACATCGACATCGGCCCAATAATCCAGTCCGGCACGCTTCAGCGCCCGGTCATCAAGGGAAAAGCCCAGCGGTCCCACCAGATGCAATCGGGCGCCGGCCGCCAGGCAAAGTCGGCCAATATTGCCGGTATTGGGCGGGATCTCCGGCTCGACGAGAACGACATGAAGCATGTCGCCACGAGACGAACGGCCAGCGCTGCTTTCAAGCTAAAACACACCCATCTACAAATCATGATTTGTTGATTTGTATTCTTGACTTCGGGAGATGCCCGGGCAACCCTGCGGGGTCTCTCTTGCTTGTTTCGATGAAAATCCCGCTCCGTTTCCTTGCCCTGCGGACCTGTGCGACGCTCGCCGGCCTTTTATTGACCTGGCCCGCCGTTGCTCAGGACTGGACCAGCTTCCGGGTGGCCGGGCTGTCCGGCTTTGCCTTCACCCATGCGCACACCGGCGATGGACGGTTCGTATTCGGGGCGGCTGGCAGCTTGTCGGTGCAGGATATCTTTGGCGCCACCGCTTTCACCCAGGTGGACAATTCGGCGGGCCGGACGTTCGATCCGTCGTTCGTCGTGATCACATCAGGAGGAGTGGGATTGGTCGGCGGAGGCGGCTTTTTTGCCCCTACAGGTCTTTTTCCGTTCGATCCTGGCGCACTGGCCACTCCGGTGGGGCCGGCCGTGGCGACGCTGCAAAACTACGCTGCCACGTACTGGAAACACCCGACGACGGGTCGGGAAGGCTGGCTCATTGCCGGGGGAAATGGCGTCGGAGGAGCCAACAATCTGACTTTCATCTCCCTCGACGGAACCCAGGTCGGCGCTGTGACCGGGGTGCTAAGCGCCTACAGCGGCGGCATCGCGGCGGATGGTGCCGGCCGAGTCTTTGTCGCGCTGGCCGATTTCAACCCGGCGGTGGACAACCGGGTGCTCAGTTACTCGCCGACCCAAATCGACACCGCTGTCGCCGCCGTGATGGCCGGGACGCCGACTCCGCTGGCGAAGGCGGCCGCCTCTGAGATCTTCGTCGCAGCCGCCTCGGGAGCGCTCGCGGTCGATGGAGCCGGCCGATTGTGGCTGGGCGGCTACCAGATCGATCATTTGCAGGCCCACGACCCAGCGAACGGGGTAACCCGGCGCTTTTTCCCCGATCACGGGCCGCTGGCAGGAGCCGCGGGCCCGACGAGTTATGCGCCGCGAGCGTTTACCCATGCGGGCGAGGATTTCGTGAGCTTCCTAGCCAATGACAGCTACTACACCAGCGGATCAGACCTGCTGCTCGGCTACCGCAGGGTCTCCGAACTGGCGTTGCGTTCGGTGCAGTTCACCCAATCGACCGGATCGGCCCGCGAGGACGACGGAACCGTGTCCGTGACGGTCACCATCACCCCGGCGCCCACCACGACGGTCCGGGTGCCGCTCATCGTGTCGGGCACGGCCACGCCAGGGAGCGATTTCGACGCTCCCGAGCCGGTGACATTTGCCGCGGGCGAAACGAGCCGCACAATCAATCTGATTTTGGTGGACGACGCCACCGCCCGCGAGCCCGACGAAACCCTGATCCTCAAGCTCGATCGCCCCACCCCGGAGTCCGAAGCCGGCCTCGGTGCTCCGGGCACGGACCGGTTCACCCTGACGGTCGCGGATAATGATGTAGCGCCGAAAATCGCCGACCAGCAGGCACTGGCTCCGCTCAAAGCCGGATCGACCTTCAGCCATGCCGTGACGATGGATGGAGGCGGCGATGCGACCCGCTGGAGCGCCCGCGGACTGCCGCCCGGCCTGAGAATCGATCCAAAAACCGGCGAGATCTCGGGAAATCCCACCGTGCCCGGTCAATACGACCGGGTGGTGATCTACGCGGCCAATGCCTTCGGCCAGACCGCCTCCCGGGTGCTGTTTTTCAACGTCGAACCTGTCACGGCGATGGCTGTCGGCACCTTCCAGGGCCTGCTGGATCGCACCGGACCCGAATCGGCCGGCTTGGGAGGCCGGATCGATCTCGTCACCACCGCCGGTGGCGCCTGGTCGGCCGTGATTGTCGCGGGAGGCGCCCGGTACCGCACCCGCGGCCGGCTCGACACCTCCGGGGCAGATCCCATTCTCGAAATTCCGCTGTCCCAGCGCGGCATCCTGCATACCCTGCGGATCACGATCAGCGCCGCGGACGGCTCGTTGAGCGGAGGCTTCGTAGGGGGTGGCGCGGTCACTGGTTGGCGGGCCGCGGGTGGCCTTCCTCCCACCGGTCTGTGCCACTACTGGCTCGCCGTACAGGGAGGACCGGCCACGGCGGTGCCCGAAGGGACCGGCTTCGGCTTGATGCGATTTGGCAAATCGGTCGCCACCGGTCTCGCCTACGGTCGGCTGGCCGACGGCTCGGCCTTTGCCTCGGCCGGATGGCTGGGTCCGCAGGGGGAAATTCCGGTCTTTCAGGGACTCTACCGGCTGACCGGCTCGCTGCTCGGGACTCTCCAAACCATTGCCGATCCCGACCAGGCTGTTGTGGGCAGTCTGGATTGGAGTAAGGCCCCCCAGCTTCGCGGTACCCTCTATCGAGGCGGCTGGGCCGTCCCTCTGCCGCTCGCCGCTCAGGGCGGGCGCTACCGGCCGGTTGATGGAGCCACCCTGCCTCTCGACGCTGCTCCGGGCGGTGCGGACAATGCCACCCTGACCCTCCAGGATGCCGGTCTGGATGCCTGGGGAGTCAATCCCCGCACCTTTTCCGTCCGCATCAGTGGCCCGAACCAAGCCACTTTGACCGCTCCCCATCGGCTGACGATCCGGAATGCCAGCGGCTTGTTCCAAGGATTCGTGGGGGTGGCCGATGCCAATGGCGTGACCCGCCGCGTCCCCTTCGTCGGCCTCTTGGTGCCCGTTCTCGCCACAGCCGATCCTTTCGATACAGTGGGGCACGGCTACTTTTTCCTCGCCACCGTTCCCAACGAAATCCGGTCCGGGCTCGTCCTGCTGGAGCGGAACCCCTGAGCCCGATGGATTTCCACCTGCCCATCCGCTTACGCAGTCTCGCCTGGCTCGCCGCCGGGGCGGTGGGGCTGCCGCTGGGCCTTTTTCTCGCCATCGAACTCACCGACCCCGATGGCTTCCGAGGCCAAAGCCGGGCCGAACTCGGCCAACCGGGCGGAAATCAGGCCCGCGGCGGAGCTTCCGGCCGCCTGCCCGCGGTGACGTTGCCCGAGGACGCGCTCGAAGGTGAAGAGAACGAAGCACCGGGCGCCAACTCTCCCGACAGCCGCTCTGCCACGACCCAACAGGCCGCGCTGCTCTCGCGTTTCGGCGGCATCGCCCCCGCCGCCATCGAAGGCATCGGCGGCTCCGGCGCCCACCGGGCCGTGAAAGTCGGCGGCGCCTGGATTCCGTTGTTTTCAGGGAGCGCAACCGGTCTCGCCGACGGCAGCGACGCCAAAAGGCTCCCGCTCCTCATCACCTCGGGATCGCCACCGCGATTCCGCGTCGGAGAAAGCATCGCCCACTCCTTCGAAGCCGTCGGCGGCGTGCCGCCCTATCGCTGGGAGATGTCTCTGACCGCTTCCGGCTTTCAGATCGACGCCGGGACCGGCCTGTTCACCGGACGATCCGACCAGCCGCTCGCCGCCTCGCTGGCCATCACCGTCCGGGATGCCGAAGACGCGGAGGACTCCGCCCTCTACACTCTCGCCATCGACGATGGCATCCCGCTCGTCATCGATACCGGCGAACTGCCGACAGGCACTGCCGGCAACGCCTACACCGCCACCCTGTCGGCCTCCGGGGGCTTGCTTCCCTATCAATGGAGTGCCACCGGCCCGTTGCCGGCCGGCCTGTTCCTCGACGCCTCGTCGGGTCAGCTCGCCGGGACGACCAGTCAGGCGATTGAGACCGAACTGGAGTTCCGCGTCGTCGATGCCGGCGGCGCCGAGGCCACCCGATGGCTGCGGCTCGTCGTCGCAGGGGAAATCGAGATCCTCGACCGACCGGTGCTGCGATCCTCCATCCCGGGATCACCCTATCTCCACCGCTTCACCGCCGAAGGCGGCGTGCCACCGTACCAGTTTCGCCTCCTCTCAGGCAGCCTGCCGCTCGATGCCCAGGGCCGTCCCTGGCAACTCACGCCCGAGGGCGAACTCATCGGCTCCGGCTCGCCAGTCGAGGCGGCCACCCGCTTCGTCATTGAGGTCGTCGATGCCGTCGGAGCAACCGCCCAGAAAGAGTTCCGCCTCTCCAATCGCCGCCTGCTCACCGTCGTGCCGAGCCGGGAAAAGGCCGGACTGGCCTGGTCGCCGCGCGAAGTGTCGGAAGCCGCCGGCTTTCCCGTAGCTGGTGTGACCGTGGTACGTGCAGCCGCCGCCGGAGCGGCTGGCGCGGTCGTTTACCAAGGCACGGGCTCTAATTTCGTCGACCGCGGACTCGTCACCGGCGCCACCTACGCCTACGCCCTCTTCGCCCATCCCGCCGCCGGCGGCGAGCCGGTCGAAATCGGGCGCGCCGAGGCACGGCTCCTGCCCTTTACCCAGAGCCGCGGCGTCCCCGGCGTGTCGGCCGATCCCTTTGTCGATGCGGTGAAACGCTTCACTCCCCTCGCGTCCGGCGGCCATGGAGCCGGCTTTCTGCCTCTGAATGTGACCGGCCCACCCTCCGGCCGCGGCACCTTCGCGCCGGCTTCCCAACCCGGCGATGTGGTCTCCCTGCACGCCGCCACCGGGCGCAGCGGCGGCGTGATCGAGCTGGCCTTCGTGGACAACATCGTCGAACTCGGGCCCGGCGAAGACTTCACCATTTTTGAAAACGTCTTCTTCATCGGAGGCGATCCCGACCAGCGGTTCATGGAGCCAGCCATCGTCTCGGTCGCCCTGTTCGAAGGCGAGTGGCACCGCTTTCCCATCGATGTGGTGCCGCCCTCGACCGTTTCCTCGACGCCCGTCACGATGGACCCGTATTACTACAATCGGGGCTTCGCCGGCCGCAACGCCACCACCGGCGGCGATCCCACCGACCCCACCCGGAGCGGCGGCGACTCCTTCGATGTCGACCGGCTCGGAGTCGCCGGCCTGACCTGGATTCGCTACATCCGCATCCAATCCACCGGGCATGGCGCCCTGCGCGACGACTTCGGCGGCGATCCTGTCCAGCACATCGACCTGCTCGGCTCCCTGTCCGGCGACGGCAGCTCCGGCTTCGACCTCGATGCCGTCAGTGCCGTGAACTACTAAAAAACTTCACGAAAAAAGGCCCGCCTCACCGGCGAGCCTTCATCGGAAAAAGGAAAATCAGGCGACCGGGAGCCGACCCGACACCGGACTCAGGCCTGAGCCGGCTCCACATTGACGCGCCGACCATCGCGGTCGAACCGCACGCGGCCCTCGACCAACGAGTAGATCGTGTGATCGCGACCCATGCCGACATTCTTACCCGGCTGCCATTTGGTGCCGCGTTGGCGGATCAGGATGTTGCCGGGGATGACGACTTCGCCACCGAAATGCTTCACGCCGAGGCGCTTGCTCTTACTGTCGCGTCCGTTCTTGACGGAGCCTTGTCCTTTCTTATGGGCCATGACGCAGGAATGGTTGGGATGAACAGAAAATCAGGAAAACCCATCAGATCGACACGATCTGCAGGCGGGTGAGCTGACGACGGTGACCCTTCGTCTTGTGGTAGCCCTTGCGGCGCTTGTATTTGAAGGAAATCACCTTCTTGGCGCGCTTTTGGTCCACCACTTCGGCGGTGATCGCCGCCCCGTCCACGAAAGGAGCACCCACCGTGACCGTCTCGCCCGCGCCCTTCAGCAGGACATCGGAAAACGTCAGTTTGTCGCCGACCTTCGCGTCGAGAAATTCGACGTCGATCTTGTCGCCTTCTGAAACGCGGTATTGTTTGCCGCCAGTCTTGAAAATCGCGTAAGCCATCTGTTGAGCCCTTGGTTGGAGGGGCGGTGAAACTGCCACCGGACCGCCGGAGCGGCAAGCGATTTTTTAAAATCTCCCACCGCCCTGAAATCAACAATCCGCCAGCAGCTTGCGGTTCTTCCACACGTAGCTCAGGCCCGACACCATCGTGAGCACCAGACAGATGGCGATGAGGATGGGGCCGGCAATGGTCGGACCGGTCGGCTTCCACTCGAAGAGCCAGCGCATCCAGGAAAAGGCCGGCTCCGGCGAGGCCTGATAGACAAGGAAATAGATCACCGCCACGATCTGCCAGATCGTTTTGTGCTTGCCGAGGTTTTCCGCCGCCAGCACGACGCCTTCGGCCGAGGCGACGAGGCGCAGGCCGGTGACGAGGAACTCGCGGGCCAGGATCAGGATCACCACCCAGGCGGGCATCAGCTCGTGGGAAACGAGCATCACGAAGCCCGCACACATCAGCACCTTGTCGGCCAGTGGGTCCATCAGCTTGCCGAAATTCGTGACCAGATTGTGCTTCCGGGCCAGGTGACCGTCGAGAAAGTCGGTCACGGCCGCGATGATGAACACGATCAGCCCGATGCTTCTGCCATGGGGCAGGTCGACCGTCTGGATCGCCACAAAGACGAATGTCAGGATCAGGCGGAGGACGGTGAGCCGGTTCGGGAGATTCATGGGTCGCAACAGTCGCTCTCGGTCGAAATCGATCCAAGAACAAGTGAAGATGTGGCCATCCAGAAACGATTCAACCCTGTTCGATCGGCGATGAGACAGGGTCTGATCGTCGGCGAAGCCTTCCGAGTCTGACAAAAGCCGGCACGGCCTGGGGCCACTTCACGCGTCGTCCCCTGAATCCATCATTTTGCCGGACAAGAAGGAATCGTAGGCCGCCAGGTCGAGCAGGCCATTCCCGCTGAGATTGAAGACGATGACTTCCTTCCTCCCTTCCTCGCGGCACCGGACCGCCTCATCGATGACGGTGGCGATGCCGTGGGCCGACTCGGGCGCGGGCACGATGCCCTCACTGCGGGCGAACTGGACGGCGGCTTCGAATACTTTCAACTGAGGCACGGCGGCCGCCTCGATGAGGCCGAGCTTCAAACAATGGCTCACCATGGGCGACATGCCGTGGTAACGCAGACCGCCGGCATGGATGCTCGGCGGCATGAAATCGTGGCCCAGCGTGTGCATCATCATGAGCGGCGTGGTCATGGCCGTGTCGCCGAAGTCGTAGCGCAGTTCGCCCTGCGTCAGCGACGGGCACGACGCCGGCTCGACGGCAATGATGCGGTAGCGCCTGCCCTCGCGGATCTTTTTCCGCACGAAGGGGAAGGCGATCCCGGCAAAATTGCTGCCACCGCCCGAGCAACCGATGACGATGTCGGGCTCTTCGCCGGCCATTTCCATCTGCTTGATCGTCTCCTGGCCGATCACGGTCTGGTGGAGACAGACGTGATTGAGCACGCTGCCCAGCGAATACTTGGTGCCCGGGTGGGTGGCCTGATCCTCGATCGCCTCGGAAATGGCGATGCCCAGGCTGCCGTGGCTGTCGGGATGGTCAGCCAGCACCTTGCGGCCAAACTCCGTGCGCAGGCTCGGACTGCCGTGGACCTCGGCCCCATAGGTCTGCATGAGGAGCTTCCGGTAGGGCTTTTGCTGGAAGCTGATCTTGACCATGTAGATGGTGCATTCGAGCCCGAACAGACTACAGGCAAAAGCCAGCGATGAGCCCCATTGACCGGCGCCGGTCTCGGAGGCGAGGCGCTTCGTGCCGGCGATCTTGTTGTAGTAAGCCTGTGGAATGGCGGTGTTCGGCTTGTGGCTGCCGACCGGGCTCACCCCTTCGTATTTGTAATAGATGTGGGCCGGCGTATTGAGAGCCTTCTCGAGTCTCACCGCCCGCAGCAGCGGCGTGGGTCGATAGAGTGAGTAGACATCCCGCACCTCCTGCGGGATTTCGACGGTCTCGTCGCCGCACATTTCCTGGGCCACGAGGGTCGCCGGAAACAGCGCCTCCATCAGGTCGGGCGTGACCGGCTCCCCGGTGCCGGGATGCAGGGGTGGCGGCAGGGGCTCGGGAAAGTCCGGCAGCAGATTGGACCAGTGAGTGGGCAGCTCACTGGCGGGGAGGGGAAATTGGATCGGCTGGCTCATCTCCGGTCAGAATGTTGGGATCGCACCACGACTTAGTTGGCCGGGGCGCCCGGGTCCACTTCCTTCGGGGGCGTGGTGTTGTTCCAGATGTCCCGGAAGATCAGCCACTCTCCGTTCGCCTGTCTTTTGTAGACGAGGATGCCCTTGCAGTCCCAGTGGATGGCTTTGCCTCCGTTCTTCGGCGTGTCGACGGCAGTGTCGATGCCTTCGTCGAATCCGAGATCGCCGAAGACGAAGTTCTTCAACGGAACCTTCACCCAATGGGTGTGATAGGCATTGAAGTAGTCCTCGACCCATTTCCGGATGTTATCCAGACCGGTCACGATCGGTCCATCTGGCTGGAGGATCTCGGCGTCCTTGTCGTACATCGCCATGACGCAGTCGACATTGTTGGAATTGATGGCGGCTTCGTAGGCTTTGTGGGCTTTGAGCAGGCCGGGATCGAGATCCGGGTTCAGGGTCTGGGCTTCACTATTCTGGTTCATTTTCGGTTCGTTGCGGTTACTTCGCCATGGTTGGACGGTTTCTTTGCCGAAGTCAATCCACAAGCACGCCGGCAGTGAGTTCCCCTAGCAGTTGCCCTGCCTCGATGAGATCGGCGGTGTCGCGGCCTTCGGTGAAAGACTCGTAAACGGGCGCGAGCAGGATGCGGGCCTCTCCGAGGTGGCCTTTGCGTGCCAGCAGGCGCGCGAGCGTCACGGCGCTGCGCAATTCCCACGATCGGGCCCGCTGCTCCCGCGCGCAGGCGAGCGCCGATCGCAGCAGGGCCTCGGCTTCCGCCTCCCGATCCATTTCCATGAGTATGGAGGCCTTGCATCTCAACACCTCGGCCAGCCAAAGTCTCTCCTGTCCATGCGGTGCCTCGATCTGCTTGAGACATTCCTGGATCAACTCGAGCGCCCGGTAGGGATCGCCGCTCTTTTCGAGAGCCTCGGCCAGCGCGGTCTTGATCAGCGGGATGCGGACGTTGCCGCCCGTCCTCGTCCATCGCTCGATGCCCTGTTTGAGCAGGGAAATCGCCACGGGCACCTGTCCGCGCTGCAGTTCGGCAATTCCCTTGGCCTGGGGCACGGAAACCTCCGATATGAAAGCCAGCCCCTGCTCGCGGGCCAGCCGCTCGGCTTCCTCGACCCTTTCCAGCAGTCTCTCCGGCTCCCTGCGGTAGGCGAAGACGTAGGCACTGAAGGTCAGCGCCCAGACCAGGTTGAAGATGTGTCCGCTCGACCGTGCATAGGCGACGCATTCGTCACTGAGGCGCTTTGCCTGCTCGGGATAGCCCATGATCCAGATCAGCTGGCAGGCATACACCTCGACGAACGTGCGCATGTCGAAAGCGGTCAGCTGGATCCAACGGTTCGCATCCTTCGGCTCCCACAGATCGAGCGCGTGATCGGAATGAATCCTCGATTCGGCCAGCCGACCGCTGAGGAAATGCTGCACCATGGCGGTCGCATGACCGAAAATCCTGAGATCAATCCCTCCGTCGGCGCGCCCCTTGGCCAGGAGGCGATCCGCCCACTGCTCGGAATCGGCGATCTTCCCCTGGGTGATGGTGCTGGTCCAGACCCACCACATCGCCAGCATCAGGCTCTGCGAATCCTCCTGCCGCTCGGCCAGGCGTAGCACGGCCGCGGCATTCTCGCCCACCTCGGGCGCCGCCCATCCGCGCAAGCCCGTCCATGCGGCGTTCAGGGGTTCCCGGATGGTGAGCTCGATGCGATCACGCTCCTGCGACGGGGACAATTGATGGATCAGGGTCAGGCCCTTTTGAAAATGGGCCACCGCCTCCTGCAGGGCGACTCGCTTCACGGCCAGGGTGCCAGCCTGACGCCAGAGCGGAATCGCCTCGGACAGGTTGCCGGCCTGGGTGTGATGGTGGGCCACCCGCTCCGGGGTATTGGTGACCCGATCGGCGAATGCCGTCTCCAGGATCTGCGCGATGCGCCCATGCATCTTTGCCCGGGTGCTTTTCAGGAGTGAGTCGTAGGCGGCATCCTGAATGAGGGCATGCTTGAATCGATACAGGTCCGTGGAGGAACCGCCCGCGCGAGTCACCAATTCCGCCGAAATGAGCGTCTCCAGCGGCGCCACCAGCCGGTCGGAAGCCTTTCCGGACACATGACCAAGCAACTCGCCGGAAAATTCGCGTCCGATGCAGGCGCCGATCTGAGCCAGCTCCTTCGCGGGTCCCAACCGGTCGAGACGAGCCATCAGCAGATTCCGCAATGAGTCGGGAATACTCAGGGCCGCCAGAGATCCGTCGAGGACATAACGGCCCTCTTCTTCACGCAATTGCCCCGACTCAATGACCGACTTGGTCATTTCTTCGACGAACAAAGGGACCCCGTCGGTGCGGGCCAGGATCTCATCGAGCACGCCGGACGGCAGGGTCTTTCCACCCGTCACCGTCTCGACGATCTGGGCTCCGGCTTGTCGCTCGAGTCGATCCAGTTTGACGGTGGTCACTCCCGGCTGTCCTTCCCACGGGGGATTGCTTTCCAAGCGGAATGTCAGAATCAGGACAATCGGCAGGTTGCGGATGCGGGACACCAGGAGATTGAGCAACTCCTGGCTGGTGGGATCGATCCAGTGAAAATCCTCCACCACCATCAGTACGGGAGCGAGCCGCGACCGGGTCTCGATCTGGGCGGAGAGGGCCTCCAGGGTCAATTCCTTCTGCTTCTGGGGCGAAAGTGGCTGCGATGCGTATCGATCGGCAGGCAGGGAGTGCAGCGCGGCGATCAATGGAGCTGTCTGAAAGATCTGCTCTCGATCACCCACCAGGGCGGCCTCGAGTTTGTCCAGCCGCAGGGCCTCACTGTCATCATGGGTAAAGCCGGCCAAGGTCTCAAACTGCTCGACAAACGGATGGAGCGGAGAGTTCAGGTGGTAGGGAGAACACTGATAGAGAAGCTCGTGATGGGTCTCCTCGATGCTCTCCCTGAGCCCCTGAGTGAGCCGGGATTTGCCGATGCCGGCTTGTCCCCCGAGCAGGATGACCTGCCCCTCGCCCCGACGGGCACGCATCCAGGATTGCCAGAGCAACTGGGACTCCTCCTCGCGACCGACGAGCGGCGAGAGGCCAGCGCCGCCCTTGGCCGCGTCGAAGCGCCCCTCGGTTCGCAGAGCTCGCTCCACCCGCCACACCTGCACGGGCTGGGCAATGCCCTTCAGCGAATGCAGGCCGAGCGAGGTCAGGGCAAAGGTATTTTTCAGGAGCCGGCGGGTCGACGGAGCGATCACCACCTCGTCCGGTCCCGCGAGCGACTGCAATCTCGCCGCGAGATTCGGTATCTCGCCCACCACCAGTCCCGTCTCCACCCGGCCGTCACGAGAGGCCTCCCCCACAATCACCGATCCCGTGGCCAGTCCGACCCGGACGACCAGCGGCTCGGCGGCGGGAATGCGCTTCACCGCCTCCACCATCTTCAACGCCGCCCGCACCGCACGTTCCGCCGCGTCCTCGTAGGCCACCGGCCAGCCGAAATAGATCAGGAGGCCGTCTCCCATCAGGTTATGCACATAGCCTTCGTAGCTCAGCACCACATCGGTGCAGACTTTGTAGTACTCCTTGAAAAGCTCGTGCAACTCCTCGGAATCCAGCCGCTCCGCCAGGGTGGTGGAACCGACCAAGTCGCAAAACATCACGGTTAGGTGGCGATGTTCGCCCGATGGCACCGGCGTGACGGCCGCCTCTCTCGCGGGTCCGGCGCCGTCATCCGCGCTCTTCAGGGCCGCGATGGCATTGAGAAACCGTTTCCTCGGCCCGAAAGCCAGCCCGAGCTCAGCGAGGTCCGACTCCGTCAGCACTTTGAGGGCTTTCAGGTCGACCTCGTTCTCCACCAGAATCGGCTCAAACTCGAGCAGATCGTTCGCCTTCAGCCAATCTGTCAGCGTGGCGCTCATGAGCCCCCTCCTTTTTCCGCAGCCTGTCTGGCCGCACCGGCAATCAGCAGACCACGTGACACCATCCATCGGAGTGATTCCATCCCTCTCGCCGGGGCCATGTCCCGCGACCAGTTTGTCACCAACTCGCGCACCGTCATGCCATCCCTGACGCCACAGATCAGAGGAACAAGCTCCACACCACCCAGATAAGCCACCGGCGTGCCCAGAGCGGTGGAACAAACGGCGGGCCGCGCCTCGATAAACGAGTCGCCCACGCAGGGCACCTGGCGAATCCTCACGTCCGGGGAGAGTCGCAGCCGGGTCTCCGGCGTGAGCCCGGCGATGCCTTCACCCATTTCCGGCGAAAGAGGCCCGGAAGCCACTCCCGTGGCCCGCTTTTGCCAAAAGGGATCGGCTCGACGACAGGCGACGAGGCCGTAGTAGGCGCCCGCCCACTCCTGGTGACGGGCCGATGCCTCGCTGAGACTGTGAAGGAAATACTGGCGGGCCAACTCTGCGGATTCGGGCCGTCTCAAGAGGGTGTTCACGACGACTGAGCCCGACAGGGCACTCTGAATCGCCTTTTGCACACCGCTTGAGGACAGCGGATCCAACGCGAGAGCGGCATCCCCGACCCGGATGAACGCGTCAGACACGCACGCCTCATCCAGATAGGGCGTCGCATCACAGGCTCGAACCGGCCCGGACAGGAATGCCTCGGCGCCGCGTGGAATCAGCCCGGATCCGGCCAACAAGGTGTGAAATTTTTCCCCGAGCGTGCCGGACATGGTTTTCAGATCGGCGGGATCCAGAAATACCAGCGTGTTGTAGGAGCCGTCCGGAAGTGGGACACCCCAATGCCATCGGTTCGGCCCGGCTTCGATCTTCGGATGGCTGGGAAGCCCCTTGCCCTCCCAGTAGCCGTGCAGGGCCACCGTCCTTGCCCCGGTGGGGCGACGGCTCCCGGTGATCCCACCCCGGCCCGAGGCGTCCGCCAAAAATGTCGCCTGCAGCGTCATCGGGCGGGTTCCCAACGTCACCTCCACCTCCCAGGCGCTCCCCGTCCAGCGTCGACGGCCGGCTCTGGCCGGTTGCAACACCCTGGCTCCCCGTCCCCGGGCATGATCGAGCAGCAACCGATCAAAACGACCCCGATCCACAAGCAGCCCTCGGCCGGCGGGATCGTCGCGTTCGGTAGCCACGTCCCAATCGACTGAGACCCGTCTCACGCGGGTAAAACCGGCGCTCTCAATGGCGTCCGCGGCTCCAATCGTCTCCAGCAGGGGCAACACGCCCGGGGAGAGCGATTCCCCCAGATGCCGGCGGGGAAACGCCGCCCGCTCGACGACGATGACATTCCAGCCCCAGGCCGCCAGCCGGGAGGCGAGGACGCTTCCGGCCGGTCCTCCTCCGATGATGCAGATGTCGCACTGGATCGCCATGGCCGGTCACCGGTTCGTCATCCCCTCAGCCCGTGCTTCGGCAGGATCCGGATACATACCCGCCGCCGTGAGGCGCAGATAGGCCTCCAGACAATAGTGCAGCCAGCCGCGGATGTAGTCGCACGCGGGCCTGCCTTTTTGGATCACCTCATGGTGGCACCCGCCACCACACAGATAGCGTGCCCAGCATGATCGGCAGGGCTCCTGGCGGTGGACATGGCGCTCCGCCAGCCAGTCGCCGCGCCTCGCTGTGTCCAATCCGCCCAGCACCGATCCCATCTGTCCCTCGTCGTCGCCGACGAACCGATGGCAGGCGGCCAGGTCGCCATCCGCAGACACCCCGAGATAGCCGGCTCCCGCTCCACAGGGATAGGGCCGATGGGTACCCCGATGAATTTCCTTCAAGGCATTGGTGAGGTTGGCAAACGCGTAACGCTCTCCCTTTCGGGTGCGGCGCTCGTATTCCAGGCCGCAATCGATCATCTCGCCCAGCATCGTCTCCAGCGTCTCGATGGACATTTCATCCGCGCCACTCGGCGAACGGAGCAAGGGAGAAAAGCCGACGCTGTGAAACCCTGCCGCGAGGAAATGCTCGAGCGTCTCACGCAAGCGCAGGTTTCGCGGCGTCACGGTCACCCGGGCTGATACCTGCATCTGGCGCTGTCGGCGAAGAAGCGGCGTGATTCTTTCCATCACGGTCTCATAACTGCCGCGGCCTCCCTTGTAGGGGCGCAGGGCATCGTGGACCTCTGCCGGACCGTCGAGACTGATCGTGACAGCAAATCCGTGTTCCTCAAAAAAATCGGCGTCCGCCTCCGTGACCAGGGTGCCGTTCGTGGTGATGGAAAACGTCAGGGTTGCGCCCCGTTCCCCCGCCAGGGCGGCGGCCCGCCGGGTAGTGGCCTGCAGGGTGGCCCGGTTCGCGAGCGGTTCGCCTCCGAGAAAGGCTAGATTGTACCGCTCGCCCGGCGCGGCATCGGCGAGCAGCAGATCCACCGATGCGTCGGCTATCCCAGGTGACATGTTCTTGGCGGCCCCGCCGAACTCACCCTGTTGGGCATAGCAATAGGTGCAGCCCAGATTGCACTTTTGCGCGATCGCAAGCGACAGAGCCCTCACCGGTGGGGCTGTCAGCGGCTCATCGTCGATCCGGGGAGGCCCGCCAAGCCCCACCCGATCCAGCAGACGGGACAGGCTTTCGCCACCAGCCGTCTGTCTTAGCTCAGAAAACAACCCTGCCTCCACATCGAAGAGCCGGCTCCCGTCCACCACGAACAGGTGACCCTGGCCCAGTCCGTCCGGGGATTCGATCAGGTGCATCTGCTCCGCCCGGGGCCGGGAAACAGCCATGACGCTGCGGGCCGTGCGCCTCAGGCGCTCGGTTCGCCGTTCGCCATTCAGATCTGTGGCCAGTATTTGCACGATGGCTTGCTCAACTATCCTGCGGCCTGCTCGCCGACGCCGCTTTGTCGGCATCGCGCCCGCCGATCTGGAATTTCAGCACCTTCTCCCAGTCATTGAACAGGTCGTCGTAGTGCAGGATGCGGGAGTCCACATAGTCATCGGCCACGTAGTCGCCGGTACGCTCTTTCTGCATCCAGTTGTCGCCCTTGCTCATCCCGGAGGGCGCGGCCTCGACATTGACGTAGTCGGGGCGGGCACCGGCCCAGTAGTAGCATGAGCATTCACGGTAGTCGTTCTGCCAGGGGGAGCACAGCCCCTGAGTCAACTCGCCGGGCACCGCCAGTGACGGCGAGATGACCGCCGTATCGGCATCAAAGAAGGGCCTCACCTCCAACTCCAGCGTGATGTAGTCCCCCGCCTTGCCCGTCCAGGCCGCCTGATCGAGCCAGACCGCCTCGGCGGTGAAATCACAGGTCACCCGTTTGCCGGTGAAATGGTGCAGAATCTCGGCGAGCGAGTTGGACCACTCTAGCGGAGCGATCGCCGACGGATTGTCCTCGGTCGACAGTACCACCGATTGGTTGTCGACATCCGCGGGCGACGGTCCGATGGCCTGGGTCATCATGTGCTTTCCGTTCACCCGTAGCAACCGGTGACCGGAGAGGTCCGGCAGGACATCCGCAGTGGCACCGGGGTCCATCCGGATCACCAGGTTGTCCCACTCCCGCAATTCGATGCCGGCAAAAACCCGCCGCCAGACCGCCCGGAAGTCCACCTCCAGCCCGGGAGTGCAGTTTGAGATCGCCGTCAGCGGGCGCGATGCCACCGGGTTCCCGGCGGCGATGTAGTGGATCTGTGCCGAACGGTTGCGCGGCGTCAACGGACCGGGCCGCAGCGACTCGATCGCCGGGGTCGAATTTTTGGTTTCAATGCCGGCACCGAGAGCCAGACGCGATGCCCGGACGATGGTGTCGATCTGTCGCCAGGTCAGCGCGAGATAGTTCCCGTCGGCACCGCACATCATCGCGGGCATTTTCCGGCGGCCCCGGTTGGTAAAGTCCGCGACTTCATCCGGCCGCCGCAGGACATCGGCAAACCACGGTGCAGCGCCTCCGCGCAGGGCGATGAAGACCTGCTGGTGCAGCCCCAGGATCGCCAGCGTGTCGGCGGTGCGCTCGGGCACCACGGGCCGCATCAGGCGCTGCATGTCGAAGGCCTCCTCGGCCGGCATTGTGTCGAAAGCCAGCGGATCCTGCCCATTCACCGGATTGCCGTTCATCACCGCGACATTCAGGAAGCGCACCGTCTCAAAGGCCCGCCTGACGATGTCGATGGCTCGCGACCTGGTGACTTCGGCGGGTTCGTCGGCAGGCACCGCGGGACCGTGGATGACCTGGTCGAGGTCGTCGGCCAGATTGCGGAGGAAAAGAGTGTCCGGGATCATCGCGGGCGGCCCTGCCGTGACCCGCGCGAGGGCCGAAAGCGGCTCGCCCTGCTTTCGATTCAGCCGCACCTCGACGATCCCATCGCAGGCATCGTCAAAATAGCCGCGGCTGATGGCGATGTTGCCATGCAGCCAGCAGGGAGCCGGCGGCACGATTGCAAACAGCGACGGTGGCAGGGTCTCGTTCATGAACGGCCCCTGGTAATCCGGATCCGCATTGTCGATCCCCGGGCTCACCTCAAAGCCACACCAGTTATCCTTTTCGTCCGTCGCCCGGTAGACGCGGCGCTCCTCCGGCACCACATACTGGTTTACCGGCTCCGAGTAGGGATCCACATCGGGGTGCTTTCTGGGCGGCCGGTCCGGGCCGTAAATCAGCCCCTGAGCCGGAGTAAAGCGCAGACGGATCTCGGGGAATCGCTCGTTCGGCCTGATGAAGCGGACCTCTCCGAAATGGATCGAGGCCTCTTCGCTGACAAAGTGGGGCGAGTGGCCCTCCAGCCGGGCGGCCTCGTGATGGGAAAACCACCCTGAGTCAGCCGTGACCGCATCCTTCTCGTTGCCCGTGCGCCGCGCCACCTTGCGATTGGCCACGCGGACATTCCACGACAGATCCTCCGGCCCGAGCCCTTCGGCGACGAGCATCGCCGTCGTCAGCGGGACCAGTTTGTCCTCATCCGTCACAGCGAAAACTTCGAGAAACGGAGCGACCGGCCGGATGCGCTCCTGCTCATCCTTGAAGGCAATCTCCTCGGGCAGAAACGACTCGGATATCTCTCCCGTGGCAGGATCGACCACCAATGTCTCCCGGGCGACGATGCCGCGGAATTCCAGAGGCAAGTCGGGATCGTCGTCGATCGAGTAGTTCACCAAGGGGTCCGGAGACGAACCCAGACGGGCGATCGCGAAGGGCGGGAGGATGCGGAGTGCGCGGATTTTCATGAATGTCGACCTCCATTGGCGATGAGACCGGCGATGACCGTGTCTAGCCAGGCGATGGCCTGCTGGTCGTGATTTCTCAACGTGCGGAGGTAGGCCTCGCCCTCGGGCGGCCCCATCTCCAGCGCTTCCCGATCTCCGAGCAGCGCGCCGCAGATCAGCTCCGACGTGCGCACCAGATCCTGGTGCAGGCGCCAGCAGTCGATCTCATCGGGAGGCAAAGCCAGCGTGTAGGGCATTTCAAAAGGCGGCCCGGCGCGCCGGGGATCCTCTGGATCTTCCGTCAGCGGCAGCCGGACCAGGATGCCGGACAGGGCCTTCAAATGATACATTTCACCAAAGATCCGGTGCATCACCGCCCCGCGGAGATTGGGTTCGTCCGGATCAACGAGCCTCGCGATGCGATAGGTGTGCGACAGATAAGTCAGCAGCATCCGGTAGCGGCAATTCAGCAAGTTCGCCCATTTGGCCGAGACCGGGTTGGCAATCAGGGTCGTCCCGGTCGGCAAATGGAGAGGATCCGACACTTCCCCGGTCGTCGGATTGCACGGCACCAGCCGAGACGGGCTCCAGTCCGGACACGCCTCCACCTTTTTGTCAAAAGCCTCCAGCACCCCGACGAAACGCTCGAAGTGCGAAGGCTCTTCGTTCGCCGGGCGCCGCAGGTCGGGATTCTCGCCCTGGCCGGAGATCTCGCGGATGGCGTAGAGCGCCTGCGTCCGGGTCGCCACCCGCTCGATGATCACATTCGCTTTGTTGGGATCGAGCTTCGCCGGCTCCCCGCTGGGCGAGTCCGGCCGCGGATGGTAACCGCGCCCCCAATCATCCCACGAAGCCTGCATCGGGTAGGAATCCCCCCGAAAATCCGCATCGGCGATCTTCGTCGGATCGGCCAGAATGTCATGGATCAGGTGATAAACCTCCCCGACCGGCATCGCCCCACCCCGCGTCACCCATTCCCGGGCCAACTCCTCGATGAAAGGCAGATCCTTCTCGCGAAACAGGCGGTCAAACTCCGTCGTTCCGGACTGATAGAGCTTCTCCAGCGTCTCGAAGTTGCCCGGCATCTCCGCAAAGACATAAGCTCCCAATGACGCCCTGCTCAGCGGCTCGAACTGAAAGGGAAACGGATAGAACGGACCATCCCACGGCAGATTTTCCCGCTCGAAGGTGATCGGCCCACCCAACAGGCAGAGGATGTTCTGCACCGTCAGCAGATGTCCCATTTCCTCCCGCGCCACCGTGAGGATCAAGTCCTGCCACTCCCGGACCTCCTCCTGATCCGCCTCGCTTAGATGGTCGCCGCCCAGCGAATAGGCCGCGTAGAGGTACTGGACCATCAGACCATGCTCCAGCTCCGCCCCGATGTGGAGCAGACGGATCGTGAAATCCCGCCACGTCATGTCGTCCGGCTTGGTCAGCTCCGGCCGGATCTTCGGCGCCGCACCGGCGGAGATCAGCATCCGCCGGGCCCGGTGTCCGGCAATATGACTCAACAACTGGGATGAATACCTGGACATTGACTCGTTACGGTTGCGCGGTCGATCTGCTGGGAAACCCTGCGCGCCGTCATTCAACGACCAAACACAGGGCGCGAGAACAAATGGAGCCATGGCAGACGTTCCAAGCCGCCATCGTCAATCGGTCGCCGATGGGGCGTGTCGAGACTGTCGGATTCGGTTCCCTCCCTCTCTGGCGCCGACGCTATCAGGCACGCCCCCTGGCCACAAGAGAAATTCTCGCCGCCCGGCCCGAACGCTTCTGTCAAAAAAATCAGGGCTGCCCCCTCCGAAGCGCCCGCCGCATCGATCTGCGTCACAGGGTTCCACTCGTCATACACCGTCCGCTCGTCCCGCACCATCACCCTCGCGCAAAGGGTGTCGCGGTGGGCGGATTTCGAAAACGGGGCGACCGAAATTTTGAGCCAGTCGGAGGAATCGCCTCCTGAGGGTTCTATCGAAGTTTCCGGGTTCTGCCCAGACTCTATCCTACCATCGAGAGAAATCCCTTTTGTCAATAATTATTGCCTGCCCCCTTGCGAAACGCCCGGCGATACCTTCTTTGCAGAAACGGCTTCCACATTCTGAGACCACGACGCGTTCCACTTGAAGACGGGCAGCCACTTCCAGCTGGGAAAAACCCTGACCACGAAGCAACACGATGTTGGCCCGCATGACCATGTGTTGAGGGCCGGAACGCCCGACCGCGGCGGATTTGAGCCTCTTCATTTGGTCGGGATCGATTGCGAGCACACGGATCGACCTAGCCTTGCGGCAAACTTACACCACTGCATGATTTTGCATATCTATTTGTGAAACGCTCCTCTAGCGGGGCACATCAAAACGCTTCACCAAAATCTTATCAAGTATAGCAGAAATCAATTTCTCATGAGCGGGTCCGCCGTTCCTTGCTTCCTCCGCAGCATCAAAATACAATTCCTGGGGAATCGATAACTCATCTGACAATCTAATGCAAACAACCATTCTTACAATTCCATCTTCATCCCTTGCGAACGTCATCAGACTAACTAAATCCTTGTCATCAGCAAGAGCAATCTGCCACGCTGCGTAACGAACCCTCGGCAACGGAAACACACCGGCCCTCCCGACAATCGGAAGCCCTCGTGAAACCCGAAACGCCTCATCGCTATCAATAGGCATCGGAATTTCCATCCTATATTCATTCAGAACCTTTAATAGCCTCTCTGACGACTCGGCCCGAACGATTGAAATCGCGAATATTGAAATGAAAATATGTTTAAATATTTTTCTCATATTTTTCATTGCCATCAATTCTCTCACGGCAAAATACCTTTCCAAAGGTGAAATAGCAACCCCATATACTGAAATATTATCCCACCAGATTTCGTCCACATTTTCCCGCGAATCAAAATCAGCTATTCGATAAACGGCTTTTCTTGCACTGCTTTTCCAGGGACCTTCCAAGAATCCGGAATATTAAAAAAGACCTCTATATCCGACTGGCCCGCTGGGACAAACCAATAGGAGTTCCACAACTCCTTTGGAGGAGGATTCAATGGCCTAACGATCCTAAATCCGATTTTCACGTCATCAATCGTATTGCGATATAAACCACACCACGCGGCCGGAACATTGAGAAACGTTGGCTCTACGGTGAAACGAACCCAAGACCTCAACTCCTCTATACCTGCATTGCAATCCCCGCCTCTAACAACATCACCAAATAACCCCCTTGGAAAGTAAGGGTCAACCAGAACTGATCTTCCGTCATAATTATCAGGAATTGAACTACCCTGCGTCCACTCAGAAACGCCACCTTGCATAGAAAAAATTCCAAATCGATTTGGAATTGCAGCTTCCATTTCAGTCATGGTTTTTGGAATCCCAGTGCTATTATTTTCGAAGAAATCTATTCGATTCCGCTTGGCGGAGACTACCGCCTCTTCCAGATTCTCTCCTTCGTAAAACCAATAACTGTGACTTCCACCTGCCCTACACGAATATTCCCATTCAGCTTCCGTGGGAAGGCGAAAAAAATGGCCAGTTTTTTCTGAAACCCATTTACAAAACATCTTTGCTCCCATCGGGGTAACGCCAAAAGCCGGACTATTGAAACCAGTTTCCAATTCCGAACATCCGGGAGGAATCCCCCGAGGAATTGAACCGTCCTTCCCATCAGCGGATGTCATCAGCCATGAAGTATATTGCAACGTAGACACTTCGAATTTTGAAATCCAAAAAGGAGAAATTCGAACACGCACCAAGGGGTTGGGCAAGAATCGCTGGGGAGCGTCTAAATATTTTTCCCTCGAGCCCAGTTTGAACTCACCCCCGGGAACAGCCGCCATTTCGAATGAAATGGCGGCTAAATCAAAGTCGGGAAAAGAGATCGTCTCTCCAAGAATAACACTCGCCCTGTAGTCCGAAAATCGTTCCTCGGATTGCAAAGTTACTAAAGTTGCAAAGAACGCCAAAGACGACACCAAAACCCATTTCATTTTAATCTACTCCTCTCTCACTTTTGGTAAAGTCTGTTTCTAGCAGTTCATCGTCTGTCTTTCACGCGACGTTTATTGATGCGCTCAGAGATGAAGATGGCAAGCCAATTGGCCGGCTTTTTGTATGCGAATTCTTAGCTAACATGTCAATGTCTCTTCTGATATTTTATGGTGTTCTTTCAAGATTGCAGAGCAAAATCGGCGGATTTTTGAGGAGACGCGACCCCGAAGAGCGGCTTTGAAGGTGTTGTGAAAATCAAGAACTTCCAAGCCCTTTATCCCTTCGAGGGCTATGTCATCGAGAGTGTAAACTGCCCGGTCGTCGGGATTCAAATCATTTTGCGGTGGGATGCCCCCACCCCCGCAGACTCGCCCGTCCGGATTGCGGGTTTCAGATGGCCAAAAGTCGGGAGAAGCATCTCGTCGCCTTCGCCCTGCCCTGTGGGGGCGAGCCGGTGGTCTTCGTCTGCTATCCATCGATCCAGGAATTTTGTTCGCGCTGCGGGAGTCAAGTCAAGAAGCGGATGAAGGAGTGCTTCTCGTCCGGATTTGGGCGGGGTGGGGGGGCCGCCGGCAACGGCAGTCCCTATCGCGATCTCCCCCTAAGCGGAGCATGCGAAATCATCAATTCAGGGCAAAAACCCCTCAAGGGGAGATTAGCTCCACGTTCGGGAAATACGTCCGGTAACGAGCTACGTCCCGGGTAATGATCGGAGTCCCGAGCGCGGCTGCGTGGGCACCAATGAAAAAATCCGGGAGCGGTGCCGCCTTGGTTCCTCCACGCCCGCGGTAAAGCCGAAAGGCTCGCGCGGCCAGAAACAAGGCTTGGCGTGGCAATTCCTCGTAGCGAAGCCCCAGTGTCAGAAGGATGGCATCCACGTCTTCCGCACTTCCCGCCTCGTAGCAAAGCTCCGTGTAAATCAATGGGTTGACCATCAACCGATTCGCGTGTTGCACGATCTGCTCTTGAGACCAATCGGCCCAGCGGGCGTCCTGCTCGATCACATCCAGCAGCACGTTTGTGTCTACGATGGCCCAGGAACTTTCAGTCATCGCCACGGAGTTCTCTCATGATGTCATCGGTATTCCGGCCCCCCGCGCGATCCTTCCAGATTCCTCGGACCGCTTGAAGCCGTTCTCTCATTTCCTCCTTCGTGCGGGGCGGGAACAAAGTCTCTCCAATCTCCAAGGCCCGCGCCAGAAGCTCCCGCGCCTCGGCTTCCATCGAGCGCTGGTGCCGCGCCGCCTGCTCGCGCAGTTTCTGCTTCACTCCCTCATCCAGATTGCGAATCGTCAGCGTATTGCCCATGGTGCGTATGCTAGCATTGCCAGCAATGATGTCAAGATGGGCGCCGGGCGGCGTTTGGCCAAAGTTATCGCACCAGGGATAACTCGCGTTCCCCCATCAATTGCCCGCTGGCGGGATGGTAAAACCAAAGGGTGACATCGGCGGGCTGCACGGCGGAGGCGGCGGAGCGGAACTGAGGTGAAAGAGGATCGTATCACAGAGGGAACCTGGGCCGATCAGAAGTTCGAAAATCTCTGGGAATCGCGGATTCTCAACATCAAAGCAGGGTCTTTCCAAGAGTCGTCCTGTCCCTCTAAATTTCTGATCCCCAGGGGATCAAGACGGTTCGTCGGTGCCAATCGTGAGCAGGCCCCGCTGTCGCGCATCCTGATCCCCACGGGACGAAGACGGTTCGTCGGTGCAGCTTGGTGTTTCCGGCAGAAAAGATGCCGGAGGCATCACCGCCATTAGCCGGCGGTTGAGGAGCGTAGCGACGACACCGCCGGATCGGACGGGAATCACACCGAGCATCCCGGAGGGATGCCAGCGGCCGAGTCAGCGGTTTCGAGGCGCCCGAAGCCGTCATAGCCTTAGGCGACACTTTGCAGGGACGCGCCGCCCAAGCTGGCGGAGAAGCCCGTGCGCCGCGCCAGTGTCTTGGGCGCGGCGATAGGTAGAAGATCCGATGAAAGAGGGTGCGATCGGAGAGGGAACAGGGTTCGATCGGGAGATCGAGAATCTCTGGGAATTACTGATTCTCAGGAACAAAGCCGGGGCGTTCCAATAGTTTTCCCAATAGTTTTCCTGTCCCTCTAAATTCTCTAATTTGCTAATTCTGCTCTGACAGACTACTAGCCACTGACGGTGCGTCAGCGAAAACCCATTGACCGGCGGAGGCAGTAAATCCTCACAGAACGGTAGGCCTTCGCCAGAAAAATTGGAACCATGAGATAAAACATCCCCATTTGAAGATAAAATGAAGTAACAGACGTCTCATCGCTTTTACCAATTCGAAAGCAAAATATATCTATCTGGCTTCGCCTATTATAAGTATCCATTGAATTGATCATCCAATCACCTAATCCAATGCCGAAATGGACAACGCCGCCGCTTAGCTGCAACTCAGCAGAACAGCGCTGACAGGATAAAATTACGTGATCTGTGCGGTAACTGCTCCTCACAGCTATTGATGAGATTGCCGCTATAAGGCATGTTATTAAAACCAGGAATTTCATATCGAAAACTCCCTCTTGAAGCACTCTAAATTCAAATCATTTGAAAACCTGTGCGCCCAACTCGGGGAAACTTTGATTGTTACCGTATATTTACCCTTGTCTTGACTTATCTGGCCTACGTATTTTCGGGGCGTCCAAATGATATCGATATTAAAAGGAGTAATGCTGGCGCCATCTGGCGAGGTGCCCCGCGGAGGGTCGCATTTTACCTCCAATGAATAAACCTCACACGTATTTTCGCAGGAATCCCCACCTTTGTCACGAAGTGAAAAATACATATGCCCCGAAACCGATGGTTTGAAGTCGTTTGATACGAGATCAACGATCGGATTTCCATCTGAATCTCGTTTCCAATTTTGATTCCCCGAAAGCGCGTCCCCTTCCCGCTTATATAAAACGACTAAATCAACGCAATTGCATGAAGTGTTGACAAATTTCTGTTCGATTATGAAAATTTTTGGCGGCATCGGACGAGTTTCCAGACCCAGATAATCAAGCATGTTAATCGGATCGTTCAGGACCATTGCACAAACATTTACCCCGCCCTGTTCCCCAATCGGATCCCGCGACACCCACCGCCCCAGCCGCGTGTCCAAATACCGATACCCGTAATCCAACAACCCCGTCCCGTCCTCCGGCTTGGTCGAGAAGCGATACCGGTTCGCCTCCGCCACGGCCCCGTCGCCCCACGTCGCCAGCGTCTTGCCGAAGGCGTCGTAGTCGTAGCGCGCCACCCGCACCGTGCCGGCTCCGCCGCCATTTCCGCCGCCGCCACCACCCGCGACCGTGGCAGCGATCGCCGCGCTGACATTGCCGTTGCCGTCATACGCGCACACCCAGACCCGCGCCACGGCATCGCCCGGTTCGCTGCCGTCGCGGGTCGTCGCGCCATTGTCCCAGGTGCCGAGAAGGCCACCCACGCCGCCAACTCCCTGCATCGATCCGCTCAGGTCCGTGCCCCACAGGTGCCGCTGCACCACCTGGCCCGCCGCGTCGATCTGCGCCACGGGGTTCCACTCGTCATACACCGTCCGCTCGTCCCGCACCATCACCCACGCGCCCAAGGTGTCGGCTTCGTCGCCCAGCTTTTCCTCGTCCCAGCGCCACACCCGGGTCCGGATGCGCCGCCAGCCGCTGTCGTAATCAAATTGATACTTTTCCTCCGGCGCGCCGGCCGCCACGGCCACGGGATGGGTCCCCATGCCGAAGTGTTTGTTGTCAGCGTCCCACGTGTAGGCCCAGCGCCCGTCGCTGAGCAGGTTGCCATCCTCCCGCCTCGCCCGGGTGCGGCGGTTGGCGGCCTCGTAGAGGTGAGCGTGCGCGGTCACGGGAGCGGTCTGGTCACTCGCAGTGTAGCCGATGCTTTCCAGGCGGTCCAGTGCGTCGTTGTCACGGGGCCACCGGGCTGCCACCGATGCCGACGCCGAAGGTGTGCTCGATCCCCGCGATGAGGCTCGAGCCGGGATGATAGGCATAGACCGCCCCCAGATCGGGTGAAGCGACGGTTTCGAGGTGCCCGGCCCGACTCCGGCGGCTCTTCGGACCGACCGGATTTCCCCTCCGGCCCGCCACCCCTTGTTACCCTAAAAACAACATCGCAGGCTTGCGGCCGGGCGCGATTGCGGCCAGAGTGCCTGACCAACGGCAGCCGACCGTCTGCCGTTCATCCTGATCTCCGGCTGGGCACGCCCCGCCGAATCGCTCCGATCCATGACCATCGAAGTCGTCAGCCCCGGCACGGCCGAAGCCCGCGAGTTGATCGACGAGCTCGACCGGGAAATCGCCGGTCTTTATCCCGGGTCCACCATCAACGGCATCGATGTCGCCGCTTTCGAAAAGGCCGGCGGCTACTTCGTCATCGTCCGCGAGCCCGGCCACGCCCCGCTCGGCTGCGGCGGTTTCCGGCCCATCGATGAGACCTGCGTCGAGATCAAACGCATGTTCGTCCGGCACAGCGCCCGGCGGCGCGGCGTCGGACGCCAGATCCTCCGCCACCTGGAGGAGGAAGCCCGCCGCCAGGGATTCCGCACGCTCGTCCTCGAGACCGGCTGCAACAACGCCGAAGCCCGGGCGCTCTACGAATCAGAAGGCTACTTCCCCATTCCCGCCTTCCTCGGCTACGTGGGCATTCCCATCAGTCGCTGTTACGCCAAAATGGCCCGGTGAGCCAGCCCGCCGGTCAGAATCCCTTCGTCAGTGTCAGCGTGACCGAGTGCCCTTCCGGGCGGTCCTGCGCATCGATTTCATGGTTGTATCGCAGCGACGTGAACAGCCCGGCTTTTGGCCAGAAGACATTCACCTCTGGCCCCAGAGCCACCACGTGATCCTTCACCCCGCTCGCGCCGACTCCGCTGTCGCCCGTCGTCTGCTGCTGGTAATAGCCACTCAGACCCAGCTCCAGCGTCTTCGTCAGCGCCTTGCTCAGCCCCCACTCCATCGTCAGTGTCTGACCCGGCCGGATGCCGGAGTCCTCGTGTTCGTGGTGGAATTCGTAGCGGTTCAGCAGTGAAACCGACCACGTCTTCTCCGCATCCGGATACCAGGTCGTGCCCACCGTGAACATGTGCGACCAGAATCCCTTCCACAGCAGTGCCGGGCGTGCCGCGTCGAAATCGCCCGACGGGATCCAGAAGCCGTAGCCCACTCCCGCGTCGTAGCGGTCGCCGTGCCACGAGAGCGTCACCGGCTCCACGAAGATGTCTCCGATCCCGAAATAGTCGTCCGCCGCATAGCCCGGCGCACCCGCGATGCCCTGCTCCCACTCCACATAGCCGAAAGGCACCAGCACATCCGCCCCGTAGTAGCCGCCCAGCAGCTTCATCTCCGAGATCCACACCAGCCGCGGTGCCAAAGCCACCGCCTCGATGTCGAAGACAAATCCCGGCGGCAGGCCCGCCACCGCGAGATCATCCGCCCCATAGAACAGATTGTAATCCCGCAGATACAGGCCCGGAGGCGGCAGCGTGCCGCCCTTTACGCCCTCGACCCCCATCGGATAGTGCCCGGTGAATTGGGCTCCGGCCTCGCCGGCGAGGACCAGCGAGCAGGCAGTGAATACAGTGAGACAGGACAGCGTTTTCATTATTTTTCTCTCGGTTCACAAACAGTCGGTTCGTCGGTTGCGCCAACGCGAAAGCGACCACCCCGCGATCCTGAGAAAAAAATCGTCGCCCGTCAACCGTTACATTTGAATCGGGACCGGCTGCTGGCTTCTCTTTCCGATGGTACAGGGTCTGATCTCCGATCCAACCCTGTCGCATCGGATATCAGCCCCCCCACCCGCCGGGAGGGAACATTTGCGCGGGCGACCATCCGCCCTTTAGCTCCCCGCCGTGTCCGACATCCCCTTCCAACTCGCATCCGACTACAGCCCGCAGGGCGACCAGGCTCAGGCCATCGCCAAGCTGGTCAAGTCGCTGCGGGCGGGCAACACCCACCAGACCCTGCTCGGAGTGACGGGATCGGGGAAAACTTTCACCATGGCCAATGTCATCGCCCA
This sequence comes from Verrucomicrobiales bacterium, assembly GCA_016795505.1. Taxonomy (GTDB): domain Bacteria; phylum Verrucomicrobiota; class Verrucomicrobiia; order Verrucomicrobiales; family DEV007; genus JAEUHH01. The sequence continues at coordinate 14,567 of JAEUHH010000091.1, read as the reverse complement.
GATCGGCGAGCCGACGTTGATCATGTCCCACAACAAAACCCTGGCGGCCCAGCTCTACTCGGAGTTCAAGAATTTCTTCCCCCACAACGCGGTCGAATACTTCGTCTCCTACTTCGACTACTACCAGCCCGAGGCTTACATCCCGCGAACAGACACCTACATCGAGAAGGACTCGTCCATCAACGACGAGATCGAGCGCCTGCGCCTCTCGGCGATGAGCGCGCTGCTGACGCGGCGCGATGTCATTGTCGTCTCCAGCGTGTCGTGCATCTACGGCCTCGGCTCGCCGGAGGACTATGAGGCGATGATGATCCCGGTGGCGGTGGGGCAGGAGCTGGATCGCGATGAGTTCCTCAAGCGCCTCGTGGGCATCCTCTACGAGCGCAATGACATCGCCTTTTCCCGCGGCCACTTCCGGGTGCGGGGCGACGTGGTGGAGGTCTATCCGGCTTACCTCGACGAGGAGGCGATCCGGGTGGAGTTCTTCGGCGACGAGATCGACCGCATCAGCGCCTTCGATCCGCTGACGGGACACGCGCACTCGAAGCTCGACGGCTTCACCTTCTATCCGGCCAAGCAGTTCGTCACGCCGGCGGACAAGATGGCGCGGGCGGTGAAGGCCATCCGCGAGGAGCTGAAGGCGCGAGTGGAGGAGTTCGAGTCCCAGGGCAGGCTGCTGGAGGCCCAACGCATCAAGCAGCGCACCGAGTACGACATCGAAATGATGCAGGAAATGGGCTTTTGCCAGGGGATCGAGAATTACTCGCGCCACCTCACCGGCCGGCCTCCGGGCTCGCGTCCGGGGACGCTGCTGGACTTTTTCCGCGGTGACTACCTCACCATCATGGACGAGTCGCATGCCACCGTGCCGCAGGTGGGGGGGATGTACGAGGGCGACCGCTCGCGGAAGTCGGTGCTGGTGGACTTCGGCTTTCGCCTACCCAGCGCACTGGACAACCGGCCCCTCCAGTTCGACGAATTCATGGCCCTGACCAAGCGGAAGCTTTACGTCAGCGCCACGCCGGCCCGATTCGAGATCCAGAACTCGAAGGCCGGGCAAAAGGGCTACATCCCGCACCAGCGCGCCCGCATCGGCGAGGAGGAGACGGTGCCGGAGCGCCTGCCCCGCATCTCCGGCAGCGCCCAGCCGGTCGAGGCCTTCGATCCGACCAAGCCGGGCACAGATCTCATCGTGGAGCAGATCATCCGGCCCACCGGGTTGCTGGATCCGAAGATCACCCTGCGCCCCCTGAAGCACCAGATCGACGAGACCATCGAGTTGTGCCGCCAGCGCATCGAGATCGGCCAGCGGGTGCTGGTGACGACGCTGACGAAGCGCACGGCGGAGGATCTGACCGACTACCTGCGCGGCACCGGGCTGAAGGTGCGCTACATCCATGCCGACATCGACGCCATCGAGCGGGTCGAGATCCTGCGCGGGCTGCGCTCCGCGGAATTCGACATCCTCGTGGGCATCAATCTGCTGCGCGAGGGCCTCGACCTGCCCGAGGTGAGTCTGGTCTGCATCCTGGATGCGGACAAAGAGGGCTACCTGCGCTCCGAGACGAGCCTGATCCAGACCGCGGGCCGGGCGGCGCGCCACGTGGAGGGCGAAGTGGTGTTGTTTGCCGATCAGGTCACGAAGTCGATCCAGTCCCTGCTCGACATCAGCGAATACCGCCGCCGCAAGCAGGTCGAGTACAACGAAACGCATGGCATCACCCCGCAAAGCGTGAAGCGGGCGGTGCAGGACAGCCTGCGTGTCTATGTGCGCGGTCAGGAGGTCGAGAGCGGGGTGCTCCGCGACTCGGGCACCGACTTGGACACGGTCAATGTGATCCGCGAACTGGAGGAGGAGATGCAGGTCGCCGCGCAGAAGCTGGAGTTTGAGCGGGCCGCGCTGATCCGCGATCAAATCAACGAACTGAAGAAACAGACCGGCCAGCCGTTGCTCGCGACTCCGGGGAAGCGCCGCCCGGTCAGCTACACGGCCGGCAAGGGAAAGCGCGGCGGTGGGAAAGGCGGCAAGGGCGCTTCGTGAGCCGGGGGCTGGCTCAGCGATTGCGCGGCTTTTCCTTCGCGTAGCGCTTAGCCAGATCAGAGATGTGGGTGGCGATGTCCAGAAAGCTTTCGTCGGTCATGCGCTCGGTGATGCGGTGCATCTTGTTGCCGTAGACATCCTCCGCGTGCCCCCCACGGGCTCCTTCGCGGAATTTCTTCATCTGCGACAGCAGGTACCAGTCCTGCAACCCGATGAGCTGGGCGCTGCGGAAGGCGGGCTCGCCCCGTCCGTTGTAGCGGTGGCACTCCATACAGCGCTCGCGGAAAATTTCGGCGCCGCGCTCGGCATCGCCGCCTTTCAGGGTGAGCTGGGTCGGGATCAGCTCCAGCGAGGCGATGTAGCCGCTCACATCGCGCACCCCCACCGGGTCGAGCGCCTGGGCGATGGCGTGCATGAGATGGCCGGGCACATCCTCCGGCTTGGCGCCGCGCCAGTTGCGCTGGAATTTGCCCACCTGGATGGCCACGTACCAATCGGGCAGGCCGGCGATGGACGGCGACTTCAACTCGAAGTTGCCCTCGCCCTTCGGCCCGTGGCACTGGGCGCAAACCTGCTGGTAGCGGGTGGCTCCGGCGGCGAGATCGGCCGCACCCGTCGCGGCGGCCTCGGGCACGCCCTCCTCAGCCAAAAGGGTGGAAATCGCGGGAGAAATCAGGGCCAGAAGCCCCACGATGTGATGTTGACTCGATCGCGCCATGGTGCAATTGTTGCATATAGAGTACACCTTTCAAGCACGTAAATGCATCTCAGCACGTTCACGGATTACTCGTTGCGGGTCCTGATTTATGCCGCAGCCCGGTCGCCCCGGCAAGTTTCTTTGACGGAACTGGCGGAGGCCTACGGCATTTCGCGGAACCATCTCATCCAGGTCGTGCGCAAGCTGGGCCACCTCGGCTATCTGGAAAATACGCGCGGTCGGGGCGGCGGCATCCGCCTCGGCAAGGACCCGGCCACGGTGCGCATCTCGGAGATCGTCCAGGCGACGGAGCCGGGCTTCGTGATGGCGGAGTGCTTCCAGAAAAAGCGGGGCGCCAACCGCTGCCGGCTCACGCCGATCTGCGTGCTGCGCGGGGCGCTCGCCGATGCCACCCAGGCTTTTCTCGATACCCTCGACCAGTACACCCTGGCCGATATCGTCGTCAATCGTCCCCAGGTCCTCGCCCTTTTGGGAGGCGCGGACCCACCCCCAGCGGAGCAGCCTGCGGCCTGATGGCGGCTCCGGAACTCATCCACCGATCCAACCCTGTGTCATCTCCGATCATACCCTGTTGCATCAGACTCGCCGCGGCGGCGCTGGCCGCCTCCTTCCCGGTCCTCGCGACCGCATCGGACGAAGCGTTCGAGCTGCCGCCGATCAACTACTCGAAAACGGAACCGACCGACCGCATCGCCCGACTCCGCGACGATCTGAAAGCCGGACGGATCGCTCTCGACGCCAAGCTGCCGGAAAAGGCCTTCGTCGGTGAGCTGCTGAAGGCGCTGGAGATTCCCGCCGCCTCCCAGGTGCTCGTTTTTTCGAAGACGAGCCTGCAAAACTCGCACATCAATCCCCGCCAGCCCCGCGCGCTCTATTTCAGCGAGGACATCTATTTCGGCTGGTCACATGGCAGCGACAAATACGAGATCATCTCGGCGGATCCGAAGCTCGGGGCGGTTTTCTACCTGCTGGAGCGCGATCCGGCGGCGGGCAAGATCGAGGTGTTCCGGGAGTCGGGTGAGTGTTTCTCCTGCCACGCCTCGAGCCGCACCGGCGGCCGGCCGGGCATGACGGTGCGCTCGCTCTATGTGGACAAGTCGGGGCAGCCGATCTTTTCCGCGGGGAGCTTTCAGGTCGATCACGCGACGCCCTTTGAGGAACGCTGGGGTGGCTGGTATGTCACCGGCTACCACGGGGCCGCCCGGCATCTGGGCAACATTTTCTCGGAGCCGATGCCGGACGGACGGGCCACCTTCGACCGCGATGAAGGCGCCAACGTGACGGAGTTGGACAAGTTTTTCGACACCTCGGACTACCTGCTCGGTACCAGCGATATCGTGGCGCTGATGGTGATGGAGCACCAGATCGCGGTCCACAATCGCTTCATCGAGGGCGATTACACAGTCCGGTCGGCCCTCTACCGGAGCCGGCAACTGAACCGCGAACTGGGCGTGGACGATCCCGACGCCCTGAGCGACTCCTGCCGACGCATCATCAGCCACCAAGCCGACAACATCATCGAGGCGCTGCTCTTCCGCGACGAGGCGCCGCTGCCCGAGGGCGGGATCGACTCGAAGGGGCCATTCATGGCGGCCTTTCAGGACGCGGCCATCCCCGGCAGTCAGGGGCGCTCGCTGAGGGATTTCCAGCTGCTGGACCGGCTCTTCAAATACCGCTGCAGCTACATGATCCACTCCAGTTCCTTCCGGAATCTGCCAGTCGAGTTGAAACAGGTGCTGCTGGCCCGGCTCGACGGTATCCTCACCGCCTCGGGCGAGTCAAAACTGGGCGACCACCTCGCCGCCTCGGAGCGGGAGAAGATCCGCGAGATTCTGATCGACACTCTCGAGGGCTATCCCGGTGCCCCTGCGCCCGATGCCGCGGTGGCGGTGGCGAAATGACGCGGCGGCGGAAATCCTGGCGGCATCTTCCGCATTGGTGACGGAGCAATCCGGCGCTATCGTCGGCCCGTCACCCGCTCCGATGAATCTGCCCAAGCCCGACTTCACCCTCTTCCGGCTCGACCGGTGGCTGCGCCCGGCCTCGCATCCGTTGAAATCACCCGGCCAATCGCCGGGACTGTTGCTCCACCTCGGCGAGCAGCGGGTGGACAAGGTGATTTTCACCGCGACGGAGTACGATGAGGAGAAAGCCGAGTGCATCGCCACCGAGGATGTGTCGGAGTGCCTGCGCTTCGCCGACACGCGCGAAGTGACCTGGATCCAGGTCACCGGCCTGCATGACCCGGAGCGCATTGCCCAACTGGGCGAAGCCTTTCACATCCACCCGCTGATCCTCGAGGACATCCTGAGCACCCACTGCCGCCCGAAGATCGAGGAATTCGACGACTACGTCTTTGTCGTGACGAAGCTGCTGCATTTCGATGCCGAGCAGCACTCTGTCGAGGTGCAGCAGTTCTCGCTGCTGCTGCTGCCCGACACGTCGGTGATCACCTTTCTCGAAGCGCCGACGCCGGTGTTCGACCCGGTGTTTCAGCGCATCCAGACGGGCGTCACCGGTCGCATCCGCCGATCGGGAGCCGATTACCTCGCCTGGGCGCTGCTGGACACAGTGGTCGATCACTACTTCACCGTCATGGACGGGGTGGACGAGGCGATCGCCGACTTCGAGGAGCGTTTCGAGGATGATCCGAACTCCGTGAAAGCCGCCGAGCTGTATCAGTTGAAAAAGGAAGTCTCGGCCCTGCACCGGCTGGTGCGGCCCATCCGCGACATCGCCACCATCCTGCACCGGTCCGAGTCGGACCTGATCACGCCGGCGACGCGACCCTACTTTCGCGATCTCTACGACCACGCCGTCCACGTGCTGGAGCAGACCGAGGATCTGCGGGAAAACGCCTCCGGTCTCCGGGATTTCTTTCTCTCCCAGGCCAGCCACCGAATGAACGAAATCATGAAGGTGCTGACGTCCTTTTCGGCCATTTTCCTGCCGCTCACCTTCCTCGCCGGTGTCTACGGGATGAATTTCCACCACATGCCGGAACTCCAGCCAGCCTGGGCTTATCCGGCGCTGTGGGTCGTCTTCGGGCTGATCTCGATCGGCATGTTCTGGTACTTCCGCAAAAGGGAATGGATCTGATGACCGCCCCGCGCCCCAGATGGCTCGTGCTCGCCGGTCTGCCTGCGCTCATCGCGGCGGGGTTCGTGTGGCACGGCCACGCCGCGAAGCAGGAGGCCCGGGCCGACTGGCAGATCGGTCTCGCAGCGGCCGACATCACTCCGGCGGAACCGGTCTTCCTCGCCGGCTATGCCTCGCGCGATCGGGCCCACGAGGGTGTCGCCGCGCCCCTCCATGCGAAAGCATTGGCCCTGCAGGATGCCGACGGTCACCGGGCCGTCATCCTGACCACCGACCTGATCGGTCTGACCGCCGAGGTGGCCGGTCCGGTCTGTGAACGCATCACGGCAGCCACCGGGATCGACCGGGCCGACATCCTGCTGAGCGCCTCGCACACCCACACCGGCCCGATGCTGACCCTGTCGGCTGATCCGACGACGAAGATGGATGCTTCCCAGGCCACGCGTCAGGCCGCCTACACCCGGGATCTGCAGGAAAAGCTGGCGGCGCTCGCCATCGAGGCGCTCGGACGCTGCACCCAGCCGGCCCGCCTCAGCCAGGCCACGGGTCTTGCGGCTTTCGTGATGAACCGCCGCGAGCCCACCGCCGACCGCGGCGTGGTGCTGGGAGTGAATCCCCGCGGCCCGGTGGATCGCAGCGTGCCGGCCCTGCGCATCACCGCGCCGGACGGCCGGTTGCTCGCGGTGTTGTTCCAGGCGGCCTGCCACAACACGACGCTGGGTGGCGATTTTTACCGGATTTCAGGTGACTATGCCGGTTATGCGCAGCAGATGGTCGAGGAGGCGCACCCGGGCGTGACCGCGCTGTTCACCCTCGGCTGTGCCGGTGACGCCAATCCTCATCCGCGTGGCACGCTCGAGATGTCCGAGGCTCACGGCCGGGCCCTGGGTGACGAGATTGGCCGGCTGCTGGCCGATCCCGACGCCTGGTCGCCGGTCTCGGGACCGCTGACGACGCGTTTCGCCGAGGTGGATCTGCCCCTCCAGCCGCCACCCGACGGGAAAGCCCTCGCGGCGATGAAGCTCCAGCCCGGCGGCAGTTGGCGGGGCTTCGTCGCGTCCGAGATCGAGCGCCGCCGCGCTGCGGGTGAGTCGCTGCCGACCGCCTACCGCGCTCCGTTCTCCGTGTGGCAATTCAGTGACGATCTCACCTGGATTGGCCTCTCCGGCGAGGTGGTGGTGGACTACGTCACCCTCCTCGAGAGCGCGCTGGGCGGATCGCGGCTGTGGATCTCGGCTTATTGTCACGATGTCTACGGCTACCTGCCGAGCGCGCGTGTGCTGCGCGAGGGCGGCTATGAGACACGCGGCCTCTATGCCGGTGGCATCGGTTTTTTCGCTCCCGAGGCCGAAACGGTCGTCGCCGGAGCCATCGCCCGGCTCGCCCGCGACGCAGGCCGGCCCGAATCGCTGTTTCCCCCGCCATGAATGTCCGTCTCCTCACCCTGCTGTCCTGCCTTTGGCTCCTCGTGCCGGCCATGCTGGTCGCCGCCGAGGCGCCGAAACTCGTCTACACCGCCGCGACCTACGACCCGAAGGCCGATCCCGATGCCGATCTGGCAAAGGGCAAAGCCATCGCCGCACGGGAGAACCGCCGCATTCTGATCATCGCTGGCGGCGACTGGTGTCCGTGGTGCCGCGCGATGGGGAAATTCATCGAGTCGAATCCCACCGTCGCCGCCATCCTCGCCAGGAGCTATGTGGTCCAGAAAGTCACCGTGAGCGACGAAGTCTCCAACACCGGCTTTCTCAATCCCCTCGGCCCGATCGAAGCCTACCCGCATCTGTTCATCCTCGACCACGACGGCCGGCTGCTGCATTCCCAGGATACCGGAAAGCTGGAGCGAAACGGCAGCTACGACGAGGCCGCCTTTGCCGCGCTGCTGCGGCAGTGGGCACCTCGATCGTGAGGCGAAAGCCGCGGCGCCGTGACGATCGGTCAGCCCTCCCGCGCCGCCCGCCAGCGGCTCACCGCGTGGATGACCAGCCCGGCCACGGTTGCACCCACGAGATTGGCCACCAGATCCCAGCCGGTGTTGACGTGGTCGCCGACATTGGTGCTGGGCAGGATGAGGGTGGCGATGAATTCCACCACCTCATTGAGCGCGCCGAATCCCATGCCCGCCGTGGCGCACACCGCCAGCATCCCCGGGGTCGGTTGCAGCGGACCGCCATCGTGGCCCCGCACCCGCACGCTCAGCGCCTGCCAGATGAGCCAGGTCGTCAGGCCCACACCGAAGCCGTGGACCAGTTGGTCGTAGCGCAGATAGCCGGGAATGAGCCGCCAATTGTAAACCACCGGCGACGTGTCCGTGCTGTGCCAGTGCGGTGGGATGGGCACCAGTCCCCCGATCATGTGCAGCAGTCCCCAGAAGCTGAATCCCGCCAGCAGCGTGGCGCTGAGCCCCGCCCGGCGGTTCACCGCCAGCACCGCCACGATGATCACCGTCATCACCGCCAGGTAGATGAGGAACTCGAAATTGCGGTCCCGGCCGATAAACACCGCCGCCACCGACAGATAGGCCGCGGAGACCCACAGGATGCGGCGGACTTGGCCTGGTGTCGCAGGACGGTGCATGGAGGGTGACAGAGCGGGTGGGGCGCAGGCAAAGCCGCCCGGTTGGGAAGGGAATGGGCGGCGCGATTTCCCACAATGACGACCCGGTTGGGCTTTCCGGCAAGGCCGGGGTCGGCTGCCGGCAGGGGGAGGTCGCCGGGACTTGAAACTGAACAGATGAACACGTATCTTTCACCCCTTTTTCCGCTTCCCCACCCGAGCCGCCCCGTGTCCTACGTCGAACTCCACGCCCGCAGCGCCTTTTCCTTCCACCGCGGCGCCTCCCATCCCGAGACGCTGGCCCGGAGGGCAGCGGAGCTGGGCTGCCCGGCCCTCGCCCTGACCGACCGCGACGGGCTCTATGGCTCGGCCCGTGCCCATCACGCCGCCCAGGAAGCCGGCGGCGGCTTTCGCGCCCTCGTCGGGGCGGAGATCACCCTCGACGACGAGCTGGCCCTGCCCGTCCTGGTCCGCACCCGCACCGGCTACCAGAGTCTCTGCCAGCTCCTCACCCACGCCAAGCTGCGCGGACTCGATCCCGCCGATGTCACCCGCGTCGCCGAGGCTGGACTCCGCTACCGCACCGCCCGCGTGCCTGATGCCGAGCACCTGAACCGCCGCAAGGACAGCCGTGTCCACTGGAGCGAGCTGGCCGAGTTCATCGAGCCCGGCACCCTCATCGCCCTCACCGGTGACGAGGAGGGCCCCATCCGACGCGCCCTGGCCACCGGCGACGACGCCCTCGCCGCGGACCGCCTGCGCCGCCTCATCGCCCTTTTTGGCAAGGAATACGTCCTCGTCGAGATCCAGCGCCACCGGGTGCGCGGCGAGGAGTGGACCAACCGCCGCCTCCTCGATCTCGCCGCCGCCCACGGACTGCGCGCCATCGCATCGAACAGTGTTGTATCGGCGACCAGACAGGGTCGCATCGTCGCCGATGCCTTTGCCTGCCTGCGCCACCACACCCACCTCGATGCCGCCGGCACCCTGCTTTCGCGCAATGGCGAACGCCACCTCAAAGGTCCCGCCGAGATGGCCGCCCTCTTCCCCGACCATCCCGAGTTGCTGGCCAATACCCGGCGCACCGCCGACCGCATCGAGTTCACTCTCGAGGACCTCGGCTACCGCTTCCCCGACTACCCCGTGCCGGTCGGCCACGACGCCGCCAGCTTCCTGCGCGAGCAGGCCTACCGGGGCGCCCGCGAGCGCTGGCCCCGCATCACTCCCGCCATCCGCCGGCAGCTCGACCACGAACTGCGCCTCATCGCCAAGCTCGGCTTTTCCGGGTATTTCCTCATCGTCCAGGACATCGTCAATTTCGCCCGCTCCCGTGGCATCCTCGTGCAGGGGCGCGGCTCGGCGGCGAATTCCGCCGTCTGCTACTGCCTCCGCATCACCGCGGTCGACGCCATCCGGCAGAAGCTGCTCTTCGAGCGCTTCCTCTCCGAGGGGCGGAATTCCTGGCCCGACATCGACCTCGACCTGCCCAGCGGCGAGCGCCGCGAGACCGTCATCCAGGGCGTCTTCCACCGCTACGCCCCCCGCGGCGCGGCCATGACGGCGAATGTCATCACCTACCGCGGCCGCTCCGCCATGCGCGAGATGGGCAAGGTCCTCGACATCCCGACGGACACCCTGAACCGCTTCTCCGACGCCTGGGGCAGCAGCCATCACCATGACGAAGCCGATCTCCGCGAGCGCGTCCGCGAAGCCGGCCTCGATACCGCCCATCCCCGGCTCCCGGCCCTGATCCAGCTCTACCAGGGCGTCCACAGCCTGCCGCGCCACCTCGGACAGCACTCCGGCGGCATGATCATCTCCGACCGCGGCCTCGACACCGTCGTACCCCTGGAAAATGCCACCATGGAGCACCGCCGCGTCGTCCAGTGGGACAAGGACGACTGCGAGGACCTCGGCATCATCAAAGTCGACCTGCTCGGCCTCGGCATGCTCGCCGCCATGCAGGATACCGTCGAGCTGTGCCGCGCCCGCGGCCGGCCCGTCGACCTCGCCACCATCCCGAAGGACGACCCCGCCACCTACGATCTGCTCTGCCGCGCCGACACCATCGGCGTATTCCAGGTCGAGTCCCGCGCCCAGATGGCCACCCTGCCGCGGATGCGGCCGCGGGAATTCTACGACCTCTGCGTCGAGGTCGCCCTGATCCGGCCCGGCCCCATCGCCGGCGACATGGTCCACCCCTACCTGAACCGCCGCAACGGCCTCGAGCCCGTCGACTGCATCGACGAGCGCTTCCGCCCCGCTCTGGAACGCACCCTCGGCGTGCCCCTGTTCCAGGAGCAGGTGCTGCAGATGGCCATGATCGCCGCCGACTTCGACGGCTCCGAGGCCGAGGAGCTGCGCCGGGCCATCAGCTTCCACCGGTCGAACGAGCGCATGACCAGGGTGATGGCCAAGCTCCGCGCCGCCATGGACCGCAAGCAGGTATCCCCCGCCGTGCAGGAGCGCATCGTGGCCTCGATCTCCAGCTTCGCCCTCTATGGCTTCCCCGAGAGCCACGCCATCAGCTTTGCCCTCATCGCCTACGCCAGCGCCTGGCTGAAGGTACACCGTCCCGCCGAGTTCTACGTCGGCCTGCTGAACAACCAGCCGATGGGCTTCTACTCCCGCGCCACCCTGGTGAAGGACGCCCGGCACCGCGGCCTCGCCGTGCGGCCCGTCGATGTCACCGTGAGCGAGGTCGAGTGCACCGTGGAGGAAATCTCCGAACCCAACAGCCAAGCACCGGAATCCAAGATCCAGCATCACCCCGCTCCCGGCATCATCCGGCTCGGCCTCAATCAGGTGAAGGGCCTCGGCCGGACCACCGCCGCACGGCTCATCGCCGAGCGACGGCTCGCCTCCTTTGCCTCGATCGAGGATTTCCTGCTCCGGGTCCAGCCCGGACGGGATGAGCGCCGCGTACTCGCCAAAGTCGGCGCCCTCCGCTCCCTGCCCGGCTCTGGACACCGGCGCGAGGCCTTGTGGAAAACCGAGCGCCCCCTCGACCCGGACGATCTCTTCTCCCGAGCCCTCCAACATCCCACATCCGACATCCCCGACCCAACATCCGAGATCCAGAACCCCCGTTCCAACATCCCAGATCGAACATCCCAGATCCAACATCCAAAATCTCCCCCCCTCCGTCCCATGGATGCCATCGAGCGGCTCCAGGCCGACTATGACGGTCTCGGCCTGACCACCGGGCGTCATCCCATGGCTTACCTGCGCGGGGACCTCGACCGCGACCCCCGCGTGCGGCGGGCCTGCGACCTCGCCACCGGCCAACCCGACGACGAGGTCATCATCGCCGGACTCGTCATCTGCCGCCAGCGCCCCGGCACCGCCAAAGGCCACGTTTTCATCAGCCTGGAGGATGAGACCGGCATCGCCAACGCCTTCGTCCATGGCGATCTGTTCGACCACTACCGGCTCGTCATCACCCAGGAGCCCTTTCTCCGCATCACCGGCCGCCTCCAGATCCAGCACGGCGTCACCTCCGTCTACACCGAGCACGTCGAGGGCATCGCCTTCGCCGCCACCGTGCGCGGACAATCGCACGATTTTCACTGAGGCGCACTTCCATCAGTCATGACAGCCTGTTCCGCGCCGACTCTCAAAAACCTACTTGGAAAGCTGCGAAAAGATCACTTTTTGATTGACCCCATCTAAAAAATTTCATACTCAGATCCTATGGCCCTGATAAGGCAGTACCCTGGCGAACCGCCGAAGTTCGATGCCCTGACGTACAGGCAGATCGAGCACGCCAACAACCGCCAGGGCGAAATCGTCAACACCAAGGATCCGAACGAAACCATCCACGCCTACGATCGCGACACCCTCGGACGACTGTTGCATGACCGCATCACCCGGGAAACCGGCGGCGAGGTCGTCCATACCTACTGGAGCGACCGGTGGAAGCCACTGGAAGAGCGGATCGATTCCGCCACCACTGCCGCCCGGCAGTATCTCTGGGGCGAGCGCCCCGGTCACCGGGACGAATTGGTGTTGCGGGACCGCGACACCGACGGGAACGGCACGCTCGACGAGCGGCTCTACGCGACGATGGATTACTTCAACGGGACGACCGTGCTGGACACCTCGGGAGCCGTTCAGGAGCGCTACGGCTATTCGGCCTTCGGCGTGCGCCGGGTGATGGCGGCGGACTTCACGCCAAAGACCGGGTCGGACTACGACTGGGAGTTCGGGTTCCAGGGCCAGTTCCGCGACGAGGAAACGGGATGGCTCAACTACGGTTACCGCTTCTACGTCCCGGAACTGGGACGATGGATTAATAGGGATCTCATTCAAGAAGCTGGCGGGATGAATTTATATGCATTCACTAACAATAGTCCAGGAAACTCCGTCGATATTTTCGGGCTTATTCGCGTTTACGCCGGCTACGAAATTTCAGTTGAAGTAACTTTTCCGTGCTTTTGTGGAAGCGTTAAATGTGGAGAAAAGCATGCCACAGGAACCGCCACCGGCTTCCATCAAAAAGACACAAACTCTGTGCTTCAAAAAGCAGTGCAAACTGCTGTCAAAAAAGCGAATGCGATGAAATGCAAGGAGACGGACGCAGACTGCGGATGCGCAGATTGCAAGGGAGCTGAAGAAGGAGATTTAGCGCCACCAAAAATAAAGCATAAATTTCTAAATTTCCCGGACACTGAAAAGCAAATCGAACGAATGGGTTAGCCCACAACATAAACCTATCACCAATAATGACCACTTCCCTTCTGCTGCCGCCAATTATTCTATATTTTCTCGCGACACTACAAGCCGCCGACCCGATTGGATTGGCGACCGATTACTTTCAATATCGATTATGCACCGGCAGACCAATAATCATTACAGGAACCGTATCTCAGAAAAGGACGCAATTTGAATCAGTTCGCTTTAATTCTGAGGTTAACATCGAAAAAATCAAATACACGGCCTCCGAACTAAAAATCTCGAATGTTCTGTACAATTGGTCACAGCACCTGCCATTCTATTCGGAATTTTCTAACCCTGTTGAGATTTTTTCAGTACCAGTATTCTGGGAGCCTGAATTCGAGAAACTTCTACCTAACCTCAATAACAAAAGCTTATTTATTATAGAATATAATGAACAAATCAAAGCTTATTACATCGATTTATTACTTCAAACTGAAGATACAGATCGAATTAATTCGATTATTTCAACTTTAGATAAAGAGCGCAAAAAAAGATGAGATTTACCGAAATAAATCTCTGAATTCGTTTGAATGCGATTTTCTCAACGCAAGAAATGTCTTGAATTTTCAGATTACAAAACAAATCCGCATCTCAATCCAACATCGACTTTTTAAGAACACCATCAATCCCGGCACCACCCCCGAGGTCACCTACGCCCACGCCGCACCCTGAGCCCGCATGAGCGCCAACACCGCCCGACGCGAATCGATCACCTACCCCAACGGCCGGGTCGTCACCATCGGCTACGGGGCCGCTGACAGCATCGATGATTTGTTCAGTCTTGTAAACTCAATCGCAATCCAAGGGGAAAGTGGCAACAAAGTCGCCTACACCCGCGCCGGCCTCGGCCGCTACGTCTCCATCACCTACCCGCAGCCTGCCGTTCAGATGTCCATGCTGCGCCCCGGCGGCGGGAGCGAGGGCGACGCCGGTGATCCCTACGATGGCTATGACCGCTTCGGCCGAGTGCAAGAGATGCGCTGGGAAAAGACCTCTGGCAGCTCGATCATCGACGGCTGGCAGTGGGGCTACAATCGCGCCTCCAATCGGACGTGGAAGAAGAACCTCGTCGCACCCTCCAGTCAGGACGAGGCCTACCGCTACGACAGCCTCTACCAGGTCCTCGGCGACGCCCTGGGCACCCTCAACACCAACCGCTCCGCCATCGGCGGCGTTCCCGGCGAAGCGGAAACTTTTCGCTACGACCCCACCGGTAACTGGCTCGGCTACCGCAAGGATGAGGACGGTGCGGTGGCACTCGACCAGACCCGCGCCAACAACCAAGACAACCAACTCACTCAACTCGACGGCAGCAGCGCCCTGCTGGCCTACGACCGGGCGGGCAATGCCACCAAGACCGTGCCCGGCACCGACGGGGATTGGTCGAAAGGCTTCCAACCCGTCTGGGATGCCTGGAATCGGATTGTCGAGGTG